>UBKJ01000045.1 GCA_900465915.1 Hyphomicrobiales bacterium
ACGAAGTCACTGGCGCGAGCGGGTGTAGCTCAGGGGTAGAGCACAACCTTGCCAAGGTTGGGGTCGAGGGTTCGAATCCCTTCGCCCGCTCCAGACTTTCTCAAGAATTTCAGCATGTTAATAGGCGTCCCACGGGACGCCTTTTGCTTACAACGGCCTGAGTTGCAGCTTTTGTCAGCAGATTGTCAGCACGAAAAAGTGAAAACGGGGATAAAATCGCGCAGAGACGGCGGCCTGGAGAGGGCGATCGTCTGACAGCCGCGATTTCCGCCGAATCTGACCCCAAGGGAATTTGCGTATCAAGAAGGTCCGCGTGGATCGCCACGACGGCGTCCAGCTTGCCGACCCTGCGCGTGCGCCGTTCTCGATCTCAGGCGTTGATGCGTTTAGGCGAAGGCGGTGCGATCGTAATCCCACCGTCCTCAGACTAGTACACGCTTGGCCCTGTCGCTGTGGAACTTGAAAAAGCGCCACACGACAGACGGAACAGCATGAAGCAATTGGGTAAATTGCTCACAACTGAACAGGCCGACCGGAGGCTTCCTCTTCGAGCGTAACGGCAACATCCGCGTTCGCTGAGAGGCGGACCTTGTCGCCCTCCACGCCGGCTACAAATCCCATCTCGATAAAGTGGTGGTGACCTTCGTGCTGGCCGAAACTGTCACTCTTCGTGAGTTTGATGCGGTTGTTCTGGATGCTTTCAACCGTTCCCAAATGAACGCCATCAGCGCCGATAACTTCCATGCCTTCTCTGATTTTGTCGGTCATTTCAGCTTTCCTTTCTTCTGGTTTTAGTGATGGATCTCCGAAGCGCATCCAGTCTCGCCCGCTCTATTAAGATGTCGTGAAATCACTTCTATGGCGATCAGGTGCATTTGAATGCGATCCTCCCGTCACTTAGCGAGCGATCCGATCCACGCCGAAAATGCGGTCATGAAGCTCCCAAGGAAGGTCTTTGTGTCAGCGTTGGCGATGGCGCCGTCTGCGTCGAAAAGGTTCGCTATGCCGCCGACATAGGCCTCGGGCTGCTGCATGGCGGGCACGTTGAGAAAGACAAGCGATTGGCGCAGGATGTGGTTTGCTCCGAAGCCACCGATGCCGCCCGGCGAACCGCTCGCGATCGCCGCAGGTTTGCCATTCCACACGCTTTCGCCCATCGGGCGCGAGCCGACATCAAGCGCGTTCTTGAGCGAGGCCGGGATCGATCGATTGTATTCCGGCGTGACAAAGAGGATTGCGTCGACCGGGCGGATCTGGTTGCGAAAGCGTTGCCACGCGTCTGGGCGTTCGGCATTGTCCAGGTCCGGATTATAAAGCGGCAGATCGCCGATGCTCACAAAGTCGAAACTCAGATTCTGCGGCGCGAGGCCAGTCAGAGCCTTGGCGAGTTTGAGATTGTACGAATCCTTGCGCAGGCTGCCGACCAGCACTGCAACTTTATATTCTCTGGCCATGAAGGCGCTCCTTCCTGAAAGCGGGGGGTTGATTCTCAGTAGCCGACCGTAAATCGACGACGAATGTGGGTGGGTTTTTCGAGTTCATCGACGAGCGCGACCGCGAAGTCCTCGAACGATACGGACGATTTTCCGGCTTCGTCGACGATCAGCGTGTCGTCGCCGAGCCGGAACTTTCCAGTCCGCTCGCCTGCAACGAACAGTGCGGACGGCGACAGGAACGTCCAGTCGAGATCATCAGTTCCGCGGAGGAGATTGAGAAACTCGCCGCCAGCGAAGGCCTCCGTCTTATAAGCCTCGGGAAAGGCGGGCTGATCCATCAGGCGTTGCCCCGGCGCGATCTCCAGGCTGCCCGCGCCCCCGACCACGAGATACCGCTTCACGGCAGACGCACGCACCGCGTCGACCAGGACGGCAGGATCGCTATCGGTGAATCTTACCGCGCTGATCACGGCGTCATGACCGCGAAGGAGAGCCGCCAGCTCTTGCCCGTTGAGAACGTCCCCTTTTTTAACGGTTACGTTTTCGCGCTTTTCAATCGCCTTCGGATCGCGCGCAATAGCGGTGACCGAATGGTTTCGGGAGACGAGTTCTTTAAGAATGCGCGATCCGACATGACCGGATGCACCGATAAGAGCAACTCTCGACATGATGAATACTCCTGTTTGAACGTCGCCGAGCCCATGTCAGCGACTCGTTTCTTGCTCTGCTCTGCCTCGCACGATTATCGCAGCTTTCCACCAAGGGTCAGCACTTCCAAAGGCGTTGTAATGACAATCTCTGCTGCGGACGCCATCGTCTGACCGATGCCTTGGGCGAAGCGATTCACCCGATTTGTTACGGCGCCGTTCTGACCGAGGAAGCCGGCGTCTTCCTCATTCAGCCCCTCACCCAGCAGCTTGATAACGTCCGGGTTGTCGGCGAATGTCGTGTGATCAAACTCGTCCCCAGCCTTGACCTTCGATAGGTCAACGACCGTGACGCCGTAGTTTACGATGTCCTTCGTGTCGAGATAGTCGCCGAGCCGAGGCTTATCCCCGGCGATCCAACTCGAAATATCGAGCGCACGATCGTCTCTGGAAGCCAGGACGATGAACGGGCGCTTCGGCTTGCCGTAGCGCTCCATCTGGCTTTTGAAGACATCGACGTCGAGGTCCGGCGAAGCGAGTATGACATCGCCGAGCTTGCCACTCAGGTCTTTGTCCCCGGTCATCGCGAGCTGGCGCAGCGCCTCGGTCGTGACCCAGTTGCCCATCGAGTGAGCGACGATGTCGATACGTTTTGCGCCGGACTTCGCGATGAGACGCAAGGTATCTTCCAGCGCGTCGCGAGCGGCCGTGGCGCTGTTCGTGTCGTAGACGTAATCGATGGTCTTTCCCGCCGAGGCCCAGGTGAACAGAACCGGCGCGCCCTTGTAGCCGGAATCCTGGGTGATCTGTGTGATGCGATAGACCGCATCATCAAATTGGGTATTGAAGCCGTGAATGAAGACGAGCGCATTGCCGCCGCGCGCCTTGATGTCTGCACGCAGCGCTTTCGAAAAGGCCTCCTTGTCTCGATACCCCGACACGCTCCTCGCCGTGAAATATTTGGAAGGATCGGCGACCTTGCTATTTGTCCTCTCGATGCGGCCACGTTTGTGAACGCGCGGCACTGTGACGTCAGCCATGGCATAGGTCGCTTTGCGCGAACGCTGCCCGGAGTAAACCTCGCGTGGGTCGCTGGCTCTCGCGCGCGTGGTGACGATGTAGATGTGATGATCGCCAGCGATCGCCGCGGACGATGCAGGCGCAATTTCCGGCGCAAGTAATTCGTGGGGCTGGCTGGCGCAGCCCGCAAGCGCAGCTGTGCCCGCTACGACAGTCGCCCGCATCAAGAAGCTATGCGAGAACCGTCCGGTGGGTATCCAACTGAACATCCGCCGGTAGATTGCCGAGAAACACAGTTTTGTCTCGGCCGAGCCCGACCGTTTTATTTCGAAATGCGATGCAGGGTTTGTCATCGAACTTTGTCCCCGAAAGCGAACTTTTTGAAGGTTGTTGAGTAAGTCGAACACGGTGTCGCGACCGAGGTGCATTCAGCTCCTCTTCTGACCGAAGTTAATCAGGCGAGATCTCAGCCCGCTTAGAAGGATCAGGATTACGGTGACGGGCATGAGGGGAGCGAACGACCGCCAGTGCGTCGCGGCGATGGCAGCGATCACGGCTCCCCCAAGATAGGCGGCCAGCGCCGCCAATTGCCTTGCCGTTGTCGCGGTCATATAGGGGCGCTGTCCGGCTGTCGCCCGCTCGACGATTGTGCTGACGATCGACGTGTAGGTGCTGGTGAAAATAACGGTCATGATCCCCGGCGCGCCGATGGCGCGGCCAATGCCACCCTGTAGCCCCATGGCGACCGCCGACAGCAGGATCAGGCTGTAGACGATCGAAGTTCCAACGGGACCACCGGAGGAGAGCCACAGGCAGGCAAAGGCTGCAAGGAAAAGCGCTTCAAGGCTAAGGGTCCAGCCACTGCCGCGCCCGGATTCCTTGAGCGTAAACGCGGCGATCGCCACGCCGGCCAGATATCCCAAAATGGCGGTGACGGCGCGAAGAGCCGTTCCGATTTGCCCCTGCCCGATCGCAAGGCCGAGCACGATGGTATTGCCGCTCATCGCCGACGTGAAGACGCCACCCAGCGCGAGAAAGGCGATGGCGTCCATGCTTCCGGCCGCGAAGGATAGCAGCGCGAGACCAAGTGTTGCGCCATCACGGGCGGCTTCCGGGTGGATGCTCGACTTTGGTGTCATAGATTGCTCGATTTCTGAGCGTTGTCCGATTGAGCCCTTGCTCGCGCCAGGCTCAGGAGCCGCCTGCATGCGGGATTGTCGTTCTCCGGCGACCAAACCGCGCTGAACGGTATAATTTCGTTGGCGATCGACTTGTATGTAATTCCCGGAATCCTTGCCGCGGTTCCAGCTTCGCTAATCAGCGTAAGGCCTCTTCCAACCGCGACCATGGCGAGGAGGTTGTCCCTTCCGACGAATTGCGGGCGGACCTGCGGATGATGGCCGAATCCGGACAGTCTTTTTACAAGGTAGTCATGAATCTCGGGACCGGGAGCGCCGTTACTGACAATAAATTTCTCCTCACGAAGGTCATGCCAGTGAAGCTGCCGTTTACGAGCTAGCGGATGCCTGCTCGGCAAGACAGCGAAGACGCGCTCTGACCAGAGGTATTCTGTTGTGCAACCGGCCCACTCGGTTGTCCCAGTGATGAACGCAACGTCGAGCTTTAGTTTTCGGACAGCGGCTACATGCTCCGGCGGATTGCCATCGGCCAGATCAAGCGAAACGTCTGGATATTCTTTGTCGAACTCCAGAAACAATTCATAAAGAAAGCCCGAAGCGAGAGAGGAAAAGATGCCGGCCCTCACATGTCCGTTCTCAGATCTGCCGATCGAGGCGACTTCTCGCGTTCCATGTTCAATATGTTCAAGTGCGGCACGGGCGCGACGAAGGAAGCGTTCTCCGGCCAGTGTCAGGGTCACACCGCCGGAATGCCGCTGAAACAGGGATGCGCCAAGTTCGTCTTCAAGGTCGCGCACGCGCCTGCTGACGCCCGATTCAAAGATATGAAGGGCGTCTGCCGCTTTTCGAAAACTGCCGTGCTCAGCCGCGGCTATGAAATAGGAAAGATGACGAAGCTCAATTGCCATGTGCACCAATTCGTTCTGTCGGACACCATGCGCTCCTCAATGTCTGGACACGGGTTTGGCTGCCCGGTTTCACTACTGGACTGACAGATCGTTGTTTATCGACTACGACTTCCGCAGCAGTGCGAGACACACCGTTCTCCTATTCTGGTCGACACGCTTATTGGCCCCAGAACTGGGTCATGCCGTATTGTTGGCGCTATCACCACCCGTCACATCGTATGCGGCACCCGAGACCATGTAAGCATCGTCGCTGGCGAGAAATACCACTGCGGGCGCGATGGTTTCCGGCGGCAGCCACGGCACGCCGAGCGGCGACTTAGCCGCAAGCTTCTTCTTTGCCTCGGCTTCGAGTTTTTCCAGCGGTTCCGAATTGTTCAGATCATCGACGGCCTGCGCGTAGCGCTGGCGGTGGCGTGTAAGCGGCGTGTCAATGAGACCGGGAATGACGGCGTTGACGGTGATGCCGTACTGGCCCAACTCCAGCGCCGCGGACTTCATCAAGCCGATGATGCCCCATTTCGAAGCCGAATAGGCCGCGCCGTATTTGGTGCCGTGCTGGCCCTGCGTCGAGGAGGTGACGATGATGCGTGTCAATCGGCGTCGTAAC
>UBKJ01000002.1 GCA_900465915.1 Hyphomicrobiales bacterium
CATTCCGGCAAACTCATCGCGCGCGGCGCACCCGAAACGATCATGACGCCGGAACGCCTCAAGGCCATCTATGACGTTACCATGGGCGTCATCCCGCATCCAGACACCGGAGAACCAGTCAGCTTCGTAAGGTGACGGTTCAAGGGCTCAAGCCCGCCATGTCCGGACTACTCCATCTACAACGACCGACGGGTTAGAGCATCATCGAAGAAAGCAATCCGATCTGACGCTCTCTTGGCATCGGGGTGTGTTTCGGCGCAGCGCACCGGAGCGCGGGGCCGATTTTCCTCCATCGCAATTGTCGCGCTAATCCTGAAATCGTCGTCATGCGTTTCGGAGTTTCGCGGCGTCGGCTACCCCGCGATGGCCGGCGGCATGTTCTGTTCAGATTCAGGCCCGATTCCCGCCAGCGCAGAGGCGCTTCGGGCGTCGACCGGCCGGCCTAGCAGGTAGCCCTGGACCGTTCCGCATCCGCATTCGGCCAGGTTCGCAAGCTGGTCTTCGGTCTCCACGCCTTCCCCGGTCGTGGCGATCGCCATCTCCCTGGCCATTGTGGTGATGGCGCGTACGACGGCGGCGGCGTTGGGATCGGTATGGGACGCGCTGATGAAGCTGCGGTCGATCTTGATCCGGTCCAGTTCGAAGTCGCGCAGATGCACGAGCGAGGAATAACCCGTGCCGAAGTCGTCCATGGCGATCCTGACGCCGAGCGCTCTGAGACCGGCGAGCGCGATGGCGATCTGCTCATTGTTTTCGACCATCGCCGTCTCGGTGATCTCGATTTCGATGCGCCGGGGCGCGAGCCGATGCCTGGCCAACGCCTCGGTGATCTGCTGAAGCATATTGGCCGAACGCAGCTGCACCGGCGAGACGTTGATGGAGACATAGAGGTTGTCGGGCCAAAGAGCGACCTGTCGGCAGGCGTCATCGATGACCCAGGCCCCGATATCGATGATCGCGCCAGACTGTTCGGCGACAGGGATGAACTCGGTCGGCGGCACCATGCCGCGTTCGGGGTGGTGCCAGCGCAGCAGCGCCTCGAACCCGGCCAGCTCTCGATTGGGGAGGGTGTAGAGCGGCTGGTAATACAATTCGAACTGGCCTTCGCGCAGGCCGAGCGCCAGGTCGCTCTCCAGGCGACGGCGTTGCGCGACTTCCTCGATCATGCCGTCGCGATAGACTTCGGCGCGACCGCGACCGTCCGCCTTGGCCTTGTAAAGCGCAAGATCCGCCATGCGTTGGACGAATTCGGGATCGTCGCCCCGATCGGCCATGGCCACGCCGATGCTGAGGCCGACCGTGACCCTGTGCTCACCGATTTCAAATGGGCTGGAAAACGAACCGATCATGCGGTCCGCCAGCGTCTCGGCCTGATCTTGCGTCAGCTTGCCGAGCATGGCCAATTCGTCGCCGCCCAGGCGGAACAGCATATCGGACGGGCGGCAGTTGTCGCGCAGCCGATGGGTGGCCTTGACCAGCAGTTCATCGCCGACCGCATGGCCGAGCGTATCGTTGACGGCCTTGAAGCGGTCGAGATCGAGCATCAGCATGACGAAAGGGCCGTTCTTCGACAGCGCCGCGATCTGTTCGGAGAAACCGCGGCGGTTGGGCAGGCCCGTCAGAGCGTCATGGAACGCCATGTGGGCGATCTGTTTCTGGCCGTCGCGCGCTTCCGTCACATCGTCATAGGTCAGGATCGCGCCGCCGTCGGGCATGGGCTGGCACGAAATGCTCAGGGTCGCGCCGCTGCTGAAATGACGCTCGACGCGGCTATTCGACTTCTGCGCCAGCCAGGAACGGGTATCGGCGATGGCCCGCTGAATTTCGTCTTCTTCCCAATGTTCATGAAAGCCGATATTGCGAACATACTCGTCGATGCTCATGCCGACGCGCAGTTGCTCCGGCGATAGGCCGAGCATGTTCCGAACGCGGTCGTTGAAAAGCCGGATCGCGCCGTTGCCGGCGACCATGACCAGGCCGTTCGACATGTTGCTGAGCGCTTCGGAGGCTTCGGTGCGCGCGCGATTGTCGATGAGGTTGCTGGCGAGGCCCGCGCCGACGACGGGAACGGCGACGCCCGCGACCGCAAGGGCGAGGGCGTGCAGCGCCTCCGGATTGGAGAAGCTGCCGTCGACCAGAAGCGGCTCGACGCGGAAAGCCGTCATGCCGGTGAAATGCAGGCTGACGATGGCCAGCACCAGAATTCCGGTGGCGATATAGCTGTCGGCAGGCTTGTTTCGGCGGGCCGCGACGTGCAGGGCGAGGGCCGAGAGCGCAACCGAAAGCGCCACCGACGCCACGAGATACGACCTGTCCCATGAAATGAGGCCCTGCACCCGGTAGGCCATCATGCCGGTATAATGCATGGCGACGATCGCCAGGCCGACGAGGGCCCCGCCGATCGCCGGGGCGAGCCGTGGGCGTGGACCGGCCGCAATGGCGAAGCCGAACACCGCGCCGGCCATCGCGATCAGCAAGGAAACGATCGTCAAGACCGGATCGAAGTTGATCGGCGCGCCAGGCCGAAAGCCGAGCATCGCGATGAAGTGCGTGCACCAGATCGCCGCCCCCGAAACCAACGCCGTGAGGACGAGCCAGGCGAGCTTTTCTGTCGACGTCGTGGCGATCGCGCGCCGGAACAGGCGTATGGTCGCCCAAGACCCTGCGCCGCAGACAAGCGCAGCGACGACGACCAGCGAAAGGTCGTGTTCATGCGTAATACATCCGAGCACCGTCATCATTGGCGCTTATTCCGATCTCTCTGAAGGAAAGCCTCACGCGCCTCGGGAGCGCAGGGGATAGGCTTTACCTCTTCTCATCTTTGAGGTTTCCAAGCCTCTGTCCGCCGGACAAACCCGCTGTTATGTATACAAAAGCAGTTAAGTTTTTGCTAGGTTGTCACCGTGCGGCGTCGCGCGGCTCCTGAAGCCCGCCATGTCGCAGGTTTCGGGATGATTGCGAACAAATGTTGGACCAGCTGCCGATCTTGGACGGCCTATGGAGGCGCCTGCGGCAGATTTTGTAAATGGCGGCCATGCAACTCCATGATGAGCGCCCCATGAATCGGAAGGCGACTTTCACGCTCAGCGAACGCGATCTTCGCCGCGCGGGGCGTCTGCATGTTTTCAGTGCGATGCGCGATCCCCGCACGATAACCAGAGTGTCGCTCCTATGGATCGTCGCAATGGCGCTGCTGGTGGGATTTCTTCACCTGATCGGAACGCCGTGGCCCGAACTGCGCGGAAACCTGCCCCTATTCGCCCTGATCATGGCGGCCCCGACCTTCGGCGTGGCGTTCGTCTTTCCGCTTGCGCTCGGGTCGATTCTCGGGCCGATCGTCATTCGCCGCCGCTTCCGGCAGGACAAACTGCTTCGTCAGGCCGCTACGGCCAGTTGGGACGAGGACGCCTACGAGGTCGAGCAGCCGGGGATATACAACCGCATTCCGTGGGGCGACTATTCGAAATGGCGGGAGGATCGCCATCTTTTCATGTTTTTCAGGTCGGATTACAGCTACCAGGTGCTGCCCAAGCGCGCGCTGACCGAAGAGCAGATAGAGGACATTCGGAGGGTGTTACCGGCGCAATGAAGAAATTGCTTCCAGGGGGGATGTTGCTTGCAGGAGCTCTATTCGTCGCTCAGGCGGCTATCGGACAAACCAATACGGTTACAGAAAGCTGGTTTGCCGATCATGGTTTCGACTTAAAAAAAGAACTTATATGTCCTTTGTATAAGAATTATTACGCTTATACGGCGAAAACGAATATGGAAATGCGGAGCGCCGACAAGAACAATGGCGACGCATGCGGAAAAATATTCTCGATAGAGGGCTCAGACGGGTCTGATTTATTTATGTATGGGATATATATCTATCACCCTGTTATTAACACCAACTCATTCGATAGGTACAGGGATTGGTTCTCAAAATCGTTTTATACGCAGGAGAAAGCCAAAGATATATCTTTTTCAAAGTGGCGCGATTTAAGCGACAGTATTTTCAGCAGAGAATTGATTTTGGTGAAGCCGAATGAAGATAATGGCGAAAACAGGAAAAAATGGGGGGTCAACGATATTGCTCTCAGAAACATAGGCGACAAAACAGTGGTGATATTTAAAATTACGCCATATGTCGCATGGAGCGATGAAAATATGAGATATGCAGGATCATTGGATAAAGACGACGCAATTAAGATGAGAAATATATCAATTGTGCTCGATAAGTGGTTTGAAGAAAATACGACTGTAATTGGGTCGAATTGGAAATGAAGCTTAGCTTTTTAGAGCTTTTTGGGAAAATTTGATTGCAGTCATTAAGGGTGATTGAAAACCCATCAGGCGTCCCACCGAGAGTTTGGAGATAATCTGTGGAGTTGGCGCGATGCGCATGCGTATGACGGTTATCAGCGGCATATGCGCGGCATTCTTGAATTTTGGAGCAGCCAAGGCGACGCCGACAGACATGACCGTGGATCGCCTTTTCGACATCTGCGAAGCGCCCACTGTGCGGGCGGCGACGGAGAAAGCCGACGAACTTGGCTGGCGCCGCCTGGCCGATGCTGAAACGAAGGAATGGCGTACTCGCTTCCTCGCCTATAATGGCGGCTCAGTGGAAGGCGCGAGCTGGCGGCGGTCGTTGACGGATGGAATCGAGTCGCTTTCATTTTGGATTGCCGTCGGCCCAAACGCACACAAAGCCTGTACATATTCGACGCAGAAGCCTGCCGGATTGTTGGGCGCCTTGTCGGAGCGGCTTGGCGCCCCCGACAATCTCGATAAGGACGCCATGATAGAAAGCATAGCGGCTTCGTGGAAGCGAGGCGCGGTCGAGTATTCCTTTGTTCAGGTAGGCTCGTCCGCCGTCATCAATATCGGACCGAGCCAGCGAAGCGGCGACTAAATGCCTTTTCGAGAACTTTGAGCAGCATGATGGAAGGAATGCAAAGAACGTTCTCTCGCAGGAAGATTCTCGTTCGGGCGGCGATAAGCAGTCTTGTCTGCATGACAACCGTTGAACGCGTATGACATGGAGATGCTGCACCGTCGCGTGGAGCCTGGACCCGATTGTCAGGGCTGGGTGTTCGGATCGCCATCGGGCGTCACACCGCAGCAATGGCCGCTCGACCCGAACAATGGCTCCCCGCTGATGCATGGCTTCACTGTGCTGCTGCCCGAAGACTATCGGGTTCATGGGCCGGAGATCGTTGCGCTGAGCTTCTTCGGGACAGCGCCCACAACGATGGCGCGCCCTTCGAGATCGCCGGGCTGCGCGAGCGGGTCATGGCGCTCCCCGTCCATCCCCGACTTCACCGCTTTCAGGATATGCTCGATTGCGAATATGCGATGATCCTGCTGACGCAAGCCGAGTTCGACGGCCCGGCCTGCCTTCCGCCAAAGCCGTTGATCGAGACGCGCCGCCCGCCGGACTGGATGGCGATGGGAGCGGCCGCATCCTGCTTGAAGAACAACAGCCATGATGTCCTTACACCCGAGGGAAGCTACATTATCGGGACCTCGGCGAGATCCCGCCGCCCGATCTCGGCTATACCCGCGCCATTCGCTGGACTCCACGAAGAAGCGATCCTAACGCCGGCGCGCCGCCACGGTGGAAATCCGTTGATGGAGATCGGGGCTACACGTCGTTCTGGAATCGTCCTGAACAAGGCGGCGATCACAGTCTCCACGATTGGGCGCGGGACCATAAGCTGAACCACATTGGCGGCACGATGCGGTCGGAAAATCCCGACCTTCCATTCAGCCCGTATTATATCGAGTTCGAGGACCACTTCGGAGGCTTCAACTTCGGGGGACGTAGCGGTCAACTCGATTTCCGGGACATGCAGTTCGATTGGAATTAATTGGGCCCTCTTCGCTTGGAAGGGACCGGGCAGGCGGCTGGTTGTGGACGGGTGCGGCGGCGCGCTGATCTGGAAGCCGCCGGTAAATAAAAAGCGCAGCCCGACGCTGATTGCGTCAAGCTGCGCTGATGTTCGAGATCGGACGCCGATCGCGTCGGATCAGTTCGTGGTGGCGGCCGGAGCGGCGGCGGGGGCGGCCTTCTTGACGGCTTTCTTCACGGTCTTCTTGTGGGCGGCCTTCTTGTGCGTCGCCTTCTTGGCGTGATGCGCGGCCTTCTTGTGCGCCTTCTTGACCACGTGCTTGGCCGGAGCGGCCGGGGCGGCGGTATCCGCCGGGGCGGTCGTGGCCGCGTCGCCGGCCGGGGCCGGGGTCGAGGTCTGGGCCATCACGGGAGCGGACAGGCCCAGAACGACGGCGAGACCGAGAGCGGAGACGAGAGACTTGTTCATTTTAAAATTCCTCACTTGAGTTTCCCGCTTGGGGGATGGCTTCTGCTTCCATGTCGGGTTCGAGACCCAGCCGTTTCGAGCTCTTCCGCTTGCGCAAAATCCGTCGCCTTTCTTCGGCAAGGTCCCGGCCTGACGGACGCATCGCAGAGCGACACGACCGGAAAGCGCGGATTGTTACTGCCGCTGAAGCCTTTCACACCGTTCGCTTCGGGTGCTTCAGCGAGACCTTTATCGCACCGCATCGTTGCTGTCGTTTTTCCCGAATGTTGCATTTGGTTTTCGGATTGTAGCCCGCCTCTTCTAAGAGGGGCTTTCATATCGGAATTAGAGGCCGAACGCCTCATAGGCTTTTGTTATCATTTAATAATGTCGAAAACGGCTGTGGGACCGAACCCGCGATCCACGGTTCTCAATGCGCGATCTCGACGCTCCATTTCCCCTCCGCCATTGCAAAAGTCTTTGGAGAGCGGCGCGCCGCAGTTGCGAAAATTTGCAACTGGCGGCGGCGCGGGGCATAATCGCATCATGAGCGAAGCGAGCAGGCGACCCGATTACGAACTGGAGCTGCGGCGGGCCGGGGTGCGAATCACCCGGCCGCGCCGGATCATCCTCAACATCCTCAGTGAGACGGACGACCATCCCGACGCGCTGGAGATCTTTCGCCGCGCGGTGGTGATCGACGGCAGCATCTCGCTCTCCACCGTCTATCGCACCATGAAGCTCCTGGAGGAGCGCGGCGCGATCCACCGCCACGCCTTCGCCGGCGGGCCGTCGCGCTTCGAGCAGGCCAGCGGCGCGCATCACGACCACATCATCGACATGGAGTCGGGCGAGGTGGTCGAATTCCGCTCCGACAAGATCGAGAAACTGCAGGAGGAGATCGCCCGCGCGCTCGGCTACGAGATCGTGCACCACCGGCTGGAGCTTTATTGCAAAAAATTGCGTGGCTAACCGGAACCTTTTCGGAGCTGGCGACTTCTTGAAGCGAAATGTGGGCTTGTGGACAAAAACCCGGTGGAACCGGAAAGTGAAGATATGAGCGAAACGACATCCCTCAACGCCGGAGGCGACGCTTGCGAAGGCGACGATATCCGACAGGACAATTCGTCCCAAATGGACCTTCTCGGTCCGCAATGCGAAGTCGGCCTGAAGCTGCGGACGCTCTACGCCTCCCTGCAGGACGAAAGCATTCCGGACCGGCTATTGGACCTTCTGGAGAAACTTGCGCAGGTCGAACAGGAGAGCGTGCGTGACGACAGCGTCAGATCCGTCGGTTGACGCCTCGCGGTTCCGGCGCGAGCTTCTGGCCGCGCTGCCGCCGCTACGCGCTTTCGCCATATCGCTGATCGGCCAGGCCGACCGCGCCGACGACCTGGTGCAGGACACCATCGTCAAGGCCTGGGCCAAGCAGGACAGTTTCGAGATCGGCACCAACATCAAGGCGTGGCTGTTCACCATCCTGCGCAACGAATTCTACAGCCAGATGCGCAAGCGCGGCCGCGAGACGTCCGACCCCGACGGCGTGTTCAGCGAAAGGCTGGCCGTGCATCCGTCGCAATACGGCGCGCTGGACCTGCAGGATTTCTGCGTGGCGCTGGAGCAGTTGCCCGACGACCAGCGCGAGGCGATCATCCTGATCGGCGCCTCCGGCTTCTCCTATGAAGAGGCGGCGGATATCTGCGGCTGCGCCGTGGGCACGGTCAAGAGCCGCGTCAGCCGCGCCCGCTCGCGCCTGCAGGAAATCCTGCAGATCGAGGGCAGCGGCGATTTCGGACCCGACGCGGATTCGGCCCGCGCCACGCTCAGGGGTTTCGCCTGAGCGGGGCGGGGCCGCGCCCCGTTATTTCCCACCCTTCTTCTTATCCGGCAGCAGGCCGACCAGAAAGATCGCCGCCAGCGGCAGCGCCGCGGCGAGGATCGGCCGCTTGAGGATCGAGGGCACCGTCGCCACGGCGGCGGCGGCGACCAGCGCCGATTTGTCGGCCTCGCGCTGACGGGCGCGTTTCTTCGCCTCGGCCGAGGCCTGGATCT
Organism: Hyphomicrobiales bacterium; assembly: GCA_900465915.1. Taxonomy (GTDB): domain Bacteria; phylum Pseudomonadota; class Alphaproteobacteria; order Rhizobiales; family Rhizobiaceae; genus Brucella. Next base: position 8,337 of record UBKJ01000002.1, read on the forward strand.
TCATCACCGCGAGGATCAACAGCGCCAGGATCAGCGCCGCCGCGGCGAGGATCAGCGCCGCGATCGGCCCGCCATAGCTTCTCGCCAGCCCCAGGAAGGCGGCGACGCAGAGAAACGTCACGGCGATGATGGCGAGAACGCCGATCGCCGCGCCGTAGATGGCGGTGCGCTTGGCGTTGGCGGCGGCGAAGCGCGCTTCCTCGCCCGCCACCGCGCCCAGGAGGGGTGCGATCTGCTTCAGCATCGCGCGGCTCAGCGGCGCGAGAGCAGGGCGAGCACGTAGCCCGCGCCCAGCGCCATGGCCAGCGAGGCGATGGGCTTTTCGCGCACGGCGGCGGTCAATTGCGCCTCCAGGTCCTGCGCGCGGCTTTTCAGCTCGTCGACCGCGTCCTCGCCCTGGCGGCGCACGGTGCGGCGCGCGTCGCGCACGGTCTGCGCGCCCATGTCGGCCAGCGTCGAGGCCAGCGCGGCGATGTCTTCCTTCAACTGCTCGACCTGCGCCTGCAGGTCGCTCTGGGTGGCGTCCTCGGTCAGGTTTTCCAGCGTGTCTTCCAGCTTTTCTTCGAGCTTGCGGGGCTTTGCGGTGTCGCGCGCCATGGGAGGCCTCCTGTTCACGGGATCGGTCTGTGGCATAACGTCCGGTGGCCGTTATGGTTGCACGGCCGGCCGCTTGCGGCAACCGCCGGGATCGGCCGGCCTCGGTCCATGGTAAACAGCGCCGCGCCTTCAGGCCAGCAGAAGATAGGCCGCCACGGCCAGCATGGCGACGACGAGGCCGATATAGGCGGGCGCGAGCGACCGCGCCGCGGCGGGCAGGGCGTCGATCTCGCCCGCCATGGCGGTGCGCGCGGCGTGTTCGATGGTCTGGATGTCCTTGATCATCATGTCCACGTCTCCCAATCGATGCGCCCGTTGCGGCGGGCGCGGCCATCAGGTCTGATTTGCGGCCGCCGCGCAACCCCAATTTCGCCCCCCGGCATGTTCTAACGAAACATGACTTGATTTGTCATGTTAGTGCGGAGTAAAACGAAGTCCGCCGCCCCCAAGGGGCGGGCGGCCTCCCAGGAACGATTGCGAATTGCGAGACGGCGGAATGAACGGATTGATGCGTAGATTTTTTGCGGCCGCCATGGCGGGGCTTTGCCTGTCGGCCGTGGCCGGGTCCGCCGGGGCGGCGGAAACCGCGGCCATATTGCCGCACGATCTGTCGCCGTGGGGCATGTTCATGGCCGCCGACAAGATCGTCAAGGGCGTCATGCTGGGCCTGGCCGCGGCCTCCTTCGTCGTGTGGACGATCTGGCTGGCCAAGACCATCGAATTGTGGGGCGCGCGCCGGCGCGCCGGCCGGGCGCTGAAGATCATCGGCCACGCGGCCACGCTGGCCGACGCCGCCGAGGCGCTGGGCGGCGCGCGCGGGCCGGCGGCGGTGCTGGTGCAGGCGGCCGAGGACGAGGTGCGGCTTTCCGGCCCGGCGCTGGCCAGCGCCGGCGGCGAGGGCCTGAAGGAGCGCGTCTCCTCGCGTCTGGCGCGCATCGAGGCGCGGGCGGGGCGGAAACTGTCGGCGGGGGCGGGGCTGCTCGCCACCATCGGCTCGGTCGCGCCCTTCATCGGCCTGTTCGGCACCGTCTGGGGCATCATGAACGCCTTCGTCAACATCAGCGAGGCGCAGACCACCAACCTGGCCGTGGTGGCGCCGGGCATCGCCGAGGCGCTGCTCGCCACCGCCTGCGGGCTGGCGGCCGCCATTCCGGCGGCGGTGGGCTACAACGTCTTCGCCCGCTCGGTCACCGGCTACCGGCAATTGCTGGCGGACGCCGCCGCCGGCGTCGAGCGGCTGGTCAGCCGCGACATCGACTTCCGCGCCGCCGGCCTGCAGCGCCGGGCGACGCCGCTGGCGGCGGAGTAGGGCCATGGCCGGGAAAATCCGCGACAGCGAGGAGCTGGAGCTGAACCACGAGATCAACGTGACGCCGTTCATCGACGTCATGCTGGTGCTTTTGATCATCTTCATGGTGGCGGCGCCGCTGGCCACCGTCGACGTGCGGGTGGACCTGCCGGCCTCGACCGCCGCGCCGGCGCAGCGCCCGGACAAGCCGCTCTACGTCACCTTGAAGGACGACCTCACGCTCAGCCTCGGCGACGCGACCGTCGCCCGCGAGCAATTGGGCGCGGCGCTGGACGCCGCCACCAGCCAGAACCGCGAGACGCCGGTCTTCCTTCGCGCCGACAAGGTGGTGAATTACGGCGAGCTGATGCGGGTGATGAACCTGCTGCGCCAGGCGGGCTATCTCAAGGTGGCCCTTGTGGGGCTCGAGACGGTCGGCGCGGAGGCTCCCGCGCCATGAGGCCGCTTCCGCCCGATCATCCGCCGGTCAAGACGGCGCGTCCCGACGGCGCGCCGCACACGCCGTGGCGCGACGCGGGCCGCTGGTTCGCGGCGGCAGCGCTGGTGCTGTGCGCCCACGCCGCCGGGGCCTACGCCGTCCGCATGACGGAGGAGATCGTCCAGCCCGCCGGCGCCGAGCCGGCGGCGATGGTGGTGGAGCTGGTGGACGAGCCGCAGGCGCCCGTCGCCGAGCAGGTCGCCGAACAGGCGCAGCCCGAGACGACGCCCGAGCCGCAGAAGCAGGTCGAGCCGGAGACGCCGCCGGAGCCGGAGCCCGTCGTCGAACCCAAGCCCGAGCCCGTCCCCGATCCGGTCCCGGAGCCCACGCCCGAACCCGCGCCGGCCCCGAAGCCGGAAGAGATCGTGCCCGACCTGACCGAGGCCCCCAAGCCCGAGATCGCGCTGCCCAAGCCGGTGGAGGAGCCGAAGCCGGTCGAAAAGCCGGAGCCGAAGAAGCCCGAGCCGAAAAAGATCGAGAAGCCGAAGCCCAAGCCCGAAAAGCCGCGCAAGCGGGTGGAGAAGCCGAAGCCGCAGCGGGCCGAGAAGGCGCCGGAGACGCGGCAGGCGAGCGCGCCGCAGGTCGACGCCGCCGAGGGCGCCAAGGCGACCGCCAGCCGCAAGGGGCAGCTCTTCGCCTCGGTCGGCGTGTCCTCGGCGCGCTGGGAGGCGCGGCTGCAGGCGCATATGCAGCGCAACGCCCGCTTCCTGCAGCGCCGCTCGGGCGGCTCGGCGCGCGGGCTGGTGCAGATCACCTTCGTGATCGACCCGTCCGGCAACGTGCTGTCGGCGCGGCTGGCCGGCACGTCGGGCGACCCCGCGCTCGACCGTCTGGCGCTGGAAGTGGCGCGCCGCGCCTCGCCGGTCCCCGCGCCGCCCCCCGCCTTCGCCCGCGCGCGCATGCCCATCAACCTGCCGATCCGGTTCCAGTGAGGGGTAGGCGGCCCGGTCCTCTCGGGCCGGGCTGATCGGGTGGAAAGCGAGCGTCTGGCGGCCCCGACGCTCGGTCGGCTCGTATCGAGTATGGAGCGGCGATCCTCGCCATTTCCACTGCCGCCGGCTTTTGTTCGATCATAAACGCCGAGCCGCGTCCGATGGCGACGGAGCATCCGGCGACCATCAACTCTCGGGCGGATCGGCGGTTCAGGGCGCCGGGTTTTGGCCTCGATCAGTTCAACGTCACGTTCGGCGCGCTTCGCCGGCGTGCGCCATTATCGATCGATAAACACTGGACATGAAGCGACGGTCTCGCCGGCTTTACGCCGCCTCGGCTTTTATCCGGTTGGGCGCGTGACGATCCCGTATCGACTCAACTTACATTGAAAGCGGCGTGGCGGACCTCGTCGATCCGCTGTCTTTTTTGTCCGGCTGCCTATGCGATCCGCTTATTCCGCTCCGATGGCTCGGCGCGTGAACGAGCGGGCGGGACAAGGCGAAGGCGGCGTTCCCGAACAGGCAGGCGCTCGGCTTGCCGAAGCGTCAAGGGCGATCCGGCGTCAGTTGAGGCCGATAACGGCGCGGTGGGTTTCGCCCGTTCCGCACCGTTCCCTTCTTTCGCCCGGTTCCGCGCCGATTCTCACGCCGCGCGGCGGTCCCAGCTCGGGAACGGGTCGGGCAGGTCGCGCCAGAGGGCGGGGCGGAAGGCGTCGGCGTCGACCAGGCAGGCGTCGAGCTCGGCGCGGATCGCCGCCTCGTCCATCGGGTCGGCGCCGATGAAGACGATCTCCTGCCGCCGGTCGCCCCAGACCGGGTCGAGATAGGGCCGCATCATGGCGCGGAAATCGGCGTCGTCAGGCCATTGCGCCTGCGGCACGGACGACCACCACAGGCCGCGCCGGCCCGTGCGCACCAGCGCGCCGGCCTGGCTGATCTCGCCGACATGGTGCGGCCGCGTCGCCAGCCAGAAAAAGCCCTTCGCCCGCACCACGCCCGGCCACGAACTGTCGACGAAGCGCTGGAAGCGCATGGGGTCGAAGGGCCGCCGGGCGCGGTAGACGAAGGAGCGCACGCCGTATTCCTCGGTCTCGGGCACGTGGTCGGCGAAGCCGTTCAGCTCCTTGAACCAGAGCGGATGCGTCTCGGCCTTGTCGAAATCGAACAGGCCGGTTCCCAGCACCTGCTTGAGCGCGACGTCGCAGAAATCGGTCTCGATCAGCCGCGCGTCGGGATTGAGCGCCACGACGATCTTGCGCGCCGCCTCGCGCGCCTCGGGCGTCGCCGCGCCGACCTTGTTGAGGACGACGACGTCGGCGAATTCGATCTGCTCGACCAGCAGGTCGACCAGCCGGCGCTCGTCGCCGTCGCCGGCCGTCTCGCCGCGGTCGGCGAGGAAGTCGGCCGAGCCGTAATCGTTGAGCAGATTGGCCGCATCCACCACCGTCACCATGGTGTCGAGCCGCGCCACGTCGGACAGGCTGCGGCCGTTCTCGTCGCGGAACTCGAAGGTGGCGGCCACCGGCAGCGGCTCGGCGATGCCGGTCGATTCGATCAGCAGATAGTCGAAGCGGCCCTGCTCGGCCAGCGCGCGCACCTCGCGCAGAAGGTCGTCGCGCAGCGTGCAGCAGATGCAGCCATTGGTCATCTCCACCAGCTGCTCCTGCGTGCGCGACAGGTTGGCGCCGCCGTCGCGCACCAGCGCGGCGTCGATGTTCACCTCGCTCATGTCGTTGACGATCAGCGCCACGCGCAGGCCCTCGCGGTTCATGAGGATGTGGTTGAGCAGCGTCGTCTTGCCCGCGCCGAGAAAGCCCGACAGGACGGTTACGGGAAGTTTCCGGGTCATGCGATTGCTCCTTGCGGCGCCGGGCGCCGTCGGCTCGTGATGGGATATCGGGTTCCGTTCGGGTGATGGAATGTAATAACATTACATAGGCGGTCGCTGTCAACCCCGGCGCGGGCGGAAGCGGGGGACGCTTGCAATTCATCATTATATATTATATGCAATTATATATCATTATGGAGCGCATCCGATGAAACCCCCGAACCAAGGCGAGACGCGCCGGCCCGGCCTGTCGCCGGCGGACATGCAGGACCGCGCCGTCGCGGTGGCGGCGCTGCTGAGGACGCTGTCGCATCCGGCGCGGCTGATGCTGGCCTGCGCGCTGGCCGAGGGCGAATATTCGGTCGGCGCGCTGGAGGACCGGCTCGACATCCGCCAGCCGACGCTGTCGCAGCAGCTGGGCGTGCTGCGCGAGGCGGGCGTGGTCGAGACGCGGCGCGAGGCGCGGCAGATTTTCTACCGCCTGACCGGCGAGAAGGCGGCGCAGGTGATCGAGGCGCTCTACGCCATTTTCTGCGACGAGGAACGGACATGACGGCGTCCCTGATCGGCGGCATGATTTTGGGCGCGGCGGCCATGCTGCTGCTGCTCGCCAACGGCCGCATCGCCGGCGTCAGCGGCATTTTCGGCCGGCTGCTTGGCGGCCATACGCTCGCCGCCAACGCCGCCTTCGTCATCGGGTTGACGGCCGGCCCGCTGCTTTACGCCGCGGCTTTCGGACAACTCCCCGCGCTGCACATCGCCGCCTCCGCCCCGGTGGCGGTCGTCGTCGGCCTCCTGGTCGGCTTCGGCTCGCGCATGGGATCGGGCTGCACGTCGGGGCACGGCATTCTCGGACTGGCGCGGTTTTCCCGGCGGTCCTTCGTCGCCGTGGCGGCGTTCATGGCGGTGGGGATGCTTGTGGCGACAATGGCGGGGTTCTGGCGATGAAATCTTCCTTCGCGCAACTGGCCGTGGCGCTGCTTTCCGGGGCGCTGTTCGGTTTCGGCCTGTCTTTGTCCGGCATGATCGATCCGGCGCGGGTGCTGGGTTTTCTCGATCTCGCCAGCGGCCATTGGGACCCCAGCCTGATCTTCGTGCTGGGCGGGGCGCTTTTGGTGGCCGCGCCCGGCGTGGCGCTGCAAAGGCGGATGCGCAGGCCGGCGCTCGATACGCAGTTTCACCTGCCGCAGGCGACGGCGGTGGATCGGCGTCTTGTCGTGGGCTCCGCGTTGTTCGGAGCGGGCTGGGGGCTGGGCGGCTTCTGTCCGGGGCCGGCCGTGTCGGCGCTGTCCACCGGCGCGCCGATGGTTCTGCTTTTCGTCGCCGCCATGGCCGTCGGCATGATCCTGCACGACCGCGTTTTCGCGCCGCGTCAGACGTCCGGCGCGGCGAGGCCCTAGGTCCTGCCGGAAATGAGCGCCGCCGAAATAAGCAGCGGGCTTGCTATTGGCCGCGGCGAATCCTATGGTCGCCGCGATGGTTCCCGGTCCGCAAGGCTCGGGATGAAAAGGGAACGCGGTCAGGCGCAAGCGCCGACGCCGCGGCTGCCCCCGCAACTGTAGGCGGTTAGCGACGCCCGACATGCCACTGGCCGCAAGGCCGGGAAGGCCGGGCCGAGCGGCGATCCGCGAGCCAGGAGACCTGCCATCGACGAGAGTTGACCGGACGGGGTGTTCCGGGAGGACGCTTCGACGGCGGCGCCGCTCCGCCCTCCGGCTCCTTCCGCGCCCGCAATCGAGGTGACGGGTGGAAAAGGGCGATCCAAGGCACAGGCTGTCGGTCTGCACGCGCTGCCTTCTCGAACAGGGCCAGCCCGGCCTGCGGCTGCGGCAGGCGCTGCGCGTAGCGATGAGCCCCGAGCTTTCCCGCACCTTCCGCATCGACGGCGTCGCCTGCATGGCCGGCTGCGAGCGGCCGCTTACGGTCGGCTTCTCCGCCGCCGGCAAGGCGAGCTACCTCTTCGGCGACATCGACGCCGAGCGCGACGCCGCGCATCTCCTCGCCTTCGCCGAGCTCTACGCCTCGCTCGCCGACGGCTGGTGCAACGAGGGCGCCCGGCCGGCCGGGCTCGCGGGCAAGACCATGGCCCGCATCCCCGGCTTCAAGGAGAAGAGCACATGAGCGCCGCCATCCTCGAATGCGCCGGGCTCTGCTATCGCGCCGGCGACGGGACGGGTCTGGTCGAGGACGTGGGGCTCAGCCTCGGCGCCGCCGACAGGCTTGCGATCGTCGGGCCGAACGGGGCCGGAAAGAGCACGCTGTTGCGGCTTCTGGCGGGGCTGCTGCGCCCGACCGCCGGCCATGTGACGCTGGAAGGGCGGCCGCTGGCGGCGCTTTCGCCGGTCGAGCGGGCGCGCAGCGTCGCCGTCGTCGGACAGGCGGACCAGCCCGACGCGCGGCTGACGGTGGTCGATTATGTCGGGCTCGGCCGCGTGCCGCATGCGGGCCTGCGCCGCAGGCGCGAGGAGGGCGACATCGTGCGCGCCGCGCTGGAGCGGACGGGCCTCGCGTCCCTGCGCGACCGCAGCGTCGGCTCGCTTTCCGGCGGCGAGCGCCAGCGCGCCCAGCTCGCGCGGGCCATCGCGCAGGAGCCGAAGCTCCTCTTCCTCGACGAACCCACCAACCATCTCGACCCGCGTGCGCGCGGCGAGCTGCTCGAACTCGTGGCCGGCCTCGGCGTCGCCGTGGTCGCCGTGCTGCACGACCTGTCGCTGGTCGCGCCCTTCGCCACCGGCGTCGCCGTGATGGCCGAAGGACGGCTCAAGGCCTTCGGCCCGCCGGAGCGGACGCTCACCCCTGCGCTGGTGCGCGACGTGTTCGAGATCGACGTATTGCGGCTCGCCCATCCGCTCGAGGACCGCGAGCTGACCGTGTTCGACATCCCCATCCGACTGTCCAGATGACGCCAAAGGAGCTTCTATGATGCGCCGTCTTTCCCTCTGCCTGTTCTCGATGCTGGTCGCGGCGCCGGCTTTCGCCTATCCCGTGACCGTCGACAGTTGCGGCAAGCCGGTGACCTTCGACGCCGCGCCGAAGCGCGCGGTGGTGCACGACATCAACATGTCGCAGATGGCCTTCGCGCTCGGCCTGCAGCCGTCGATGGTCGGCGTCACCGGCATTTCGGGCTGGTACGAGCGCAGCCCCGAATTCCTCAAGGAGCAGGGGAGCATCCCCGAGCTCGCGCCCAAATATCCGACCATGGAGAACCTGCTCGCCGCCAACCCGGATTTCTTCTTCGCCGGCTGGTATTACGGCATGAAGCCGGGCGGCGAGGTGACGCCCGACACGCTGGCCCAGCACGGCATCAAGACGCTGGTGCTGACCGAAAGCTGCGTGCATCTGGACAAGAACCGCCCCGCCGCCTCGATGGACCTGCTCTACGGCGACGTCGAGAAGCTCGGCAAGATTTTCGACAAGGAAGCCGAGGCCGAAAAGCTGGTCGCCGGTTGGAAGGCGAAGCTCGCCGACATCGCCGCCAAGGTGGGCGACGCCAAGGGGACGCGGGTGTTCCTCTACGATTCGGGCGACGACAAGCCGTTCACGGCCGGCAAGTTCGCCATTCCCACCGCGATGATCGCCGCCGCCGGCGGCCAGAACATCATGGCCGACATGGATACGAGCTGGGGAAACACCGACTGGGAGACGGTCGCCACGCGCAATCCGCAATTCCTCATCCTGCTCGATTACCAGAATGGCGGCGGCTATCAGAAACTTCTCGATTTCCTCAAGGCGCATCCGGCCATGAAGGAGACCGACGCGGTGAAGAACCAGCGCTTCGTGGCGCTGCGCTATGAGGAGCTGACGCCCGGGCCGGCCAATATCGCGGCCATCGAGAAGATCGCCAAGGCGATGCACCCGGACGCGTTCTGAGCTTGACGCCGCGGCGCTTCAGGCTGGCGGTCGGGGCGGGGGCGGCGCTGGTCGCAGCGCTCGCCCTGCTTTCGGTCGCCTACGGCTCGACCTTCATTCCGCTGCGCGACGTCGCCGCGGCGCTTCTCCACGCGCTGGGCCTGCCGGGCGAGGCCGCGTCGGGGCCGGTGGGCAAGATCGTCGTCGACCTGCGGCTGCCGCGCGCCATCCTCGCCGTCGGCGTCGGCGCGGGGCTCGGCATGGTGGGGGCGCTGTTGCAGACCGTGACGCGCAACGACCTCGCCGACCCGTTCCTGTTCGGCCTGTCCTCGGGCGCGGCGGCGGGAGCGGTCTCGGTGATCACCGTGTTCGGCGACCGTTTCGGGATCTGGACCCTGCCTGCGGCGGCCTTCACCGGCGGCATATTGGCGACGCTGATCGTGCTCGGCCTCGTCGCCCGCATTCGCGGGCAGGGGCCGGAGCGGCTGATCCTCGCCGGGCTCGCCGTCTCCTTCCTCTTCACCGCGCTCACCAATTACCTCGTCTTCGCCGGCGACCAGCGCGCGGCGCATTCGGTGCTGTTCTGGACCATGGGCGGGCTGGGGCTGGCGCGCTGGGACAATGTCTGGCTGGCCTGGCTGGGCGCGCTCAGCGTCGGCGGCTTCGCGCTCGCCAACCACCGCCGGCTCGACGCCTTCCTCGCCGGCGAAAGCACGGCCGAAAGCCTCGGCGTGCCGGTGGCGCGGACGCGCGCTTTGACCTTCCTGGTCTGCGCCTTCGCCACGGCGCTGCTGGTGGCGGTGGCCGGGGTGATCGGCTTCGTCGGGCTGATGATCCCGCATCTGGCGCGCGGCGTGGCGGGGGAGCTGCACCGGCGGCTGATCGTCGCCTCGGCGCTGTTCGGCGCCATCCTGGTGCTGGCGAGCGACCTTCTGGCGCGCACGCTGCTGCCGCCGCAGGAGCTGCCGATCGGCATCGTCACCAGCTCCGTCGGGGCGTTTTTCGTGGTGTGGATATTGCTGCGCAAGCGGCCGTGAAGGGGCCGGCGCGGGGAATTGCCATCCTGCGTTGCGTTTCATAGAATGCCGTCGCGCGGAGAGGGCGCGCCGGCCCGCTTTCGGTCCGCGACCGGGAGATGCTGTCAGTGAGCGAGACGTGGGCCAAGGCGGGCGGAGAGGACGGAACGGCGGCGAGCGCCCCGTGGCCGCAGACCTTCGTCCTCAGCGTCGTTCTGGCAATGGCCTATTTCTTCCTCGGCCGGCTGACCTTCGCCCTTTCGGTGGAATATGGCAACGTCACCAGCGTGGTCTTCATCCCCGAAGGCGTGGCGCTCGCCTTCTGCATCCTGTTCGGCCCGCGCGTCGCCGGCGGGATTTTCATCGGCCAGACCGTGCTGTCGCTGTGGTCGGGGCCGTCGCTTTTGGGCGGGGCGATCATCGGCCTCGTCAACGCCGGCGAGGGGGCGCTGGGCGGCTATCTGTTCCGCCGGCTGGGGCTGTCGCCGCGCCTCGACCATCCGCGCGACGCGGCGCTGTTCCTCGTCATGATCTTCCTCATCCTGCAACCGCTCAGCGCGGCGGGCGGGGTGACGGTCCTTTATCTCATCGGCGCGACGCCGCCGGGCGTGATCCCGGCGCAATGGGCGTCCTGGTGGTGGGCGCAGGGATTCCAGAAGCCGATCCCGTCGCCCGACCTCATCCCCTCGGCGCTGGCGCATTGGTGGATCGGCAATTCGGTCGGGCAATTGCTGTTCGCGCCGCTGATCCTCGCCTGGGCCGGCGAAAGGCGGCCGGCGGGCAGGCCGCGTGCGACGCCCGACCTGGCGCTGAGCGCCGCCGGCGTGCTGGCGGTGGCGGCGCTGACGCTGAGCGGCGTCCCCATCCATCCGCTGCTGCTGCTGGCCGCGACCTATCTGCTTTTGATGTGGATCGGCCTGCGCCGCGACCTGCGCGGCGTGACGCTCGCCAACGTGCTGATCGGCGCCGCCGTCACCTGGGCCGCCGCGTCGGGCGGCGGCTTCATGACGCATCTGTCGATCGCCGACCGGCTGTCCAACGCCGGCTTCTTCGTCGCGGCGGCCTGCGGGCCGTCGCTGCTCCTGTTCTCGCTGTTCGAGGACCGCCGCATCCTGATCGAACGGCTGACGCGGCTCGCGGCCTGGGACCCGCTGGTGGAATTGCACAACCGCCGCCATTTCATCGAGACGGCCGAGCGCGAGATCGCGGCGGCGCGGGCGCAGGGGCGGGAGCTGGCGCTGTTCATCCTCGACGCGGACAATTTCAAGGCGCTCAATGACCGCCACGGCCACGCCGCCGGCGACGACGCGCTGAAGGCGATCGCGCAGGCCTGCGCCGCCGCAGCCCCGCGCCCGGACTGCGTCGGCCGCATCGGCGGCGAGGAATTCGCCATGCTGCTGCCCGGCATGGGCGTCGGCCGCGCCTCGCACCGCGCCGAGGCGCTGCGGGCGCGGATCGCCGAGACGCCGGTGGCGATGGCGGGCGACACGCCGATCCACGTCACGGTCAGCATCGGCGTGGCGGCGCTGGAGCGCGACGCCGACCTTTCCGCGCTGGAGCGCGACGCCGACCTGTCCGCGCTGATCCGCGCCGCCGACCGGGCGCTCTACGTCGCCAAGGGAAGGGGGCGCGACCAGGTGGCGCGGTCGGACGAAATGCTGGCCGCCGAGGGAGACGGCGCGCCGCAGCCGTTGCAGGCCGGCGCGCATCGGTAGCCGTCGTCAATCGCCGATGAACAGTGCGTCCATGGCCGCCGGTTTGCGCCGGGGCGACGGACGGCCTATCTGTCGCCCAACGGAAGCCGCGCGCCGTCCCCGGCGCGCCCCTCGCGACCGGCCACGGCCGGAGCCCGCGGAACAGGACGACCTATGAGCAAGACCATCGAATTCGGCATGGACACTTTCGGCGACGTCACCGTCGACGCCGGCGGCGCGCCGCTGCACGAGGCGGAAGTGATCCGCAACGTGGTCGAGGAGGCGGTGCTGGCCGACCAGGCCGGCGTCGACTTCATCGGCCTCGGCGAGCATCATCGCGGCGATTTCGCGATCTCCGCGCCGGAAGTGGTGCTGGCCAACATCGCCGCGCGCACCGGCCGCATCAAGCTCGGCTCGGCGGTGACGGTGCTGTCCTCCGACGATCCGATCCGGGTGTTCCAGCGTTTCTCGACGCTCAACGCGCTGTCGGGCGGCCGCGCCGAGGTGATCCTCGGCCGGGGATCGTTCACCGAATCCTTCCCGCTGTTCGGCTACGACCTCGCCGACTACGAGACGCTGTTCAGCGAGAAGCTCGACCTGTTCGCGGCGCTGCTGGAAGGCGGGCCGGTCGACTGGTCGGGGAACATCCGCAAGCCGCTCAAGGGCGCGACGGTCTATCCGCGCATCGAGACCGGCCGGCTCGCGGCCTGGATCGGCGTCGGCGGGAGCCCGGAATCTGTGGTGCGCGCGGTGCAGTATCGCATTCCGATGACGCTCGCCATCATCGGCGGCGATCCGCGCCGCTTCCTGCCCTTCGTCGACCTTTACCGGCGCGCGCAGGCGCAACTGGGCGCGGGCGCCATGCCGCTCGGCGTGCATTCGCCGGGCTATGTGGCCGAGACCGACGAGCAGGCGCGCGAGGAATTGTGGCCGGGCTACAAGGCGATGCACGACCGCATCGGCCGCGAGCGCGGCTGGGCGCCGACGACGAAGGAAACCTTCCTCAACGAGATCGAGCGCGGCTCGACCTATGCCGGTTCGCCGGAAACGGTGGCGAAGAAGATCGCCGCCACCGTCAGGGCGCTCGGCGCCGACCGCTTCGACCTCAAATATTCGGCCGGGACCACCAGCCACGGCAAGATGATGAAAAGCATCGAGCTCTACGGGACCAGGGTGATCCCGATGGCGCGGGAAATCCTCGCCGAGGAGAAGGCGACGGCCTGACCGGAAGACGCGGGCGTTTCGGCGCCCGCGTTCAGTCTTTTGCGAGCAGTTTCGGCAGGCGGCTCGCGTCGGGGGCCGCGTCGAGGGCGAGGACGAAGTCGCGGATGTCGCGGCAGCGCGCCTCGGGCAGGACGCGGGTCGAAAGCGCCATGAACTTGGCGGTCACGGCGGCGTCGCTCATCGGGTTCTCCATGCCGCCGAGCGGAAATTCCACCGTCTCGCGGAAGGCGCGGCCGTCATGCAGCGTCACCGCCACCGTCGGCTCCGCCTCGGCCTCCATGGCCGGGTCGACCGCGACCGCGGTGCGCGCCAGCCAGGGCGCGATGGCCGGGGAAGACCAGGCCTCGCGCTCCAGCTCGTCGAGGCCGACCTTGCCGTATTGAAGCCGCGCGGCCAGCGCATAGGGCAGGCTCATCTGGGCGTCGGCGCGGCTCTGGACCGTCCCGCCGCCGCACATGCCGGCCTGGAATTCGCTCATGGCGACGTCGATATGGGCGATGTCGCGGGGCGTAAAGCCGTGCTCGGCCAGCATTTTCTCGACCGCGTCGATGGCCGAATGGGTGCCGCGGCAGGTGGCGTAGGGTTTGATCGAGCAGCGGTCGATGCGCCAGAATTTCCCGAAATCGGCGTCGAGCAGAGCCGGGTCGGCTTCGCCGCGCGCGAAGGTCGCGAAGAAATTGCCCCAGCCGTCGGCGTCGAAGACCGAGAGCGGGCCGTCGAGGCCGGCGGCGGCGAGGCGCGCGGCGGAAAGGCCGCCCTCGGCGGCGCGGCTGGCATGCAGCTTCTTGGTCTGGCTGCCGTCATGGATGAAGGCCCAGGTTCCGCCGGCGTAGGAGCAGGCGACGCCTAGCGCCGAGGCGTGGCGGGCGGCGTCGAAGCCGAACAGCGCGCCCGCGCCGGCCGCCGCGCCGAAGGCGCCGCAGACGCCGGTCGAGTGCCAGCCGAGCCCGTTGAAGCGCTCATAGCCGCCGCAGGCCTCCTGCACGCGCCGCCCGACCTCGTAGCCGGCGACGACGGCGGTAAGAAAATGCTCGCCGCTGACGGGTCCGTCCACGTCGTTCAGGGCGGACACCACCGCCGGCAGCACCACCGCGCCGGAATGGTCGCAGCCGCCGCTGTCGTCCAGCTCGAAGGCATGGGCGGAGACGCCGTTGACGAAGCTCGCCGTGCGGGCGTCGAGCGCCAGCGCCGTGCCCCAGACCGGCGCGCGGCCGGGCGCCTCGCCCCGGTCGAGGCCGAAGGCGCGCAGCACGGCCTGCGTCTCCACAGACGCCGCGCCGGCGATGGCCGCGCCCAGCGTGTCGAGGACGTGGATTTTGGCCTTATGCACGGTGGCGGCCGGAAGATCGGCGAAGCGCATGGCGGCGACGCGGCGCGCCAGCGCCATGGAGGGATGCTCAGTCAAGGCCCTTTTCCTTGCGGTAACGCTCGAAAATCTCCAGCGGATGGCCGGCTTCGAGCGGCCCCGCTTCCCGCGCCGCCCAGGCGGCGATCTCGCCGCCGGTGGCGAGCCAGACGTCGTCATGGGAAAGGATGTGGCGCAGCAGCTTTTCGAGGATGAAGACGCGGCCCGGCGTGCCGGTCATTTCCGGCCTTACCTGCAAGACGAAGCAGCGGCCGTAGCGGCGATAGGCGTCGAACTCGGCGATCCAGTTGTGCAGCACGCCTTCATAGGAGGCGATGCGGCCGAGGCCGGTCGGGAAGGCCGGGGTGAAGTTGAACTGGAAATAGGGCCGGTCCTCCAGCTCGACATGGACCGGAATCTCCACCAGCGAGGACGGGTGCAGATAGGGCGCGTCGTCGCCGTTGAGCGAGGCCGACCAGTCGAAGCCGGCCTCCTTGAGCGTCCGGTCGAAACGGCGCGGCCATAGCCCGCGCGGCAGGCGGAAGCCGGTCGGGCGGCGGCCGACGACCTCGGCGAGGATGTCGGCGGAGCGCCGCAGCGTTTCCTTTTGCGCCTCGGCATCGAGGGTGGAGAAATCCTCGAAATCGACGCCGCGCGCGGCGATCTCGTGGCCGGCGCGGGCGATTTCGGCGACGAGGCCGCGATGCTTTAGCGCCACGGCGCCGGGGACGAACCAGGTCGTTTTCACGCCGAGATCGGCGAACAGCGCGGCCAGCCGGTCGACGCCGCGCGCGGCGCCATATTCCCAGACGGAGAAGCTCTTGGCGCGGCCGGCGAGGTCGGGCGCGCGGGCGACGGCGTCCATGCCGTCGTCGAACAGAACGGTGACGGCGACGGCGCAGCGCGCCCCTCGCGGCCACGGAAAGGCGGGGATCATGATGCGTCTCCCTCGGTGTGTCGGTCGATCCACCATTGCGCCACCTCGCGGCCGCGCGCCACCCAGACGTCGTCATGGGCGCGGATCGCCTCGAAAAGCCCGCGCAGGATGGAGAGCCGGCCCGGCTTGCCCGACACTTTCGGGTGCAGGATGGTGGTCCAGCACAGGCCGTCGCGATGGAAACCCTCGAACTCGGCGCGCCAGTTGGCCTCGACGGCGCGGAAATCGGCGATGCGGTCCTGGCCTGTGGGGAAATCCGGCTCCTCGAAATAAGCGAGCGCGGTGTAGTCGTCGATGTCCCAGCGGCCGGGGATTTCCACCAGCCCCGGTTTTCCGTCGGGGCCGGGGTGGAAATAGGGCCGGTCGTCGCCGCGCATGGAGGAGGAATAGAGCACGCCGAAGTCCTTGAGGATTTCGGCCGTGCGCGGGCTCCAGTCGCCGGAAGGCGTGCGGAAGCCGACCGGCCTGACGCCGAGGCGGCTCTCGAACACCTCCGCCGAGCGCTGCATGATGGCGAGTTGCTCTTCCGGCGTGCAGTCGATGAAGACCTCGTGGTAATGGCCGTGATAGGCGATCTCGTGCCCGGCTTTCAGGATCGCCTCGCAGCGCGCCGGCCATTGCTCCACCACCCAGGTGGGGGTGAAGAAGGTGGCGACGAGGCCATATTCGGCCAGCAGGTCGAGGAGGCGGGGCAGCGCGCGCCACGGGCCGTAGGAGCCTTCCGTGAAATAGCGCAGATTGTTCGCGAGGCTGCCGTCGAGCATGGCGTCGCCGGTGGGACCGTCGAGGTCGAAGGCGAGGGCGACGGCCGACCGCATGCCGGAAGGCCATTCGGGGCGCTTCCGGGCGGGGAAAGACATGTTCGGCATGATATCGGGACCGTGTTGCACGGGGCGGCGCGGAACGGGGCGCCACCCCGTCCGGCGTTATTTCACGCCGTTGATGACAGCTTTTTCGACGGCGTTGTGGTTCAGGTCCCACTTCTTGAGGATCTGGCCGTAGGTTCCGTCCTTGATGAGGTCGTCAAGCGCCTTGGCGACGGCGTCGCGCAGGGCGGGGTTCGACTTCTTGAAGCCCATGCCGAAGACGTCGTTGGTGAGGATCGGGTCGCCGATCAGCACATAGGTGTCCGGCTCGACCGTCATCTGCCAGGCGATGGTCTCCACGCCCTGCACCACGGCGTCGTAGCGGCCCTGGCGCATGCCGAGGCGGGCGGCGTTGGAATCGGCCGTGCCCTCGAAGGCGATGGCCGGCTTGCCCTTGGCGACGCAATTGGCCTCGCTCCACGTCTTCACATTGTCCGGGAAGGTGGTGCTGCGGCTGCCGGCGACCTTCTTGCCGCACAGGTCGGTCGGGGCCTTGTACTTCTCGGCGTTGGCCTTGGTGGTGAAGAGGATCGGGCCGGTGGTGACGTAGTCGACGAAGTCCATCGTCTCCTGGCGCTTGACCGTGTCGCTCATGCCCGAGATGATGACGTCGCCGCGGCCGGTCTGCAGGCTGCTCGGCATCTCGGCGAAGGCGGAGTTGACGAACAGCACCTCGAGGTCGAGCTTCTTGCCGATGGCGTTGGCGAGGTCGACGTCGAAGCCGTCGAGCACGCCGGACTTCTGGTTGACGAACTCCATCGGCGGATAGATCGGGTTGATAAGGACGCGCAGCTCCTTCTCGTTCTTGAGATTGAGCGGGTTTTCGGCGTAGGCCTGGCCGGCGGCCAGAAGGGCCATGGCGGCGGCGGCGAGGGCGAGACGTTTCATGGGGTTCTCCTCTTGAGGGCGGGCGTTTCGGGGCCTTACAGGACCGCCGAGATGAAGCTTTTCACGCGCGGGTTCTGCGGGTTCTCCAGTATCTCGGCCGGCGTGCCGTCGGCTACGATGCGGCCGGCGTCCATGAACAGGACGCGGTCGGCGACCTCGCGGCAGAAGCCGATCTCGTGGGTGACGACGATCATGGTGGTGCCGGCGCGGGCCAGCTCCTTCATGACGCCCAGCACCTCGCCGACCAGCTCGGGATCGAGCGCCGAGGTCGGCTCGTCGAACAGCATGGCCTGCGGCTTCATGGCGAGCGCCCGGGCGATGGCGACGCGCTGCTGCTGGCCGCCCGACAGCTCCGACGGATAGGACTCGGCCTTCTGGCCGAGGCCGACGCGCTTCAACAGCGCGCGGGCCTCGTCGCGGGCCGTGGCGGCGTCGCGCTTCTGCACCTTGATCGGGCCTTCGGTGACGTTCTGCAGCACAGTCTTGTGCGGGAAGAGGTGGAAGCGCTGGAACACCATGCCGACGTTCTGGCGCTGGCGCGCCACGGCGCGGTCGCTCAAGGGATAGAGCTTGTTGCCCTTGCGCTCGTAGCCGGCGATCTCGCCGTTGACGGTGATGATGCCCTCGTCGACGCTTTCGAGCTGGTTGATGCAGCGCAGGAAGGTGCTCTTGCCCGAGCCGGAGGGGCCGATGACGCAGACCACCTCGCCCTTGTTTATCCGGAAGTTGATGTCGGTCAGGACCTGGAAGTCGCCGAAGAATTTCTGCACGTTGTCGATCGCGATGATCGGGGAGACGGTCTGGTTCATCGCGCTTCCTCCTCGGCCTGCGGCGCGGCGGCCTGGTTGACCTGCGCCCGGCGGCCCCAGCCGCGCGAGAAATAGCGCTCGACATAGACCTGCCCGACGCTGAGCGCGGTGACGATGACCATGTACCAGATGGTGGCGACGATCAGCAGCTCGATGACGCGCGAATTGGCGTAATAGACGTCCTCGACGCTGCGCAGCACTTCCGCATACTGGATGACGCTGGCGAGCGAGGTGAGCTTGACCATGCCGATGGTCTCGTTGCCGATCGGCGGCACGATGACGCGCATGGCCTGCGGCAGCACGATGCCGGCCATGGCGCGGAAGCGCGTCATGCCGATGGAGAGCGCCGCCTCGGTCTGGCCCTTGTCGATGGACATGAGGCCGGCGCGCACCACCTCGGCCGTATAGGCGCCCTGCTGGATGCCGAGGCCGAGAAGGGCGGCCACGAAGGGCGTCATCACGTCGACGGTGCTGACGCTGTAAAGGCCGAAGAAGCTGATGGTGGGGAAGATCAGCGCCAGGTTGAACCACAGAAGCAGTTGCAGCAGCGTCGGCGTGCCGCGAAACAGCCATACATAGCCGCTGGAGATGCTTTGCAGCACCTTGTTCTCCGACATGCGCATCATGGCCGCCGCCACGCCCAGCACGACGCCGAGCAGCATGGCGCAGAAGGTCATGACGATGGTGCCGACCACGCCGCGCATCACCGGCTCGGAGAACAGATATTCGCCCACCACGGACCAGCCGATGTCGCCGGTGCGGAAGGCGTTGGCGACGAAAAGCAGAACCACGATGCAGGCCACCGCCAGCAGCTTGGTTCCGATCTTCCTGGGTTTGACGATCACGAGCTTCTCGCCGTGCGGCGCTGCGGTCATGGAGGGTTCCCGTTCCTGTTTCGGCCCTGTTTCGGCAAGAGTTAAGCAAAGGCGGCGGCTGTCACAAACGAAAACTTATCATATGATTGATGCGCGATTTGCATAAATTCGCGCCGCCGGGTTATAGGGCGCGGAAATTTCCACAAGGAGCCGTCCGGGGGCGGGTTTGGGATGGTGAAAGCGATGCTGACCAATGCGCGGGAGCACAAGGGCGGCCCCAACCGGCTGCCGCCGCTGCAGACGCTGCAAACCTTCCTGCTGGTGGCGGAGACGGGCAGTTTTACGCTCGCGGCGGAGCAGCTTAACCTCAGCCAGAGCGCGATCAGCCGCCAGATCCGCCAACTGGAGCTTTATTTCGGCTGCACGCTGCTCGAACGCCACACGCGCAAGGTGGCGCTGTCGGCGCAGGGGCAGGCGCTCCTGCCGCTGGTCGAGGGCCTGCTCGCTGCGTTCAAGAGCTCGGTCGAATCGCTGCGCTCGCAGTCGCGCACCCTGACGGCGCGCATGACGCCGACCTTCGCGCGCAAATGGCTGCTGCCGCGCCTGCCGCAGCTGCGCGACGCCCATCCCGACCTCAACATCAACATCGACACGGCCTGGTTCGTGCGGCCGGCCTTCGGGGCGGGCGACGTCGACGTGCTGATCACCTACGGCAACGGCGTCGCGCCGGGCATGGAGGTTGTGCCGCTGCTCGAAGAGCACATGACGCCGATGTGCGCGCCGGCGCTGCTCGACATGCTGGGGGAGCCCGCGACCTTCGAGAATCTGTCGCAATGCACGCTTCTCCACGCCGACACCCGCCACAGCGCCTGGACGACCTGGCTGCAGGCGGAAGGCCAGTACGATTTCAAGGCCGGCCGGCACCAGGTCTTCGACACGCACGACTTCGCGCTGACGGCGGCGGCGAGCGGGCTGGGCGTGGTGATGGGCGACATGAGCTTCTCCATCGAGGATCGCCGCCGGGGCGAGCTGGTGACGCCGTTCCGGCGCGTCGTCTCCACCGGCTACGGCTATTACGCCTATTATCCGGCCCGCGACGACGCGCGCAGAAAGGTAGCCGACTTCATCGGCTGGCTGCGCGCGGCCTGCGACATGACGGCCCGCGGCGAGGGCGCGGCGGAGGCCGGAAACAGTTGACCTTAATTTAGAAACATGGCGTTATGGGCCCCTCTGAATATGGACCGATGTCGTTGAACATACGCGCCATTTTCGACCGTGGGGGGCTTTCTCCGCGGCGGGTGGCGTTCGCCGAAGCCAAAGGAGATACGCATGAAAACCAAGTCGCTTTTCCCGGTGCTCGCCATGATGGCGTCCGGCCTGCTTCTGTCCGCCGGCGCTCCCGCCATGGCGGCCGACCAGACCGAGATCGTCGTCGGCGCCGACACCACCTTCCCGCCCTTCGAGACGGAGCAGAACGGCAAGGTCACGGGCTTCGACATCGACATGATCGAGGCCATCGCCAAGGCCGAGAACATGAAGGTCACCATCAAGACGCTGCCCTTCAACGGCATCATCCCCAGCCTTCAGGCCGGTTCGATCGACGCGGCGGTGGCCGGCATCACCATCAAGACCAGCCGTTTGCAGAACGTCGACTTCTCCGACGCCTACTATAAGTCCGGCCTGTCGGTGCTGGTGAAGAACGATTCCAAGATCAACGGCTTCGACGACCTCAAGGGCCATGTCGTCGCCACCAAGAAGGCCACTTCCTCGGTCGACTACCTGACCGAGCACGGCTTCTCGGCCGACTACATCAAGCAGTTCCAGAGCATCGACGCCGCCTATCAGGCGCTGATGACCGGCGGCGCCGACGCGGTGATCTTCGACAATCCCGTCAATCTCGACTTCAAGACCAAGCACGACGGCGTGAAGACGGTGGGCGACCTCCTGACCGGCGAATATTACGGCATCGCCGTCAGCAAGAAGAAGCCGGAGCTGGCCGCCAAGATCAATGACGGCCTGGCCAAGATCCGCCAGAACGGCGAATATCATCAACTCTTCGTGAAGTATTTCGGCGGCGACACCAGCGGCGAGGTCAACGAGGCCAAGAAGGCCGCCGACGTCGCGCTCAAGGAATAGCCCCGCTTCGGCTCCGAAAGCCGGGAACGCGGGCGCCGGCGCCCGCGTTCCCCTCGCATCGTGACGCATCCGGGAGGACACAGGTAGGGCTATGGACGCCATCTGGCAAAATTTACCCGTCATTCTCAGCGGCCTGCGGCTGACGATCCAGTATTCGATCGTCGCGATCATCCTCATGGTGATCATCGGCCTGATCGCGGCGCTGATGCGCCTGTCCCGGATCGCGCCGCTGCGCTGGCTCGCCACGGCCTATGTCGAGATCTTCCGCTCGACGCCGCTTCTGGTGCAGCTCTTCTTCATCGTGCTGGGCCTGCCGGCCATCCTGCCGGTCAACGAATGGTTCGGCCAGCTCACCTATCCCATCCTCGCGGCCGCCTTCACGCTCAGCCTCAACGAGGGCGCCTATGTGACGGAGATCATCCGCGCCGGCATCCTCGGCGTCGACCGCGGCCAGAAGGAGGCGGCGGCCAGCATCGCCATGAACGGCTACCAGACGATGCGCTACATCGTGCTGCCGCAGGCCTTCAAGCGCATGATCCCGCCGCTGGTCAACCAGGCGGCCCAGACCATCAAGGACACCTCGCTGCTGGCGCCGGTCGGCATCGTGGAGCTGGTCTACAAGGGAGAGATCGTCATCGCCGAGACCTTCGCGTCCTTCGCGATCTGGGGCTTCGTGGCGGCGCTCTACTTCATCCTCATCTTCTCCCTGTCGAAGTTCGCGTCCTACATCGAGAGGAGGCTGCAAGTTGATAAGCGTTAAGGACCTTCACAAATCCTTCGGCCAGACCGAGATTCTCAAGGGCGTCGACTGCGAGGTGGCCAAGGACGAGGTCGTGGTCGTCATCGGCCCGTCGGGCTCGGGCAAGAGCACCTTCCTGCGCTGCCTCAACGGGCTGGAGACGGCCACCAGCGGCCGCATCGAGGTGGCCGGCATGGTGCTGACCGACCCCAAGACCAACATCCACAAGCTGCGCCAGCATGTCGGCATGGTGTTCCAGCAGTTCAACCTGTTCAAGCACCTGACCATTCTGGAAAACATCACCATCGGGCCGCGCAAGGTCAAGAAGGTGCCCGAGGCGGACGCCAACCGCGTGGCGCGCGAGCTTCTGGCCAAGGTCGGGCTGGTGGGCAAGGAAGGCAGCTACCCGGACGAGCTGTCCGGCGGCCAGCAGCAGCGCGTGGCCATCGCCCGCGCGCTGGCCATGGGGCCGGACGTGATGCTGTTCGACGAGCCGACCTCGGCGCTGGACCCCGAAATGGTGGGCGAAGTGCTGCAGGTGATGAAGAACCTCGCCGTCGAAGGCATGACCATGGTGGTGGTGACGCACGAAATGGGCTTCGCCCGCGAAGTGGGCCACCGCGTCATCTTCATGGACCACGGCCGCATCCTGGAGGAAGGCCCGCCGCAGGAGATCTTCTCCAACCCGAAAGTGGACCGCACCAAGAATTTTCTGGCGAAGATTCTCTAGGCGGATCGGCGGTTTCGACAATCCGGCGGGCGCATGCGCCCGCCGGATTTTTTATGCGCGGGTGAGCTTGCGCGTCTTAGCCGATGGCGCGGGCCCCCTGATCTCACGCGATATCTTCTTGAAGAAAACGGTTGTTTTCGGATTTCAGGCTATTGCCGCATCGGCTTGTCGGGGAGAAAACGTTCGTATGGAGCCCTTCGCATCGAATTTGAGAAAACGCGCGGAAGAACTCGGCATCTCGAACGCCGAAGCCGCCCGGCGCATAGGCCTGAGCGAAAGACGCTATGGCAATTATGTCAGCGGCCGGCGCGAGCCCGATCTCGCGACTCTGGTCAGAATCGCGGCGGTGCTGGAGACATCGCCGAACCGGCTCCTGTCCTTCGGGCAGGAAGAAGCCGCGCCGGCGGGGCCGAAACAGCGCATCGTCTCGGCAACCAACATATTGCCCGATCGGGACCTCGAAACGCTGGCCGTGATGGTCGAGGCCCTGGCTTCACAGCGGGCGAAATCGGGTGTTGGTTGAAAAGGTGGGAGGGGCGAGGACTTCGATTCCGATCAACGCCCTGCGTATGGCAGGCTGGCACGATCACCGGGAAGCTAATGACACCGAGGAAGCGCAGCGCCGTTGCGGTCGCCCGCGAAGTGAAGACAGACCGCTTGTCATCTCCAGCCAGCGGCTTTTCCGAGTTCCGCATTCGCGTGGATAACGCGCTTACGAGCGCGGTACTTATCCACCTCGGAATGTTCTAAAAACGACATGGCCGGTTGGCGCCGATCATCGGCCAAAAACTGCATTTTGCGCCCATATTTTGTGGCGAAGTTGCGGTTTTCGGGCCTGTAATCTGGGCGAAGACGTGTCAACAATGCGGCGGAAATGCGGTTTATCCACGCGCCGCGTTGGCGCGGCGGCGGCTCCAGGCGAGGGCGCGGACGATGTCGTCGGCGGCGATCTTGCCGACGATGTCCCCGTTCTCGACCACGCCGACGTCGCCGCCGGTTTCGGCCACGGCGCTGATCAGGTCGCTGACCAGCGCGTCGGGGCGGGCGGTGGCGGCGAAGGGGCGGGCGGTCGCGCTGCGGTCGAAGGGGGCCATGACGTCGCCGGCGCGCAGCACGCCGAGCGGGTTCATGTGGGCGACGAAATCCTCGACATAGCTGTCGGCGGGGCGCAGCAGGATCTCCTGCGGGGTTCCGCATTGCACGATGCGGCCGCCTTCCATGATGGCGATGCGGTTGCCGATCTTCATCGCCTCGTCGAGGTCGTGGCTGACGAAGACGATGGTTTTCTTGAGCCTTGCCTGGAAGTCGAGAAGCTCGTCCTGCAAGCGCGTGCGGATCAGCGGGTCCAGCGCGGAGAAGGGCTCGTCCATCAGAAGGATCGGCGCGCCGGTGGCGAAGGCGCGGGCGAGGCCGACGCGCTGCTGCATGCCGCCGGAGAGTTCGCCCACCTTGCGTTTGGCCCAGTCCTGGAGGCCGACCAGCTCGAGCTGCCGGCGGGCCTGTTTCAGGCGCTCCTCCTTGCCCATGCCGGAAATCTCCAGTCCGAAGGCCACGTTCTCCTCGACCGTGCGCCAGGGCAGGAGGCCGAATTGCTGGAACACCATCGAGACGCATTCGGTGCGCAGCCGGCGCAGCGTGGCGCGGTCGGCCTTGCCCACGTCGATGGCGCGCTCGCCGTCGCGGATCAGCACGCGGCCGCGCGAGATCGGGTTGAGCCGGTTGATGGCGCGCAGCAGCGTCGACTTGCCCGAGCCGGACAGGCCCATCAGCACCAGGATCTCGCCCTCCTGGATGTCGAGCGTGCAATTGTGCACGCCCAGCACCAGATCGGTGCGGCTCTGGATCTCGGCGCGGGTGGCGCCCTTGTCGGCCATGGCCAGGGCCTCGGCCGTGTCCTTGCCGAAGATGATGCAGACGTCTTCGAGAGCGATGATGGTCATGGCTTCCCCCCGATCAATGTTCGCGGCCGGCGCGGAAGATGCGGTCGAGGATGATGGCGACCACGACGATGACCAGCCCCGCCTCGAAGCCGAGCGCGGTGTTGACCGAATTGAGCGCGCGCACCACCGGCACGCCCAGCCCGTCGGCGCCGACCAGCGCCGCGATCACCACCATGGACAGCGACAGCATGATGGTCTGGGTGAGGCCGGCGAGGATCTGCGGCGTGGCGTAGGGCAGCTCCACCTTCCACAGCAATTGCCGGCGCGAGGCGCCGAAGGCCTCCGCCGCCTCGACCAGCGCCTCGGGCGTCGAGGAAATGCCGAGATGGGTGAGCCGCACCGGGGCGGGCAGCACGAAGATCGCCGTCGCCAGCAGGCCCGGCACCATGCCGATGCCGAAGAAGACGATGGCCGGGATGAGATAGACGAAGGTGGGCAGCGTCTGCATGAGGTCGAGGATCGGCCGCATGACCGCGTAGAGCGTGGGCCTATGCGCGGCGGCGATGCCGAGCGGCACGCCCGCCGCCATGCAGAGCACGCAGGAGGACAGGACCAGCGTCAGCGTCTCCAGCATCTGCGTCCAGTAGCCCTGGTTGAGGATGAAGAGGAAGCCGAGCACGGTGAGCACCACCACCGACAGCCGGCGCTGGATCAGCCAGGCGACGCCGGCGAAGATGGCGATCAGCAGGAAGGGATGCGGCAGCTTGAGCACGAACAGGAGCGCGTCGATCAGCGCCTGCATGACGGCGGCCAGCGTGTCGAAGAAGCCGCCCATATTGTCGGTCAGCCAGTCGACGACCTTCTTGGCGGTCGGTCCGACCGGGATCTTGTAGTCCGTCAGCCAGTTCAAGGATCCGTCTCCTGCCGTTCGCTTCGCGGGGTGGGGGGATCAGGCCGCGGGCGTGGGCGCGCGCGGCCTGCGGCTGGCGGTCAGAGGCCGAGGGCCTTCTTGACGGCGGGCAGGCCGTCCTTGCCGTCGGCGGTGGTCACGCCGGCGAGCCATTTGTCGAGCGCGGCCGGATTGGCCTTCAGCCATTCGGTCGCGGCCTTGGGCGCTTCCTCGCCGTCGTCGAGGATCTTGCCCATGATCTCGTTCTCCATGTCGAGGTTGAATTCGAGATTGGTCAGGAACTTGCCGACGTTCGGGCATTCCTGCGTGTAGCCGGCGCGGACGTTGGTCTCCACCTTGGCGCCGCCGAGATTGGGGCCGAAGAAATCGTCGCCGCCGGTCAGGTATTCGATCTCGAAGCGCTTGTTCATCGGATGCGGGGCCCAGGCCAGGAAGACGATCGGCTTCTTGGCCTTGATGTTCTTGGCCACCTGCGCCAGCATGCCCTGCTCGGAGGATTCCGCCAGCTCGAAGGATTTGAGCCCGAAGGCGTCCTTCTTGATCATGTCGAGGATCAGGCGGTTGCCGTCGTTGCCGGGCTCGATGCCGTAGATCTTGCCGTCGAGCTTGTCCTTGAACTTGGCGATGTCCTTGAAATCCTTGAGGCCCTCGTCATAGGCGTATTTCGGCGTGGCGAGCGTGTACTTGGCCCCGACCAGGTTGGTGCGCAGCGTCTCGACCGTCTTGTCCTCGAGATAGGGCTTGAGGTCGGCGGTCATGGACGGGTTCCAGTAGCCGAGGAAGACGTCGATGTCCTTCTTGCTGAGCGAGGCGTAGGTGACGGGCACCGACAGCACCTTGATGTCGGTCTTGTAGCCGAGGCCCTTGAGGATCTCGGTGGCGACGGCGGTGGTCGACGTGATGTCGGTCCAGCCCACATCGGAAAAGCGGACGGTCGAGCAGCTCGCCGGTTCGGCGGCTTGGCTCGCCCCGGATTGGGCCAGCGCCGCGCAGCCGAGCGCGACCGCCAGCAGACGGGTCGTTGCGGATTTCATAGTTCCTCCATTTACCGGGCCGTGCGTTGAAATGACTGTTCTCCGGTTCCGTCCTTAGCAAACACCAAAGATTTCTCCAAACGAGCGCGATAGCGGCGAAAACATGCGGGTTCGCGACATCGGCTCGCCGCCATGTTAGCGCCGGGCCCGCGTCATGCAAGGGCGGCGGGCGCAAAACACCCGATAAAATCGCCCCGCGCGCGCCGTCGCGGTTGTGGAACAGGCGGGAGCGCTTTATTGCTGGCGCGGAATTGAAAGGAGCGCCGCAAAGACATGGAATTGCCTTCCGCCCTGCGCCGGGCGGTCGACGCCGCGCTCGACGGCGCGGCGCTGGCCGACCTCAAGCGCGCCTCGGACCTGCTGTCGCGCCGCTACCGGGCGGAGACGCGCGACGGGCGGCTGCATATTTCCGACGACCTCGCCGCCAAGGCCTATCTGGCGGCGCGGCTGCCGGCCACCTACGCCGCCGTGCGCGCCGCGATGGCGGCGGCGGCCGAGTCCGCGCCGGATTTTTCCCCGCGCGCGCTTCTCGACGTGGGCGCCGGGCCGGGCACCGCCTTCTGGGCGGCGCGCGATTGCTGGCCCGAACTGGCGAAGGCGGTGATGATCGAGGCCAGCCCCGCCATCCGCGCGCTCGGAAAGCGCCTTTCGCAGGCGAGCGGCCTCGCCGCGCTCGACTGGCGCGCGGGCGACGTGGTGAAGGAGACCGACGCCTATCCGAAGGCCGATCTCGTCACCGTCGCCTATGTGCTGGACGAGCTGGCGCCCGTCGCGCGCGACGCGCTGGTGGCGCGGCTATGGGCCGCGGCGGAGGGCATGCTCCTGATCGTCGAGCCGGGCACGCCGGCCGGCTGGCGGCGGATTCTTGCGGCGCGGTCGGCGCTGATCGCGGAGGGCGCGCATATCGCCGCGCCCTGTCCGCACGGGCTCGACTGCCCGCTCGCCGCGCCCGACTGGTGCCATTTCTCACGCCGCGTCGCGCGCTCGCGGCTGCACCGGCTGACCAAGGAGGCGGAGGTTCCGTGGGAGGACGAGAAATTCGTCTATCTCGCCGCCACGCGCGCCAGGCCGGCCGCGGTCGAGGCGCGGGTGATCGCGCCGCCGCGCATCGGCGGCGGCAAGGCGACGCTGAAGCTGTGCCGGGACGACGGGACCATGGCCGAGGCGATGCTCACCAAGCGCGACGGCGACCGCTTCCGCTGGGCGCGGCGCGCCGATTGGGGCGACGCGGATTTCGGGGAGCAGGCGTGAGGATCGGGCTCGTGCAGTTGCGGCTGTTGCAGGCCGTCGGCCAGACGGGCAGCGTCGGCGCGGCCGCGCGGCGGGTCGGGCTGACGCAGTCGGGCGCGAGCCAGTCCATCGCCACATTGGAGAAGATCCTCGGCGCCGAATTGATCGCGCGGCGGCGCGACGGCGCGGCGCTGACCGCCTTCGCCCGCTCCATCCTCGGCGAGGTGGAGACGGTGCTCGCGGCGGTCGAGCGCATCGAGGCGCTGGCGCGCAACCGCATGGCCGCGCCGGCGGCGCGGCTGCGGGTGGCCGCCATTCCGAGCGAGCTCGAGTGCCGGCTGCCGGCCGTGCGCCGCGCCTTCCAGCAGATGCACCCGGACGTGGAGATGGTCACCTTCGAGGGCGGGCACGAGGACGTCAGCCTCTGGGTGCGCGACGGGGTGGCCGATGTCGGCGTCACCTCGCTGCCCCTGCCGGAGCTGGCGGCGACGGCCATCGGCGACGAGGAGCTGGTGATCGTCGGCCGCCGCGACGACCCGCTGATGCGCGGGCCGACGCTGACCGTGGAGGCGCTGCGCGACCGCCGCATGCTGTCGGCCGCCGGCAGCGAGGGCATCATCGACCGGCTGATCCAGGCCGGCGGAACGCGCAGCGAAAGAGTGCGGACGCGCGACATCGCCACCGTGCTGGAGATGGTGCGGCAGGGCGTCGGCCTGACGCTCCTGTCGGAGATCAGCCTGCCGGGGGCGGACCTGCGCGACCTGCGCGCCATGCGGCTGACGCCGCCCGCCTTCCGCACCGTCTATGTCGTGGCGCGGCCCGAGGACGCGTTGACGCTGTTGGTCGAAGGGTTTTGCGCCGCCATCGCCGAGTCGCGGGTCGGCTGATCTAGGCCGGGGGTGCGCACAGCGTAAGGCTGCGGACGCGCGATATCGCCACGGTGCTGGAGATGGGGGGAGGGCATCGGCCTGACGCTGCTGTCCGAGATCAGCCTGCCGGGCGCGGACCTGCGCGACCTGCGCGCCATGCGGCTGACCCCGCCGGCCTTCCGCACCGTCTATGTCGTGTCGCGGCCCGAGGACGCGTCGGTGCCGCTGGTCGAGGGGTTCCGCGCCGCCATCGCCGGGTCGCCGACCGGCTGATCCGGCTGGCGGGACGCGCAGCGAGAGGGCGCGGACGCGCGATATCGCCATGACGCGGGGGATGGTTAGGCAGGGCGTCGGTCTGGCGCTGCTGCCGATATCGGGCTGCCCGGCTCGGACCTGCGCGCCATGTGGCTGACGCCGCCCGCCTTCCGCACCGTCTATGTCGTGGCGCTGCCTGAGGGCGTTTCGACGCCGCTTGTCGAGGAGTCCTGCGCCGCCATCGCCGGGCCGCTGGCGGCGAGGGTGTGATCGACCTGCTGATCCAGGCCGGCGGGACGCGCGGCGAAAGGGTGCGGACGCGCCGGTGCTGGATATGGTGCGGCAGGACGTCGGCCTGACGCTGCCTGTCCGAGATCAGCCTGCCGGGGGCAGACCTGCGCGCCATGCGGCTGACGCCGCCGGCCTTCCGCACCGTCTATGTCGTGGCGCGGCCCGAGGGCGCGTCGACCCTGCTGGTCGAGGGATTCCGCGCCGCCATCGCCGGGTCATAAGAAAAACTGATATCGCATATTTTTCTTATCCATGTCCCGCCGTGCGGCGGTTTTCGGCATAGTGCGCGCATTGCTTCACGAGGACGGGACCAGAAAAATGACGATGACGGCGTGCGGCGCGGCGGCGGCCGGTTCCGACCGGCTGCGCGGGCTCATATGGGGGCTTTCGGGGGTGCTGGTCTGGGCCGGCTCCTTCGTGCTCACCCGCTTCGGCGTCAAGACCACGCTCAATCCCTACGACATCATCGCGCTGCGCTTCGGCGTGGCGGGAGTGGTTCTGCTGCCGGTGATTTTTGCGCGCGGCTTCGGCTTCCGGCTTCTCGGGCCGGCGGGTTTTGTCCTCCTGGTCTGCGGGGCGGGCTTTCCCTATGCGCTTCTGACCGGCTACGGGCTCAAATTCGCGCCCGCCTCGCATGCGGCGGCGCTGATCCCCGGCATGATGACGGCCTCGGTGGCGGTGCTGGGCGCGGTGTTGCTGCGCGAGAGGCTGGCCGCGGCGCGCTGGGGCGGGGTGGCGCTGATCCTCGCCGGAAGCGTGCTGATCGCCGGCCTCGGCCGGACTGAGGGCGAGCTGACCGGCCATGCGCTGTTCCTGCTCGCGGCGCTGGTCTGGGCGCTTTATGTGATGGTGTTCCGCCACAAGGCCATGGACGGGCTGCACGCGGCGGCGGTGGCCTCGGTGGCGTCGGGGCTGGTCTTCATCCCCTTCTATGCCGGCTTTTTGCCCAAGGGGCTGGCGGCGGCGACGTGGGGCGAAATCGCCTTGCAGGGCTTCTACCAAGGCGTGCTGACCTCGGCCTTCGGCATCTTCGCCTTCAACCGCGCCGTGACGCTGCTGGGCACGGCGGCGGGCGCGGCGCTGTCGGCGCTGATCCCGGTGATCACGCTGGCGCTGGGGCTCGTCTTCCTCGGCGAGGCGCCCGGCTGGCGCGAGACGCTGGCCGCCCTGCTGATCGGCCTCGGCGTGCTGGCGCTCAACCGGAAAGGCGCGGTCAGGACGGGCGCAGCGCCGGCCGCGCGGCCGGGCGGTTGAGCAGAAACACCATCGCGCCGGCGGCGAGGCAGAGCGCGCCGGCCAGCACCAGCGCCGGGCCGTAGGAATCGTAGTCGGTGCGGACATAGCCGGCGAAGGCGGCGGCGGCCGCCGCGCCCAGCTGGTGGCCGGTGAAGACCCAGCCGAAGATCAGCCCGGCCTTTTCCGGGCCGAAGCGCTCGGCGGCGAGCTTGACCGTCGGCGGCACCGTCGCCACCCAGTCGAGGCCGTAGAAGACCGCGAACAGCGCCAGCTCATAGACCGAGAAATCGGTGAAGGTGAGATAGATCAGCGACAGGCCGCGCAGGCTGTAGAACCAGAACAGGAGCCACCGATTGTCGAAGCGGTCGGAGAGCCAGCCGGAAAAGATGGTGCCCATCAGGTCGAAGGCGCCGATCACGGCGAGGATGCCGGCCGCGCCCACCGGGGCCACGCCGTAATCGCCGCAGAGCGTGATCCAGTGGGTCTGGATCAGACCGTTGGTGGAGAAGCCGCAGACGAAGAAGGTGAGGAACAGCACCCAGAAGGTCATGGTGGACGAGGCCTCGGCCAGCGTGGCGACAGGCGTGGCCAGCATGGCGGCGAGGCTTTTGCGCGGCGCGGGCGCGGGCAGGGGGGCCGTGCGGCCGAAGGGCTTGAGGCCGATATCGGCCGGCTGATCGCGCATCAGGGCCAGCACCAGAACGAGCGCCAGAGCGAGGAAGCCGACGACGATGGTGAGCGATGCGCGCCAGCCGACGCTCTGGGCGACGCTTGCGAGCAAGGGCATGAAGACGAGCTGGCCGGTGGCGTTGCTGGCCGTCATCAGGCCGACGACGAGGCCGCGCCGCTTCTCGAACCAGCGCGCGGCCACCGTCGCGCCCAGCACCAGCGCGGTCATGCCGGTGCCGAGGCCGATGACCACGCCCCACAGCGCCACCATCTGCCATTCCTGGCGCATGAAGATGGAGCCGACGAGGCCGGCCGAGATCATCACCAGCGCCGCCGAGACGACGCGGCGCAGGCCGAACTGGTTCATGAAGGCGGCGGCGAAGGGCCCCATCAGGCCGAACAGCACCAGCCGCAGCGCCATGGCGAAGGAGATGTCGGCGTTGGTCCAGCCGAATTCGCGCTGCAGCGGCTCGATCAATATGCCGGCCGAGCCCATGGCGGCGGCGGTGGCCAGCATGGTCAGGAAGGTGACGCCGGCGACGATCCAGCCGTAATGGACGTCGTGCCGGGCGAGGAGGGCGGCGAGCCGGGTGGAGAGCATGCTTCGGACTTTCGTTCGCGGCGCGCGCGCCGGCTGCGGTCAAATTGCGTCGAGAAGGGCGCGCAGGGCGTCGGCGCCGCCGTCGCCGAGGCGGGCCTCGACATCGGCCTGCGCCTTGTCCCAGAGCGGGCCGCCGCGCGCGACGAGGTCGCGCCCGGCTTCGGTCAGCTTTACGGTGGTCTCGCGGTGGTCGTCGCTGTCGGCCTCCGCGATCCAGCCCATGCGGCGCAGCACCTTGGCGTTGCGGCCCATGGTGGAGCGGTCGAGATCGGCGAGGCGCGCGAGCTCGGTCAGCGAGATGGCGCCGGCGCGGGCAACTTTCCGCAAAAGGCTGAACTGCGCCACCGTCACGCCGAGCGGGGCCAGCGCCTCGTCATAGACGGCGGAGGAGCGGCGCGCCGCCTGGCGCAGGAGCATGCAGAAGCAGGGATGGGTCATGAAGCGGGTATATACCCGTAAATCGCCGAACGCAAGCCCCGGCGGGAAAACAGGGCGAAGCGGAGGTCAGACGGCGAGCTGCGCCGTCTCCTTGACCTCCTCCATCACCGCATAGGTGTGGGATTCGCGCACGCCGGGCAGCGACAGCAGCGCCTCGGACAGGAAGCGGCGGTAATGGTCCATGTCGGACACGCGCGCCTTGACCAGATAGTCGAAGCCGCCCGCCACCATATGGCATTCGAGGATGTCGGGATTGTCGCGGGTGAAGGTGGAGAAGGTGTCGAAGACTTCCGGCGTGGTGCGGTCGAGCTTGATCTCGATGAAGACCAGCATGGAGCGGTCGAGCATCTTGGGCGACAGGCGGGCGGAATAGCCGAGGATGTAGCCCTCGCGGGTCAGCCGCTTGACGCGCTCGGCGGTGGCGGTCTGCGAGAGATTGATGCGGTCGGCCAGTTCCGTATTGGTCAGGCGTCCGTTCTCCTGCAGGGCGCGCAAAATACTCCTGTCCATCGCATCGATATTCTTCATGGGCTCCCCTCGGCCGTCTGCGCGGCCCTCATGTGCGCGGTCCGGCGTCGCGGCCCGCTTCAGGGAAAATGAATCCGAATTCGCGCGGCGGCGCAAGGCGAAAACGCCGTCGCCTTTCACAAAACATTGCAGGCTTTCACGTTTGCGCGGCGCGGGCGGCGAAGTCCGGCGCTTCCATAAGCGAATCAATTCATGGTTGCGGATTATTGCAACCTGTGATAGTTATCGGGCCGTACTTGAAGCCATATTGCACCTAGCCATTTGTCCTAACCCGGCCGCGCCCTCGGGCCGGCCGCTCCGATCAGGCAGGGGGTCCCGCTAATCCTTGTCTGTTACGCTCCCATTAGGGGCGGGGAAAATCCGGGCCGCTCCAGAAGCCCGGATTTTCTTTGTCCGCAGGGTGGCGGAGGAGGCGTGGGGGGACGGCGCATTTTCCGGTTGCAAGCGGCGCGCGGGAAGGCTAACACTTGCGGCATGAACAGATCGCGCAATGTCGTCAAAGGCTGGTGGCGGGTCCGCTAAAAGGCGGCCACGCAGGCGTTTGCGCATTTGCGTCGAGATATAGGCCGCCGGGATCGTCCGGGCGGCCTTTTTGTTATGGCGTCCGCGGCGGGACCGGCGCAACGGAAGAGGCTCCGGGACGGAACGCAGTTTAGGCCGGAGCGGAACGCAGTTTAGGATTGTCGATCATGCATGCGAAAACAGCGGATAACGAGATCGTCGCCCATGAGACGGCGGGGGGGATCGGCGTCGAGCGCCGGCGCAGCGCGATTCCCTACAAGGGGGCGATCGAGGCCTATGTCGACGCGCTGAACGAAAGGCGCGGCGCGGTCTTCTCCTCCAATTACGAATATCCGGGCCGCTATACGCGCTGGGACACGGCCATCGTCGATCCGCCGGTGGCGATCACCGCCAACGGCCGCGTCATGCGCGTCGAGGCGATGAACGCGCGCGGCGTGGTGCTGCTGCGCCCGATCCTCGACACGGTCAAGGCGCTCGCGGAAGTCACGGTGACGGCGGCGAGTGAAAAGCGGCTCGATCTTCGGATCGCCGAGCCGCAGGGCGTCTTCACCGAGGAGGAGCGCTCGCGCATGCCTTCGGTATTCACCGTGCTGCGCGCCATCGTCGGGCTGTTCTTCTCGGAGGAGGACGCCAATCTCGGCCTTTACGGCGCCTTCGGCTACGACCTCGCCTTCCAGTTCGATCCGGTCGCCTACAAGCTCAAGCGCCCGGACGACCAGCGCGACCTGGTGCTGTTCATCCCCGACGAGATCTGCGTGGTCGACCACTACGCCGCGCGCGCCTGGGTGGACCATTACGACTTTATCTGCGGCGGGTCCTCCACGCACGGGCTCGACCGCGCCACGCCGGCCGTGCGCTTCGAGCCGGCCCAGTCGACGCCGCCGCGCGGCGACCACGTGCCGGGCGAATACGCCAAGCTCGTGGAGCGCGCCAAGGAAAGCTTCAAGCGCGGCGACCTGTTCGAGGTGGTGCCGGGCCAGACCTTCTACGAGCGCTGCCTGACGCAGCCGTCGGAGATCTTTCGCCGGCTCAAGGCGATCAACCCGTCGCCCTATTCCTTCTTCATCAATCTGGGCGAGAACGAATATCTGGTCGGCGCCTCGCCGGAAATGTTCGTGCGCGTCAGCGGGCGGCGCATCGAGACCTGCCCGATCTCCGGCACCATCAAGCGCGGCGAGGACGCCATCTCGGATTCGGAGCAGATCCTCAAGCTCCTCAACTCCAAGAAGGACGAATCCGAGCTGACCATGTGCTCGGACGTCGACCGCAACGACAAGAGCCGCGTCTGCGAGCCGGGCTCGGTGCGCGTCATCGGCCGGCGGCAGATCGAGATGTATTCGCGCCTCATCCACACCGTCGACCACATCGAGGGCCGGCTGCGCGACGGCATGGACGCCTTCGACGGCTTTTTGAGCCACGCCTGGGCGGTGACGGTGACCGGCGCGCCCAAGCTCTGGGCCATGCGCTTCATCGAGGAGAACGAGAAGAGCCCGCGCGCCTGGTACGGCGGCGCGGTCGGCATGATGCATTTCAACGGCGATATGAACACCGGCCTCACGCTGCGCACCATTCGCATCAAGGACGGCGTGGCGCAGGTGCGCGCCGGCGCGACGCTGCTGTTCGACTCCAACCCGGAGGAGGAGGAGGCCGAGACGGAGTTGAAGGCCTCGGCGATGATCGCCGCCGTGCGCGACGCGCAGAAGAGCAATGCGGTGGTCGAGGAGCAGCCGGCGGCGCGGGTCGGCGACGGCGTCTCGATCCTGCTGGTCGACCACGAGGATTCCTTCGTGCATACGCTGGCCAATTACTTCCGCCAGACGGGCGCGACGGTGTCGACCGTGCGCACGCCGGTGGCGGAGGAGGTGTTCGACCGCGTCAAGCCCGACCTCGTCGTGCTGTCGCCCGGACCGGGCACGCCGCAGGATTTCGACTGCAAGGCCACCATCGCCAAGGCGCGCAAGCGGCAATTGCCGATCTTCGGCGTCTGCCTCGGCCTGCAGGCGCTGGCGGAAGCCTATGGCGGCACGCTGCGCCAATTGCGCATCCCCATGCACGGCAAGCCGTCGCGCATCCGCGTGTCCAAGCCCGAGCGCATCTTCTCCGGCCTGCCCAAGGAGGTGACGGTGGGGCGCTACCACTCGATCTTCGCCGACCCGGAGCGCCTGCCCGACGATTTCCTGGTCACGGCCGAGACGGAGGACGGCGTCATCATGGCCTTCGAGCATAAGAAGGAGCCGGTGGCGGCGGTGCAGTTCCATCCCGAATCGATCATGACGCTCGGCCACAACGCCGGCATGCGCATGATCGAGAACGTGGTGACGCATCTGGCCAACCGGAACAGGGGCCGGCGCGGCAATTACTGACCGGCGCGAGCCGCCCGCATCGTCAGGGCCGGCCGCCTTCGGGGCGGCCGGCCTTTTCGCATCCGCGAAGCGTTCGCAACTGTAATGCCTTGCATTTGCAGGAGAAAATAATCGGGTGAAGCGGCCGCGAGGGGTTTCGGAACAAAGGCGTTCGGGGTATAGAACCGGAGCCGTCCCGCGAGGGAATTTCCGGCGGCCCGGACCCGTCCGCCGCCACAAGCCGCATCCGGCCAACGCCCTTTGGGCAATTGCATGAACAGGTTCGATATGGACGCGAATGCAAGAGTTCGGCGGCTCGCCGCATGGTCAATTCCGGTCGCCTTCGGCGTCATGGCGCTGAAATATCTCGCCTATTGGCTGACCGGCTCCATCGCGCTCTATTCGGACGCGCTCGAATCCATCGTCAACGTCATCGCCGCCTTCGGCGCGTGGTGGGCGATCCGCGTCAGCCAGCTTCCCGCCGACGGCAACCATCCCTTCGGCCATCACAAGGCCGAATATATCTCGGCCGTGGTCGAGGGCGTGCTGATCACCGTGGCGGCGCTGATGATCGCGCGCGAGGCGTGGTCGGCGTTGCAGGCTCCGCGCGCCATCGACGCGCCGTGGCTCGGCCTCGCCGTCAACACCGGCGCGGGCGTGGTCAACGCGGTCTGGGCGACGACGCTGATCCGCACCGGCCGCAGCGCGCGCTCGCCGGCGCTGGAGGCCGACGGCCGCCACATCATGACCGACGTGGTCACCTCCATCGGCGTGCTGATCGGCCTCGTCGGCGCGGTGCTGACCGGCTGGGCGGTGCTCGACCCGCTGCTGGCCATATTGGTGGCGCTCAACATCCTCTGGCACGGCTGGCACGTCATCAATTCCTCGGTGCAGGGGCTGATGGACATCGCCGTCGAGCCGGCGGAGGAGATCCGCATCCGCGATGTGATCTCGGCCAACGCCGCCGGCGCCATCGAGGTGCACGACCTCAAGACCCGCATCGCCGGCCGTGTCACCTTCATCGAATTCCATTTGGTGGTGGCGGGCGACATGAAGGTCTGCGACGCCCATCTCATCTGCGACCGCATCGAGGACGCGCTCAAGGACCGCATCAAGAGCGTGCGCGTGGTCATCCATGTCGAGCCGGAGGACAAGGCCAAGCTGCCGCCGGGCACCAGCGCCGTGCCCTTCGCCTAACGCGGCGAATTGCCGTCTTGCGCGGGCCGCGCCGGCGCGCTAGAAACAAGCCCATGATCGACAAGGACGCCATTTCCCAGGAACATCCCGCCGCCGTCTCCGGCGCGCGCGCGCATGTTTGCGTCCTCGACTCGCTTCTTGCCCTCGGCCTTAGCGGCGATCGCCGGGCTCGTTGAAAGGAGCGTCCGGCGGTCGATCCCGGTC
This sequence comes from Hyphomicrobiales bacterium, assembly GCA_900465915.1. Lineage (GTDB taxonomy): Bacteria > Pseudomonadota > Alphaproteobacteria > Rhizobiales > Rhizobiaceae > Brucella. The sequence continues at coordinate 44,735 of UBKJ01000002.1, forward strand.
CCGCCGCGCCCGCTCCTTTCTTTACAATCCAATCGCGATAGATCATTAAACCCGTGTCCGCGCCCCATGCGCGCGGCAGCCGGGAAGAACCGAGAAGAGCCATGAACCAGACCATCCAGTCCCCCACCGCCGCCGACGCCGCCAAGGCCGCCAAGGGCATGCCCGACGCCGGCGAGAAATATTCGCCCTTTCCCGCGCCGAAATTCGACGCCCGCACCTGGCCGTCGAAGCGCATCGAAAAAGCGCCGATCTGGTGCTCGGTGGACCTGCGCGACGGCAACCAGGCGCTGATCGACCCGATGGGCCACGACCGCAAGGAGCGCATGTTCCGCCTGCTGGTCGACATGGGCTTCCCGGAGATCGAGATCGGCTTTCCCTCCGCCTCGCAGACCGATTTCGACTTCTGCCGCTGGTGCATCGAGGAAGGCGACGTGCCGGACCATGTCGACCTGCAGGTGCTGGTGCAGTGCCGGCCCGAGCTGATCACCCGCACCTTCGAATCGCTCGAGGGCGCGAAGACGCCGATCATCCATTTCTACAACTCGACCAGCGAGCTGCAGCGCCGCGTGGTCTTCGCCAAGGATGTCGGCGGCATCAAGCGGATCGCCACCGACGCCGCCAAGATGATCATGGACATGGCGGCCAAGGCGGGCGGCGGCTACCGCTTCCAGTATTCGCCCGAGAGCTTCACCGGCACCGAGCTGGAAGTGGCGCTGGAGATTTGCAACGCCGTCACCGAGATCGTCAGGCCGACCCCGGACAACAGGCTGATCCTCAACCTGCCCTCCACGGTGGAGATGAACACGCCCAACGTCTACGCCGACCAGATCGAGTGGATGTGCCGCAATCTCGACAATCGCGACAGCCTGATCATCTCGCTGCATCCGCATAACGACCGCGGCACGGGCATCGCCGCCACCGAATTGGGCCTGATGGCCGGCGCGGACCGCGTCGAGGGCACGCTGTTCGGCAATGGCGAGCGCACCGGCAATGTCGACGTGGTGACGCTGGCGCTGAACATGTACACGCAGGGCATCGACCCCAAGCTCGACTGCACCGACATCAACCGGATGAAGGACGTCTACGAATATTCCAACCAGATGAAGATCGGCGAGCGGCACCCTTACGTGGGCGAGCTGGTCTACACCGCCTTCTCCGGCTCGCATCAGGACGCGATCAACAAGGGCATGAAGGCGCGCAAGTCGGCCAATTCGCCGGTCTGGGAAGTGCCTTACCTGCCGATCGACCCGCAGGACGTCGGCCGCTCCTACGAGGCGATCATCCGCATCAATTCGCAGTCGGGCAAGGGCGGCATCGCCTATATTCTGCAGGCCGATTACGGGCTCAACCTGCCGCGCAACCTGCAGGTGGAGTTCCGCGAGATCATCCAGCAGATCACCGACGAGGAAGGCAAGGAATTGCCGTCCAAGCGCATCTATGACGAGTTCCAGAAGCACTACGTCACCCAGCCCGACGCGCGCATCAAGTTCGTCGACCACCACACCGTGGCCGATCCCGAGAACAAGGGCCGCCGCATCGTCACCGCCGAGATCACCGACAACGGCGTGACGAAGAACATCGAGGGCCGCGGCACCGGCCCGGTCGACGGTTTCGTCGACGCGCTGTCGAAATATCTGGGCGTGAAGCTCTCGGTGGTGGATTATTCCGAGCACTCGCTGCAGCAGGGCTCGGACGCCTCGGCCATCGCCTATGTCGAGGTGGCGCATCCGGGCGGCAAGCTGTTCGGCGTCGCCGTCAACGACAATATCGTCAGCGCCTCGCTGGAGGCCATCGTCTCGGCCGCCAACCGGGTGATCGCGCTCTGAGCGGACTTATATCAAGAACTTGAAAAGGCGGGCTTCGGCCCGCTTTTTTAATGCTCAATAAAGCCGCGTCTCGCCGATCTTGACGATGCGCTCGTCGGCGTCGACGACGCCGTGCTGCTCCCACAGGCAGGACCAGCCGCCGCCGGGGGCGCGGTCGATGTCGAACAGGTTGTAGCGCGCCGGCGGCTTGTGGCCGCCGAAATTCTGGCTGGCGGAAGGCACGCAGATCACCGGCACGTCGCCATGCGGCCCGGGCATGTCGTAGCGGGTGGCGAGGTGGGTGTGGCCGTGCAGGACCAGCTCCGCCCCGTAGGAGCGGACGACGCGCTGGAAGCGGCGGATGCCGTAGAGGCGCTTGTGCGCCGGGGTCGCGCCGCGGATCGGCGGATGGTGGATCATGACGACGCGGAACAGGCCGCGTGAGCCTGCCTCCTCCAGCATGCCGGCGAGCCGCCGCGCCTGGCCGGTGAGGAAATCGCCGCTGGCCATAAAGGGGCCGGTGGCGCGGGCCGACGACACGCCGATCAGCGCCAGCGGCCCCCGCGCGCGCAGATAGGGGAATTGCGGCCGCTCGCCGTGATTGTCGACGCCGTCGCCGCGCATCCACGGCTCCCATTTGCGGCAGGCCTTGTTGAGCGCGCCGGGCACATAGGCGTCGTGATTGCCGGGCACGACCGAGACGTTTTCGGGATCGCCGAGCCGCGCCAGCCAGTCGCGGGCGATGTCGAGCTCCAGGTTCAGCGCCAGGTTGACGAGGTCGCCGGTGACGGCGATCTGGTCGGGCGCATGGGCCAGCATGTCGGCGACCAGCGCGTCCAGCACCGTGCCGCCCATGGCGTTCCTGCGGTTCTTGAGCCAGTTGACATAGCCGGTGACGCGCTTGGAGGCCAGCTCGTGAAAGCGCACGCGGGGCAGGGGCGACAGGTGGATGTCGGATATGTGGGCGAGACGGACCATGCGCCTCGTTTAGAGCATTTCGCGCGCCAGTGGAATTGCTTGACGCCGCCTGATTGCGCGCGCAGAAAGCGAAAAGGCGCAACGGAGAGGTTTGGCATGCGGCGGATTCGCCATGTGATGTTTCATACGTGGTTCCTGCTGCGCCGGCCGATGACGCTCGGCGTGCGCGGGCTGGTCTATGACGAGGCGAACAATTCCGTGTTCCTGGTGCGCCACACCTATGTGCCGGGCTGGCAATTGCCCGGCGGCGGGGTGGAGCGCGGCGAGACTTTTGGCGAGGCGCTGGAGAAGGAGCTGCGCGAGGAGGCCAATATCGAGCTGACCGGGCGGCCGCAACTCTTCGCGCTCTACAAGAACGAGCACGCCTCGCCGCGCGACCATGTGGCGCTCTATGTCTGCCGGTCGTTCCGCCAGACCGCGCCGCGCCTGCCGGACAAGGAGATCGCCGAATGCGGCTTCTTCCCCCTCGACGACCTGCCCGACGGCGTCACGCCCTCGACGCTGCGCCGCCTTCAGGAGGCGCTGCACGACCTGGAGCCGCTGCCGCATTGGTGAGATGCTCCCGCCCGTGCGGGGCGGCGAAGTCGATCTCCGGCCCGAGCGGGACGACGCCGGTCGGGTTGATGGTCTTGTGGCTGCGGTAATAATGGCCCTTGATATGGTCGAGATGCACGGTCGCCGCCACGCCGGGCGTCTGGTAGAGGTCGCGCGTATAGGCCCAGAGGTTGGGATAGTCGGCGATGCGGCGCAGGTTGCACTTGAAATGGCCGACATAGACCGGATCGAAGCGGACGAGCGTGGTGAAAAACCGCCAGTCGGCCTCGGTGAGGCGCGGGCCGGTCAGGTAGCGGCTGCGGGACAGCCGGTCCTCCAGCGCGTCGAGCGCCGAAAACACCTGCCCGAAGGCCTCCTCATAGGCCTCCTGCGTGGTGGCGAAGCCGGCGCGATAGACGCCGTTGTTGACGTTGGGATAGATGAAGTCGTTGAGCGCGTCGATCTCGCCGCGCAGGCCCTCGGGGTAGAAGTCGACCGCCGCGCCGCCGCAGGCGTCGAAGGCGCTGTTGAGCATGCGGATGATCTCGGAGGATTCGTTGGAGACGATGGTTTTTCGCGCCTTGTCCCACAGGACCGGCACGGTGACGCGGCCGGAATAGGCGGGGTCGGCGCGGGTGTAGATCTCGTAGAGACGCTTGGCGCCGTAGAGCGCGTCGCCGGTCGAGCCGCTGGTCCCGTAGAAGGTCCAGCCTTCCTCGGCCATGACGAAATCGACCACCGAGACGGAGATGGCCTCCTCGAGCTTCTTCAGCGCGCGGAAGATCAGCGTGCGGTGCGCCCAGGGGCAGGCGTAGGAGACGTAGAGGTGATAGCGGCCCGGCTCGGCCCGGAAGCCGCCTTCGCCGCTCGGGCCGGGGCCGCCGTCGGAGGTGACCCAGTTGCGGAACTGCGCCTTGGAGCGCTCGAAGCGGCCCTTGCTGCTTTCGGTGTCGTACCAGACGTCACGCCATTTTCCGTCGACCAGAAGTCCCATGCCGCAATCTCCTTTTCGGCGGAAAGTCTAGGCGAAAATCGCGCATTTTGCAGCCGCCCGAACCGTAAACACTGTGTCGCGCCCGCCAAAACGGCGGTCCGGGCCGCCGAAATGAAAAAACCGCTTCACCTCGGCCGGTTTTGATGCTACCCGTGCGCCGCTCAAGGAGAACGCGCGTGATCGGACTGGCCTTCAACCGACGATGAATAGAGCCTGCGCTTTGGCGCAGACGGCTTCCGTCGGCCTTATGGCCAATCGACTTCTCCCATTGCGATCCTAGCCATGCAGCAGCTTGAACTGACCTACGCGCAGGAAGACCCCGCGCACGACGCCGAAATCGAAGCCATCAACGCCGAGGCCTTCGGGCCGGGGCGCTTCGCCCGCGCGGCGCATTTCATCCGCGAGGGCGGGCCGCACGACCTGTCGCTGTCCTTCGTGGCGCTGAAGGGCGGGGCGGTGGTCGCCTCGGTGCGGCTCACCCCCGTCGTCGTCGGCCGCACGCCGGCGCTGCTTCTCGGCCCGCTCGCCGTGCGGCCGGAATGGAAAAACCGCGGCATCGGCAAGGCGCTGATGCGCATGGCGATGGAGGCGGCGAAAAAGGCCGGCCACCGGCTGGTCGTGCTGGTCGGCGACGAACCCTATTACGCGCCCTTCGGCTTCCGCACGATCAGGCCCGGCTCCATGACCATGCCGGCGCCGGTCGATCCGCGCCGCTTCCTCGCCTGCGAATTGGTCGAGGGCGCGCTCAACGGCGTCTCCGGCGCGGTGAAGCACGCAAGCCGCGCCTGATCAGCGCCCCTCGCGCCACCACAGGCCGCCCAGCAGGAACAGAAGCGCCGCCAGCGCCGCGAAGCCGGAGAAGAGCGGCAGGCGGTTGACGCTTTTCAATTCCGTGTCGGCGGTCTGGCGCAGGCCGATCCAGTCGCTTCCCGTGGCCGTGCGGCCGGGCTCGACGGCGGCGATGGCCGGGGCGCGGGGCGCGTCGCCGGCGTCGGCGTGCAGGCGGCGCACCGAGCCGCCGGTGGCTTCGGCCAGCGGCTGCAATTTCTTTTCGGTCGAGATGCTGTCAGCGAATTCCGGCGCGTCGACCGGGCCGACATGGGCCAGCGCCTCGTAGTCGCCGTTCCTCACCCGGAAAATGCCGATCTCGTCGGTCTGCAGCGCGGCCTCGAACAGGCCGGGCTCGCCGGGCGCGAGCTTCAGCGTCACGGTCTTGCCCGAGGGCGTCGTCACCGTGGCCGGGCCGGGATCGTCGCTCATGGTCTGGCGGCGCACGGTGAGGCTGCGGCCGCCGCCGCTCGCCGTCAGCGCCTCCTCCTCCAGCTCCGGCTCCTGCATCAGCCAATGGGCGATGCGGCGGTAGAGCGCGGCGTAGGGGCCGCCGCCCTCGAAGCCGCGCGCCCACAGCCAGCCCTGGTCGGAAAGGAACATGCCGACGCGGCCCTTGCCGACGCGGCTCAGCACCAGAAGCGGCTTGCCGTCGGCGCCGCTCATCACCGTCTCGCCCTGCGGGGCCTCGATGTCGATGGTGCGGAACCAGCGGCTCCAATGCGGCGGCTCCTGGTCGCCGCCCTGCAGGCCGCGCGTGACGGGGTGGCGCTTGCCGAGGTCGGTGAGGCGCGGATAGAAGGCCTTCTCGGTCACCGTCCCGGTCGGCATGGCGGGCAGGGCGCTTTCGAGCGGCGTGCGGGCGATGGACATGTCGCCGGCATATTCCGGCCCGGCGGCCACCAGCAGCGCGCCGCCGTTCTCCACATATTGTGCGATATAATCGTAATAGAGCAGCGGCAGCACGTCGCGATGCTGGTAGCGGTCGAAGATGATGAGGTCGAACTCGTTGACCTTGTCGACGAACAATTCGCGCGTCGGGAAGGCGATCAGCGACAATTCGTTGATCGGCGTGCCGTCCTGCTTCTCGGGCGGCCGCAGGATGGTGAAATGCACGAGATCGACCGAAGCGTCGGACTTGAGCAGGTTGCGCCAGGTGCGCTCGCCATTGTGCGGCTCGCCCGAAACGAGAAGCACGCGCAGGTTCTCGCGCACGCCGTCGACGGTGGCCACCGCGCTGTTGTTGGCGGCGCTGACCTCGCCGGGGAGCGCCGGGGTGGCCACCTCGACGATGTTGACGCCGGCGCGCGGCAGGTTGATCGTGAAGCCCGTCTCGCGGCCCACCGTCGCCTCTTCGCGCGCCACCGTCTCGCCGTTGACGCGGATGTCGACGGGGGCGACGGCGCCGAGGCTCTTGCCCTCGTCCAGCACGGTGAAGGACATGGCGAGCGGCTTGCCGCTGATGCCGTAGCGCGGGGCCTTGACGAAGCGGATGCGGCGGTCGAACTCGTCCGGGCGGCCGGTGATCAGCGCATGCACCGGCGCGTCGAAGCCGAGCGCCGTCGGATTGGCGGGGATGTCGTGCGCCTGCCCGTCGGTGATGAGGATGGCGCCGCCGACCCGCGACGGCGGCACATCCTGAAGCGCGCGCGACAGGGGCCCGAAGAGCCGCGTGGCGTAGCCGGGGTCGCTGTCGCTCGGCGCGCCGGCCTCGATCACCCGCGTCTCGAATTGCGGCAGGGCGGCGAGCCGGTCCTTGATTTGCTTCAGCGCCGCGTCGGCGTCGGCCCGGCGGCCGCCCAGCTCCTGGCTCTGGCTGCGGTCCACCACCACGGCGACGACGCTCTTGAGCGGGGCGCGCTTTTCGCTGATCAACACGGGGTTGAACAGGGCCAGCCCCAGCGTCAGCGCCGCCAGCAGGCGCAGGAGGCCGCCGCGCAGGCGCAAGGCGAGCGTGACCAGCGTCAGCAGCGCCAGCGGGGCCAGCAAAACGGCCAGCCAGAGGGGGGAGAAAAAAGGTTCCAGCGCGACGCTCATGCCTGCTCCCGCTCAGTTTCCGAGCCGCTCGAGCAGAGCGGGAACATGGACCTGGTCCGACTTGTAGTTGCCGGTCAGCATATACATGACGATGTTGACGCCGCCGCGCAGCGCATAGACGCGCTGCATCGGATCGTTCGGCACGGTGGGGAACATCGGGTCTCCCTGGTCGTCCACCGCCCAGGCGCCGGCGAAATCGTTGGCGGTGATCATGATCGGCGTGACGCCGTCGCCGGTGCGCACCGGCCGGTCGCGCGGGCTGGCGTTGGGGGCGCTGGCCTCGACCCAGAGCGGCCCGCCCTGATAGCGGCCGGGGAAATCCGGCATGATGTAGAAGGACTTGGTCAGCACGTGGTCGTCGGGGACGGGCTCCAGCGGCGGCACGTTCATGCCGTCGAGGATGGCGCGCAGGCGCTGGTTGGCGGGCGAGGCGGCGGGGTCGAGGCTGGCCCCGGCCTGCAACTGGTCGCGCGTGTCGAACAGCACCGTGCCGCCCTTCTGCATATAGGCGTCGACGCGGGCGATGGCCTCGGCGCCGGGCATCGGGGCCTGCGGCGCGATGGGCCAGTAGATGAGGGGATAGAAGGACAATTCGTCTTTGGCCGGGTCGACGCCGATCGGGTCGCCCGGCTCCAGCGCCGTGCGGTCGGCGAGCGCCTGGCTGAGGCCGCGCAGGCCCGCCTTGCTGACCGCGTCGGTGTCGGCGTCGCCGGTGATGATGTAGGCGAGATGGGTGCGCGAGACGGCGTCGATGACGGCCGCGTCGCCGGGCTTGCTGTCGTCGTGGACCTGCTCGGCCGCCGTCGCGGGCCGCGGCGCGAAGCCCGGCGCGGCGCAGAGGGCGGCCATGGCGAGCAACGCCGCAAGGCCGGCGCGGCGGCGGCGGAAGGCGCCGCGCAGCCACAGCATGACCAGCGTGTCGAGCGCGAGAAGGCCGGCGGCCAGCGCCAGCAGCGGCCCGGCGAGCGGGATCGACGGCGTCTCGTCATAGGTGAGCGTGGCGACCGGGACCGGCAAGGCGGGCTGCTTCAGCCGCTCCAGCTTCGCGTCGGCGGGCAAAAGGTTCAGCGCCTTCAGCCCGTCCTCGCCGCCGTAGAAGCCGGGCGGAACCGCGAGCGAGGCGGCCGGCTCGGCGTCGCGCGCGACGACCAGCGGCTTGGCCTCCGGCGTCGGCGGGACCAGCGCGCCGGTGGCCGACAGCAGGCTGTAGGGCGGCAGGGCGGCGTTGGCCTGCGTGGCCGCGCCGGCGGCGCGCTGCGACAGCGAGACGAGGCGGCGCAGCATCTCGACGAAGCTGCCGGAAATGGGCAGGGTCGACCAGCCGGCGTCGGGCGCGACGTGGAACAGCACGATCATGCCATGGCCGCGCTTCTCGCCGGTGACGAGCGGCGTGCCGTCCTCCAGCGCCGCATAGGTCTTGTCGTTGAGGTCGAAGGAGGGCTCGGCCAGCACCTGCCGGCTGACGGTGACGTCGCCCGGCGCGGCGAGGCCGGCGAAGGGGCCGGAATCGGGGAAGGCGCGCAGCCTTTGCGGCTTCGACCAGGACAGGGCGCCGCCCAGCGCGCGCTCGCCCTTGCGCAGCCGCACCGGCAGCAGGCGGTCGTTCTCGCTGGCGCCGGCGAGGCGGGGGCCGGCGAAGCGCACCAGCATGCCGCCGGCCTCGACCCAGCGCGCCAGCCGCTCCTCGGCCGGCTTGGGCAGCGCGCCGATATCGGCCATGACCAGCACCGAGGGCTTGGCGTCGAGCGTCTCCGGCACCGACTGGGTGAGGTCGGCCGAGCGCGGCTCGACGAGGTTGGCGTAGGGCGCCAGCGCCTTGGAGATATAGTGGAGCGGCGACAGCAGCGGCTGCGCCATGTCGCCGTCGCCGCCGGCCAGAAGCCCGACCGAGCGGCGCGCCGAGCCGGCGTCGATCAGCCGCGCCGCGCCGGCCTGCTCGGCTCCGTCGACGCGGACGACGCGGAAGTCGTTGCGCAATTCCACCGGCAGGGCGAAGCGGGCGACGGCCTTGGCGTCGTTCAGCCCGAAGGCCAGCGGCGCCTCGGCGATGCGGCGGCCCTTGTCGTCATAGGCGGCGGCGGTCAGCGTGCGCGCCGAGGCCGCGCCTTCGGGGCGGATGGCGGTCGCCTCCAGCGTCTCGGCCTTGTTGTCGACGCCGGTCAGCGCCAGCAGCCGGCCGAGATCGGCGCGATACCAGGTGACGCCCAGAAGGCGCGATTCGAGCGGCTTGAACAGATCGGCGTCGCCGGGCGCGGCCAGCCCGTCGTCGAGGAAGGCCAAACGCAGCCGCTCGCTTCCGGTCACGGCGGCGAGGCGGTCGAAGGCGGCCTTGCGGTCGACGGGAACGGGGCGGGGGGCGAGCGCGCGCAGCCTTTCGACGGCGCGCGGGCCGTCATAGGGGCCGATCTCGGCGTTGGCCGGCTCGGCGGAGCCCAGCACATAGAAGCGGCCGCCAGGATTGTCGGCGATCAGCCTTCCGGCGGCGTCGACGCGGCGCGGCCAGTCCTCGGCGGCGGCCCAGCCATTGTCGATCAGGACGGCGAGCGGGCCTTGGCCCGAAAGCGCTGCCGGGCGCGGGTTCCAGACCGGCGCGGCCAGGGCGCAGACCACCAGCGCGGCGATGGCGAGCCGCAGCAACGTCATCCACCACGGGCTTTTCGAGGGAACCTCGTCGCGGCGGAACAGCGCCGCCAGGATGCGCAGCGGCGGAAAGACCTCCTGCTGCGGGCGCGGCGGCGTCATGCGCAGCAGCCACCAGATGACGGGCAGCGCCAGCAGGCCCGCGAGCACCAGCGGCGCGCCGAAGCCGAGCGGCAGGGCGTTCAGAAGCGCATTCACGGGCGGGCTCCCTGCGCCGGCGCGCTCAGCGCCGCGTGCAGCCGCGCCAGCGCTTCCGCCGCCGGGCGGTCGGTGCGGTGCGGGATGAAGCTCCAGCCGAGCCGCTTGCAGAAATCGCTCAGCGTGGCGCGGCGGGCCGCGTAAAGGCGGCGATAATCCTCGGCATAGGTCTCGGCGCGGCCGGCGAGCAGCGTGGCGCCGGTCTCGGGATCGCGGAACTCGGTGCGGCCGGCATAGGGAAAGCTTTCCTCGGCGGGGTCGGCGACCTCGACCAGATGGGCGCGCGCGCCGCGCCGCGCCAGCCGCTCCAGAAGATCGATGGTCTCCTCCACCGGCTGGAGGAAATCCGAGACCAGCGCCACGTCGCTGAAGCGGCGGACGGGGCCGAGCTCCAGGCCTTCAGGGGCGGCGTGGGTCAGCGCCACGCCCAGCCGCTCGGCGCCGTCGCGGGCGGCGAAGGGCGGCAGCAGGCTAGGCCAGCCGATGCGCTCGCCGGCGCGCGACAGAAGCTCGGCCAGCGCCAGGGTGATAAGCAGCGCGCGCGCCTCCTTGGAGACCGGCGCGAAGGCGGAGCGGAACAGCATGGAGGGCGACAGGTCGCACCAGAGCCAGACCGTATGCGCCGATTCCCATTCGCGGTCGCGCAGATAGACATGGTCGTCGCGGGCCGAGCGGCGCCAGTCGACGCGGGCGAGCGATTCGCCCTCCACATAGGGGCGGAACTGCCAGAAATTCTCGCCCGGACCGCGCCGGCGGCGGCCGTGCCAGCCGTTGTTGACGGTGTTGGCGACGCGGCGCGCCTCGACCAGAAGGTCGGGGACGGCCGCCGCGCGCGCATGCGCGCGGGCCAGCCGCTCCCGGCGGTCGGAGGCGGAAACCGCGGCGCCGACGACCATCAGAGCGCGGCCTTGACCAGCGCCGCGATGACGTCGCGCATGGCGACGCCGTCGGCGCGCGCGGCGAAATTGAGCGCCATGCGGTGCTGGAGCACCGGCTCGGCCAGCGCGCGCACGTCGTCGACCGAGGGCGCGAAGCGGCCGTCATAGAGCGCGCGGGCGCGGGCGCAGAGCATCAGCGCCTGGCTGGCGCGCGGGCCGGGGCCCCAGGAGATGTGGTCGCGCGCATGCGCGTTGTCGGCGCCGGGGCGGGCGGAGCGCACGAGGTTGAGGATCGCCTCGACCACGGTCTCGGGCACGGGCATGCGCCGCACCAGCATCTGCATCTCGCGCAGGCGGGCGGCGTCGAGCACGGCTTCGGGCCGGGCCTCGGCGACGCCGGTGGTCTCGAGAAGAATGCGGCGCTCGGCGTCGAGGTCGGGATAGAGGATGTCGATCTGCATCAGGAAGCGGTCGAGCTGCGCCTCGGGCAGCGGATAGGCGCCTTCCTGCTCCAGCGGGTTCTGGGTGGCGAGCACGTGGAAGGGCGCGGGCAGGTCGTAGCGCTTGCCGGCGACGGTGACGTGATATTCCTGCATCGCCTGCAGCAGCGCCGACTGGGTGCGCGGCGAGGCGCGGTTGATCTCGTCGGCCATCAGCAATTGCGCGAAGACCGGGCCCTTGACGTAGCGGAAGGAGCGGCGGCCGTCGGCGTCCTGCTCCATCACCTCCGAGCCGATGATGTCGGAGGGCATCAGGTCGGGCGTGAACTGGATGCGCTGGCCTTCGAGCCCCAGCACCAGGCCCAGCGTCTCGACCAGCTTGGTCTTGGCCAGGCCCGGCACGCCGACCAGAAGCGCGTGGCCGCCGGCGAGGATCGCCGTCAGCGTGCGCTCGACCACGCTTTCCTGCCCGAAGATCACGGCGGCGACGTTTTCGCGGATGCGCGCGATATCGGCCAGCGCGCGCTCGGCCTCGGCGACGATCCGGCCCGCGTCTGCGGCTTCCGGCGTGTGAACGCTCATTCCTGCACCTCGCTATGGCCCCGCCATCGGGCGGGCGAAATCGTTATATATGCTGACAAGCCGCGAAACGGTGACTATTTCATGACTCACGACATGTTTGCGCAGGAATAACCGAGTCGGATGAGAAAAAGCACCCCCGGCGGCGACAATGCGCCGCAAAACGCGATGCGGGACGTTTCCGGGGCCGGCGGGCTGGAGGCGCTGATCGCGCGCGCCCATGCCGACGCCCATGCCGGGCCGGCGGAGAAGGAACGCGGCGCGGCGCCCGTGGAGCGCTGGAATCCCGATTTCTGCGGCGACATCGACATGGAGATCCGCGCCGACGGAACGTGGTTCTACATGGGCACGCCGATCGGCCGCAAGCAACTCGTGCGGCTGTTCTCGACCGTGCTGCGCAAGGACGCGGACGGAAAAACCTATCTGGTGACCCCGGCGGAAAAGGTCGGCATCCGCGTCGAGGACGCGCCCTTCCTCGCCGTCGAGATGCAGGTCTCGGGCGAGGGCGCGGCGCAGGCGCTCACCTTCCGCACCAATGTCGGCGACGTGGTGGAGGCGGGGCCGGAGCATCCGCTGCGCTTCGCCCTCGCCGCCGACGGCGGGCTGAAGCCCTATGTGCTGGTGCGCGGGCGGTTGGAGGCGCTGGCGACGCGGGCGGTGATGTACGACATCGCGGCGCTGGGCGAGGAGATCGAGGTCGGGGGCGTCGCCTGTTTCGCCGTGCGCTCGGGCGGGGCGGTCTTCCCCATCATGCCGGCGGACGCGCTGGCGGCGGCGCTGCGATGAACGGTTTTTCGGCGGCGGATTTCGCCCGGCGGGCGCGGGCGTTCCGGCTCGACGGGCTCGCCGACACCGGCGACCATGCGCTCAATCCCGACTATGCGGCGCGGCTTTCCACCGCCACCCTGCGCGACGCGGCGGTGCTGATCCCGGTGGTGGACCGCGCCGAGGCCACCGTGCTCCTGACCCAGCGCACGGAGAAGCTGCGCAAGCACGCCGGGCAGATCGCCTTTCCCGGCGGCGCGGTCGACCCCGACGACGGCACGGCCGAGCGGGCGGCGCTGCGCGAGGCGGCGGAGGAGATCGGGCTTGCCGCCGACCGGATCGAGATCGTCGGCCGCCTGCCGCGCTATCTCACCGGCAGCGGCTTCTCGATCACGCCGGTGCTGGGCGTGGTGCGGACGCCCTTCGACCTCGTCCCCAACGCCGACGAGGTGGCGGACATCTTCGAGGCGCCGCTGTCCTTCCTGATGGACCCGGCCAACCACCGGCGCGAAAGCCGGGTGGTGGGCGGCCGGGAACGGTTCTATTACGCCATGCCCTATGAGAAACGCTTCATCTGGGGCGTGACGGCGGGCATATTGCGCGGACTTTACGAAAGGCTCTACGGGTGAGCGGCATCGATCTTTCCCATGCGGACTGGTTCCGCTCCAGGCCCTTGCAGGCGCTGTTTTCCGCGCTCAACCGCGAGGGCGGCGAGGCGCGCGTGGTGGGCGGCGCGGTGCGCAACACGCTTTTGAACGCGCCGGTCAGCGACGTCGACCTCGCCACCACGCATCCGCCGGAGGAGACGGCGCGGCTCGCCAAGGCGGCCGGCTTCAAGCCGGTGCCGACCGGCATGGAGCACGGCACGGTGACGGTGGTGGCGATGGGCCAGCCCTTCGAGGTGACGACGCTGCGCCAGGACGTCGAGACCGACGGGCGGCGCGCCAAGGTGGCCTTCGGCACGGACTGGAAGGCCGACGCCGAGCGGCGCGACTTCACCATCAACGCGCTCTATGTCGACGCCCGGGGCGCGGTGATCGACCTCGTCGGCGGGCTCGCCGACGTCGAAAGCCGAACCTTGCGCTTCATCGGCGACGCCGAGACGCGCATCCGCGAGGACTATCTGCGCATCCTGCGCTTCTTCCGCTTCTTCGCCTGGTACGGCGCCGGCCGGCCCGAGGCGGAGGGCCTGCGCGCCAGCGCGCGGCTCAAGGAGGGGGTGAAGCAGCTCTCCGCCGAGCGCGTCTGGGCGGAATTGAAAAAGCTTCTCTCCGCGCCCGACCCGTCGCGGGCGCTCCTGTGGATGCGGCAGGCGGGCGTGCTCGACCTCGTGCTGCCGGAAAGCGGCAAATGGGGCATCGACGCCATCCACGCCCTGGCGCGGACCGAAAGCGACCTCGGCTGGCCGGCCGATCCGCTGCTCAGGCTCGAAAGCATCGTGCCGCCCGACGCCGTCCGCATGGAGGCGCTGGGCAAAAGGCTCAAAATGTCCAACAGCGAGCGGGCGCGGCTGGAGGCCTGGGCGCGCGCCGACGCGGTGCGGCCGGAACTGTCGGAACCGGGGCTGAAAAAGGCGATCTATCGCGGCAGCCGGCAGGCGGTGGTCGACCGCATCCGGCTCGCCTATGCGGCGGCGCGCGGCGAGGCCGGGGCCCGCGACGAGGCGATGATTCGCGCCGGCGCGCTGGCGCGGCTCCTGGAGGCGGCGGAAGGCTACGAGCCGCCGCAATTCCCCGTCACCGGCGGCGACCTGCTGGCGCTGGGCTTGCCGAAAGGCCCGGAACTGGGCGAAAAACTGCGCCGATTGGAGGCGATCTGGATCGAAAGCGGTTTTACACTTGACCGTGAACGGCTTCTGGAAAAACTTGACTAACAAACGACAGAAAGCGCATTGCTTTCCCCATCGAGCAGCGCCGCCGGGCCCGTAAGCCCGGCGATGCGGGGTTTTTTTGAAAGATACGGCCATGTCCAATTCCGACGCTTCCGCCAAGAACGACAGCGCTTCCGGGGCCTCCGGGCCGAGCCAGAACTTCGGCACCAGCGGCATCGCGCCGATGGACCGGCCGAGCCGCGTCACCCGTTTCTTCATGGGCATCGTGGCCTGGGCCGAAAGCCTCAACCTGAAATACGCCAGGCTCGGCAATCCGCCGGTCTACGACAACGCCACCTTCCCCTGGGCGGCGGACATCGAGAAGGAATGGCGCGCCATCCGCAGCGAGCTGGAGCAGGTGCTGACGCGCCAGAGCGAGCTGCCCTCCTTCCACGACATCTCCACCGACGTGAAGACCATCTCCTCCGACACGCGCTGGAAGACGTTCTTTCTCCTCGGCTTCGGCGTGAAGTCGGAGCAGAACATCAAGGCCTGCCCCGAGACCTGGCGCATCGTCAACAAGATCCCTGGCCTGACGACGGCCATGTTCTCGATCTTCGAGCCGGGCAAGCACCTGCCGCCGCATCGCGGCCCCTATAACGGCGTGCTGCGCCTGCATCTGGGCCTGATCGTGCCGGAGCCGCACGACAAGCTGGCGATCCGCGTCGACAAGCAGGTCTGCCATTGGGAAGAAGGCAAGGTGCTGATCTTCGACGACGCCTATGAGCACGAGGCCTGGAACCACACCGACAAGACGCGCGTGGTGCTGTTCGTCGATTTCGTCAAGCCGCTGAAATTCCCGGCCCGCTTCGTCAACTGGTGCCTGATGAACCTTGCGATCTTCACCCCCTTCATCAAGGAGGGGCTCGACAATCACAAGGAATGGGAAAAGAAGTTCTACGCCGAGGCCGAGAAGCTGCGCAACCGGCCCAAGGCCTGATGCTCGCTTGACCTTTGCCCTCCGCCCGGAACGCCCGGACGACGCCGCCGAAATCCGCCGGCTGACCGACGCGGCCTTTCGCGACGCGCCGCATGGCGACGGCGGCGAGGGCGCGCTGGTCGACGCATTGCGCGCCGCTTCCGCGCTGACGCTGTCGCTGGTGGCCGAGGATGGCGGGGCGCTTATCGGCCACGTCGCCTTTTCGCCGGTGACCATCGCGGGCGCGGCGGGCGGCTGGTTCGGCCTCGGCCCGGTCTCCGTCCTGCCGGCGCGGCAAGGCGAGGGGATCGGCGGCGCGCTGATCCGCGAGGGGCTGGCCCGGCTGAAACGGGACGGCGGCGAGGGCTGCGTCGTGCTGGGCGATCCGGCCTATTACGGCCGCTTCGGCTTCCGGGCCGACGGGCGGCTGACATTGCCGGGCTTTCCGCCGCATTATTTCCAGTCGCTGTGTTTCGGGGTGGAGGTCCCGTGCGGCGCGGTCGGCTATCATCCCGCGTTCGGCGCATGAGGGCCGCGCGCCTTCCGGGATGACAATCGCTGCGGCACACGCTACTCTGATCCCACGGCCGGAGGCGGCCGGCAGCCCGCGTCCTTTCGGACATGGCGAACGCCTCCGCACTCCTTCCTGACCGTTCAACCGTCGGGCGAAGGCGTTGGCAATGCGGGCGCTGACGAGGGCTTCGCCGTGACGAGGAACGGACATGCGCGACCATCGCGATTCAAAGGCCATGGCCAAAGCCATGCGGGAGGCGCTCGCCGCCCGCGACGTGACCATCACCCATAGCGAGGCGCTGGAGATCGTCGCCCGCCAGTTCGGGTTGCCGAGCTGGAACGTGCTTTCGGCGAAGATCGACGAGGAGAGGGCCGCCGGCGGCGGAATCGTCCTCGAACAGGCGGTTCCCATCGTCCGCATCTTCGACGTCGCCAAGGCGAACGAGTTCTATCTCGATTTCCTCGGCTTCGCCGTCGACTGGGAGCACCGCTACGGCGACGATTTCCCGCTCTATATGCAAGTCTCGCGCTCCGGGCTGCGGCTGCATCTTTCCGAACATGCGGGCGACGCCACGCCCGGCGGCAATATGTGCGTCTACATGACCGGCCTCAGCGACTTCCAGAAGGAGCTCGCGGCCAAAAACTACCGCTACATGCGGCCGGGGATCGAGGACGAGGGGACGCGGCTCGAAATGACGGTCATCGACCCCTTCAACAACCGCATCCGCTTCATGGAGCTGAAAAGCCGCTGAGACGGCCGCGGCTTAAGGCCATTTCACCACGGGCGGCATGGAGGACAGGATGGAACCGACATTGCCGCCGGTCTTGAGGCCGAAGATGGTGCCGCGGTCGTAGAGCAGGTTGAACTCGACATAGCGGCCGCGGCGGACGAGCTGTTCGTCGCGGTCGGCGTCGGTCCAGTCCAGGTTGAAGTTGCGCCGCACCAGATGCGGATAGACCACCGAGAAGCCGCGCCCGACGTCGCGGGTGAAGGCGAAATCGGCGTCCCAGCCGCCCTTTTCCTCCGGCGAATGCAGCCAGTCGTAGAAGATGCCGCCGACGCCGCGCGGCTCGTCGCGATGCGGCAGGTAAAAATATTCGTCGCACCAGTCCTTCACGCGCTGGTGGTCGACCACGCCGCCATGCTTGTCGCAGACGAATTTGAGCGCCTTGTGGAAGGCCTGCGTGTCGGGATCGTCCTGCGTGCGCCGGCGGTCGAGCACCGGCGTTAGGTCGGCGCCGCCGCCGAACCATTGCCGCGTCGTCACCACCATGCGCGTGTTCATGTGCACGGCCGGCACGTTGGGGTTCTGCGGATGGGCGATCAGCGATATGCCGCTGGCCCAATAGCGCGGGTCCTGCTCGGCGCCGGGGATCTGCTGGCGGAATTCGGGCGAGAACTCGCCATGCACGGTGGAGACGTGCACGCCGACCTTCTCGAAGACACGGCCATGCATCAGCGCCATCGTCCCGCCGCCGCCGCGGCCCTCGTCCTTGCGCCAGGGCGTGCGGACGAAGCGGCCCGGCGCGCGGTCGGAGAGCGGCCCCTGAAGCTCGTCCTCCAATTGCTCGAAGCCGGCGCAGATGCGGTCGCGCAATTCCTCGAACCAGGCCTGCGCCGCCCGCTTCTTGTCCTCGATGTCGTGCGGGATGATGGCGGGGATGTCGTCGCGTCGCATGGTGTTTCTTTCCTTCCCGGCCCGGATCAAGCGCTCGACGGGCATGGCGTCATTCTTCCCCGGCTTAGCAAAAGCGGCCGGTCGCGCCTAGAGCATTCTGCGGCCGGAGGGCGAGATTCGGCGCCGCGGAAACGCGGCGGAAACAAAGACATAGCGCGGCGCGCGCGGAAAAGACTCGCCATCGCGCCGGCGCGACCCTATCTTTCCCGCACAGGGAATGGAAAGGATCGCGATCCGGGAGCATCGCATGGCCGCAAGACCGCCCAGCCCGCCGCTCGAAGGCCTGCGCAAGCAGTTGCGCGACAGCCGCGCGGGAAAAAACCGCCCGCCGCGCGACGGCTTCGTGCGCGAGACCTTCGCGCTGCCGCGTCAGGCGGCGCGCGCCAAGGCGCGCGAATGGTTCGACGCCTTTCCCAAGGCCGCCTACTGGACCGAGATCGAAAGCTGGCGCCAGCTTCCCGACGACATGATCGAATTCACCATGCGCCGCCTGCCGACGGCGGATTAGGCGTTATTTCGCTGCCGCAGCGCCTCGCCGGCGGCCATGGCGACGGTGACGGCGAGGTTGAGCGAGCGCGCGCCCGGAACCATCGGAATGAGAAGCCGCTCGTCGGCGGCGTCGTGCACCGAGGCGGGAACGCCGGCCGATTCGCGCCCGAACAGCAGGATGTCGTTGTCGCGATAGCGGTAATCGGTGTAGGCGGTCGCAGCCCCGGTGGTCAGCAGCACCAGCCGGCGGCCCTCGCGCCGGCGCCGGTCGTCGAAACGGCTCCAGTCGGCGTGGCGGGTCAGCGCCGCCTGTTCGAGATAGTCCATGCCGGCGCGCTTCAGCGCCCGGTCGGAGACGTCGAAGCCGGCCGGCTCGATCAGGTCGACCGCGAAGCCCAGGCAGGCGGCCATGCGCAGGATGGTCCCGGTGTTGCCGGGAATGTCGGGCTGGTAGAGGGCGACGCGCAATTGCATCCGAAGCGCGTAGCCCACATTCCGCCCCGTCGCAAGGGCGAAAATATTCCCGGTTTGTTCCGATCGCGGGCTTGGCAAATGCGCTTCTCCTCTCTAAGACTCACCCCCATGTTTCAGTGGTTCGAACAGCGCCTGGACGCCTATCCGCAGGAAACCCCGCGCGAGCCGCCGCGCGGGCTGGTGGCGTTCTGTCTTTTCTATACGCGCGGCGCGTGGCCGTGGATCCTCGGCATGGCGGTGTTCGCGACGCTGATCGCGGTCATCGAGGTGTCGCTGTTCGCCTTTCTCGGCAATATCGTCGACTGGCTGTCGGGCCAGTCGCGCGAGACGTTCCTCGCCAACGAGGGCTGGCGGCTGGCGCTGATCGGCGGCGTGGTGCTGGTCGGCCTGCCGGCGGTGGTGCTCCTGCATTCGCTCCTCATCCATCAGACGCTGCTCGGCAATTATCCGATGCGCATCCGCTGGCTGATGCATCGCTACCTGATCCGCCAGTCGATGGCCTTCTTCCAGGACGAGTTCGCCGGGCGCATCTCGACCAAGCTGATGCAGACCGCGCTCGCCGTGCGCGAGACGGTGATCAAGCTCCTCGACGTGCTCAATTACGTCGTCGTCTATTTCGCCGGCACGCTGTTCATCGCCGCTTCCGCCGACTGGCGGCTGATGCTGCCCTTCGCCTTGTGGCTCGCGGCCTATGTCGCGCTGCTGCGCCTGTTCATCCCACGCCTGCGGGTGATCTCCGAGCGGCAGGCCGACGCGCGCTCGACCATGACCGGGCGCATCGTCGACAGCTACACCAATATCGCCACCGTAAAGCTGTTCTCGCATTCGAGCCGCGAGGAATCCTACGTCCGCGAGAGCCTCGACGACTTCATGGGCGCGGTGCACGGGCAGATGCGGCTCGTCACGCTGTTCCATTTCACGCTCTATCTCGCCAACTGCCTGCTTCTGTTCGCCGTCGGCGCCATCGGCATCGGCCTGTGGCTCGGCGAGGCGATCAGCATCGGCGCGGTGGCGGTGGGCATCGGCCTGGCGCTGCGCCTCAACGGCATGTCGCAATGGATCATGTGGGAGATGTCGGCGCTGTTCGAGAATATCGGCACGGTGCAGGACGGCATCACCACCATCGCGCGCGCCCACGCCGTGGTGGACGTCCCCGGCGCGCCGGCCCTGAAGGTCAACAAGGGCGCGCTCAGCTTCGACCGCATCGGCTTCCATTACGGCAAGGGCGGCGGGGTGATCGAGAACCTGTCGCTGACCGTCCCGGCCGGGCAGAAGGTGGGGCTTGTGGGGCGCTCCGGCGCCGGCAAGTCGACGCTGGTCAACCTGCTTCTGCGCTTCTACGACCTGGAGCAGGGCCGCATCCTCATCGACGGGCAGGACATCGCCAGGGTGGCGCAGGACAGCCTGCGCGCCAATATCGGCATGGTGACGCAGGACACGTCGCTCCTGCACCGCTCGGTGCGCGAGAACATCCTCTACGGCCGGCCCGACGCCACCGAGGCGATGCTGGAGCGCGCCGTGCGGCTGGCGCAGGCCGACCGCTTCGTCCCCGAGCTCACCGACCTCAAGGGCCGGCGCGGCCTCGACGCCCATGTCGGCGAGCGCGGCGTCAAGCTTTCGGGCGGCCAGCGCCAGCGCCTCGCCATCGCGCGGGTGATGCTGAAGGACGCGCCGATCCTCATCTTGGACGAGGCCACCTCGGCGCTCGATTCGGAGGTGGAGGCGGCGATCCAGGACAGCCTCAACACGCTGATGGAGGGCAAGACGGTGATCGCCATCGCGCACCGGCTCTCCACCATCGCCGCGCTCGACCGGCTGGTGGTGATGGACGAGGGCCGCATCGTCGAGGACGGCACGCATGAGGAGCTGGTGGCGCTGGGCGGCATCTACGCCGGCCTGTGGGCGCGCCAGTCGGGCGGCTTCCTCGGCTTCGACGCGCCGGGAACCCCGGAAACCCAAGACGCGGCGCAGTGACGCCCCCACGAAACGAGCCCCCGATTTGAGCCATGCCCACCGGGCGCGTTTGCGCGCCCATGCGCGTCTTATGGCGCTTGCGCGCGGACCTGCGACATCGTGCCGTCATAAGGACTTGGCGTCTGGACAAGGCTTTTCTTCCCGCCTAAACCGGGAGGCGAAATGGAGGGAATTTCGTCTTGCGCGCGCCGCCGCCGTCTTTCGGCCTGGCGCGAGCGCGGGCGAGGGGAGAATTCAATTGAACTTGCAGCTTGAAAAGGAGTTGGCACGTGAGCGTACACGACACGGCTGAACCGACACGGCGTGATTTTCTGTATATTGCGACGGGAATGGCCGGTGTCGTCGGGGTCGGCGGGCTGGCATGGCCCTTCATCGACCAGATGCGCCCCGACGCGTCCACGCTCGCGGCGGCGTCGATCGAGGTCGACGTCTCCTCGCTCCAGCCCGGCGCCTCGCTGACGGTCAAGTGGCGCGGCAAGCCGGTCTTCATCCGCAACCGCACGCCCAAGGAGATCGAGGAGGCCCAGAAGGCCGCCCTGACCGACCTCAAGGACCCGATCGCCCGCAACGCCAACCTGCCGCCCGACGCCCAGGCCACCGACGTCGCCCGCTCCGCCGGGAAGGACAAGGAGAACTGGCTGGTCATGATCGGCGTCTGCACCCATCTGGGCTGCGTGCCGCTCGGCGAATCCGGCGCCTTCGGCGGCTGGTTCTGCCCGTGCCACGGCTCGACCTACGACACGGCGGGCCGCATCCGCACCGGCCCGGCGCCGGAGAACATGCACATTCCGCAATATGCGTTCACTTCCAACACGGTCGTCAGGATCGGCTAAGTCAGGTCTTGGGGAGAGAAGATATGAGTGGTGGACACTCCACATATACGCCGAAGACCGGCATTGAGAAATGGGTGGACGAGCGGCTTCCGCTGCCGCGCCTGGTTTACGATTCCTTCGTCGCCTATCCGACGCCGCGCAATCTGAACTACATGTACACCTTCGGCGGCATCCTGAGCTTCATGCTCATCGCCCAGCTCGTCACCGGCATCGTGCTGGCCATGCATTACGCGGCGGATACGGGCATCGCCTTCGTCTCCGTCGAAAAGATCATGCGCGACGTCAATTCCGGCTGGCTCCTGCGCTACATGCACTCCAACGGCGCGTCCTTCTTCTTCGTCGCCGTCTATCTCCACATCGCCCGCGGGCTCTATTACGGCTCCTACAAGGCGCCGCGCGAGCTTCTGTGGATCCTCGGCGTGGTGATCTTCCTCCTGATGATGGCCACCGCCTTCATGGGCTACGTGCTGCCCTGGGGCCAGATGTCCTTCTGGGGCGCCACCGTCATCACCGGCTTCTTCACCGCCTTCCCGGTGATCGGCGAGCCGATCCAGCAGCTCCTGCTCGGCGGCTTCGCGGTCGACAACCCGACGCTCAACCGCTTCTTCTCGCTGCATTACCTCCTGCCCTTCATGATCGCCGGCGTCGTCGTCCTGCACGTCTGGGCGCTGCACGTCACCGGCCAGACCAACCCGACCGGCATCGAGGTCAAGTCGAAGACCGACACGCTGCCCTTCACGCCCTACGCCACCATCAAGGACGCTTTCGGGGCGCTGGTCTTCTTCGTCTTCTTCGCCTATTTCGTCTTCTACATGCCGAACTTCCTCGGCCACCCGGACAACTACATCCCGGCCGATTCGCTGAAGACGCCCGCCCATATCGTGCCGGAATGGTACTTCCTGCCCTTCTACGCGATGCTGCGCGCCATCACCTTCAACATCGGCCCGATCGACTCCAAGCTCGGCGGCGTTCTGACCATGTTCGGCTCCATCGCCATCCTGTTCGTGGTGCCGTGGCTCGACACGTCCAAGGTGCGCTCGGCGGTCTATCGCCCGTGGTTCAAGCTGTTCTTCTGGCTGTTCGTCGTCAACGCCATCTTCCTCGGCTGGCTGGGCTCGCGCCCGGCGGAGGGGCTCTATGTGGCGCTCGCCCAGTGCGGCACGCTCTACTACTTCGCCTTCTTCATCGTCATCATGCCGGTGCTCGGCCTGATCGAGACGCCGAAGCGCCTGCCGAACTCGATCACCGAAGCGGTGCTGGAAAAGCACGACGGCCATTCGGCGATCCCCGCGGCGCAGATCAACGGCTGAGCCAGCGAAAGACATGAAGGACGTCACGATGAAAAACTTCTTCAAGACTATCGCCGGCCTCGGCATCGCGCCGCTGCTCGCGCTCGGCGTCGCCATGGGCGGCGCGCTGGCCGAGGAGGGCGGCAATCCGGCCGAGCCCGAGCATTTCCCGATCCACCATCCCAAGCAGGAGAAATGGACCTTCGCCGGCCCCTTCGGCCATTACGACAAGGGCCAGCTCCAGCGCGGCCTGAAGGTCTACAAGGAAGTCTGCTCGGCCTGCCATTCGCTCAACCTGGTGGCGTTCCGCACGCTGCAGGACCTGGGCTATTCGCAGGAGCAGGTGAAGGCGCTCGCCTCGCAATACGACGTGCAGGACGGCCCCAACGGCGAAGGCGAGATGTTCACCCGCAAGGGCCTGCCGACCGACCATTTCCCGGCGCCGTTCGCCAACCCGGCCGCGGCGGCCGCCGCCAATCACGGCGCCGCCCCGCCCGACCTGTCGCTGATCGCCAAGGCGCGCGCGGTGGAGCGCGGCTTCCCGACCTTCATCTTCGATATCTTCACCCAGTACAACGAGGGCGGGCCGGACTATATCCACTCGCTGCTGACCGGGTTCGACGAGCAGCCGCCGGCCGGCATGACCATCGCCGAGGGCACGCATTACAACCCCTATTTCATCTCCGCCAAGGCGCTGGCCATGGCCAAGCCGCTCAGCGACGGCCAGGTCACCTATGACGACGGCTCGCCGCAGACGGTGGACCAGTATGCGCGCGACGTGGCGGCGTTCCTGATGTGGACCGCCGAGCCGCATCTGGAGGACCGCAAGCGCACGGGCTTCCGCGTCATGGTGTTCCTGATCCTGTTCGCGGGGCTGGCCTATATCGCCAAGCGGCAGATTTGGTCCGACGTGCAGCATTGATCCGGTCATGGATCGCGAAAAAAGGGCGCCCGGTGCGCCCTTTTTTGCGTCCGCCGATAAAGCGCTTGGCGCGGGCGCGGGATCGTGGTTGAACAGGCGCTCGACATGAGGAAAGGACAGACGATGGAACAGGCGTTCAAGGCCACGTTGAAGGATTCGATCCGCACCATCCCGGATTATCCCAAGCCCGGCGTGCAGTTCCGCGACGTCACCACGCTGATGGGCGACGCGCGCGCCTTCCGCCGCGCGGTGGACGAGCTGGTCTATCCCTACGCCGGCACCAAGGTCGACAAGGTGGCGGGCATCGAGGCGCGCGGCTTCATCCTCGGCGGCGCCATCGCGCACCAGCTCTCCTCCGGCTTCGTGCCGATCCGCAAGAAGGGCAAGCTGCCGCGCGACACGGTGCGCATCGCCTACAGCCTCGAATACGGCATCGACGAGATGGAGATGCATCGCGACGCCATCGAGAAGGGCGAGCGCATCATCCTGGTCGACGACCTGATCGCCACCGGCGGCACCGCCGAAGCCGCCGCCAAGCTGCTCTTGCAAATGGGCGCCGAAATCGTCGCCGCCTGCTTCGTCATCGACCTGCCCGACCTCGGCGGCCGCAAGAAGCTGGAAGCGCTCGGCGTCCCGGTGCGCACGCTGGTCGCCTTCGAGGGCGATTGAGGCCCGCGCATCCCCGGACGCGCGCGCCCTGGGTGGGACCGTGCGCTTCAATCCAGCCGATAATCCGATCGCCACGGCCGGAGGGCGGAAGCCATCAAGCTGACGTTGCAGACGGGCGCGGAGGCCGCCGTCTGCCATTCCCTCATTCCCGTCTCCCGGAGCGTATTCCGCCCGCCTCAATCCGGCAGCTTCACCATCGCGGCGCTCTCGAAGCGGAGCACCTGTTCGCCGTGCTGGTTGTCGGCGGTGGTGAAGAAGGTGAGCATCGACCAACCCGGGCGCGAGACGAGGGGGCGGAGTTTTTTCGCCGTGCGCCTGTAGGTCAGCGTGTCGCCGGGGAAGACGGGCTTCAGCCAGGCGAGGTTCTCGAAACCGGGGGAGGGGCCGAAGACGGGAAGCTTCTCGCCGCGCTCGGCCGCCTTGCGCAGCTCGGCGGCGAGGGAGGCGACGTTGAGCTTCATGAACACGGCGGTGACGTGCCAGCCGGAGGCGCAGAGGCCGCCGAACAGGCTCGCTTTCGCCGCTTCCGGGTCGACATGGAAGGGCTGCGGGTCGAATTTCTCCGCGAAGCGGACGATGTCCTCGGCGGTGAAGGTGTGGCTGCCGAGCACGCGCTCCAGCCCCAGATACTCCTCGACGAAGCTCATGCGGCCTCGCTTTCCGGCGGGCGGCGCAGCGCGAAGAAGGCGCCGTGGCGCAGCTCGCACACGATCTCGCCGCGCTGGTTGACCAGCTCGTGCTGGAGCGTCACCAGGCCGATCCCCGGCCGCGAGCGCAAAGTGCGCCGCTCGATCACGGTGGTGAGGCCGGACAGAACGTCGCCGGCCAGGACCGGCTTTTTCCAGCGGTTGAACTCGACGCCGGGCGCGCCCTGCGAGGTGGAGTCGTTGAGGTAGCTGTCGCACATCATGCGCATCAAGAGCGACAGCGTGTGCCAGCCCGAGGCCGCCAGCCCGCCGAGCGGGCTCGCCTTGCCGGCCGCCTCGTCGAGATGGAAGGGCTGCGGGTCGTATTCGCGCGCGAAATCGAGGATTTCCTCCTTGCTCACGGCGCGCGGCCCGAGCGGCAGCGTCAGGCCGGGCGCGAAATCCTCGTAAGCATATTTCAGGGCGGGTTTCGGAGCATCCATGCGCAATCCTCCTCGGAACGAAAAAGGCCGCCTCGCGGGCGGCCTCGTCGTCAGGTGTTGAAGCGGAACAGCATCACGTCGCCGTCATGGACGACATATTCCTTGCCTTCGTCGCGGGCCTTGCCGGCCTCCTTGGCGCCCACCTCGCCATTATATTTCACATAGTCCTCATAGGCGATGGTCTGGGCGCGGATGAAGCCGCGCTCGAAATCGGTGTGGATGACGCCCGCCGCCGCCGGGGCCTTGGTGCCGCGGCGGATGGTCCAGGCGCGCGTCTCCTTCGGGCCGGCGGTGAAATAGGTGATGAGGTCGAGCAGCGTGTAGCCGGCGCGGATCAGCCGGTCGAGGCCCGGCTCCTCCAGCCCCATGCTGTCGAGATATTCCCTGGCCTCCTCGTCGGGAAGCTGCGCCACCTCGGCCTCGATCGCCGCGGAGATGATCACCGTCTGCGCGCCCTGCTCCTTCGCCATGACGGCGACGGCCTCGCTATGCGCATTGCCTTTGGCGGCGTCGCTCTCGGCGACGTTGCAGACATAGAGCACCGGCTTGGAGGTGAGGAGGTTGAGCCCCTTGAGGATGAGGAGATCGTCCGGCGCGATGTCCTTCAGCATCAGGCGCACCGGCTTGCCGTTCTGCAGAAGCTCCAGCGCCGTCTCCATCACCGGCAGCACGGCCAGCGCCTCCTTGTCCTTGCCGGTGGCGCGCTTGCGGATCTGCACGATGCGGCGCTCGACGCTTTCGAGGTCCGACAGCATCAGCTCCGTCTCCACCGTCTCGGCGTCGGAGACGGGGTCGATGCGGCCCTCGACATGGGTGATGTCGTCATCCTCGAAGCAGCGCAGCACATGGACGATGGCGTCCACCTCGCGGATATTGGCGAGGAACTGGTTGCCGAGGCCCTCGCCCTTCGACGCGCCGCGCACCAGGCCGGCGATGTCGACGAAATTGATGCGGGTGGGGATGATCTCCTTCGAGCCGGCGATGCGGGCGATCCCGGTCTGGCGCGGGTCGGGCACGGCCACCTCGCCGGTGTTCGGCTCGATGGTGCAGAAGGGATAGTTGGCGGCCTGCGCGGCGGCCGTCTTGGTCAGCGCGTTGAAAAGCGTCGACTTGCCGACATTGGGCAGGCCGACGATGCCGCATTTGAAACCCATGATCTTACCTGTCTCGTAGAAATAGCGTTGATGAGCCTATGCGCCATTGCGTGGCGAAGCGTCAAGAGGCGGGGGGCTCGCGGTCAGTCCTTCTTGCCGAACAGCCGTTTCAGCATGTCGGCCATCGGGCCGCTTTCGGGGATGTTGGCCTGCGGCTTGGCCGCGCGCGCCTGGCGGATGTGGCTCTGGCCCTTGGGGGCGTCGGCGGCCTTGGTTCCGCTGGGCCGGCTGTTGCCGTCGCCCATGGCGAGCGCGACGCGGTTCATGAAGGAATTGTCCTCGCCCCTGGCGAGCAGGCCGACATTGTCGGCGACCGCGCCCAGCATCAGGTCGAGCCATTCGCCGTCGACCTTGGCGAAATCGCCCAGCACGTAATTATGCACCAGCGCCTTCACGCCCGGATGGCCGATGCCGAGCCGCAGCCGGCGATAGGCGGTTCCGCCGGGCAGGGATTGCAGATGCGCGTCGATGGATTTTATGCCGTTATGGCCGCCGGAGCCGCCGCCGGTCTTGATGCGCAATTTTGCGGGCGGCAGGTCGAGCTCGTCATAGACGACGACGAGGTCGGCGGCGGAAAGCTTGTAGAAGCGCATGGCCTCGCCCACCGACTGGCCGGACAGGTTCATGAAGGTCTGCGGCTTGATGAGCAGCACCTTCTCGCCGTCGACGGTCCCGTCGGCGATCTCGGCGTGGAACTTCTTCTGCCAGCTGGAAAAGCGATGGCGGCGGAATATCTCGTCCGCCGCCATGAAACCGATATTGTGCCGGTTGCGGGCGTATTGGGGGCCGGGATTGCCAAGGCCTGCGATGAGCAGCATGGTTTCGGCCCCCTATACGGAAAGCGATTACTCGGCTTCCTTGGCTTCCGCGGCTTCGTCCGACTTGAGGCCGGCCGGAGCGGCGATCGTCGCGATGGTGAAGTCGCGGTCGTGGATCGCCGGCGTCGCGCCCTTCGGCAGCTTGATGGCCGAGATATGCACGCCGTCATTGATGTCGAGGCCGGTCAGGTCGGCTTCGATGAATTCGGGGATCGCGTCGCCCGGAACGATCAGCTCGACTTCGTGGCGAACGATGTTCAACACGCCGCCGCGCTTGAGGCCGGGAGCGGCTTCCTCGTTCTTGAAGTGGACCGGAACGTTGACATGCACGACCGAGCGCGCGGAGACGCGCAGGAAGTCGATATGGATCGGGAAGTCGCGGACCGGATCGAGCTGGTATTCCTTGGGGAGGACCTTGATCTGCTTGCCGTCGACGTCGATCGTGGCGACCGTCGTCTTGAAGCCGCCGCCATGGATCTTGTAATAGACTTCCTTGTAGGGGACGGTGATGGCGACGGGTTCCTGCTTGTCGCCGTAGATGACGGCGGGGATACGGCCGTTGCGGCGAATTTCGCGGGAGGACCCCTTACCAACCCGATCGCGCAGCTCGGCCTTGAGCACGTAAGTCTCGCTCATGGCGATTCCTTTCAACAGTTACTGGAGATCGTCCGCAAACGGACGACGCGAAACAGCCCCATAGCCCCTCATTCTCATGAGGGCCGGGCCCGCTCCGCTCCGCGTTGCCTCCAAGGGTGTCTACGCGGATGGCGGTCCTATACTGGAAAGGGGGCGGGAAGGCAAGGGTTAGGGGTACGGAACGCGGCTTCTGTGGGCTTTTCGCCTTAACGGGTGGCGCAGGCGCGGTCAAAAATGATAGGGGAGGCCGGACAGGCGGCGAGGCCGCGCGAGTCGTTTCAGCCATCACGAGGGGACGGAATGCAGGTCGGAATCGACATGGGAGCGGTTGCGGGCGGAGCGCAGGGCGGGATCGCCGCCTCCGGCAAGCAGGCCATGCTCGACCTCGAGGAACTGCTCGCCACGCGGCTTCTGGTGCAGGGCAATTCCGGCTCCGGCAAGTCGCATCTGCTGCGCCGGCTGCTGGAGCAGAGCGCGCCCTGGGTGCAGCAATGCATCGTCGATCCCGAGGGCGATTTCGTCACTTTGGCCGACGTCTACGGCCATGTGGTGGTGGACGCGCAGCGCAGCGAGGCGGAGCTGACCCGCATCGCCGGGCGCATCCGCCAGCATCGCGTGTCGGTGGTGCTCAACCTGGAGGGGCTGGACGTCGAGCAGCAGATGCGCGCGGCGGCGGCCTTCCTGGGCGGGCTGTTCGACGCCGAGCGCGACCATTGGTATCCGATGCTGGTGGTGGTGGACGAGGCGCAGCTTTTCGCGCCCGCCGCCGCCGGCGAGGTGTCGGACGAGGCGCGCAAACTGTCGCTGGGCGCGATGACCAACCTGATGTGCCGCGGCCGCAAGCGCGGGCTCGCCGGCGTCATCGCCACGCAGCGGCTGGCCAAGCTCGCCAAGAACGTGGCGGCGGAGGCGTCCAATTTCCTCATGGGCCGCACCTTCCTCGACATCGACATGGCGCGCGCGGCCGATCTTCTCGGCATGGAGCGGCGGCAGGCGGAGATGTTCCGCGACCTGCAGCGCGGGCATTTCGTGGCGCTGGGGCCGGCTTTGTCGCGCCGGCCGCTGCCGATCCGGATCGGCGCGGTGGAGACCTCGGCGCGCTCGTCCTCGCCCAAGCTCACGCCGCTGCCCGACGCGCCGGAGGACGCGCGCGACCTCATCTTCACGCCCGCGCCGGAGGAGATCAGGCCCGTGATCCGGCGGACGCCGCCGCCACCGCCGCCGTCCACGGCCGACATCCTGGCGCAGGTGGCGAAGCCCAGGGCGGAGGCCGAGCCCGTGGAAGCGCCGCTGTTCCCCGGCATCGTCGAGGCCGAGCGCGAGGCGCTTCTCGACAAGGTGATGCGCGAGATCGTCGACGATCCTGAGGCCGCCTTCCGCTCGGTGGCGGTGCTCTACCAGGATTTCCTGGTGCGCTGCCGCATCCATCGCGTGCCGGGCGAGCCGCTGGCGCTGCCGGCCTTCCGCCGCCGGCTGGCGGTGGCGCAGGCGAGCGTCGAGGCCGACGTGGCGTCGGGCGAGACCTGGCGGCAGGCGCTGAGCCTGTCCGAAAGCCTGACCGACGACGTGCAGGGCGTGTTCCTGATCGTGGCGCAGGCGGCGGTGACGGGCGCGCCCTGTCCGTCCGACGCGGCGCTGGCGCGCGCCTACGGCACCCATTCGCTGAGCCGCGCGCGGCGGCTCCTCACCTATTTCGAGGAGCGCGGGCTTCTGGTCGTGCGCACCGATTTCAAGGGCCTGCGCATCGTCAATTTCCCCGATCTCAACTGCGAGACCGCGCCGGGCGACCCCAGCGCCCCCGACGAGCAGGCGGAGGGCGCGGCGGCGGAATAGCCGTCATCGCGCCGTCATGAAGTCCGGCCATTCGACTTGGATCGGATGGGGAGCGCGCGTGCCGGGTCTTTGGGAAATTTTCGTCACTTTCGGCCGGATCGGGCTCCTGTCCTTCGGTGGGCCGGCGGCGCAGATCGCCATGCCGGGCGGGGTGACGGCGGCGGTGGTGATCGCCAATCTGGCGCTGTGGTTCGCGCTGCATGTGCTGTTCGGCGCGGTGGGCGAGCGGCGCTTCGGCCCGCTCAGCCTGCCGCTGCCCGACTGGAGCACGATGGACAACGCCGCCGTCCTGATCGCAGGCGCGGCGGCGTTTTTGTCGATCGTCCTGCGGCTTGGCATGCCGCTGACGCTGCTGGCCGCCGCCGGGCTGGGCGCGGCGCTGCGGCCAAGCGGGTTTTAATCGAAGAGGCTGGAGACCGATTCTTCCGCCGCCGTGCGGGCGATGGCCTCGCCGATGAGGTCGGAGATCGACAGGACGCGGATATTGGGCGCGTCGTTGATGGCGGTGGTGGGCTGGATGGAGTCGGTGATGACCAGCTCCTTGAGCTTGGAGGCGGCGATGCGGGCCACCGCGCCGCCGGACAGCACGCCGTGGGTGATATAGGCGGTGACGCTGTTGGCGCCCTTGTTCAGCAGCGCCTCGGCGGCGTTGCACAGCGTGCCGCCGGAATCGACGATGTCGTCGAACAGCAGGCAGTCCTTGCCGTTGACGTCGCCGATGACGTTCATGACTTCCGATTCGCCCGGGCGCTCGCGGCGCTTGTCGACGATGGCGAGCTGGGCGTCGATGCGCTTGGCCAGCGAGCGGGCGCGCACCACGCCGCCGACGTCGGGCGACACCACCATGCAGTTGCCGTTGGCGTAATGGGCCTTGACGTCGCGGGCGATGACCGGCACCGCGTAGAGATTGTCGGTCGGGATGTCGAAGAAGCCCTGGATCTGGCCGGCGTGCAGGTCCATGGTCAGCACGCGGTGCGCGCCGGCCTCGGTGATGAGGTTGGCGACCAGCTTGGCCGAGATCGGCGTGCGCGGGCCGGGTTTGCGGTCCTGGCGGGCGTAGCCGAAATAGGGCAGCACGGCGGTGATGCGGCGCGCCGAGGAGCGGCGCAGCGCGTCGATCATGATGAGAAGCTCCATCAGGTGATCGTTGGCCGGGTAGGAGGTCGATTGCAGCACGAAGACGTCCTCGCCGCGCACGTTCTCCTTGATCTCGACGAAAATCTCCTGGTCGGCGAAGCGCCGCACGCTGGCCTCGCCGAGCGGCAGGTCGAGATATTTGGCGACGGATTCGGCGAGAACCCGGTTGGAGTTGCCTGAGAAGAGCTTCATTCTTTTGCCTCTGACACCGGAGCGTTTCGTTCTGTCGCCTGTCCGCCGGGCGGCGCGATTGCGGGGGCTATTGCAAAGACTTGGCTTTATTGCAAGTCCTTGCGGAGGGAAAAGGCGACAAAAGCGCGCGCAAGATTATTTCCCACAGGAAGGGGAGCCGATCAGCCGCGGTTGGCGGCCATCCAGGCCGCATATTCCTGCATGGTGCGGTCGGCGATGGCCTCCATGGTGGAGGCGGGGACCACGCTCCAGGAATCGGGCGCGGCGCCGGCGACCTTCTCCTGCCCCTGGATGCGGTGCAGCCGGTTGCCGGAGGCGTCGAGCACGTCCCAGACATAGAGGACCGTGGTCTGGTTGTTCTCCGCCAGCACCGAGAAATAGCCCTTCATCACATAGGCGGCGTTCTCGCCGGCGGCGGCGAGCTCGACGCCCTTGGCCTTGGCGTCGTCGTTCATGCGGTGGGCGAGCGGGGTGGCGACGTTGAGCGGCGCGCCGATGATGGGGGCGACGGCGAGCTTGCCGGGCTTCAGCGCCACGCGCTGGGCGGCCGGTTGGCCGGCGGGCTGGGCCGTGGCGGGGGCCGCGACGCCCGGCTGTCCGGGCTGGGCGGGCTGCGTCCCGGTCGCCGGCTGGGCTGGCTGGACGGCGGCGGACTGGCCGGCGGCGGCGGCGTCCTGCTTCTGCACGTTGAGGACCGAATCCGTCTTGTTGCAGGCGGCAAGCAGGCCAGCAAGCAACAGCATCATGGAAAGATGTGCCTTGTTCATGTTCGGCTTCATGCTCCTGAAAGCGCCGGCCATTCCTGCGCCATGCAGGTTTATCGCCCATCGCGCGTCGTTTGACAATCAAGAGACGATAAGCAAATCAAGAGAATGGCGGGACAATGGCGCGACGGCGGCGTTTGTGGTCAGATAAGTCCGCCCCAAGGTCATGGCCGCCTGCGCCTCGGCGTCCATGACGACGATCTGCGCGAAGAGCGTCATGTCGGGGCGGATCGTCTCCTGCGCGCCGGAGACGAAGCCCTGCGGCTCGGCCCAGGTGGGGGCGAAACGCGCGCCGACCGAATAGCCGCAGGTGTTGATGCGCAGCCGCGTCAACTCGCGCGCCTCCATGGCGCGGGCGTAGGTGTCGAACACCGCGCCGAAGCTCGCGCCCGGCGTCATCGCCGCCTCCACCTCCTCCAGCGCCGCGCGCGCGGCGGCGTAGAGCGCCATGTGGCGCTCGCCCGGCCGGCCGATCAAAACGGTGCGCATCAGCGGCGCGTGGTAGTGGCGGAAGACGCCCGACCATTCGAGCGAGAGCTGGTCGTCGGCCGAGAGCGTCCGGCGGCCGGACTTGTAGCGGCGCAGCAGCGCGTCCGCGCCGGAGCCGATGACATAGTCGTGGGCGGGAAAATCGCCGTCGCCGGCGAGGTTGGCGCTCATCATGGCGGCGAGGATGTCGGCCTCGCCCGCGCCGGCGCGGATCAGCTTCAGCGCCGCGTCCAGCGCCTCGTCGCCCAGCTCCGCCGCGCGGCGGACGCAGGCGATCTCGGCCGGGCTTTTCACAAGCCGCAAATGGTCGACGAGGCCCGAGGCGTCGTAGAGCGTGGCGAAGCTGTGCAATTGCTCGTCGAGCCTGCGCCCGTCGGCGCCGGTCAAGGCGTGGGTCTGGTATTCGACGCCGATGCGGCCGCCGAGCAGGTCCAGCTCGGTCAGGAGATCGCGCAGGTCCACCGCCGGATTGGCGTTGTCGCGGTCGGTCCACACCACCACCGTGTCGATGTTGGAGGTGGCGCGCGCCTGGCGCTGGTCGGCCGGGCGCGTCATCAGAACGGTCGAGCCGTCGGCCTTGACCACCAGGCACTGGAAGAAGCTGAAGCCGAACGTGTCGTAGCCGGTCAGCCAGTACATGCTCTCCTGCGCGAACAGCAGCAGCGCGTCGAGCTTCTCCTCCTCCATCTTCAAGGTCAGTCGGTCGCGGCGGGCGGCGAATTCTTCCGGCTCGAAGTGAAGGGCCATGCGGTGCTCCTTAATCGTTGACGATGGCGATCGCGGCGATCTGGCGTCCGTAATCCGGTTCCTTGCGGTGGGTGTTGCGGCGGTAGGAGTAGAACAGATCCTCCTCGGCGTAGGTGCAGCGGTTGAGCGCCTCAGCCCGCACGCCCGCGCCGGCGAGCCGGTCGAGGATGAAGCGCCAGAGGTCGAAAAGCCGGTGGCCGTCCTTGCCGGAGGGGCGGAAATAACGGTCGTAGCCGGCGTCGCGGGCGGTGAACTCGGCGAAGAATTCCGGGCCGACCTCGTAATTGTCGGGGCCGATGGTGGGGCCGAGCGCGGCGACGATGTTTTCGCGTTTCGCGCCGAGCTCGATCATGGCCTCGACGGTGTTCTCCAGCACGCCGGTGAAGGCGCCGCGCCAGCCGGCATGCGCCGAGCCGATGACGCCCGCCGCATGGTCGGCGAACAGCACCGGGCCGCAATCGGCCGACAGCGCGCCGATGGCGACGCCCGGCACGTTCGTGACCATGGCGTCGGCGCGCGGGCGCGGCGCGCCGAAGGGCGCGGTGACGCGGATCACGTCGGGCGAATGGACCTGGTGCACGGTGAGGAGATGGTCGGGCGCGACGCCGAGATGCTCGGCGACGCGGCGGCGGTTCTCGGCCACGTGCTCGGGCCGGTCGTCGGAGCCGGAGCCGACGTTGAGCCCGGCGTAGACGCCGCCGGAGACGCCGCCCTCGCGGGTGAAGAAGCCGTGCGCGATGCGCCGGCCGGCCCCGGCGGGCGTTGCGAGAAGCGGCGAAAGAAGCGGTTGCGGCCTGTCGGACATGGGTTGAGCTTTCTCGATCGGCGAAATGGTGCGGGAGGCGGGTTTGCTTGTCAATTGCAGCTTTTTGACGGAGCGTCGAAGGGGAAGAGCCGCGTGGCGGGGTCGGCGACGGCCAGAACCTTGAACAGATCGCCCATCTGGTCGGGGGCGGCGAGGCGCTCGACGTCCTGGCGGATCTTGTCCTGGAAGGCCGGCTCGCGGCCGGCGCCGAGACGGCCGGCGCGGTCGAGGAGGCCCATGGAAAGGAGGAACGCGCCCTGCGTCATGGCGGCGGCGGATAGGCCCGCGCCCTGCGCCACCTGGCGCAGCACGGCGAAATCGACATGGCTGGTCAGGTCGGCCATGCCGGGATGGGCGAAGACGTCGTCATAGGCGTGCTTGAGCATGGCCTGCAGCGTGTCGCCGAAGCCCGTTTCGAGATGGCCGTAATCGACGGTCAGCGCCGCGCCTCGGGTGGCTGCGATGCGGGTCGAAATCTCCTGCATCAGCGCGGCGCGGGCGGGGGCGGCCTCGAAGACCGTCCTTTCCGGGGCCTGCGCGTGGCCGGGCGGCAGCAGCGCCGGGTCGACGCCGCCGGCGCCGGCGACGAAACACAGCTCCCCCGCCGGGTCGAGCCCGACCAGGCGCTCGACGAAGCGGCCGCCGCCCTTGACGAATTGCCGGGTGGGGATGGCGTCGAAAAGCTCGTTGGAGACGAGGATCAGCGGGCCGGCCGGGATGTCGGCGAAGCGCTCGAACCAGTCGATGCGCGCGGCGGCGCGGCCGAGCTTTTCCCGTTGCAGGGCGGCGAGGCGGGGGCTGGTCTCGACCATGGCGACATGGGCGTTTTGCAGGAAGGCGGGCGCGAGCTTGCCGATGGCGCGCAGCATGTCCTGCATCAGCGCGCCGCGGCCGGGGCCGATCTCGCACAGGACCGGGTCTCGCGGCCGGCCGAGCGCGTCCCAGACGCCCACGCACCAGACGCCGATCAGTTCGCCGAACATCTGGCTCACCTCCGGCGCGGTGATGAAGTCGCCGTCGCGGCCGAAGGGCTCGCGCGTCGTGTAATAGCCGGCCTCGCGGTCGCCGAGGCAGGCGGCCATGTAGTCGGCGACGCTCAGCGGCCCGCCGGCGGCGATGAGCCGCTTCAGCCGGTCCTTGAGGGCGCGTTCAGCCATTGGTCTTCGCCGCGGCCCTGGCCGCGCGCCAGACGGCCCAGAGCCCGATCAGCACCATCGGCACCGAAAGCTCCATGCCGCGCGTCAGCCAGCCGCCGTAGAGATAGCCCAGCTGCGGGTCCGGCTCGCGGAAGAACTCCACGAAGATGCGGCAAAGGCCGTAGCCCGTGACGAAGACGCCGGCGATGTAGCCGGGTTTCTTCAGCTTGCGGCCGGGCCATGTGAACAGGAACAGGACGAAGAACAGCACCAGCCCTTCGAGGAAGGATTCGTAGATCTGGCTCGGATGGCGCGGCAGCGGGCCGCCGTTGGGGAACAGCACCGCCCAGGGCATGTCGCTGACGCGGCCCCACAATTCGGAATTGATGAAGTTGCAGATGCGCACCACGCCGAGCCCGACCGGCACGCCCGCCGCCACCGTGTCGAACATGCTCCATACGCTCACCCCGCGCGAGCGCGCGAAGAGGAACATGGCGACGATGGTGCCCAGCATGCCGCCGTGGAAGGACATGCCGCCGTCCCAGACGGCGGGAATGTCGAGCGGATTGGCGCGGTAAAAGGGCAGGTTGTAGAACAGCACATAGCCGCTGCGCCCGCCCAGCACCACGCCGAGCGCCGCCCAGACGACGAAATCGTCCAGCGCGTCGGGCCGCATGGGCGGCGTCTCGTCGGCCCAGAGGCGCGGCGTGCGCAGGAGCTTCTTGCCGTACCACCAGGCGAAGAGGATGCCAACGACATAGCCGAGCCCGTACCAGTGCACCGGGACCGGGCCGACGTAGAAGATCACGGGGTCGATGGCCGGAAATGCGATATAGGACAGCGGCGCCAGCAGCGGGGACATCAAATCACTCCATTTTGCGAGCGACCATGCGCGACGATCCGGCATGGGTCAAGCGGGCTTCGACGCCGTTCCGGGCCATCACGTTTGCAGGGCCGCGCTTGCATCGCGGCCGCGACGGCCCTATGTCCAGATGAGCTTTCAACGCGCCCGACGCGCGCTTGCACGGGAAATGAGGAACAAGGCCATGACCAGCGGACCGAACCGGGTTTTCGACGAACTCGCCAAGCTTGTGACCGACGCCGCCGGGGCCGCGCAGGGCGCGCGCCGCGAGGTCGAGACGGCGCTGCGCTCGCAGGGCGAAAGGGTGCTCAACGCGCTCGACGTGGTGCATCGCGAGGATTTCGAGGCCGTGCGCGACATGGCCGTCAAGGCGCGCGCCGAGAACAGCGCTTTGGCCGCCCGGCTCGACGCGCTGGAGGCCCGCCTGGCCGCGCTCGAGGGCCGCTCCGGCGGCGAATGACGGGAAAATCCCGCCGTCCACCGGAAAATCCGGGAAAAATTCCTGATTATTTATTAACAGGCCGCGAACGGTAAAAACCCTTGTCTTAGAGTCGCTTAAGACAGGGCCCGCGGCCCGCCCTCTCCATGTATCCACATGCTTTCATGTCTCTTTTCTGAAAAGGGGCTGGCGTTCGGATTCAGCTTCAATAGACTGAAAACACTACATGATTCGTAACGCGGTCATGGGGTGGGCGGCGAGGGGCTGAGTGTCACGTTTCGCGTCTTTCAGGCTGCTTTCCAGTAACAGTTGCGTATGTGCGTGCGCCATCGGGCCGCTCGCGCGTCTTGTGACGCGCCGGGCTCCCGAACCGATCAATTCGCGCCCGTTTTCCGCGCCGGCATGGCTGCGGGCCACGGGCGCAGGCGGACGGCCGCGTCGGCCGGGAAGTCGGGAGCCCCGCCTGCGGGGCTTCGAGGAACAGGAAACGGACATGAGCCTTCTTGAGCTTGAATTCGCGCGCGAGGCGCATCCAGTGGATGTGATCGAGCAGGTCGCGCATTCAAACGACTGGACGTTCGAGCGCACGGGCGACGACGAGATCGCCATTTCGGTCGCGGGAAGCTGGACCGACTATCATATCTCCTTCTCCTGGATGGAGGAGGTCGAGGCGCTGCATCTCGCCTGCGCCTTCGACATCAAGGTGGCCGAGCCGCGCGTCAACGAGGCGACGCGGCTGTTGTCGCTGATCAACGAGAAGCTCCTGATGGGCCATTTCGACCTGTGGCGGCAGGAGGGCGCGATCATGTATCGCCAGTCGCTGCTGCTCGCCGGCGGGCTGGAGCCGTCGAGCAAGCAGGTGGAAGTGCTGCTTTCCGCCGCGCTCGAGGCCTGCGAGACCTATTTCCAGGCGTTCCAGTTCGTGGTCTGGTCGGGATCGGGCGCCCGCGAGGCGCTGGAGAGCGTGCTGTTCGAGACGGTCGGCCGGGCCTGAGGAGAGACGGAATGAGCGCAACCATCAGCTGGGACGATTTCGAGAAGGTCGACATCCGCGTCGGAACCATCGTCGAGGCGGTCCCCTTTCCCGAGGCGCGCAAGCCCGCCTACAAGCTGAAGATCGATTTCGGCGCCGCCATCGGCGTCAAGAAGTCCTCGGCGCAGATCACGAAGCATTATCGGCCGGAGGACCTCGTCGGCCGGCAGGTGCTGGCTGTGGTCAATTTCCCGCCGCGCCAGATCGGCCCCTTCATGTCGGAAGTGCTGACGCTGGGCCTGCCCGACGAGGCGGGCGAGGTGGTGCTGACCGCCGTCGGCCAGCCGGTTCCCAACGGCGGCAAGCTGTTCTGATATAACGGCGCGGCAGCTGTTTTCACCGCTTCATGTTTCCATCCGGCTGCTAGATGCTAGGCCGGAATGCGGATGACGGCGCGCAGGCCGCCGGCGGGCGCGTCGGCGAGGGTGATCTCGCCGCCGTGGCTGCGCGCGATGTCGAGCGCGATGGCGAGGCCGAGGCCGCCGGTGCCGCCCGAATCCTGCGTGCGCGCCTCGTCGAGGCGCACGAAGGGCTTGAAGACGTCCTCGCGCCGGTCCTCGGGAATGCCCGGCCCGTCGTCGTCGACGATGATCTTCAGCCAGCCGTCCTCGTGCGTCACCGTCATCGCGACGTTCTGCGCATGGCGGAAGGCGTTGGAGACGAGGTTGCCGACCAGCCGCGAGAAGGCGTTGGGCCGCACATGGATGCGGCTGTCGCCCTCGATCGAATATGTGAAGCCGCGCTCGCGCAGCCGCGCCTCGTTCTCCAGCTTCTCGCACAGCCGCTTGACGTCGAGGTCGGCCGCCTCCTCCGCGCCCTCGCCGCGCGCGAAGGCGAGATAGCCCTCCAGCATGGTCTGCATGTCGGCGATGTCCTGGTTGAGCGGCTCGGTGTCGATGGAATGGCCGGCCAGCGCCAGCTGCAGCTTGAAGCGGGTGAGGATGGTGCGCAGATCGTGGCTGACGCCCGACAGCATGGCGGTGCGCTGCTCGATCTGGCGCTCGATGCGCGAGCGCATCTGGATGAAGGCGAGGCCGGCGCGGCGCACTTCCTCGGCGCCGCGCGGCTGGAAGCCCTCGGGCATGGGCCGGCCCTTGCCGAAGCTCTCGGCGGCCTGCGACAATTGCTGGATCGGCTTGATCTGGTTGCGCAGGAAGGCGATGGCGATGATGAGCAGCACCAGCGCCGTGCCCACCATCCAGGTCAGGAAGATGCCGGTGTTGGAGGCGTAGGCCTGGCTGCGGCGGGCGAAGACGCGCAGCACCTTGTCGTCCAGCTTGACGCGGATCTCGATCAGGTCGGAATCGCCCACCGTGTCGATCCAGAACGGCCGGTTGATCTGGCGGGTGATCTCTTCGCTCAGGAAGTAGTCGAGGATGGCGAAGAAGGGCTTCGGCCCCGGCGGCGGCAGCGGGTCGGGCGGCAGGATGGAGATGTTGAGCGCCAGCCGCTGCTGGGCGATGCGGATCAGGTTGTCGTAGCCCGGCTCCTGCGGATAGGTCTCGAGGATGTCGATGATGGCGGCGATGTCGCGCACCACGGCGGTGGAGAGGCGCTCCGTCACCATCTGCCAGTGGCGCTCCATGAACACATAGGCGATCACGGATTGCAGCAGCACCATCGGCGCGATGATGATGATGAGCGAGCGCGCATAAAGCCCCTTGGGCATGCGGCGCGCGAACCAGCGCGTGAGCTTCTTCCAGAGCGATAGCATCGTCGGGCCGTCCTCACCCACGTCGGGAGCGTTTTTCGGGCGACATGTCTCTCCGCGCGCCTATTCGATGCTCAGCTTGTAGCCGATGCCGCGCACCGTCTGCAGCCAGACCGGATTGGCCGGGTCCTGCTCGATCTTGCGGCGCAGGCGGTTGATCTGCACGTCGATGGTGCGCTCGCCCACCTCGCCGTCGGCGCCGGTCAGCTCGTGGCGGGGGATGGTCTCGCCAGCGCGCTCGGCGAAGATCGCCATGATGTCCTGCTCGCGGTCGGTGAGCTTGATCGTCTCCGCGCCCTTGCGCAATTCGCGGCGCGGGATGAAGAAAGTGTAGGGGCCGAAGACGATCTGCTCGATCTTGGGCTGGGCGGCGGGGGCGCCGCGGCGCAGGATGTTGTTGATGCGCAGGATCAGCTCGCGCGGATCGAAGGGCTTGGGCAGGTAGTCGTCGGCGCCGGCGGCGAGGCCGTCGATGCGGTTGTCGGTCTCCGACAGCGCGGTCAGCATCAGGATCGGCACGCTCTTCTGCTCGCGCAGCGAGCGCGTCAGCGACACGCCGGTCTCGCCCGGCATCATCACGTCGAGGATGAGAAGGTCGAAATCGATGCCCTCCAGCTTGCGCCGCGCCTCGGCGGCGCTGCCGGCCACCGTGACGCGGAAGCCGCTGGCGGTGAGATATTGCGACAGAAGGCTGCGGATGCGCGTGTCGTCGTCGACCACGAGCAGGTGCGGCGCGTCGTCGGAGAGCGTCTTTTCTTCTTCCGCCATGGCTTGGCTCATTCCTCCTGGGAGCGGTTCGGGTGCGGCCCGATCCATTCATTGTCTTTGCGGC
Organism: Hyphomicrobiales bacterium; assembly: GCA_900465915.1. Classification (GTDB taxonomy): domain Bacteria; phylum Pseudomonadota; class Alphaproteobacteria; order Rhizobiales; family Rhizobiaceae; genus Brucella. Next base: position 84,759 of record UBKJ01000002.1, read on the forward strand.
GATCGTGCGACGCCATGATATCCGCGCCGGGGCGGCGCGTCCATGCATTCGGGAGGGCTCAGGAGGCCGGCGCGGGCGCGGCGGCGAAATCGTCGATCTGCGCCCGCCGCTCGGGATTGACCATGTGATAGAGGAAGCGCTCGATCACCGCGCGCTCCTCGGGGCGGCAGGATTCCATGGCGCGGGCGATGCGGCGCGACTGCGGCCGCGCCAGCGCCAGCGTCAGCTCGCGCCCGCTGCGGGTGGGGTAGAGCTTGCGGTGCCGGCGGTCGTGCAGGGCCGTGGCCTGCACCACATGGCCGGTGTCGATCAATTGCTTGAGCACGCGCGACAGGCTCTGCTTGGTGATGCGCAGCACCTCCAGCAATTCCGCCACCGTCATGCCCGGCTTGCGGTTGATGAAATAGAGCACGCGGTGATGCGCCCGCCCGAAGCCGATCTTTTCGAGGATCATGTCGGGATCGGCGGTGAAGTCGCGATAGGAGAAGAACAGGAGTTCGATGACGCCGAGATCGCCCGCTTCCTCCGGCGTCAGCGGGCTGCTGATATAATGCATGTCTTTGGTCGAATTCACGTCCTGCTCCGTTCTGTCGCGGTAAATATGTCAGTATTATTGACATAATTCAATCGCCCAGATAATTTTCCGGCAGCGCAGTCGGTATTTTTTGAAACAAAAGGCGCGCGCGGGCGCGGCGGACGACGCGATCGTTGCGCCGGACGGACCGCGCCCAGCCGATAAAGGAGCGAGGAAATGTCTGCGATCCCCTTCGATCAACGAGACGGCTATATCTGGATGGACGGCGAATTCGTCGACTGGAAGGATGCGAAGCTTCACGTTCTCACGCATGGGCTGCATTACGCCAGCGCCGTGTTCGAGGGCGAGCGCGCCTATGGCGGCGCCATCTTCAAGCTCGCGGAGCACACCGAGCGCCTGCATGAATCCGCGCGCATCCTCGGCTTCGAGATCCCCTATTCCGCGGCCGAGATCAACGCGGCCTGCGACGCGCTTCTCAAGAAGCAGGGCTTCGACGACGCCTATGTGCGGCCGATCGCCTGGCGCGGCTCCGAATCGCTCGGCGTCGCCGCGCAGCAGAACCGCATCCACCTCGCCATCGCCATCTGGCAATGGCCGAGCTATTTCTCGCCGGAAGAGAAGATGAAGGGCATCCGCCTCGACATCGCCCAATATTGCCGGCCCGACCCGCGCACCGCGCCGTCGCGCTCCAAGGCGGCCGGCCTCTACATGATCTGCACCATCTCCAAGCACGCGGCCGAGGCCAAGGGCTACGCCGACGCGCTGATGCTGGACTGGCGCGGCCAGGTGGCGGAGGCGACGGGCGCCAACGTGTTCTTCGTCAAGGACGGCGCGCTGCACACGCCGACGCCGGACTGCTTCCTCGACGGCATCACGCGGCGCACGGTGATCGAGCTCGCCAGGCGGCGCGGGATCGAGGTGGTCGAGCGCGCCATCCTGCCCGAGGAGATGGCCGGCTTCAGCGAATGCTTCCTGTGCGGCACGGCGGCGGAAGTCACGCCGGTGTCGGAGATCGGGCCCTACCGCTTCCAGCCGGGCGACATCACCAACCGGCTGATGAACGACTACATGAAGGAAGTGCAGCCCCGGCGCCAGGCGGCCGAATAGTCCGGCCGTGACAGAAAAGCATGGGATATCCGCCGCTTTTTTCCCGTATCGACTGGTTATTGTTTGACTTCGTCCGGTTTCTGCCCATCCTTTTACCTGCCGGGAAGATCCGGCGGGAAACCCCGATGAGGTGACGACCATGGATACTCTATTGCCTATCATTCTTCAGCTTGTCGCCGGGGTTATCGGCGGCAACGTCGCCGGCGCGGTCAAGAACATCAGCCTCGGCCCGGCCGGAAACAGCGTGGCCGGCGGCATTGGCGGCCTGATCCTCGGCCAGCTCCTGCCCATGCTGACCGGCGGCGGCGCGGACGCGGCGCTGGGCGGCGTCGTCGGCCAGCTCGCCGGCGGCGGCGTCGGCGGCATCGTGCTGACCGCCATCGCCGGGCTGATCAAGAACGCCGTCGCCTCCAAGGCCTGACCGGCGCGTGAAGAACAGGACGGACGGCCTCGCGCCGTCCGTTTTTCGTTTTCGGGGCTTTGCGGCGGGGGCGCGGGGCCTTATGTGAGAGGCTTGCAGATAAGGAGCTTCCGCCATGGGGCAATTGCAGGCCGTCATCATACCCGTCACGCCGTTCCAGCAGAATTGCGCGCTGCTGTTCGACAGCGAGACGAAGAAGGGCGTGGTCATCGATCCGGGCGGCGATCTCGACCGCATCCTGGAGGCCGTGCGGGCGCAGGGCGTGACGGTCGAGGCGATCTGGATCACCCACGGCCATATCGACCACGCCGGCGCGGCGCTGGACCTGAAGGAGGCGCTGGGCGTCGACATCGTCGGGCCGCACGAGGCCGACCGCTTCCTGCTCGACCGGCTGGAGGAGACGGGCGCGCAATACGGGATTTCCGGCGCGCGCAGCGTCACGCCCGACCGCTGGCTCGCCGACGGCGACACGGTCGCGCTGGGCGAGCATGTGTTCGAGGTGCTGCATTGCCCCGGCCATGCGCCGGGCCATGTCGTGTTCTTCAACCGCGCGGGGCGCTTCGCCTTCGTCGGCGACGTGCTGTTCAACGGCTCGATCGGCCGCACCGACCTTCCGGGCGGCGACCACGCGGCGCTGATCCGCTCGATCAGGGAAAAGCTGCTGCCGCTGGGCGACGATATCGGCTTTTTGTGCGGGCACGGCCCCGGCGGCCGCTTCGGCGAGGAGCGGCGCACCAATCCGTTCCTGACGGAAACGGGCCTTGCATAAAAAACCGCCGCCCCGAGGGGCGGCGGTTTCGTTTTCAGGCGCCGCGATCAGTTGGCGGAGCAGAAATGGTCCTGGCCGTCATTGCCGCGATAGGTGCCGGTGCGCGGGTTGAACGACCGGAAGCGGTCGGAGCAATAGGCGTACCAGCCGCGCGTCCAGGGCTCGTAGCCGGCGCGGTAGGTCACCTGGCGCGGGGCCGGGTAATAGGCCGGCGGGGGCGGCGGCGGGGCGTCGTAGACCGGGGCCGGCTCGTAGACCGGCTGCTGCGGCTGGCTCAGCGCCGCGCCGACCAGCGCGCCGGCGGCGAGACCGACCACGCCGGCGGCGATGGCGTCGCCATGGTCGTGGTGATGGTGGTAATAGGGGCGGCCCCAGCCGTCATGGCGCCAGCCGTCGGCCGAAGCCGAGGCGAGGGGAGCCGCGACCGCGGCGGCGGCCGCCGCGGCGAGGAGGGCGGATTTCACGAAACGGTTCATTGTTCGCTCCTTCAGAAGCAGATGCGTCGATCGGTCGGCGCGATGCGGGGAGGCGCATCGCTTGTGCCTATGTGTTAATCCTTTGTGCATGAATGGCGGCTGAACAATGGTGAAAACGCCGCTATCCCGGCTTTCGGCGGTAAATTAATCCCTCGGCGCTGTAACAATTCGAGCGCGAGGGTAGGCAATAAAAAACCCCGGCTGAAGCCGGGGCGCAAAATGCGAAAATGTGAAGCGATCAGCCGGTGACGGTGATGTTCACGGCCTTGGGGCCCTTGCCGCGACGATCCGGCTCCGTCTCGAAGGAAACCTTCTGATTGTCCGCGAGGCCCGTCAGGCCCGAGGCCTGCACCGCCGAAATATGCACGAAGATGTCCGCGCCGCCATCATCGGGCTTGATGAAACCGAAGCCTTTTTCGGTGTTGAAGAATTTGACCTGTCCGGTCTGTGCCATGGGATCCGTTCCTTTTCCTTGGCGCCGCCGATCTTTCGGGATCGACGGAATCATATCTTCAGCCGAGCGCACCACACACCCGGCAGAGGGTCATGCAGGCAGTTCTCGACATTGGGAAGGAACCGATCATTGCCTGAAATCTCTCCCAGACCCGGAACTTATAGCGGCTCCGGCGCGCCGTTCTTCCAGTCTTCCATTTGTTCGCAAAATGCCCGAACACAGGAAGACTGATCTAAGAAGCGATGTTTGGCAAGCGAAATCTTCACCCAGGCCGGAATGGAATATTTTTTCGATTCTTCGGCGGCAAATATTTTCAATTATTTCCGGTTGAATCGCCAAACTATACAAAAGTAGCACATGTATTTTTAGATCGCGGAAAATAAAACCCGCCCCCGGCGGCGCTTCAGCGGTTGCGCGATACGATGCAGGCGCCGCCGGCGGCGTGCAGCCGGCCGCAGATGGCGTCGGCCTCCTTGCGGCTGTCGGCGCCGATGCGCACCGCGTAGACGCCGCGGCGGCCCATGGGCGTGCGCACGCGGCTGACGACGGGATCATGGCCCTCCAATATGGCGGGAAAGAGCCGGCGCAGGCGGCTCCACTGGCCAAGGGCTGCGGCGCGGCGGAAATTGCCGGCCACCTGCACGCCCCAGGGCTTGGGCGCGACGCGCGACATCGGCACCGTGGCCATGCGCGTCACCGGCAGGCGGCGGCAGGCCTCGGCGAAGGCGAGCCTGGGGTCGAGCGGGCGGTCGGCGATCTCCTTGCCGGCGGCGAAGTCGTCGGCGGGCGCGCCGGCCACGTCGAGCACGTAGTCCTCCGTCTCCAGCGGCAGGAAGCCGCCCGAGCGCAGCCAGCCCGAGACGCGGCCCGCCCCGGCGTTGTAGGCCGCCGCCGCCAGGCCCCAATTGCCGAAGGCCGCCTTGAGGTCATGCAGGAAGCCGGCGGAGGCGGGGATGGCCTGCTCGACGTCGAAGGGATCGGCGAGGCCGCGCTCCTTCGCCGTATAGGGCATGAACTGGGCGATGCCCTCCGCCCCGACCGGGCTGACCGCCTGGTGGTCGAAACGGCTCTCCTTCCAGATCAGCCGGGCGAAAAAGTCCTTCGGCACGCCCTGCGCCTCGGCGCTGGTCTCGATCAGGCGGCAGATGCGCTCCACGGTCGGCGTCCTGACCGGCGGCAGCGGCGGGGCGGAGCCGGGCGGCATGGGCGCGTCCTCGGCGAAAGCCGCGCCCTGCATGGCCAGCAAAGCCGCCGCGATTGTCGCCCCGATCCGGTTCATGTGTTCACCCTTGCCGCGCGGGCACTCTAAAGCATTTCCAGGGAAAGGATTCAAACGGGGGCCCGGCGGTTTTCAACCGGCCTCGCGCGGGCGGTAGCGCAGCGCCTCGGCCAGAAGCGCGAAGGCGGGCGAGGATTGCCGGCGGCTCGGATAATAGAGGTGGAAGCCGGGGAAGGGCGGGCACCAGTCCTCCAGCGCGCGCAAAAGCGTCCCGTCGGCCAGGCCCTCCTCGGCGTAGTCCTCCGGCACGCAGGCGAGGCCGAAGCCGGCGCGCGCCGCCGTCATCATCAGCGCCGGCGAGTTGAAGACGAGCTGGCCCTCGACCCGCACCCGCAATTCGCGCCCGTCCTTCTCGAACTCCCAGGCGTAGAGGCCGCCATAGGTCGGCAGGCGCAGGTTGATGCAGCGATGGGCGGTCAGCTCCTGCGGGGTGCGCGGCGGCGGGTTGGCGGCGAAATAGGCCGGCGCGCCGACCACCGCCATGCGGATCTCCGGCCCGACCGGCACGGCGATCATGTCCTTGGCGACCTGCTCGCCCAGCCGGATGCCGGCGTCGTAGCGCTCGGCGACGATGTCGCGCAGGCCGGAATCGACGTCGATCTCGACATGGATGTCGGGATAATCGGGCAGGAAGCGCGCCAGCGCCGGCCACAGGATCGATTCCGCCGCATGCTCCGGCGTGGTGATGCGGATGGTGCCGGCGGGCTTGTCGCGCAATTCGCTCAGCGCCTCCAGCTCCGCCTCGATCTCCTCGAAATGCGGGCCGAGCGTGCGCAGGAGCCGCTCGCCGGCCTCGGTGGGCGACACGCTGCGCGTGGTCCGGGCGAGAAGCCGCAGGCCCAGCCGCTCCTCCAGCGCGCGCATGGTGTGGCTGAGCGCCGATTGCGACACGCCGAGCTTGGCCGCCGCGCGCGTAAAACTGCCCTCGCGCGAGACGGCCAGGAAGGCGAGGAGGTCGTTGACATTGTAGCGCGGCATTCATGAGCCTCGTTCATGAGTCTATGCAGATTATCGTATCTTATCATTTGCCGCCGGCGCTTCTAGAGTCCGGCGATCGTTTCCCACCAAAGGACTCCCAGATGCAGATCAGACGCAACGGACGCCAGCCCTCGGCCAAGGGGCCGGACAGCTATTTCACTGGCGCGGTGCGCATCGACGCGCCTTTCGCCGGCACGGCTCCGGCCACGGTGAGCGGCGCGACCGTCACCTTCGAGCCCGGCGCGCGCACGGCCTGGCACACGCATCCGCTGGGCCAGACCATCATCGTCACCGCCGGGTCCGGCTGGGCGCAGCGCGAGGGCGGGCCGGTGGAGGAAATCCGGCCCGGCGACATCGTCTGGTTCGAGCCGGGCGAGAAGCACTGGCACGGCGCGACGGCGACCACCGCCATGACCCATATCGCCATCGCCGAGGCGAAGGACGGCAAGGTGGTGGACTGGCTGGAGCACGTCAGCGACGATCAATATCATCTCTAAGGAGCCGGACATGCGCAAAAGAACGCTAGGGAAAAGCGGCCTCGACGTGTCGGAGATCGGCCTCGGCTGCATGGGGCTGAGCTACGGCTACGGCCCGGCCGTGGACAAGGCGCAGGCCATCGGGCTGATCCGCGCCGCCTTCGACAAGGGCGTCACCTTCTTCGACACGGCGGAGGCCTATGGGCCCTATCTCAACGAGGAAGTGGTGGGCGAAGCGCTCGCGCCGATCCGCGACCGGGTGGTGATCGCCACCAAATTCGGCTTTTCGTTCAGCGACGAGGGCGGGCAGAACGGCATGAACAGCCGGCCGGAGCATATCCGCGCCGTGGCGGAGGCCTCGCTGAAGCGGCTCAAGACCGACGTGATCGACCTGTTCTACCAGCACCGCGTCGATCCGGCGACGCCGATCGAGGACGTGGCCGGGACGGTGCGCGACCTGATCGCGGAGGGCAAGGTCCGGCATTTCGGCCTGTCGGAAGCCGGCGCGCGCACCATCCGCCGGGCGCACGCCGTGCAGCCGGTGGCGGCGCTGCAAAGCGAATATTCGCTGTGGTGGCGCGAGCCGGAGCAGGAGATCCTGCCCGTTCTGGAGGAGCTGGGCATCGGCTTCGTGCCGTTCAGCCCGCTCGGCAAGGGGTTCCTGACCGGGGCCATCGACAAGGGCACGCAGTTCGACAAGAAGGATTTCCGCAACGTCGTGCCGCGTTTCTCGGCCGAGGCGCGCGACGCCAACCAGGCGCTGGTCGACGCGCTCGGCCGCATCGCCGAGGCCAAGGGCGCGACGCGGGCGCAGATCGCCATCGCCTGGCTGCTGGCGCAGAGGCCGTGGATCGTCCCCATTCCGGGCACGACCAAATTGCATCGGCTGGAGGAGAATCTCGGCGCGGCGGCCGTGGAGCTTACCGCCGCCGACCTGAAGCAGATCGAGGAAGCGCTCGCGGGCGTCGAGGTCACGGGCGACCGCTACCCGGCGCATCTCCAGCAGCGCGTGGACCGTTAGGAGGCAGGCATGCAGAACATCAAGGACAAGGTGGTGGTCATCACCGGCGCGAGCAGCGGGCTCGGCGAGGCGGCGGCGCGGCTTCTGGCCGAACATGGCGCGAAGCTGGTTCTCGGCGCGCGGCGTCTCGACCGGCTGCAGGCGCTCGCGCGCGAACTGGGGCTGGGCGAGGACGCCGTGGTCAAGACCGACGTGACCGACCGGGCGCAGGTGAGCGCGCTGGTCGAGCGCGCCGTCAAGCTGCACGGCCGCATCGACGTAATCGTCAACAACGCCGGCACCATGCCGCATTCGCGGCTGGAGCTGGGCAGGGTGGACGACTGGGACCGCATGATCGACGTCAACATCAAGGGCGTGCTCTACGGCATCGCCGCCGCGCTGCCGCATATGAAGGCGCAGCAAGGCGGCCATATCATCAACGTGTCGTCGGTGGCGGGCCACAAGGTCGGCCCGGGCGGCGCTGTCTATGCGGCGACCAAGCACGCGGTGCGCGTGATCTCGGAAGGGCTGCGGCAGGAGGTGGCACGGTATAACATCCGCACCACCATCATCTCGCCCGGCGCGGTGGCGACGGAGCTGCCCGACAGCGTGACCGACCCGGAGCAGGTCGAGCGCGTGAAGGCGCTTTACGAGACGGTGGCGATCCCGGCGGATTCCTTCGCCTCGATGGTGGCCTTCGCCATGAGCCAGCCGGAAAACGTCGACGTGAACGAAATCCTGTTCCGACCCACGGCGCAGGAATATTGAGAGAAGAGAAAGCGGTTTTCGGGAGCCGGGGCGTTTATATTTATCGCCCCGGCCGGCCCGTCTTGCCGGGACGGCGTTTCCTGCGGGCGACCTCGACGGGGTCCTCGTAGGAGCCGACGCCGATGCGGCAAAGGCTGTGGCGGGATCGAGAATGTGCAAGCTGTCAGAATGATGCCTATCTATCGTCGGCCAATGCCCATTCAACCGCAGATTTGCTCTTTTCCCGCCCGATGATTGTGAAGCGGGAAAGATGTGGCAGGCCAACGAGTCGGAACCGACCGCAATCGGCCTTGAATACGCGGACCTTGCCCCAGTTTGCCGGCATGCTCCCGATAGCTGTTGGTTGCACATCAAAATGGTCTGCCAAAGCACGGAAGACGTCGCCGCCCATGGCAATGACCGTCTGGCGGGGATGTGCTGCGAGTATCCTGTCCCATAGCTGCAACCCGAAGGCCATTGCGGAGCGAGGTTCTTTCAACGACTTCCAGCTTGGCGAGCGGAAGGGGACAAGGTTGCCTGACAGAACATGCTCGGGCTGGATACCGAGTTGTCGAAAGAGCAATAGCACCTGTGACTGCAGTGGAGACTGTCCCATTGCATAGCCGCCCCAACTTTCCAGCGCATATGCGCTGCCGTCTTCGACGGATATGTCGGGATGATCGGCTGGTGCGTTATTGCCACCGGGGTTCAAGCCGAGAAAGGCGATTTTAGCTTCGCTAATTGTACGCCAAGGACAACTCAGCAAACGCCATCCAATAAGATCGCGACGCCTCGCATATTCTGCGTCGATCTCCGATTTTATAAACTCGCGGTCCATCATCTGCCGGGGCGTCCCGTCTTGCCGGGGCGGCGTTTCTTGCGGGCGACCTCGGCCGGGTCCTCGTAGGAGCCGACGCCGGCGCGTTCGCGGCGGATGGGGGCTTCGCCGCCGACCGGCTTTTCGGTGCGGCCGACGGTCATCTCGTCCAGCGTGTTCTTGCGGAACAAGGGTTTCGCCATGTCCGTGCCGGGGCCCATATTGTCGAGCGACGGCTTCTGGAACAGCGATTTTCCGCCCGCCTTGCCCGCCGGCTTTCCGGTGGCTTTCGGCTTGCCGCGCGGCGGCTGGCCTTCCAGTTCGCGCGCCAGCGGGTCGTCGGCGATGGCCAGCTCGGTCTCGCGCAGGCGCTTGATCTCGTCGCGCAGGCGCGCGGCGGTCTCAAAGTCGAGATCGGCGGCGGCGTCGCGCATCTGCTTCTCCAGATGCTCCAGATGGGCTTGCAGGTTGTTGCCCATCATCGCGCCTTCTTCCGCGAAGCCGGAAATGTCGGCGCGGACATGGTCCTGCTCGTAGACCGAATTCAGGATGTCCGAGATGTTCTTCTTCACTGAGGCCGGCGTGATGCCGTGCTCCTCGTTGTAAGCGACCTGCTTTTCGCGGCGGCGGCTGGTCTCGTCCATCGCGCGCTGCATCGAGCCGGTGATGTTATCGGCATAGAGGATGACCTTGCCGTCGACGTTGCGCGCCGCGCGGCCGATGGTCTGGATGAGCGAGGTTTCCGAACGCAGGAAACCTTCCTTGTCGGCGTCGAGAATGGCGACGAAGCCGCATTCGGGAATGTCGAGGCCCTCGCGCAGCAGGTTGATGCCGACCAGCACGTCGAACGCGCCCAGCCGCAGGTCGCGGATGATCTCGATGCGCTCCAGCGTGTCGATGTCGGAGTGCATGTAGCGCACGCGCACGCCCTGCTCGTGCAGATATTCGGTCAGGTCCTCGGCCATGCGCTTGGTCAGCACCGTGACCAGCGTGCGGTAGCCCTTCTTGGCCGTGTCGCGGATTTCGCCGAGCACGTCGTCCACTTGACTTTTGGCGGGGCGGATCTCCACCGGCGGGTCGATCAGGCCGGTCGGGCGGATGACCTGTTCGGCGAAGACGCCGCCGGCTTCCTCCATCTCCCAGTTGCCGGGCGTGGCCGAGACGGCGACGGTCTGCGGGCGCATCGCGTCCCATTCCTCGAAGCGCAGCGGGCGGTTGTCCATGCAGGAGGGGAGGCGGAAGCCGTATTCGGCCAGCGTCGCCTTGCGGCGGAAGTCGCCCCGATACATGCCGCCGATCTGCGGCACGGTGACGTGGCTCTCGTCGATGAAGACCAGCGCGTTGTCGGGGATATATTCGAACAGGGTCGGCGGCGGCTCGCCGGGATTGCGGCCGGTCAGATAGCGCGAATAGTTCTCGATGCCGGCGCAGGAGCCGGTCGCTTCCAGCATTTCGAGGTCGAAGGTGGTGCGCTGGTCGAGGCGCTGCGCCTCCAGTAGGCGGCCGGCGCGGGTCAGTTCGTCGAGGCGGTGCTTCAGCTCCGCCTTGATCGACTTGATGGCCTGATTGAGCGTCGGGCGCGGCGTGACATAGTGCGAATTGGCGTAGATCTTGACCGAACTCAGGTCGCCGGTCTTCTGGCCGGTGAGCGGGTCGAACTCGGTGATGGTCTCGATCTCGTCGCCGAACAGCGAGATGCGCCATGCCCGGTCTTCCAAGTGGGCCGGGAAGATTTCGATCGTGTCGCCGCGCACGCGGAACGAGCCGCGCACGAAATTGATGTCCTGCCGCTTGTATTGCTGCGCCACGAGGTCGGCGAGAAGCTGGCGCTGGTCGAGCCGGTCGCCGATCTTCATCTCGAAGGTCATGGCGGTATAGGTCTCGACCGAGCCGATACCGTAGATGCACGACACCGAGGCGACGATGATCACGTCGTCGCGTTCCAGCAGCGAGCGCGTGGCCGAGTGGCGCATGCGGTCGATCTGCTCGTTGATGGTCGATTCCTTCTCGATATAGGTGTCCGAGCGCGGCACATAGGCCTCGGGCTGGTAATAATCGTAGTAGGAGACGAAATATTCGACCGCGTTGTTGGGGAAGAAGCTCTTGAACTCGCCATAGAGCTGCGCGGCCAGCGTCTTGTTGGGCGCGAGGATCAGCGCCGGGCGCTGCGTCTCCTCGATCACCTTGGCCATGGTGAAGGTCTTGCCCGAGCCGGTGACGCCGAGCAGGACCTGCGTGCGGTCGTCATTGTGCAGGCCCTCGACCAGATCGCGGATGGCGGTCGGCTGGTCGCCGGAGGGCTCGAAGCTCGTCTCCATGGTGATCGCCACGCCGCCTTCGGATTTCTCCGGGCGGGCGGGGCGGTGCGGCGTCCACAATTTGCCGTTCTTGAACAGCGGGTTGCCGCTTTCGATCAGGTCGGACAGCGCCTTGACGGTGGCGGTCGCGCCGGACGGATTCAGCCTGGCGGCGTCCTCAAGGCTGATGTCGAGGCCCGCGACCGGGTTGAGACCGGCGGCCGCGCGCTCCTTGGCCGAGGCCGCGCCGCCCATGGAGGTGCCGCGCGCGGAGCGGGTGGGTTCCTTGCTGCGCTCGGGAATCTTTTTAGGCTGCTTGGGAGTTTTTGCGCGGGGCTTCGCGGCCTCGTCGCCGATCTCTTTCGCCCAGTCGGCAATCGAGCCGGACAGCGGCGCGCCGGTGAATTCGGCCTGCGGCGCTTCGCCGAAGCCGCCGGCGTCGTCCGAATCCTGCGTGTATTTGTCTTTGGAGGAGGTCATGCCTCCAATATGGAATTTCAGAGGCCAAATGAAAAGGGCGCGCGGGCGAAATCCGCATGCTCCTGACGGGCCGTTGTCAGGAGGATCGGGGGCTTTTCAAGCGGCGGCGTTTGTCTCATAGTCGCCGCCGATTCAACATCGAGGTGAAGACTGATGAGCGAAGAAGACACGCCGAAGGGCACGCTGACCATCCGCGTATCCGCCATGCCCAAGGACGCCAATTCGGCCTACGACATCTTCGGCGGCTGGGTGATGGCGCAGATGGACATGGCGGCCGGCATCCGCTCCGCCGAGCGCGCCAAGGGGCGCACGGTGACGGCGGCGGTGCGCGAAATGTCCTTCGCGCGGCCGGTGAAGATCGGCGACACGCTCTGCGTCTACACGGACATCACGCGGGTGGGCCGCACCTCCATCACGCTGCGGGTCGAGGCCTGGGCGAAGCGCTATCTCAGCGACCGGCGCGACCTCGTCACCCATGCCGAGTTCATCATGGTGGCGCTGGACGCGGACGGCAAGCCGACGCCGGTGCCGCAGGACGACTGACCGGGTCAGCGGCAGGCGCGATGGCCGTTGCGGCGCTGCATCAGGTCGAAATGGAAATGGTCGGCGTGCTCGGGATTGTAGCCCGGCCCGAGCACGGTGGTGAAATAGCCGCAGGCGCCGGCGCGCACGCTGTTGAGCAGGCCCTTCTCGCGGAAGGCGAAGAAGCCCGGCCGGCGCACCATGACGTCCTTGCCGTTGTTGAGCACGATGCGCGTCACGTCGATGGCGTCGCCATGGGCGTGCTCGGAGATCTTCGCGCCGCGGCGGTGGTTCATGGTGCGGCAGGAATAGCCGCCGGCGTTGTAGATGGTGTTGACGCCCGACAGATAGCGCAGCCGCGCCGCCTGCTGGAGGTCGCCCTTGATCCAGCGCGCGAAGGCCTCGGTGACGCGGCAGTTCAGCGTCGCCGCCGGCTTGAAGGCGATGGAGCCGCCGGCGAAGCCCGACACCTCGATGGGATTGTCGATGCGGCAGGATTCGGACTGGTAGATCGGCGGCTTTTCGCGGAACACCACGCCCAGCCGCTTCAGCCGCGTGCGGCAGGCGGCCTCGTCGGCGGCCATGAAGCGCTCGCCCGTGGCGACCGGATTGTCCATCGGCGCGGGAAAGCCGTAGTCGCCGGCGTAGCGCGGCTCGGCGGCGGATTGCGGGCCGGGACGGGCGACATGCGTCTCCTCGTCCTCAGCCAGGCCGACGACGCGGTCCTCCGGCGGCGGCGCGGCCTGCGACATGGGCGCGTCGACCGTATCGCTCGTATCGCCCGAGCCCACTTCGGCCTGCGGGCGCGGCGCGCTTCCGCCCGAGCAGCCGGCGGCCAGCGCCAGGAGCGCGAGGGAGGCCGCGGCGAGAACGCGGCGCATGGGAATGGTCGGCTGCCTCATGATCCCGGCCCGTGCTTGACAAAAGGCGCATGCGCGCCAGCTTGCAAATCAGGTTAGAATAGAAGCGTAAAGGAAGAGTCAGCGGCGCGATTAACCCCTGTGGCGCAAAGGGGGCGGCGCGCGGTTGGCGAAATTTTCACGTCTGCGGCCTATCCTCCCGCGCCGGCCCGTCCACCATCCCCTTTCGGAAAATCCGTCCCCATGTCAGTCCTGCTTTCGCCGACCGTCCTGCCGATCCTGCTTTTGATCGGCTCCAACGTCTTCATGACCATCGCCTGGTACGGGCATCTCAAATTCGCCAGCGCGCCGCTGCCGATGGTGATCGGCGTGAGCTGGTGCATCGCGCTGGTCGAATATTGCCTGGCCGTGCCGGCCAACCGCATCGGCCACACCGTCTATTCGGCGGCGCAGCTCAAGACCATGCAGGAGGTGATCACGCTGACCGTGTTCAGCCTGTTCTCCGTCTTCTACCTCAAGGAATCGATCACCTGGCAGCAGATGATGGGCTTCGCGCTGATCGCCGGCGGCGCGGCGCTGATCGTCAAAGGTTGACTATTCCGCCGCTTCCGCGAGCGGGGCGTCGCCGTCCTCGGCGCGCCACAGCATGGGCAGGATCTCCACCGCCAGCATGGCGGCGAACAGCAGGCCGCAGCCGACGAAGCCGATCGGCGGCAGCCGCTCGCCGAGGAAGATCGCGCCGAACAGCGCCGCGAACAGCGCCTCCGACGACAGGAAGATCGCCGCCTGCGCCGAGGTGGTGTAGCGCTGCGCGACCGTTTGCAGCGTGAAGCCGATGCCGCAGGAGAAGGCGCCGGTGAAGAGAATCTCCTTCCAGGCCAGCGCCAGCGCGCTCCAGCGCACGTCCTCCAGCGCGAAGGCGGCGGCGAGGCCGACCGCGGCCGACAAGGCGACCTGGGTGAAGCTGATCAGCATCGGCCGGCCGGCGTCGCGCGCCTTGCCGACCAGAATCACCTGCAAGGCCCAGAACAGGGCGCCGGCGATCACCAGCCAGTCGCCCTGCTTGAGCGCCGAGAGCTGGCCGCCCGACAGGAGGAAGATGCCGGCGAGGCAGGCGGCGGCGCAGGGCCAGACCACCGGATGCGGCCATGTGCGGAACAGCGCCACGCCCAGCACCGGCACGATGACGACATAGAGCCCGGTGAGGAAGCCGGCGTTGGTGACCGAGGTGGTGACGAGGCCGAACTGCTGCAGCGCCATGCCGATGAAGAAGGAGAGGCCGACGCCGAGGATCTTCAGGCGCTGAGCCGGGGTGACGGGCTTTTTCGCCCGCCGCGCCTCGGCGACGGCCATGGGCAGCACGGTGAGGGACGCCACCACCGAGCGCACGCCGATGAACAGCAGCGGCCCGATGCCGGCCATGGCGGTGGACTGCGCGACGAAGCCCATGCCCCAGATGCATCCGGCGAGCAGGAGGAGCAGGTTGGCTTGAACGCGGGTCATGACGGCCTCGGTGGAGAAATGCGCAAACGGGACGCCGCTGCTATAGGGGCTGGACGGCGGCGGGGCAAGGGGAGGGCCGGATTTCGGCCCGCGCGCTTTCGCGCGCCGCGCATCTGAGACGCGCATTTTGGGGATGAAATGATCGCCGGAAATGCTATAGTTCACGGCGGCAATTCGAACGGTTCCGAGGCCCGGCGCTTCGGCGACCGTTTTCTTTTTGTGTCGAGCGCGGTTCGCCGGCGTTCGGAAAGGCGCCCGGTCCCGCCGGACGGGCGGGGTGGGCAAATCTAATCGCCGGCGCGCTTCATGGCGATCCATGGCGCGCCGGACGCAGGAAAGGACTGGGTATGGAAAAGTTCCCTATGACCCCTCGCGGTTTCGAGAAGCTCAAGGAAGAGCTGCGCTGGCGTCAGCAATCGGAGCGTCCGCGCATCATCGAGGCCATCGCCGAGGCGCGCGCCCATGGCGATCTGTCGGAAAACGCCGAATATCACGCCGCCAAGGAAGCCCAGAGCCTCAATGAAGGCCGCATCAACGAGCTGGAGGACCTGGTGGCGCGCGCCGAGGTGATCGACGTGTCGAAGCTCTCCGGCGACCGCATCAAGTTCGGCGCCACCGTCACCATGATCGACGAGGACACCGAGGAAGAGAAGATCTACCAGATCGTCGGCGACCAGGAAGCCGATGTGAAGGAAGGCCGCATCTCCATCTCCTCGCCCATCGCCCGCGCGATGATCGGCAAGGGCGAGGGCGACACGATCGAGGTCAACGCCCCCGGCGGCTCGCGGTCCTACGAGATCGTCGCGCTCAAATTCGTCTGACCGTCCCCGTGCGCATCCCGGTCCAGGACGTCGAGGTCGTCGCGCCCAATTTCAAGCGCCGCCTGTCGGGCGTCACGTCGACCATCGTGCAGCTCATCCCCCTGCAAAGGGCGCGCGGCATGCGCGTGGCGACGATGGGGCCGGGACTGCCGGACAGCCTGCCGCATCTGGGCTGGGGCGCGCTTTCCGCCTTCTGGGGCCGGCCGCAGGGCCGCCGCTTCCGCATCTGGCACGCGCGGCGCAACATCGAGATGATGGCCGGGATCGCCATGCGCGACATCCTGCGCATGCGGCTGAGGCTGGTCTTCACCTCGGCCGCGCAGCGCGACCACAAGCCCTTCACCAAATGGCTGATCCGCCGCATGAACGCGGTCATCGCCACCTCGGGCCGCTCGGGCAGTTTTTTGCGCGTGCCGCACGAGGTGATCATGCACGGGGTCGACCTGGAGCGCTTCCACCCGCCGCGCGGCGGCGAGGACGATTTCGCGCAGAGCGGCCTGCCGGGCAAATACGCGGTCGGCTGCTTCGGGCGCGTGCGCCATTCCAAGGGCACCGACCTCTTCGTCGACGCCATGATCGCGCTCTTGCCCAAATATCCCGACTGGACGGCGGTGATCACCGGGCGCACGACGGCCGAGCACAAGGGCTTCGAGGACGGGTTGCGGGCGAAGATCGCCGCCGCCGGGCTCGAGAAACGCATCCTCATCCTCGGCGAGGTGCCGGACGTGCGCGTCTGGTACCGGCGGCTGACGCTTTATGTGGCGCCGTCGCGCAACGAGGGCTTCGGCCTCACGCCGCTGGAGGCCATGGCCTCGCAAACGGCGGTGGTGGCGAGCGACGCCGGGGCCTATGCCGAGATGATCGTGGACGGGGTGGGAAGTGTGGCGCCCGCCGGCGACGGCGCGGCGCTGACCGCGGCGATCGAGCCCTATCTCGCCGATCCGGCGATGACGGCGCGGGCCGGAGAGGCCGCGCTCGCCCATGTGCGGGAGAATTTTCCGCTCGAAAAGGAGGCCGCCGCCATCGGCGCGGTCTATGAGCGGGTCTTCGCGGGCTTGTAACGTTAGCGCGTGACCCGGCGTAACGTTATAGAATCATCAGCGGCTCGTCCTTGACCGGACGGATGGTCAGCGCCGTGCGCACCGAATCCACGTTGGGCGCGGCGGTCAGCTCCTCGATGACGAAGGTCTGGAAGCTGTTGAGGTCGCGCGCCACGCAATGGAGCAGAAAGTCGGATTCGCCCGACACCATCCAGGCGCGCCGCACCAGCGGCCAGTGCTTGGTCTTCTCGGCGAAAGCCTTCAGGTCCGCGTCGGCCTGCCGGTGCAGCCCGACCGAGCAGAAGGCCACCAGGTCCTGCCCCAGCGCGTTGCCGTTCAGGATCGCGCGATAGCCGCGGATGACGCCGCTTTCCTCCAGCTTGCGCACGCGGCGCAGGCAGGGCGGGGCCGAAATGCCGACCCGTTCGGCCAGCTCCACATTGGTGATGCGCCCGTCGTTCTGAAGCTCCCGCAGGATTTTCCAGTCAATTTCGTCCAGATCGGCCTTGATCGGCATGCAAAACTCCGTGCGCAAGGAAATTTCATTTTGCGGCAATTATAGAATATTCGCCGCGGCTGTGGCGCAATCTATTCATGCTCATATCAAAAGCCAGGGCGGGGTGTAAACCGGGCAGGCGGCCTTCAGCGCACCCAAAAGGCGCGTGTGAACAGGATAAACACGGTGACGAGTTCGAGCCGCCCGGCCAGCATCAGGAAAGACAGAATCCACAGCGCGGGGTCGCGGATGGTGGAGAAATTGCCGACCGGGCCGATGGTGTCGCCCAGGCCCGGCCCGACATTGGACAGCGCCGTCAGCGAGCCGGTGAAGGCGGAGACGAAGTCGAGCCCCAGCACCGACAGGAGCACCGCGCCGATGATCAGCGAGGCGCTGTAGAGGAAGAGATAGAGGAGCACGTTCTGCGCGATGTCGCCCGACAGCTCCGACGAGCCGTAGCGGATCTTGATCACCGCATGCGGCATGATCAGCCGCGCCATGTTGGCGCGCGCCAGGCTCCACAGGATGATGAGGCGGTTCATCTTGATGCCGCCCGAGGTGGAGCCGGCGCAGCCGCCGAGGAAGGAGGCGAGGAAGAAGATGCCGACGGCCGGCGGCCCCCACAGCGAATAGTCCTCGGTGGCGTAGCCGGTGGTGGTGATGACCGAGACGAAGTGGAACGAGGCCGAGATCAGCGCCTGGCCGAAGGGCAGGCCGCTGTGCAAATGCAGGATCAGCGCCAGGCTGAGGCTGCATCCGGCGACGATGGTGAAGAACAGCTTGACCTGCGGGTCGACCTGCGCCGTCAGCCGCTGCGGCATGGCGGCCTTGATGAACAGCACGAAGGGCATGGCGGCCAGCGTCATGAAGACGGTGGCGACGATGAGCAATGTGCGGTTGCCGTGATAGAAGCCGAGCGAGGCGTCGTGGGTGGAGAAGCCGGCGGTGGCGATGGTGGTGAGGCCGTGATTGACGGCGTCGAAGACGCTCATGCCGACGACGAAATAGGCGACGGTGCAGATGGCCGTGAGCCCGGCATAGGCGACGACGATGCCGAGCGCGATCTGGTTCATGCGCGGCAGGATCTTTTCCGACTTGTCGGAGGATTCCATGTGGAACAGCGCCAGCCCGCCGGCGCGCAGCGACGGCAG
Source organism: Hyphomicrobiales bacterium (assembly GCA_900465915.1). Classification (GTDB taxonomy): domain Bacteria; phylum Pseudomonadota; class Alphaproteobacteria; order Rhizobiales; family Rhizobiaceae; genus Brucella. The sequence goes on from UBKJ01000002.1 coordinate 102,988, forward strand.
CAGCAGAAGCGCTAGGCCGATGAAGCCGACGCCGCCGACCCAGCACAGGAGCGAGCGCCACAGAAGAATGCCGCGCTGCATGTTGTCGAGGCCGGTCAGCGCCGTCGCCCCGGTGGAGGTGACGCCGGACATGGATTCGAAGAAGGCGGTGGCGTAGCTGATCGGCAGGTGCGAGAAATAGAGCGGGATCGAGCCGAGGAAGGCCGCCGTCAGCCACAGGCAGGTGGTGAGCAGGAAGCCCAGACGCGGCGTGAAGCGCGTCGGCGGGCCTTGCGTGGCGGCGAGGAACAGCATGGAGATCGCGCCGGTGGCGGCGGCGGAGCGCACGAAGACCGACCAGTCGTCGCTGCCGTCGCGCAGGTCGACCATGGCCGGCAGCAGCATGACCCCCGCCATGACGAGGCCGAAACGCGCGCATATATTGGCGACGGTCTTGTAAATGGTTTCGGCTCCGGCGGTCGGGACAGTTTCAGCGCCTGCTTTTCTAGAGCATTTCGCGGCCGAATGGAAACACCGCCGTCGCATAAAGGCGGCGGAAACAAAGAGATAGGGCGGCGATCCGGTTGCGGCGGATCGAAAGGCGGCTTGAAGCGTTTCCGCGCCGATGGAATCGTCGGGGCGGGCGACAAGCTTGTGGCTAAAGCCGCGCGCGCGGCTGTCGAACCTTGCATTCGGACGGGGCCGGTCCTACCTTGGCGGGGCATGCGGCGTCGCGACGCCGGCGGCGTGCGGGGGCTTGCGCCCCGCGGGGCCTCCAATCGCGCCTTTCATCGAATTTCGGACCGGAGTATCCCATGTCCCAGCGTCACGCGCCCGTCATCGTCATCGGCTCCGGTCCCGCCGGCTACACGGCCGCGATCTACGCCGCGCGCGCCATGCTGAAACCGCTGATCGTCGCCGGCCTGCAGCAGGGCGGGCAATTGATGATCACCACGGACGTCGAGAACTATCCGGGCTACGCCGAGCCGGTGCAGGGCCCGTGGATGATGGAGCAGATGGCCAAGCAGGCCGAGCATGTCGGCGCGGAGATCGTGCACGACATCATCGTCGAGGCCGAGATCGGCCAGCGGCCGTTCCGGCTGCGCGGCGATTCGGGCGTGGTCTACACCTGCGACGCGCTGATCATCGCCACCGGCGCGCAGGCCAAATGGCTGGGGCTCGAAAGCGAGCAGACCTTCATGGGCGGCGGCGTCTCGGCCTGCGCCACCTGCGACGGCTTCTTCTATCGCGGCCGCGACGTGGTCGTGGTCGGCGGCGGCAACACGGCCGTCGAGGAGGCGCTGTACCTGTCGCATATCGCGAAAAGCGTGACCGTGGTGCATCGCCGCGACGGCTTCCGCGCCGAAAAGATCATGCAGGACCGGCTGCTGGCGCGCCAGAACGTGCGCGTGGTGTGGAACAGCGTGGTCGACGAGATCCTCGGGACCGAGGCCAGGCCGCCGATGGGGGCGACGGTGACCGGCGTGCGGCTCAAAAACGTCGCCACCGGCGAGACGAGCGAGCTGGAGACGCACGGCGTCTTCGTCGCCATCGGCCACGCGCCGGCGGTGTCGCTGTTCGAGGGCAAGCTGCGGCAGAAGCCGAACGGCTATCTGTGGACGGCGCCGGACTCGACGGCGACGGACGTGCCGGGCGTGTTCGCGGCCGGCGACGTCACCGACGACGTCTACCGGCAGGCGGTCACCGCCGCCGGCATGGGATGCATGGCGGCGCTGGAGGCCGAACGCTATCTCGCCGCACAGGAGCCGCTGCACGAAGCCGCGGAGTAAAGAGGGGAAACAGTGGTCGCGCCACTCGACTGGGATAAACTGCGCATCTTCCATGCGGCGGCGGAGGCGGGGTCGTTCACCCATGCCGCCCAGACCCTGCATCTGTCGCAATCGGCCATTTCGCGCCAGGTCAGCGCGCTGGAGCAGGACGTCGGCGTGCCGCTGTTCCACCGCCATGCGCGCGGCCTGATCCTGACCGAGCACGGCGAGACGCTCTACCGCACCGCGCACGACGTGCTGATGAAGCTCGAAAACGTGCGCTCCAAGCTCGCCGAGAGCAAGGAGAAGCCGACCGGCCGGCTGCGCGTCACCACCACGGTCGGGCTCGGCTCCGGCTGGCTGATCGAGCGCATCCAGGAATTCGTCGAGCTTTATCCCGACATCCAGCTCCAGCTCATCCTCGACAACGAGGAGCTGGACCTGACCATGCGTCACGCCGACTGCGCCGTGCGCCTGCGCCAGCCGCAGCAGCCGGACCTGATCCAGCGCCGGCTGTTCACCGTGCATATGCATGTCTACGCCTCGGCGAGCTACGTCTCCAAATACGGCAAGCTCAATTCGATCGAGGAGATCGATCAGCACCGTGTCGTCACCTTCGGCGAGCCGGCCCCGAGCTACCTGACCGGGCTGAACTGGCTGGAGACGGCGGGCCGCAGCGACGGCAGCTCCCGCATCCCGGTGCTTCAGGTCAACAATCTGCTCTCCGTGCGCCGCGCCGTGCAGCGCGGCGTCGGCATCGCCGTGCTGCCCGACTACATGGCCGACAAGGAGTCCGGGCTGGTGCAGCTCCTGCCGGAGCTGGAGGAGATCCCGTCCTTCGACACTTTCTTCTGCTATCCCGAGGCGCTCAAAAATTCGGCGAAGCTGCACGCCTTCCGCGACTTCCTGTTCTCCAAGGCGCGCAACTGGACCTATTGAGGCCGGAGGCGAGGCAAATCGGACCGCGCCGGAGCGTTTCCGGCGCGGTTTTTTCTCGCCTCGTCGCAGGCGATTCCGCGATTCGCCGCTTTTACAGGCGGGGCGGGACGGGCTTCGCTTATCCTTTGAGCGTTCCGTTTCGGCACTTTTTGACGGCCCCGGCGGGTATTATCCTACCAATCAATTGATTTTAAATGATTATTTTCGACAGTTAGCTATGCATCCTCTGCATGGCTGCATTGCACGAAAGCTGCATTGCAAAAACAATGAGCAAGGCGCATATAACAATCATCTCAGCGATGCGTTTCCTCCTCCCATTTGCGCATGCTGAGTGTTCCCCTCTGGAGGTTCGCCTTAACGGCGCCTTCAAAACTCAAAGCCAGACATTTGTCTGGCTTTTTTTTTGGCTTTTCGCCGGGGCGCATCCTCCCAATCGCCGGATATGAAAAAGGGGCCTTGCGGCCCCTTCGTCGTTCGATGTCCCGCGCTCAGCGCAGGCTGGCGGTGAAGCGCTGGATGCGGCGGCAGGCTTCCTCCAGAAGCGTTTCGGAAGTCGCATAGGAGATGCGGAAGTTGGGGCCGAGGCCGAAGGCCGAGCCGTGCACCACCGCGACGCCTTCGGCTTCCAGAAGCTCGGTCACGAAATCCTCGTCGGTCTCGATCACCTTGCCGGCTTCCGTCTTCTTGCCGATCAGGCCGGCGCAGGACGGATAGACGTAGAAGGCCCCTTCCGGCGTCGGGCACTGGATGCCGCTGGCCTGGTTGAGCATCGACACGACGAGGTCGCGGCGGCCCTGGAAGATCTTCTTGTTGGTCGCGATGAAGTCCTGCGGGCCGTTGAGCGCCTCGACCGCCGCCCATTGGGCGATGGAGCAGGCGCCGGAGGTCTGCTGGCCCTGCACCATGTCCATGGCCTTGATGAGGGCGAGCGGGCCGGCGGCGTAGCCGATGCGCCAGCCGGTCATGGCGTAGGCCTTGGAGACGCCGTTCATGGTCAGGGTGCGGTCATAGAGCGACGGCTCGACCTGCGCCGGCGTGGTGAAGACGAAATCGCCGTAGACCAGGTGCTCGTACATGTCGTCGGTGAGGATCCAGACATGCGGATGGCGCACCAGCACGTCGGTCAGCGCCTTCAGCTCGGCATGGGTGTAGGCCGCGCCGGTCGGGTTGGACGGCGAGTTGAAGATCAGCCACTTGGTTTTGGGCGTGATCGCCTTTTCGAGATCGGCGGCGGTCAGCTTGAAATTGTCTTCCTGCTTCGTGTTGACGAAGACCGGGGTTCCGCCGTTGATCGCCACCATTTCGGGGTAGCTGACCCAGTAGGGGGCGGGCACGATCACCTCGTCGCCGGGGTTGAGCGTCGCCATGAAGGCGTTGAACAGGATCTGCTTGCCGCCGGTGCCGACGATGACCTGCTCCGGCTTGTAGTCGAGGCCGTTCTCGCGCTTGTACTTGGCGACGATGGCCTGGCGCAGCTCGGGAATGCCGGCGACGGGCGTATACTTCGTCTCGCCGCGGTTGATGGCGTCGATGGCGGCCTGCTTGACGTTGTCCGGCGTGTCGAAATCGGGCTCGCCCGCGCCGAGACCGATCACGTCCTTGCCCTTGGCTTTCAGCTCGCGCGCCTTCTGGCTGACCGCGATGGTGGCGGAAGGCTTCACACGGGAAAGGGCGTCGGCGAGAAATGCCATGATCGTTCTCCATGATTCATATGGCGGGCTCTGGTGGCCGGGGTCTGGCGGCCTTGCGGGTTTTCTATGTCGCATCGCCGGGCGAATCGCAACAACCGCTTTGCGCTTTGGCGAGAAATCGCGGCTTTTCACGGCGATGTGTCCCCGAACGGCGTCATCGATCGACGCCGCTGACGCATCGCGCACGGAAACTGATTGGACAGGCCCGCGCCCGCCCCCCATAGTCGCCGGCGAAGGAGAAAACCATGCTGACGCTCTATTCGCAGCCCGATTCAGGCAATTGCTACAAGCCGCGGCTGCTTCTGGCCAAGCTCGGCCGGCCGTTCCGCCATGTCGCGGTGTCGGCGCTGGACGGCTCGACGCGCAGGCCGGACTATCTCGCCAAGAACCCCAACGGCAAGGTGCCGCTGCTGGAACTGGAGGATGGCCGCTATCTGGCGGAATCGAACGCCATCCTGCTTCATCTTGCGGAAGGCACGCGCTTCCTGCCCGCCGACGCCTATGCGCGGGCGCTCGTCTATCAATGGCTGTTCTTCGAGCAATATAGCCACGAGCCCAATATCGCGGTGCGGCGGGCGCTGACCGTCTATCCCGAGCGCGCCCGCGAGGCGACGCCGGAGCGGCTGGCCGCCACGCTCGCCGGCGGCGAGAAGGCGCTGGGGGTGATGGAGACGCAGCTTGCGAGAACGCCCTTCATGGCCGGCGGCGATTACAGCGTGGCCGACATCGCGCTCTATGCTTACACTCACGACGCGCACCGGGCGGGCTTCGCCATGGAGCGCTATCCGGCGGTGCAGGCCTGGCTGCGGCGGGTCGAGGCGGACGAGGGCCATGTCGGCATGGACTGGCTGCCATAGGGCTGAAATGAAAAAGGCGGGCCGAAGCCCGCCTTTTCCAACTCGATCGGCTGCTTACGCGGCGATGAGGTTATCGGCGGACGAACGACCCGAACGGCGGTCCTGCACGATTTCGTAGGTGACCTTCTGGCCTTCATTGAGCGTGCCGAGACCGGCGCGCTGGACGGCCGAGATATGGACGAAAACGTCCGAGCCGCCCTGATCCGGCTGGATGAAGCCGAAGCCCTTGGTCGTGTTGAACCACTTCACAGTTCCCGTAGCCATGGGAAATTCCTTTGTAACGATAGATAACTTAGAAGTCCGCATGCTTCACATACGTTCTCCGCGGATCGAATTAGGGCTGGAGATCTTTAGGAAGCACGGATGGCCGCACGGGTCGCAAAGTCACTCGACCGAAAAATCGATGGTCGAACTATATGCGACAATTGTGACCGACACAAGACGGCCCGACGCGGTTGATCGCAGATCGCGCGCCGCCTCGAAATCTCGTTCCGGCGCCATATGTTTGACTTTTCTGGAGGCCGGTTCGCGCGCATGCTGCCGCCGAATGGCCGATTCGCGAGCGGAGGACGGCGGACAGCATGGTCGACCCGAAGCAGGACGGAGCGAAACCGGGAGCGCGCGCAGCCGCGCCGAAAAAGGCGCCGCGCAAGGGCGCGCGCAAGCCGCGCAAGCGGGGCCTGCGCCTCGGGCGGCGGGCGCGCGACGGCAGCGACCTGTTCTCGCAATTCGGCATGATGGTGGCCGCCTTCTGGAACTCGCCGGTGCGCGCGACGCTGATCGGGCTCGGCTCCGGCATCTTCGCGCTGATCGTGCTGATCGCCGTCGGGCAGGTGGCGATCAACCGCTGGAACGTGCCTTTCTACGACGCGCTGGCGCGGCGCGACATCGCCGCCTTCTTCCACCAGCTTCTGGTCTTCGCCGGCATCGCCGGCACGCTGCTGGTGCTGAACGTGCTGCAGACCTGGCTCAACCAGATGTTCAAGCTCAAGCTGCGCGAGGGGCTGGCGCGCGACCTGGTCGGGCAATGGCTCGCGCCCGGCCGCGCCTTTCGGCTGGCCAGCGCCGGCGAGATCGGCGTCAATCCCGACCAGCGCCTGCACGAGGACGCCCGGCATCTGGCGGAGATGTCCTGCGACCTCGGCATCAACCTGTTGCAGTCGACCGTCATTCTCGTGAGCTTCGTGGGCGTGCTGTGGTCGCTGTCGAGCGGCTTCGTCTTCCACGTCGCCGGCTACAGCTTCACCCTGCCGGGCTACATGGTCTGGGCGGTGATCCTCTACGCGGCCTCGGCCTCGTGGCTGACCTGGATCGTCGGGCGCAACCTCGTCAACATCAACGCCAACCGCTATGCGCGCGAGGCGGATTTCCGCGCCTCGCTGATGCGCGTCAACGAGCATCTCGACGCCATCACTTTGTCGCGCGGCGAGGCGGACGAGCGCCGCCGGCTCGACCTCGACATCAACGCCGTGCTGGCGGCGATCCGCAAGATCGCCTACGCCACCACGCGGCTGACCTGGGTGACGGCGGGCTACGGGTGGCTCACCATCGTCGCGCCGATCCTCGTCGCGGCGCCCGTCTATTTCGCCGGCGACCTCACCTTCGGCGGGCTGATGATGGCGGTGGGGGCCTTCACGCAGGTGCACAGCGCGCTGCGCTGGTTCGTCGACAATTTCGGCGCCATCGCCGACTGGCGCGCGACGCTGCTGCGCGTCGCGAGCTTCCGGCAGGCGGTGATGCACATGGACGAGCTGGGCCGGCTCGACCGGCAGGTCTATCTCGCCGTCAATCACGACGAGCGGCTCAGCCTCGACGACGTGCTGATCGCCGCGCCCGACGGCTGCCTGCGGCTGGAGCACAAGAGCTTTTCCTTGCAGCCGGGCGAGAAGGTGCTGGTGACCGGCGCGACGGAGACCCAGCGCACGCTCCTGTTCCGCGCCATAGGCGGCCTGTGGCCGTGGGGCGAGGGGCGCATCGGCACGCCGGCCGGCGACGGCATGGCCTTCATGCCGCGCGCGCCCTATTTCCCGCCCGGCGAGCTGCGCGGCGTGGTGGTCTATCCGCTCGACCTCAAGCAGTTCTCGACGCAGGAGCTGGAGGACGTGCTGGCCCGCGCCGGACTGGAGCGCCTCGCCCCCAGCCTCAACCGCGCCGCGCGCTGGGACCGCATCCTGACCGAGGACGAGCAGCAATGCCTCGCCTTCGCGCGGCTGATCCTGCTGAAGCCGCAATGGATCGTCATCGACGGCGTGCTGGACGGGCTCGACGCCGAGGCCTATCGCCGGGTGCTCGACATCTTGCGGACCGAGCTGAAGGACGCGGCGGTGCTGTGCCTCGGCAAGCCGCGCTCGCACGATTCCTTCTTCTCGCGCACCGTCAATGTCGAGGAAGACCCGCAGGGCAAGCCGCTCGAACTGCCGCCGGTGCATGCGGCGGCGAGTTGAGGCGGGATCGTTGCGCGTGATGGCGGCTTTCGGGATTCTCTCTTATGCAGGGACGGAGGGCTGCGCCGTTAAAGGCAATCTCGCGTCCATCACCGCTTCCTCGCTCGCTACGCATCGAGCATTGCTAGTAAAAGTGCGTAGCGCCTCCACAGGGAAATCAGCCCGCTGGACCGACTTCCGCCCAAGCTTCGATGCGTTCGGAAATACGTAAAAAATAGAGCGGGGCCGGCGACGCCGTTTTTACCCGAACCGCTCCAGCGTCGCCGCGCCGCAACAAGTAAAAAGGCCGAAGCGTTGCCGCTCCGGCCTCCTTCTGCATGAGCCGCCGGATTTCTCCGGCGGCTTTGTCCATTCTCACCCGGCTCAGACGCGGAAGTAATCCTGCAGCGGGCGCACTTCCAGCGAGCCGGCCTTGAGCGCCACGATGGCCTCGGCGGCGGCTTCCGCCCCGGACATGGTGGTGTAATAAGGCAGCTTCTGCATCAGCGTGGCGCGGCGGATCGGCTTGGAGTCGGAAACCGCGCTGGCGCTGTCGGTGGTGTTGAAGACCAGATGGATCTGGCGGTTGCGGATGGCGTCCTCGACATGCGGACGGCCCTCGATGACCTTGTTGACCTTGGTCGCCGCGACGCCGTTCTCCACCAGGAAGCGCTGGGTGCCGCCGGTGGCCATGACCTTGAAGCCCGCGCCGACCAGCTTGCGCACCGCGCCGAGCACGCGCTCCTTGTCCTCGTCGCGGACGGAGACGAACACCGTGCCCTCGCGCGGCAGCTCCACGCCCGCGCCGAGCTGCGCCTTGGCGAAGGCCAGCGCATAGTCGTAATCGAGGCCCATGACCTCGCCGGTCGAGCGCATTTCCGGTCCGAGCAGCGTGTCGACGCCGGGGAAGCGCGCGAAGGGGAACACCGCTTCCTTGACCGCGATATGCGGGCGGGCGGCGGGCTGCGGCTTGCCGCCGTAAGCGCCGAGCGCCGCTTCGAGGCTTTCGCCGGCCATGACGCGCGCCGCCACCTTGGCGATGGGCGTTCCGATGGACTTCGCCACGAAAGGCACCGTGCGCGAGGCGCGCGGATTGACTTCGAGCACGAAGATCTGGCCGTCCTTGATGGCGTATTGAACGTTCATCAGGCCGCCGACATGCAGCGCCTTGGCGAGCGCGGCGGTCTGGCGATTGAGTTCGGCGACGATCTCGGCCGAAAGCGTGTGGACCGGCAGCGAGCAGGCGCTGTCGCCCGAATGGATGCCGGCTTCCTCGATATGCTCCATGATGCCGGAAACGAAGCTTTCCGTCCCGTCGCAGAGGCAGTCGACGTCCACTTCGATGGCTTCGGTCAGATAGGTGTCGAACAGCAGCGGGTTCTTGCCCAGAAGCGTGTTGATCTGGCCGGTCTTGTCGTTCGGATATTTGGCCTTGATGTCTTCCGGCACCAGTTCCGGCACGGTGTCGAGCAGGTAGTTCTGAAGCCCACGCTCGTCATGGATGATTTGCATGGCGCGGCCGCCCAGCACGTAGGACGGGCGCACCACCAGCGGGAAGCCGAGATCGGCGGCGACGAGGCGCGCCTGCTCGACCGAATAGGCGATGCCGTTCTTCGGCTGGTTGAGGTCGAGCTTGATCAGCAGTTTCTGGAAGCGGTCGCGGTCTTCGGCGAGGTCGATGGCGTCGGGCGAGGTGCCGAGGATCGGGACGCCGGCCTTTTCCAGCGCATTGGCGAGCTTGAGCGGCGTCTGGCCGCCGAACTGCACGATGACGCCGTGCAATTCGCCCTTCTCCTTTTCGACGCGCAGGATCTCCAGCACGTCCTCCGCCGTCAGCGGCTCGAAATAGAGGCGGTCGGAGGTGTCGTAGTCGGTCGAGACGGTTTCCGGGTTGCAGTTGATCATGATCGCTTCATAGCCGGCGTCGCCGAGCGCGAAAGCGGCATGGCAGCAGCAATAATCGAACTCGATGCCCTGACCGATGCGGTTGGGGCCGCCGCCGAGGATCACGACCTTCTTGCGGTCCGAAACGTCCGCCTCGGAGCGCGTTTCACCGACGAAGGGCGTCTCGTAGGTCGAGTACATGTAAGCCGTCGGCGAGGCGAATTCGGCGGCGCAGGTGTCGATGCGCTTGTAGACCGGGTGCACGGCGAGCTGCGTGCGGAGCTTGGCCACGTCCTCGGCGTCCTTGCCGGTGAGGCTGGCGAGGCGGGCGTCGGAGAAGCCCATGGCCTTCAGCATGCGCAGGTTCTCGGCGTCCTGCGGCAGGCCGTGCTCGCGCACGCGCGCTTCCATGGCGACGATCGCCGCGATCTGTTCGAGGAACCACGGGTCGATCTTGGAGGCGTCGTGCACCTGCTCGACGCTCCAGCCGAGCCGCATGGCCTGCGCGACCATGCGCAGGCGGTCCGGCGTCGGCGTGCCGATGGCGGCGCGGATGGCGTTCTTCTCGTCGCCTTCCTCGATGTTCGGGATGGCGATCTCGTCGAAGCCGGTGAGGCCGGTTTCGAGGCCGCGCAGCGCCTTCTGCAACGATTCCTGGAAGGTGCGGCCGATGGCCATCACCTCGCCGACCGACTTCATGGCCGTGGTGAGGATGGGCGACGCGCCGGGGAATTTCTCGAAGGCGAAGCGCGGGATTTTGGTGACGACATAGTCGATGGACGGCTCGAAGGAGGCCGGCGTCGCGCCGCCGGTGATGTCGTTGTCGAGTTCGTCCAGCGTGTAGCCGACGGCGAGCTTGGCCGCCACCTTGGCGATGGGGAAGCCGGTGGCCTTGGAGGCCAGCGCCGAGGAGCGCGACACGCGCGGGTTCATTTCGATGACGATCATGCGGCCGTTGGCCGGGTTGATCGCGAACTGAACGTTGGAGCCGCCGGTCTCGACGCCGATCTCGCGCAGCACCGCGATGGAGGCGTTGCGCATGACCTGATATTCCTTGTCGGTCAGCGTCAGCGCCGGGGCGACGGTGATCGAATCGCCGGTATGCACGCCCATCGGATCGAGGTTTTCGATGGAGCAGATGATGATGCAGTTGTCCGCCTTGTCGCGGACGACCTCCATTTCATACTCCTTCCAGCCGAGCACCGATTCCTCGATCAGCACTTCGGTGGTGGGCGAGGCGTCGAGGCCGCGCTCGATGATCTCGAAGAATTCCTGACGGTTATAGGCGATGCCGCCGCCGGTGCCGCCGAGCGTGAAGGAGGGGCGGATGATGGCGGGCAGGCCCACCACGTCCAGCGCCTGCGCGGCCTTGCCGAGCGCGTGGCTCATGTAACGCTGCTTGCGGTCGACCTCGCCGAGCTGCCATTCGGTCTCCAGCTTGTCGAGCGCCTTGTCGAGTTCGTCACCGGAATATGCCGCCTTGACTTCGGCGCGCTTGGCCTCGTGGCGCTTGCGGTCTTCGTCCTTGATCTCGGTGGCGTTGGCGAGCATGGATTGCGGCGTGTCGAGGCCGATCTTCTCCATCGCCTCGCGGAACAGGGCGCGATCCTCGGCCTTGTCGATGGCCTCGGCGTTCGCGCCGATCATCTCGACGTTATACCGTTCCAGAACGCCCATGCGGCGCAGCGACAGCGCGGTGTTGAGCGCGGTCTGGCCGCCCATGGTCGGCAGGATCGCGTCGGGGCGCTCCTTGGCGATGATCTTGGCCACCACTTCCGGCGTGATCGGCTCGATATAGGTGGCGTCGGCCAGATCGGGATCGGTCATGATCGTGGCCGGGTTGGAGTTGACGAGGATGATGCGGTAGCCTTCCTCCTTCAACGCCTTGCAGGCCTGCGTGCCGGAATAGTCGAACTCGCATGCCTGCCCGATGACGATAGGCCCCGCGCCGATGATCAGGATCGATTTGATGTCTGTACGTTTCGGCATGGTGCTTCCTATCTTTGTCGCTGCGCATGGTCCTGTCCGAAAACCGGATCGTGCGGGTTAGCCTGCCGAAAAAGCCCGCACGGGTTTCCCGGCGGGTTGGCGGCATGTGCATTCTTTGGGCTAAGCCGGCCTTATAGGCAATCGAACCCGAAAGCGGAACCCCCCGAGGCGCTTTATTTCAAAGAAAATTGGGCCTTGCGGGAACGAGGGCGCGAAACGTTCAGGCCGGGCGTCCGGCGAAACGCCGCGTCAGCCGGTGTCCGATCCGGTTGGGCGGCATTTCGAGCAGCCGGTAGGATAGCTGGGCGCCGACCAGGGCCGTGACGACGATGGCCGCCATGCCGGCGATCTCCAGCGCCGGGCCGGCGTTCAGCTTGCGCAGCACCGCCCAGCCGAAGCCCACCACGAACATGTGGGTCAGGTAGAGCGAATAGGAGATCGCGCCGAGCTGGACGAGGAAGCCGCCCTTGAGGCCGGCCGCCCAGCGCTCGCAGGTCAGCGCCGTCATGACGATGGCGACCGCCGCCCCGCACATGAAGAGATAGACGTGGAACTTGCGGAACTCGACCAGCGGCGTGGTGAAGGTGGTCCAGAGCAAAAACAGCGCGGCGACGGCGATGAGGCCGACGACGATGACGGGCGTCCGGTCCCAGAGCCCGCGCTTTTCCGCCTCGGCCAGCCACATGCCGCAGACGAAGGTCAGGAGATTGGTGTTGAGATAGAAGGCCTGGACGCTGGCGGAGGGCTCGTAGGAGAAGCCGGCGACGACGCAGAGGCCGAACAGCACGCTCATGATCGCCGTTCTTTGCAGGGCGCTGCGGCACCACCAGAACAGGGCGAAGACCACGTAGAAGAACATTTCGTAATTCAGCGACCAGCCCAGCTTGAACAGCGGGCGCCAGTCGTTGGGGTCGTTCGGCGCGGCGGAAGGGATGAAGAACAGGGATTTGAGGAAATAGCCGGTGTCGGCCACCGTGGTCTTGAACAGGGACGGCAGGTAGAGCGCGCAGAAGAAGACCAGGATCGTGCACAGCCAGTAAAGCGGCACGATGCGGAAAAGGCGCTTGATCAGAAAGTCGACGGGACGGAAGGGGCCGTCGGCGTTGACGTAAGCGATGATGAAGCCGCTGATGACGAAGAAGACCTGGACGCCGAACACGCCGAGCATGGTGACGGCGTTGGGCGATTCGGCGCGCGGATGCTCATAGGTGTGGGCCAGCAGAACCGCGGCGGCGGCGAGACCGCGCAGGACCTGAACGGAATAAAGTTGCTTGTGTCTGTCCATGGCGGCCCCGCTCTATATCGCCCGTCTTCTATATCGAGGCGGCCGCATCCGCACAACGTTGGATTGCGGCCTTGGTAAACCCCGCCTTTCGCCGGTTCGACGGGGAAGACGATTAGTTTTGCTGTCGCCGCGCCGTTAGTTTGTGTAACATCCGGGCTTCAAACATGTTCATGCGGACAGGAGTGCGTCGATGCGCTGGCAGGGCGGCAGGGAAAGCGACAATGTGGAGGACCGGCGCGCCGACGGCGGCGACCAGGGCGGCTTTGGCGGCGGCGGATTGGGTGGCGGAGGGCTGGGCTTCCAGCTCGTGCGCGGCGGCGGCGTTTCCGGCATCATCATCGTCGCGGTGCTGGCCATCGGCCTGTGGGCGATCGGCATCAATCCGATCCCGATCCTGCTCGGCGGCGGGGGCTCCATCGGCCCGGCCGTGCAGACGCAGCAATCCTCCACCCGCACGGCGGCGCAGGGCGGCAAGGTCTCCGACGACCAGGCCACCCATTTCGCCCGCGTCGTGCTGGGCGAGACCGAGGACGTCTGGGGCGGCATCTTCAAGTCGATGGGCAAAACCTACCAGCCGCCGGTCATGGTGCTGTTCTCGGGCCATGTCAGCTCGGCCTGCGGCCTCGCTTCCGTTGCGTCCGGGCCGTTCTACTGCCCCGGCGACCGCAAGCTCTATCTCGACCTCAGCTTCTTCAAGGAGCTGGCCACCCGCTTCGGCGCGTCGGGCGATTTCGCCAACGCCTATGTGATCGCGCACGAGGTCGGCCATCACGTGCAGAACCTGCTCGGCATCCTGCCCAAGGTCAACCAGATGCGGCAATCGGCCAGCGAGGCGCAGTCCAACGCGCTGTCGGTGCGCATCGAGTTGCAGGCCGACTGCTTCGCCGGCGTCTGGGGCTATTACACCAACCAGAAGGGCATCGTGGAGGCGGGCGACCTCGAAAGCGCCCTCAACGCCGCGCACCAGATCGGCGACGACACGCTGCAGAAGCGCAGCCAGGGCTATGTGGTGCCCGACAGCTTCACCCACGGCACCTCGGCCCAGCGGGCGAAATGGTTCAAGCGCGGCTTCGACACCGGCAAGCTCGAATCCTGCGACACGTTCAGCGGCGATATCTGAGCGGCCGTTTCGCAAGGCGACGCAAGACAAGGCGGGCTCCGGCCCGCCTTTTTTCATTTGCGGCGCAAAATTTTTGCGGATAAAAGCAGTCCACCGGCGCGGCCTTTCTCCGAATTCATGCGTGACGCTCTTTTCGAGCGGCGGCAGGCGCGTGACCTTTCCGACAATCGCTCTTTCCGCTCTTTCCGGCCCGGCCGGGGAGCCGTCCAGGTGTTCTCATGCTCGACCCCAAATTCGTCCGGCGGGGCCTTTTTCTCGTCTTCATGACGCTGTTCCTCGACATCATCGGCATCGCCATCATCATGCCGGTGCTGCCGACCTATCTGGAGCAATTGACCGGCGCGGACGTGAGCGCGGCCGCCGTCGACGGCGGCTGGCTGCTCCTGGTCTACGCCGCCATGCAGTTCCTGTTCGCGCCGCTGATCGGCAATCTCAGCGACCGTTTCGGCCGCCGCCCGGTGCTGCTCGCCTCGGTGCTGACCTTCGCCGTCGACAACCTCATCTGCGCGCTCGCCACCAGTTTCTGGATGCTGTTCGTCGGCCGCGTGCTGGCCGGCGTCAGCGGGGCCAGTTTCGCCACGGCCTCGGCCTATATCGCCGACGTCAGCGACGATTCGAACCGCGCCCGCAATTTCGGCCTGATCGGCATCGCCTTCGGCGTCGGCTTCGCGCTCGGCCCGGTGCTGGGCGGGCTGCTGGGCACGTTCGGCCCGCGCGTGCCCTTCTTCGGCGCGGCCTGCCTGTCCTTCGTCAATTTCGCGCTGGGCTGGTTCCTGCTGCCGGAAACGCTGTCGCGGCGCAACCGCCGCCGCTTCCAGCTCGGGCGCGCCAATCCCTTCGGCGCGCTCAGGCAGATGCGCGGCTATGCCGGCATCGGCCCGGTGATGGCGGTGTTCTTCCTCTATTGGCTCGCCCACGCCGTCTATCCGTCGGTGTGGTCCTTCGTCGGGGCCTATCGCTACGGCTGGAGCGAGGCGCAGATCGGCTTCTCGCTCGGCCTGTTCGGCGTCTGCGCGGCGGCGGTGATGGGCGGCGCGCTGCCGCGCGTGCTGCCGCTCCTGGGCGAGCGCCGCACCGCCATCATGGGCGTCGCCTTCTCCTGCCTCGGCTTCGTCGGCTATGCGCTGGCCTGGCAGGGCTGGATGGTCTACGCCGTCATCTTCCTGACCGCGCTGGAAGGGCTGGGCGATCCGCCGATGCGCAGCATCGCCGCCGCCAAGGTTCCGCCCTCGGCGCAGGGCGAGTTGCAGGGCGCGCTGACCAGCCTGTCCAGCATCACCACCATCCTGGGCCCGCTGGTCTTCACGCAATTGTTCGGCTGGTTCACCGGGCCGACGGCGCCCTTCGTCTTCTCCGGCATGCCCTATATCGCCGCCGCGGTGATGGTGTCGCTGGCGCTCGCCATCTTCGTCGCGCGGGTGAAGCCCGCCGCGCCATGAAAAAAGCCGGGGCTCGTCGCCCCGGCTTTCGAACTCACGCCGCCTCTTCGCGCTCGGGCAGGGGGGCTTCGCCCTTCTTCTCGCGGATCATGTTGATGAAGCGGCGGAAGAGATAATGCGAATCCTGCGGGCCGGGCGAGGCCTCCGGGTGATGCTGCACCGAGAAGACCGGCTTGCCGACGACGCGCAGGCCGCAATTGCTGCCGTCGAACAGCGAGACATGCGTCTCCTCGACATGGTCGGGCAGCGAATCCGAATCCACCGCGAAGCCGTGGTTCATCGACACGATCTCGACCTTGCCGGTGGTGTAGTCCTTGACCGGATGGTTGGCGCCGTGATGGCCCTGGTGCATCTTCTCGGTGCGCCCGCCCAGCGCCAGCGCCAGCATCTGGTGGCCCAAGCAGATGCCGAACACCGGCAGGCCGCTGTCGACCAGCGCCTTGATGGTCGGCACGGCGTATTCGCCCGTCGCCGCCGGATCGCCGGGGCCGTTGGAGAGGAACACGCCGTCGGGATTGTGCGCCAGCACGTCCTCGGCCGTGGCCGTCGCCGGCAGCACCGTGACCTTGGCGCCGAGGCCGGCTAGCAGGCGCAGGATGTTGCGCTTCACGCCGAAATCGAGCGCCACGACATGCATGTGCGGCGCGTCCTCGGTCGTGTAGCCGTCGGTCTTGCTCCACGGCTTCTCGGTCCAGACCAGGCTCTGGCCGACGGTGACGTCCTTGGCGAGGTCGAGATTTTCGAGCCCGCTCCAGGCGGCGGCGCGGGCCTTGAGCGCGTCGAGGTCGAAATTCCCCGACGGGTCGTGGGCGATGACGGCGTTCTGCGAGCCCTTCTCGCGGATCAGCGCGGTGAGGGCGCGGGTGTCGACGCCCGAAAGCGCGATGACGCCGCGCTGCCTGAGCCAGGCGTCGAGATGCTCGCCGGCGCGATAGTTGGAGGGGTTGGTGACGTCGGCCTTGAAGATCGCGCCCACCGCGCCGCAGCGATTGGCCGGCGTCAGGTCCTCGACGTCCTCGGCGTTGGTTCCGACATTGCCGATATGGGGGAAGGTGAAGGTGACGATCTGGCCGGCGTAGGACGGATCGGTGAGGATTTCCTCATAGCCGGTCAGCGCGGTGTTGAACACCACCTCGGCCTCGATCGCGCCGGTCGCGCCCAGGCCCGCGCCCTCGATCACCGTGCCGTCGGCCAGCACCAGCACGGCGGTGGGCTTGGAGGTCGTCCAGGGTGCGGTTTTCGGGGTCTGGTCGGTCATGGCTGCACTCCTGTTTGATTTGCATGGCTTGAAACATGGCGCGTAAAAAGTCATATACGCACCAAAAAGCAGCGGAAATTCCACGTTTCCGCCGCGCCGATCTCGATGTTCTGCTAAGCTTCAAGCCATAGAGAATGTCGGGGCCGGGGTCAATCGCGCGATCTCACTATTCGCCCTTTTTGGAGAGTTTCATGCTTCGTCAGACAATTTCGGACGCGCTCACCGCGGCGCTGAAGGCCCAGGACAAGCGCCGCATGGCCACGCTGCGGCTGGTCATGGCCGCGGTCAAGGACCGCGACATCGCCAATCGCAGCGCCGGCAAGGACCCGGTCGGCGACGAGGAGCTGCTGGGCATATTGGGCAAGATGATCAAGCAGCGCGAGGATTCCGCCCGCATCTACGACGAGGGCAAGCGGCCGGAGCTGGCCGCCGCCGAGCGCGAGGAAATCGCCATCATCGCCGAATATATGCCCAGGCAGATGAACGAGGACGAGGCGCGCGCCGCCGTCGCCACCGTCATCAAGGAGACGGGCGCCGAAGGCCTGCGCGACATGGGCAAATGCATGGCCGCGCTCAAGGAGCGCTACGCCGGCCAGATGGATTTCGCCAAGGCGAGCGGGCTGGTGAAGGCGCAGCTTCAATAAAAAGACCAAGGAAAACGCCCCGGACGGGGCGTTTTTCAGTTCTGGCTCGCCGTCTTGAGGCGCGTGTCGCTCAGCAGGCCCTGCTCCTCCAGCACCGGATAGGCCATGGAGGCGAGCAGCGAGTTGATCTGCTTGAGGTCGCGGATCGTGTCGAGATGGATGGCGCTGGTCTCGATGCTGCGCTCCGACCCCTCGCGCAGCCGCGCGAAATGGCGCTGGCTGGTCTGCTTCTCCAATTCGCGCAGTCGGTCCTTCTCCTGCACCAGTTGCCGCGCCGTGCGGCCGTCGCGCGAGACGACGACGTTGAAGGCCATATGGGCGTTGGCCAGAACCATGGCGTGGAAATGCGCCAGCTCCTCCCAGCCTTCTTTCGTGAATTCCAGCTTGTGGTCCTTCTTCTTCTGCACCTGCGCCAGCATGTTGCGGACGATGATGTCGCCGACCTGCTCCAGCTTGACGCAGGCGCCGAGCAGCTCCTGCATGCGCAGCGCGTCGAAGCCGCTCGGATTGCGGGCGGCGAGGCGGGCGAGGTAGAGCTTGATCGCCGCATGCTTGCGGTCGACCTTGTCGTCGAGCGCCGCCAGCTCGTCGATGCGGGCCTGGTCGGGCTCCTCGTAAAGCTCGATGATGCGGCGCAGCATCACCTCGATCGTGTCGCAGACGCCCACCACCTCGCGCGTCGCGTTGGCGAGCGCCAGCGACGGGCGGTCGAGCACGCTGGGATCGAGCGCGCTGAAGCTTTCGTCGGCGAGCGGCGCCGGCGCGGGAGCCGCGCCCATGCTGACCAGCGCCCGCGTGGCGCGCAGCACGAGGCCGGAGAGCGGGATGCCCGCGAACAGCACCAGCACGTTGAACAGGATATGCGCGTTGGCGACCTGCGACACCGGGTCGGAGCCGAGGAAGCCGAGCGGCGGGCGGAAGGCGAGGTAGAGCGCCAGCGCCACCAGCGAGCCCGCGCCGCGCATCAGAAGGTTGCCGAGCGGCACGACGCGGCTTTCGGGCGGGGCGTTGCGGGTGAGGATCGGCGCGATGACCGAGGAGCCGAGATTGACGCCCAGCACCATGACCAGCGCCAGCTCCGGCTGGATCAGCCCGCGCGCGGCGAAGCTCGTCAGCAGGATGACGGCGGCGACGCTGGAATGGAACAGCCAGGTCATCAGCGCCGCCAGAAGATAGGCGGTGACGGGGTCGGAGGCGAGATAGTCGACCACGACCGGCAAAAGCGCGCTGTCGCGCAGCGGCTCGGTGGCCTGGCCCGTCATCTGCAGCGACAGGACGAGAAGCCCGACGCCGACGACGATGCGGCCGATCTGGCGCCAGTCGCGGCGCTCGGTGGCGAGGAAGATCGCCGTGCCCGCGACGAGGCAGAGCGGGGCGAGCAGCGTGAGATCGTAGCTCAGCACCTTGACCACCAGCGCCGAGCCGAGCTCCCCGCCGCGCACCGCCATCAGCCCGCCCAGGCCGGTGACGAGGCCCGAGCCGACGAAGGAGCCGACCAGCAGCGTCACCGCCGTCGAGCTTTGCAGCGCCACGGCGAGCGCGAGGCCGAAGCCCACCGACAGGAACGGGTTCTGCATATGGCCGCGCAGCCGCCGGCGCAGGCGGTCGCCATAGGCGCGCTCGACGCCCGTGCGCACCATGCGGGTGGCCCAGAGCAGCAGCGCCACCGCGCCGGCCAGATGCAGAAGGACTACGGAACCATTCACGGCGTCGCTCCCGGGGGTTGGAGGGTAGGGCGGAAAACCGGCTCGCCCCGACCTGCGCCGCCAGGTCTGGCGAATATATTCCGGCTAATGAAATATCCCTTGAATATGGGCTTCGCATGGCCGGATTGCAACCGGTCACGACGGATATATGACAGTTATGTGACAGCTTTGTGATACGCGTTCGGCGATGAGCCGCGCGCCGCCGGCATGTGGACAGCGGGGAGGGCGCGCGCGCCGCGATGGACGCGCCGCGCGCGCGGACCTATATATTGAGGGTTCAGCGCGCGGCGTCCGCGCGCCCCTTTTCTGGAAGTGATGCCCGCGATGCGTTTCCCGCCCTCCTTTCTCGATGAGATCAGAGATCGCGTGCCGATCTCGACGCTGATCGGAACGCGGGTTTCGTTCGACCGCAAGAAGAGCAATCCGCCCAAGGGCGATTTCTGGGCCTGCTGCCCGTTCCACGGCGAGAAGACGCCGAGCTTCCATTGCGAGGACCGCAAGGGGCGCTACCATTGCTTCGGCTGCGGGGTGACGGGCGATCATTTTCGTTTCCTCACCGATCTGGAGGGGTTGAACTTTCCCGAGGCCGTCGAGCGCGTCGCCGACATGGCCGGCGTGCCGATGCCGGCCCGCGATCCCGAGATGGAGAAGCGCGAGGCCCAGCGCGCCACGCTCTACGACGTGATGGAGCTTGCGGCGCAGTTCTTCGAGAGCCAGTTGCAGGCCGCCGCCGGGGCCAAGGCGCGCGCCTATTTGCGCGATCGCGGCCTCTCCAGCGCCACGCAGCAGAAATTCCGCCTCGGCTACGCGCCCGAATCGCGCAACGCGCTGAAGGAGTTCCTGGCCGCCAAGGGCGCGACGCGCGAGCAGATCGAGGCCTGCGGGCTGGTGGTGCATGGCGAGGGCGTCGCCGTCTCCTTCGACCGCTTCCGCGACCGGGTGATGTTCCCGATCGAGGACCTGCGCGGGCGCATCATCGCCTTCGGCGGCCGGGCGCTGTCGTCCGACGCGCCGGCCAAATATCTGAACTCGCCGGAGACCGAACTGTTCCACAAGAGCCGCGTGCTCTACAACGCGCTGCGGGCGCGCAAGGCCTGCCAGCCGCAGGGCGGCGCGCCGGCCAAGGCGATCATCGCCGTCGAAGGCTATATGGACGTGATCGCCCTGGCGCAGGCGGGGATCGAGCAGGCGGTGGCGCCGCTCGGCACGGCGCTGACCGAGGAGCAATTGGAGCTTCTGTGGCGCATCAGCCCGGAGCCGGTGCTGTGCTTCGACGGCGACGGGGCCGGCCTGCGCGCCGCCCATCGCGCCGCCGATCTGGGCCTGCCGACCTTGCAGCCGGGCAAGTCGCTGCGCTTCGCGCTTTTGCCGGAGGGGCAGGACCCGGACGATCTCGTCAAGGCGGAGGGGCCGTCCGCCTTCCATGCGGTGCTTAACGACGCGCGGCCGCTGGTCGAGATGATCTGGACGCGGGAGACTGCGGGCGGCGTCTTCGACACGCCGGAAAAGCGCGCCGAGCTGGAGGCGCGGCTGCGCGAGATCAGCGGGCGCATCGCCAACGAGGACATCCGCCGCCATTACCAGCAGGACATGCGCGAGCGCGCCCAGGCCTTTTTCGGCCGCGCGCGGCAGAACGGCCCGCGCAACAACGGCTTCGGCGAACGGCGGGGCGACCAACGCGGGCGTGGCGGCCCGGGTTGGGCGAATGCGGGGGGCGGGGCGACCGTCGGCGGGCGGCTCGCCGTCTCCGACAGCCTGGCGCGCTCCACGCTGGTCAAGGGCCGCAAGCCGGGCGGCCACGCGCCCTTGCGCGAGACGGCGATCCTGCTCACCTTCGTCAACCATCCGCGCCTCATCGACGAGGATTTCGAGACTTTTTCCGCCCTCGACCTGGAGCACGATGCGCTCAGGCAATTGCATCACGCGGTGCTGGACGCGCTGGCGCATGCGCATCTCGACGACGGCGCCGCCATGCGCCACGCGCTCGCCGCGGCGGGGCATGGCGAGCTGATCGACACGCTGGAGACGGCGGTGAAGGGGGCGCGGCTCTGGACCGCCACGGCGCTCGCCGCCGAGGACGACGCGCGCGAGGCGCTGCGCCAGGCGCTGCACTTGCATCAACGCGCCCGCGCCCTACATAAGGAGCTGCGCGCAGTCGAGGCCGCGCTCGAAACCGACGAAACAGGCGAGTTGTTCGGCCGTCTCGCGGATATCCGCAACCAGCTTCTGAAGGCGGAAGCGACCGAGGCGCTGATCGACGGCTTCGGCCTGTCTTCGGGCCGGCCGCCGGGCGGGTTCTGAGCCGGGTTCTGATTCGCTTCCGTTAAAAGGGACCGACCGGCCACCGCGCCGATTCGGGGCGGTGATTCGCCGGGCGGCGATAAATGATTCGCTTTTTCGGCGCGAATCAGGTGAGTCGCTCTTGACGCAGGGCGGAAATGACGGAATCACGACAGGCCGCCGGGCCCAGGCGACAGCGCGCGGGCGCAACGCCGCGCCGCCGCCAGGGGCAAGGTTAATCCGCCATTAACGGGAAATCGGCTACTCGCAGAATCAACAACGGATTGCGGCCTCGCAAAACCGTTCGACCACTCTATATCATTGAAAGCGACCGGGGTCGCCTGGAGACGAGCAATATGGCAACGAAGGTTAAGGAAAACGAAGAGGCCGAAGTCGAGCGCGAAGGCGCGGCCGACGGCCCGCTTCTCGACCTTTCTGACGACGCTGTCAAGAAGATGATCAAGCTCGCGAAGAAGCGCGGCTACGTCACCATGGACGAGCTGAACGCCGTGCTGCCTTCCGAGGAAGTCACCTCCGAGCAGATCGAGGACACCATGTCGATGCTGTCCGACATGGGCATCAACGTGGTCGAGGACGACGAGCAGGACAACGACCGCGAGGAAAGCGCCGGCGAGGACGACGCGGAAGAGGGCGGCGACCTGGTCGAATCCGGCGGCACGGCGCTCGCGACCACCACGACCAAGCGCGAGCCGACCGACCGCACCGACGATCCCGTGCGCATGTATCTGCGCGAGATGGGCTCGGTGGAGCTTCTGTCGCGCGAGGGCGAGATCGCCATCGCCAAGCGCATCGAGGCCGGCCGCGAGACCATGATCGCCGGCCTGTGCGAGAGCCCGCTGACCTTCCAGGCCATCATCATCTGGCGCGAGCAGCTCAACGAGGCCAACATCCTCCTGCGCGAGATCATCGACCTCGAGACCACCTATGCCGGGCCGGAGGCCAAGCAGGCCCCGATCATCGAGCGCGTGGACGAGGACAAGCCGCGCGACGACAAGTCCCGCGATGGGGGCCGCGATGGGGCCCGCCGCTCGCGCGACGACGACGACATCACCAATGTCGGCGGCGACATGCCGGTCGAGGAAGAGGAAGAAGACGAGGACGAAGCCAACCTGTCGCTGGCGGCCATGGAGGCCGAATTGCGGCCGCAGGTGATGGAGACGCTCGACGTCATCGCCGACACCTACAAGAAGCTGCGCAAGCTGCAGGACCAGCAGGTCGAGGGCCGCCTCGCCGCCACGGGCGAGCTCTCCTCCAGCCAGGAGCGCCGCTACAAGGAGCTGAAGGACCAGCTCATCAAGGCGGTGAAGTCGCTCTCGCTCAACCAGAACCGCATCGAGCAGCTCGTCGAGCAGCTCTACGACATCAACAAGCGCCTGGTGCAGAACGAGGGCAAGCTGTTGCGGCTGGCCGAATCCTTCGGCGTGCGCCGCGAGGATTTCCTCAAGGAATATCAGGGCCACGAGCTCGATCCCAACTGGGTGGAGCGCGTCGGCGGCCTCTCAGGCCGCGGCTGGAAGGAATTCGCCGCCAAGGAAGCGCGCGCCATCGAGCGCCTGCGCAGCGAAATCCAGAGCATGGCCACCGAGACCGCCATCTCGATCGGCGAGTTCCGCCGCATCGTCAACCAGGTGCAGAAGGGCGAGCGCGAGGCGACCATCGCCAAGAAGGAGATGGTGGAGGCCAATCTGCGCCTCGTCATCTCCATCGCCAAGAAATACACCAATCGCGGGCTGCAATTCCTCGACCTGATCCAGGAAGGCAATATCGGCCTGATGAAGGCGGTGGACAAGTTCGAGTATCGCCGCGGCTACAAGTTCTCGACCTACGCCACCTGGTGGATCCGGCAGGCGATCACCCGTTCGATCGCCGACCAGGCCCGCACCATCCGCATTCCGGTGCATATGATCGAGACGATCAACAAGATCGTGCGCACCTCGCGCCAGATGCTGCACGAGATCGGCCGCGAGCCGACGCCGGAGGAGCTGGCGGAAAAGCTCGCCATGCCGCTCGAAAAAGTGCGGAAAGTTCTGAAGATCGCCAAGGAGCCGATCTCCCTCGAAACGCCGGTCGGCGACGAGGAGGATTCGCATCTCGGCGATTTCATCGAGGACAAGAACGCGCTCCTGCCCATCGACGCCGCCATCCAGGCCAATCTGCGCGACACGACCACCCGCGTGCTGGCCTCGCTGACGCCGCGCGAGGAGCGCGTGCTGCGCATGCGCTTCGGCATCGGCATGAACACCGACCACACGCTGGAAGAAGTCGGCCAGCAGTTCTCGGTGACGCGGGAGCGTATCCGCCAGATCGAGGCGAAGGCGCTGCGCAAGCTCAAGCATCCGAGCCGCTCCAGGAAGCTGCGCTCGTTCCTCGACAGTTAAGGCGCGCTTTCGATCCGATGCAATCGGATCGGCGCTTCGGCTCAAATGCTCTGAAGGAGAAAGCCCATGTCGTTCCTGAAACGACTTTTCGGCGGGGCCTCGGCCCCGGAAACGCCCGCCGAGCCCAAGGAGGCCGGCCGCCTGGAGCACAAGGATTTTCTGATCGTCGCCACGCCTTATAGCGAGGACGGGCAGTATCAGGTCTGCGGCGTGATCTCCAAGACCATCGACGGCGAGGTCAAGGAGCACCGCTTCGTGCGCGCCGACCGCTGCCCCGGCATCGAGGACGCGGCGGCGATCGCGCTCAACAAGGGCCGGCAGATCATCGACGAGCAGGGCGAGCGCATCTTCGGCTGATCGCCTGCATTCATGTACAGGAACGCCGCGCCGCCGAGGCGCGGCGTTTTTGCTTGGCGGAGCGCCATGCAAAGCCCGGCCCAGTGGATTATGATGAGACCATGAGCAAACAGCCCTTCTGGCGGACCAAGTCCCTGGAGCAGATGACCAAGGCCGAGTGGGAAAGCCTGTGCGACGGCTGCGGCCAGTGCTGCCTGCACAAGCTGCAGGACGAGGACACGGACGAGATTTATTGGACCAGCGTGGCCTGCACCCTTCTGGACGACCAGAGCTGCCGCTGCCGCGACTATCCCGACCGCAGGAAGACGGTGCCGGACTGCGTGTTCCTGACGCCGCAGATCGTCGACGAGGTGGACTGGCTGCCGGTGACCTGCGCCTACCGGCTGGTGGCGGAGGGGGCCGATCTCTACTGGTGGCACCCGCTGGTGTCGGGCTCGCCGGAGACGGTGCACGAGGCCGGCGTCTCGGTGCGCGGCAAGGTGACCGCCTTCGACCACGACATGCAGGACGACGACGATTTCCTCGACCACATGGTCGGGCCGAAATGAGCGCGGCCGCGGCCCACATTGCCAAAATTTAATCTGCGCCGGCTTTTGCGGGCGCGGGGCGCGCGCTGCGGATCAATCAATTGATTTTATTGCGTTATTTCCGATGACTGCGGCCGGTTGCGCAACGTTCACGCGAAACTGAACGCAGGATGAACGCGCGTTTACCTTTTCATTCATGTGTCGGGGCCTATGTCTCTCCTCACCAGGCGCGTCGCCTGACAACACAGGAAAGAGGTTCCAAATGTCCGCTGTTTCTTTCAAGTCCATCGCCGTCGCCGCCGGTCTGGGTCTGGCCGCTCTCTTTTCCGCCGCTGCGGCCAACGCCGCGCCGATGAGCGCGCCGGTCGCCGGCGTCGCCGCCCATGACGCCGTGGTGAACGTGGACTACCGCCCGCATATGCGCCGCGGCCCGACCTGCTCGCCGCGCGACGCCGAATTCAAGGCCAGCCGCATGGGCGTCCGCAATCCGCGCGCCGTCATGCGCGGCCGCACCATCGAAGTGCGCGGCTTCCGCGGCGGCCACCCGACCCGCATCCTCTTCGCCAACAGCCGCGGCTGCCCCGCCCTGCGCTAAACGGCGCACCGTATGATTGCGAGACGCCGGCCCCATCGGGCCGGCGTTTTCGTTTGGAGGTTTCGGTGGGCGATTTGAGGCGCAAGGCTCAAACACGGAAATTGGAAGTGTTGGACTGATGGCTTGCGACTTCTATTTGCGGATTTGTTCAGGAACCTTGGCCAACTCCGAAAGAGGCTGCGCGACTACGACATGATTTGGGTCAAAGGGGCAACGTCCTTATCCTTCGGCGAGCGATGAAACTCAGCGGCATGGATATGGCACTCGTGGACCTATTGAAGCGCCATGAGATCGCTTACGTCGGGTTCAGTACGGCCACCGTGATTATCTCGCAAAGCTTGCACGGCTTGGAAGCCGTGGATGGTCGCCCGCCTATCGCATCACCAGTTAGACCACTCGCCTTAAAGGTGGAAATTGAATGCTAGGGGCGCATCCCTATAGGACTTTGCGGGATGGAGAAGCGATCATTGTTCGTGGTGGATTGGACAGTATGGAAAGTCGATTCGCCAACCTGAGCGCGCCGATTTTCCTGCGAGAAGCCTTTAGAGCGTTCGGGAGAATTCCTTTCAGAAATCGCTCAAAGAGTTTTGGGACGCTCCGTCGAAGTTTGGCGACAGGCGGCGTATCTTTCAGTCCGCCAAAACAAAACCCGCCGAAAGTAACGGCGGGTTTGTCTGGTCGGAAGCGCATGGCTTCGCGGCGGCTTACTGCTTGATCTCGAACACCAGATTGACGGTGACGTCATAGCTGTTCTCGCCCGCGGCGACCGGGACGGCGTCGGCCGGGGCCGCCGCCATGGCCTTGAATTGCGCGCGCGCGATGGGCGAGGGCATGGGCGGGCAGCCCTGCTCGCTGATCTCCAGCACCGGGCCGAGGCCGACGCCGGCGGCGTCGGCCAGCGTCTTGGCCTTGGCGACGGCGTCGGCGACCGCGCGCTTGCGCGCCTCGTTGATGGTGGAGGCGGGATTGTCGTTGACGAAGGAGAGGTCGCCGCCCTGGTTGACGCCGAGCGTGACCGACTGGTCCAGCACCGCGCCGACCTTGGACAGATCGCGCACGCGCACGGTCAGGCTGTTGGTGACGGAATAGCCGGTGATGGTGGGCTGTTTGAGGCCGTTCTTGTCGTCGGGATAGACATAGCGCGGCTGGATGCTGAGGCCGCCGGTCTGGAGGTCGCGATCTTCCACGCCGGCCGTCTTCATGGCGTCGAGCACCTTGGACATGGCCTCGTTGTTGGCGGTCATGGCGTCGCGGGCGGTCTTGGCCTCGCGCAGCACGGCGAGGTTGAGGACGGCCATGTCGGGGGCCATGGTCATGGAGCCTTCGCCGGTGACCACGATGCGCGCGGGCTGTTTCGTCATGGAGTTCTCCTGCGCCAAAGCCGGCATGGACAGCGCGCCTGCGATCGCCAGCGCCGTGAGGGAGGTTCGGAAAAGGGTTTTCGCGCGGTTTTTCATCAAATCTCCTGTCGGAAAGGTGAGGCGGCGCATGCGGATTCGGCGCATCGCCGGATTGCAACTGCATGCTTCAAAATAAAATCGCCATGATCAAGAGTTGCATGCATGACAGGCGAATATGTGCGCAATAGGGCGCCGTTCGGCATTTGCCAGTTGTCTCCCGCCGCTCTTTGCGATAGGCCAGAAACCGGTGACGCCATGGGGGGCCTGTAGCTCAATGGTTAGAGCCGGCGGCTCATAACCGCTTGGTTGGGGGTTCGAATCCCTCCAGGCCTACCATTTTCGCAAACTATCCAATTCAATCAATTAGTTATAGGTATCTGAAATTGGCTAGCCGGAAGGTTGGCCATGACGTTTGGCCCATAATCCGCTGGTCGCATTTCCAGCGTCTTCGGCCTGATCTCGATTTGCGTCGACGGCGGCTTTGCGAATTCAGGACGCTGACGAGGCTTTCCGATGGCGTTTTCGCAAGGATGGCCGGCTGTTCCGGGTAATTTAATGGACGCTACGGCTTACTCAACCGCAGGGTGTTTTGTGAAGGGGAGGGCGATCCCGTTGGAACGCCCTCCGGTTTTCCGTCAGCGGTGGCGGCAGCGGGCCGTGTAGATGTGGCCGTGGCGGTTGCGGTATTGGCAGTAGCCGTTGCGAAGGTTGCGGACCAGGAGTCCGCCCAGCGCGCCAGCGCCCGCGCCGATCAGCGCGCCGCGCCCGCCGCCGGCGATTCCGCCGATGACCGCTCCGGCGCCCGCGCCGACGCCGACGTCCCGTTCCGTGGTCGTGCAACCCGACAAGGCCATGATCGCGACCAAGGCGAAAGCAATTTTACGCATCGTTCTGCCCTCATATATGCATTAAAAACATGCGTTTTTTAGCATTTCTTCGCCGCGCAGGCAATTCGCGGCGAAAGCGTCACCGTTGGCCGCCATAGCCGCGCCGTTTCCATTCCTTCAAGGGCAGGATGTCGGGCGGGCCGCCGCCCGCCTCGTACCAGGAATCGACCGCCCAGTCGGTTCCCGCGTCGTCGCGCATGGCGGCGGTCCAGTGCGGATAGCGGCCGTCGAAGAACATGCCGCGCGCGGTGCGGCGCGTCACCGTGTGGTGTTTCAGCCAGCCGCGCGCCTGAAGGTAGCGCAGGAAGGCGTCGGTGTTGGTCGATTCGTCGACGCAGTCCATCTGGCCCTTGATATGGGCGCGGCCGAAGGCCATGCGCGGCTGGTCGCGGACGCCGATGGCGGCCGTGCTGCGCTGCTCGAAGATGGCGACCGCCTTGCGTATGGCCCGCCGCTCCGCCTCGGCCGAGCGCGCGCCTTGCAGGAGCGCGTGGATGCGGCGCTCGTCCTGCGCGGTCAGCGTCACCCGCGTATGGTAATAGCAGTCGTAGCCGTGGCAGACATGAAAATCGGCGGCGGAGGCCGGACCGCACAAGGCCGGGCCGAACGGGCCGAGCAGCAGGGCGGCCAAGGCGAGCGTCCGTCGTTGCATGAGCGCTTCCCTCGTTTCGTCCGCCGCATCCCACATCGCGCCGCGCCCGGAAATTTGGGGGCGCTGCGCATGCGGGACGCCCGTCAGAACACGACCGAGAAGCCGATCACCGGGCCGTGCTGGGTCACGTTGTATTTGAACCTGTCGCGCGAATCGTCGCGGTCATAGTCCTGGTAGAGCGCACGATAGCCGATGCGGAGCATGGTCGGAACCTCGAAAACGCGCATGCGGTAGCCGAGATAGATCTGGCCGTTGGCGCTGAGCTTCGTGCCGGCGCCGAAGCCGCCGACATCGGCCTCGGCGGCGAGGTTCCAGCGGTCGTCGATGTCGTAGAGCACGCGCGCGCCGACGAAGGGGTCGGTCCATTCGACCTTTCGCGACAGGCCGAAGCGATCGATGTCGACGCCGGCCTTGATCCTCGTCCAGCGCAGGCCGGCGGTCGGCTCGATGGCGAAGGTTCGGCGGTCGCCGAAAAGCGTCGTACCCTCGAGCGGCTGGTCGTAGAGGCGGTAGAACACGCCGCCGGCGACGACCGTGGTGGTCACGTCGAGGTCCAGCTCATGCCGGCGGATGTCGGCGTCCTGGCTGGTCTTGACATATTGGCCGTCGACATAGGCGCCGAAGACGCCGTTGCCGATCTCGATATTGCCCATCACGCCGGCGTCGAGATTGTCGAAGATCTTGCGGAAGGGCATGTTGACGTCGGTGCTGCGGCCGAAAAGGCCGACGTCGCCCTTGAGCGACGCGCCCCAGAGATAGGGACTGACGATGACGCGCCAGCGCTGCTGGTCCTGGACGGGCGGTTGCGGCTGATTGAGCGCGTCGGCGGCGGAGGCCAGGCCGGTTGCGGCGAAAATAAAAGAAAGTGCTAATATTATATTGCGGACGGCGGTGGCGATAAAGTCTCGTCCGCCTGCGCGCTCGTTCTGTTGCGTCACGATGCGTGTCCCCACGAAGCTAAATTAGAAGAATATAAATATTGATCGGGCCGATTCCGAATCTATATTACTCTTAAACTTGGCGGGAAATAAATCGAAAATTCGCGGGAGGCGAGAAATCGGGTCAGTGGCGGTCGCCGGGGCCGCGGCCGTTCAGCCGGATCACGGCGTCGACCAGCCAGGGCTTTTCCTCGGCGAGCCCGACCAGCTCGCCGGCGGTGATCTCGAAACCGGCCTCGGCCAGAAGCCGGTCGGCCTCGGCGCGGGCGTGGCCGCCGCCGTCCCGGGCCAGCGTCCGCGCATGGCGCAGGGCCAGCTCGCGCGGGGTGAAGCCGCCTTCGGCGAGGCATTTCTCGAGGCGGCGCTGCAAGTCCTCGGGGGTGATCATGCGGCAGTCTCCGTCAAAATATCGGCGCTTTCCCTTGTCCGAGCGCGTCGCGCGTCTTACATGCGGTTTTCAGCCGCCGGCCCCGGGAGGGGGACAAGTCTTCCGCGCCGTCCGGTCAAAGTTGTATAGAAAAAACTCAGACGGATTGCGATGGCCACGCTTCGCTATTTCACATGGCCCATGGTCTTCACGGCCCTGGGGCTCGCCTGTTCCTTGTGGCTCGGCTACGAAATGACGGGAACCTGGGGCGGAACCCTTTCCGTCTTCATCATCTGCGCCGTGCTCGGCGTGCTGGAGATTTCGCTCTCCTTCGACAACGCCATCGTCAACGCCCGCATCCTCGGCGACATGGCGCCCAAATGGCGGCATCGCTTCCTGACATGGGGCATCGTCATCGCCGTGTTCGGCATGCGCATCGTGTTTCCGCTGGCCATCGTCGCGGTGGCGATGTGGACCGACCCGTGGACGGCGCTCAAGCTCGCCATCTGGCATCCCGACCAATATGCCGACGTCATCGAGGAGGCGCATACCGGCATCGCCGCCTTCGGCGGGGCGTTCCTTCTGATGGTCGGCATGAAATATTTCTTCGACGTCGAGAAGGACGTGCACTGGATCCGGGCGCTGGAAAGCCGCATGTCGAAATTCGCCTCGGTTCAGGGGGTGGAGATCGGCGTCGCGCTGGCGCTGATCCTGTTCTTCTCGTCGCAGCTCGACATGGAGCATTCGCACACCTTCCTCGTCGCGGCCCTGTTCGGGCTCCTGGCCTTCCTCGCCATCGAGGGGATCGGCGAGGTGCTCGACGCCACGCAGCAGCAGATGGACATGGTGCATCGCGGCGGCCTCGGGGCCTTCATCTATCTGGAGATGCTCGACGCCAGCTTCTCCTTCGACGGCGTCATCGGCGCCTTCGCGCTAACGACCAATCTGTTCGTCATCGCCATCGGGCTCGGCATCGGCGCCTTCTACGTGCGCTCGCTCACCATCATGCTGGTCGAGCGCGAGACGCTGGGCCAGTACCGCTACCTGGAGCACGGCGCCTTCTACGCCATATTGGTGCTGGCGGTGATCATGTTCGTGCAGACGCTGGTGCATATTCCCGAGGTCGTCACCGGGCTGATCGGCGCCGGGCTGATCGGCCTGTCGTTCCTGTCGTCGCTGCGCTACAACCGGCTGCATCCGCACTGGCAGGAGGAATGTCGGCCGGCCGAGCCGGCGGCGGGGCAGTTGATCGGCGATAAGTAATTGTTCCTGTTGATGGCCACAGCCGGCTCTTGACCGGGCGGCGGCCAGACGCCACCGTTCCCGGACGCGTTCGACCGGGACAGCCGGGCAGGCCGCGCTTTCAGGAGAACAGCCATGGTCATCACCCGACTGAGCAAAACGGCCTTCGTGGCCGCGATCGCCTTTTTCGCCTCGCTGGTCGCTTTCGGCAACATCACCGATTACGGCACCAATTTCGCCTTCGTCCAGCACGTGTTCATGATGGACACCATCTTCCCCGACGCCACCATCAAGTACCGCGCCATCCAGAGCCCGGCGCTGCACAACGCCGGCTATATCTTCATCATCGCCGCCGAGACGCTGACCGCCATCCTGTGCTGGATCGGCGCCTTCGCCATGCTGGGCCGGCTCACCGACCGCGCCGCCAATTTCAACCGCTCGAAGAAGTGGGGCATCGGGGGCTTGAGCGTCGGCTTCCTGGTCTGGCAGGTCGGCTTCATGTCGGTCGGCGGCGAATGGTTCGGCATGTGGATGTCGCAGACCTGGAACGGCATCGAATCCGCCTTCCGCTTCTTCATCACCATCATCGCGGTGCTGATCTACGTGGTCATGCCCGACGGCGAACTGGAAGGCTGACGGCCATGAGCGACGACATCGTCCGCGACAGCAACGGCGCTGAATTGAACGACGGCGATTCCGTCACGCTGATCAAGGACCTGAAGGTCAAGGGCACGTCCACCACGCTCAAGCGCGGCACGCTGGTGAAGGGCATCCGCCTCACCGGAAATTCGGCCGAGGTGGAATGCAGCACCAAGCAGGTCAAGGGGCTGGTGCTGCGCACCGAGTTTCTGAAGAAGGCCTGACGTTTCGATCGGGATGTTTTGGAGCGCCGGTCCGATGGGATCGGCGCTCCATTGCTTTGTTCCGGCTGGAAACGCGCCGGCGTCAGGCTTCGATCTCGACGCGGCCGCGCGGGCGGCTGCAGCAGGCGAGGATATAGCCTTCCGCGATCTCGTCGTCGCGGATGCCGCCATTGTGGGTCATTTCCGTCTCGCCGCCGAGGCACTTCACCTTGCAGGTGCCGCAGAGGCCGAATTCGCAGGCGCTGGGGATCTTGAGCCCGCCATTGCGCGCGGCGAGCAGGATCGTGTCGCTGGTCGCGCATTCCACCTCGACGCCCGACAGGCTGAACACCACGCTGGCGGTGGCGGCGACAGGCGCGGCCGGGGCTTCCGGCGCGGGCGTGGACGCGCCGAGGTCGGCGGGCAGGGGCACGGCGGCGATCTCGGTCGCCGGCTGGAAGCTTTCCTGGTGATAATGCGCCATGTCGAAGCCGGCCGCCTCGAGCAGGCCGCGCACGCCGTTCATGAACGGCTCCGGCCCGCAGCAGAACACCTTGCGCCGCAAAAAGTCGGGCGCGAGCAGCTCCAGCCGGGCGCGGTCGATGCGGCCGTGCAGGCCGGGCCAGACATGGCGCGCCGAGGACTGCTCGACGAGGAAGGCGAGCCGCATGGCGTCGAGCCGGCCCGACAAAAGCTCCAGCTCCTTGCGGAAGATGATGTCGTCGGGCGAGCGCGCGCAATTGATGAAGACGATGTCGGTCGAGGGCGCGCAGTCGAACAGCCAGCGCGTCATCGACATCATCGGCGTGACGCCGGAGCCGGCGGAGACGAACAGGTATTTCTCGGCCGGATGATGGGCCAGCGAGAAATCGCCGTTCGGCCCATAGGCCTTGATCTTCATCGGCGGGCGCAGATTGTCGAGCATCCAGCGGGTGCCGAGGCTGTCCTTCTGCGCCTTGACGGTGACCGAGACGTGGTAGGGGCGGGACGGGGTCGAGGACAGCGTATAGGTGCGCATGACCGGGCCGAGGCCGTCGGCGCGCTGGATCGGCAATTCCAGCGTGACGAACTGGCCCGGCGCGTAGCGGAACCAGTTGTTCTCGGCGCGGAAGGAGAAGGTCATCACGTCCGGCGCTTCCTCGACGGCCGAAATGCATTCCAGCATTTGCAGCCGGTCGTTCCACGGCAGCATCTCGTCCAGATATTTCAGAGGCTGCATCGGCCTTCCCGCTTCCCGTTCCGTTTCACGCCACGCGGCTCAGCCGCGCCGTCTCGCCGTTCTCGCCCTTGAGCCGCGGCGTCATGGTGTTGGCGTACCATTCGACAAATTGCATCACGCCGCCTTCATGTTCAACCGAATAAGGGCCGGGCTGGTAGGCGGGCGAGCGGATGCCGAGCGCGTTCTCCTCGACGATCTGGCGGTCCTGCGCGTTGGTCTGGATCCAGACATGGGTGAGCTCGTTCAGGTCGTAGTCGACGCCCTCGACCGCGTCCTTGTGCACCAGCCATTTGGTGGTGACCTGCGTCTCCTCCGGGCTAATCGGCAGCACGCGGAAGGAGATGGCGTGGTCGGCCATCAGGTGGTTCCAGGTGGTCGGATAGTTGAACAGCAGCATCGCGCCGATATTGGCGGCGCCCGTGACCTGGTCCGACAGCGGCTTCTTCACCGCCGCCTTGCCCGACATGGTGTAGCTGACCGCGCCGCGCAGCAGCGGGATGCGGGTGATGCGGAAGCGGCCGTCCTGCGACATGTTGAACTGGGCCGGCAGGCCGGCGGCCTCGCAATCCTTCCACAGGGCGTTGATCTCGGGATCCTCCATCACGCCCTGCACGCCGGTGGCCGAGGGGGCCTCGGGATAGGTGCGGCACAGCTCGGGATGGTTGGCGGCGCAGTGGTAGCACTCGCGGTTGTTCTCCCAGACCAGCTTCCAGTTGCCCTTCTCGATAATGGTGCTCTCGAAGGCGACCTTGGCGTCCTTGATGTGGTGCGGGGCGAGATAGGGCTCGACCGTGGCGCGGAAGGCGTTGAAATCCGGGGCCTCGTCGGCGACGCAGACATAGATGTAGCCGGCGACCGTCTCGCAATGGACCGGCTTGAGGCCGTAATCGGCGGGCTTGAAGTCCGGCCCGACCTGGCGCGCGAAGAGAAGCCGGCCGTCCAGCTCGTAGGTCCATTGGTGATAGGGGCAGACCAGCTTGGTGGTGACGCCCTTCTCGGCCGAGCAGATGCGCGAGCCGCGATGGCGGCAGGCGTTGTGGAAGGCGCGTATGCCGCCCTGGCCGTCGCGCACGACGATGACCGGATAGGCGCCGATCTGCACCGTCATGTAGGAGCCGGCCTTGGGCAGTTCGCAATCGTGGCCGATGAACAGCCAGTCGCGGTAGAAGATGTTTTCGAGATCCTGCTGGTAGTAATCGGGATCGACGTAGAATTTCTGCTCCAGGCTGAAATTGGGATTGCGCCCGTCCAGCAGATTCAGCATTTCGTTGCGAACGTCCATGGCGTCCAGCCCTCGCCTTGCCAGTTGGGCCGGTCCGGGCCGGCTGTCCTGACAGCGACTCCCAGCCGGCGGTGTTTCCCTTGCGCTCCAGAGGCGCCGCTTTTCGCGGGCGCGTCAGGGATTTATACCGCGCCGGCGCGAAAGGCGGAACTGCTTCCGTTAGAATGATTCAATCATTGAACTGTTCCAAATGCGCATTGGGATGCGACATGGGCTTCGCGTAAAGACGACACCGGCGAAAGGGGCTATGCGGGGCGAATGTCGAGGAAAAAGACGCGCCGCTTCATCCGCCTGTATAAGAGTGTGATAAAAGGCTTCCAACCAACGGCTGAAGGACTGATTCCATGAAACTGGCGATGATCGGAACGGGCTATGTGGGGCTGGTTTCGGGCGTGTGTTTCGCCGAATTCGGCTTCAACGTGACCTGCGTCGACAAGAACCCGTCGATCATCGAAAGGCTTCAAGCTGGGCAGGTGACGATCTTCGAGCCGGGGCTGGACCAGCTCATGACCCGCAACATCCGCGACGGCAGGCTGGATTTCAGCACCGACCTCGCATCAAGCGTCGCCGACGCCGACGTGGTGTTCATCGCCGTCGGCACGCCGTCGCGGCGCGGCGACGGCGAGGCGGACCTGCAATATATCGAGGCGGCCGCCGACGAGATCGCCGCCGCCATGAAGCCGGGCGCGGTGGTGGTGATCAAGTCGACCGTGGTGGTGGGCACCAACGCCGCCATCCGCGACCGCATCGCCAGGGCGCGGCCGGGCGTGGCCTTCTCCATGGTGTCCAACCCGGAATTCCTGCGCGAGGGCTCGGCCATCGAGGACTTCATGCGGCCCGACCGCGTGGTGGTCGGCGTCGAGGACGAGCGCGGCCGCGAGGCCATGCGCCGGCTCTACCGGCCGCTCTATCTGCGCGAGACGCCGATGGTGATGACCTCGCTCGAAAACGCCGAGATCATCAAATACGCCGCCAACGCCTTCCTGGCCATGAAGGTGACTTTCATCAACCAGGTGGCGGACCTGTGCGAGAAGACCGGCGGCGACGTGCAGCAGGTGGCGCGCGCCATCGGCATGGACAACCGCATCGGCTCGAAGTTCCTGCACGCCGGGCCGGGCTTCGGCGGCTCGTGCTTCCCCAAGGACACGCGCGCCTTCGCCGCCACCGGCAAGCGCTACGACGCGCCGCAGACGCTGATCGAGGAGGTGATCGCCGTCAACGAGGCGCGCAAGCTCTCGATGGCCGGGCGCATCGTCGAGGCGGCGCAGCGCAGCGGGGCGAAGACGGTGGCGGTGCTGGGCGTGGCCTTCAAGCCCAACACCGACGACATCCGCGAGTCGCCGGCGCTCGACATCGTCAAGGGCGTGCAGGCGGCGGGGCTGACCGTGCGCGCCCACGATCCCGAGGCGATGGAGGCGGCGCGGGACGCGCTGCCGGGCGTGGTCTGGTGCGGCTCGGCCTATGAGGCCGTGCAGGGCGCGGGCGTGACGGCGCTCCTGACCGAATGGAACGCCTATCGCGCGCTCGATCTCAAGCGCGTGGCGGCGGCGATGGACGGAAACGTGCTGATCGACCTGCGCAACGTGTTCAAGGCCGAGGACGTCGCCGGCAGCGGCCTCGACTATCGCTCGGTGGGCCGCACGCTCAAGGCGTGAGCTTAAGCGGGGCGGCCCTGCCGCTCCGCACTTTTGCTGGAAATGCTTAGACGGCCCGCCGCTTCTTCTCGTTGGCGATCAGCCAGAGATTGCGGATATAGACGACGAGGCCCAGCGCCTGGCCGGCGATGAAGACGGGGTCCTTGCGCTGGATCGAATAGACGAGCAGCAGCACGCCGCCGACCAGCGAGAAGAACCAGAACGCCACCGGCATCACGCTCTTGCGCGCCTTTTCCGAGGCCAGCCATTGCACCACGAAGCGCATGGTGAAGCAGAGCTGCGCCACGAAGCCCAGGATGATCCAGCCGTCCCACTGGGCGACGAAGACCTCGTGCAGCCAGCCCGACAGCGTGCCGAAAATATCAGTCATGGGTGATCTCCGTCACGCGGGGGACGACGCGGCGGCGGCGGCGCAGCCACCAGACGCCGTAGAGGTCGAGCACGCCGCGCGCCGCGCGGTCGAGGATGCCGTAATTGGACTTGCCGTGGCGGCGCTCGCGGTCGGTCACGTCGACATGGACCGCGCCGAAGCCCTCGCGCAGGGCCAGCGCCGGCAGGTAGCGGTGCCAGCCGTCGAAATAGGGAAGCTGGCGGAACAGGTCGGTATGCACGGCCTTGAGGCCGCAGCCGGAATCGCGCGTGTCGTCCTTGAGGAGCGCGCTGCGCAGCTTGTTGGCGGCGCGGGAGGAGAGCTGCTTGAGCTTGGTGTCGGTGCGCTTGAGCCGCTGGCCGGCGGCGATGCCGATGGCGGGGCCGGCGGCGAGCAGCGCGTCGGCCAGCATGGGCAGGTAGATCGGGTTGTTCTGGCCGTCGCCGTCCATGGTGGCGACCACGGCGCCGCGCGCGGCGAAGACGCCGGAGCGAACCGCGGCGCTCTGCCCGGCGGAGCGGTCGTGGCGCAGGTGGCGCAGCGGCTTGCCGGCCTGGATGCGGCCCGCCAGCACGTCGCCGGTGGAGTCGGTCGAGCCGTCGTCGACGACGATCACCTCATAGGCGCGGCCCTGCATGGCGGCGTCGACCTCGTCCAGCAGGAAGGCCAGGTTGTCGGCCTCGTTCCGGCACGGGATGACCACTGAAATCGTTGGTGTGTCCAAGCGAAGAAATCCTTCATTCCTGCGCCGCCGGCGGTTCCGGGGTCTGGCGCGCGTGGGACGCTGGGCGGGCTCAATAGCATTGATTGACGCGCCGTGCCAAGGCGCTTCAAGAAAACTTCATCGGCTCCTTTCTAGCCCGCCGGAAACCAGCGGTCGAGCCAGTCGACGAAGCGGCGCGCCACGGCGTCGCGGCCGATCTCGTTGAGGCTCTCGTGGCGCATGCCGGGCAGGACGCCGCAATCGACCTTCCCGAAGCCGAGCGCGCGCATGCGGTCGCCGAGGCGGCGCACCGCCGCGCCGTTGGCGGTGGCGGGGTCCTCGGCGCCGCCGAGGAGATGCAGCGGCAGGCCGCGCGGCACGCGCGCGAGGTTGCGGTCGTCGGCGCCGCGCCGGATCATGCGGAAGACGTCGATCCACAGCGCCACGCTGGCGTCGAAGCCGCAGAGCGGATCGGCGACATAGGCGTCGACCTCGGCCGCGTCGTGTGACAGCCAGTCGAAAAGCGTGCGATGGCCGGGCACGGCGCGGCCCCAGGCGCGGAAGGTGAGTTTCGGCAGCACGCCGCTCGGCACGTCGGAGCCCTTCAGCATGCGCTCGGCCTTGAGGATGGCGAGCGCGGCGAGGCTTTCGATCCCGCCGTCGACATTGGCGTTCCAGATCGCGGCGGCGTCGACCGTATCGGCGTGGCCGAAGAGATAGTTGAGCGCGATCAGCCCGCCCATGGAATGGCCGAAAAGGACGACCGGCAACCCCGGATGCGCCGCATGGATATGACGGTTGAGCGCCAGCACGTCGGCGAGCACGGGTTTGTAGCCGTCGCGCGCGGCGAAGAAGCCCCTGGGCGTCAGCGCATTGATATTGACGCCGTGGCCGCGATGGTCCTGCGCATAGACATGATAGCCCGCGGCGTTGAGCGCCCGCGCGAAACGGGCGTAGCGGGCCGAGTGCTCGGCCAGCCCGTGCAGGATCTGCACCGCGCCGCGCGGGCGCTCGGCCGCGGCGAAGCGGTAGGGGATGGAGGCCCCGTCGGGGGCGGCGAGCCGATGGACGGTCGTGAACTGCATGGCGGCATCTGATTTTATGGCGCTTAATTCGTCAATCGCCTTCTTCGGCCTGGCGCGCAAACAGGCGGCGGGCGATCTTTCGCTCTAAATTTCGCCAATCGGAATTTTTCTACAGATTTCGCTTGAAAACGGGAAAAACCTGCGCAAATCTACGCGCCAATGGAGATGAGCACGGAGTTTGCGGAAAAATCCAGCGCCATCCAATTTGGATATCCTGACAACGAGTTTGCAGACCGCCTGTGGAAGGGAGGAAACTTCCGTGGGCGGTAGCCAGAGGGGAAACCGGGTGACGGAAATATCCGCGCCCGGTTTCGTATTTTCAGCGCCCGCATTTTCAGGCCCCTCGATCCCGCCGTTCCCGTTTGCGTCGGCGCGGCATTTGCCCTACATACGCGGCAGAAATCCTCATCGCCTTCCGGCGCCACGCGCCCGGACGCCTTTTCAACCGTGGAGACGACGCGCTTTATGGCACGCCAGTTCATTTATCACATGTCGGGCCTCAACAAGGCCTACGGCAACAAGAAGATCCTCGAGAACATCCATCTCTCCTTCTATCCCGACGCCAAGATCGGCATCCTCGGCCCCAACGGCGCCGGCAAGTCGACCGTGCTCAAGATCATGGCCGGGCTCGACAAGGAATATACCGGCGAGGCCTGGCTGGCCGAGGGCGCGACCTGCGGCTATCTCCCGCAGGAGCCGGAGCTGGACGCCTCCAAGGACGTGCTCGGCAACGTCATGGAAGGCGTGGCCGAGAAGAAGGCCATCATCGACCGCTACAACGAATTGATGATGAACTATTCCGACGAGACGGCCGACGAAGGCGCCAGGCTCCAGGACATCATCGACAGCCAGAACCTGTGGGACCTCGACAGCCAGGTCGAGATGGCGATGGAGGCCCTGCGCTGCCCGCCCGGTGACGCGGACGTCACCAAGCTTTCGGGCGGCGAGAAGCGCCGCGTGGCGCTGTGCAAGCTGCTCCTGTCCAAGCCCGACCTGCTGCTGCTGGACGAGCCGACCAACCATCTCGACGCCGAGACCACGGCGTGGCTGGAAAAGCACCTGCGCGAATATCCGGGCTCGGTGCTGATCATCACCCACGACCGCTACTTCCTCGACAACGTGACGGGCTGGATCCTCGAGCTGGACCGCGGCCGCGGCATTCCCTACGAGGGCAACTACTCCGCCTATCTGGAGGCCAAGGCCAAGCGCATGGCGCAGGAAGGCCGCGAGGAGGCCGCCCGCGAAAAGGCGCTGTCGCGCGAGCGCGAGTGGATTTCCGCCAGCCCCAAGGCGCGCCAGGCCAAGTCCAAGGCGCGCATCAAAGCCTATGACGAGCTGGTCCGCCAGGCCGAGGACCGCCGCCCCGGCGACGCGCAGATCGTCATCCCGGTCGGCGAGCGCCTCGGCCAGGTGGTGATCGAGGTCGAGGGCCTGTCCAAGGGCTATGGCGACCGCCTGCTGATCGACGACCTGTCCTTCAAGCTGCCGGCCGGCGGCATCGTCGGTGTGATCGGCCCGAACGGCGCCGGCAAGTCGACCCTGTTCAAGATGCTGACGGGGCAGGAGCAGCCGGACAGCGGCGCGGTGCGCGTCGGCGACACGGTGCACCTGTCCTATGTCGACCAGAGCCGCGACGCGCTCGCCGCCGACAAGACCGTCTGGGAGGAAATCTCCGGCGGCAACGACATCGTCAAGCTCGGCAAGTTCGAGATGAACAGCCGCGCCTATTGCGGCGCGTTCAACTTCAAGGGCGGCGACCAGCAGCAGAAGGTCGGCAACCTCTCCGGCGGCCAGCGCAACCGCGTGCACCTGGCCAAGATGCTGAAATCGGGCGGCAACGTGCTGCTGCTCGACGAGCCGACCAACGACCTCGACACCGAGACGCTGGGCGCGCTGGAAGACGCGCTGGAGAATTTCGCCGGCTGCGCCGTCATCATCAGCCACGACCGCATGTTCCTCGACCGGCTGGCGACGCATATCCTCGCCTTCGAGGGCGACAGCCATGTGGAATGGTTCGAGGGCAATTTCGAGGATTACGAGGCCGACAAGGTCCGCCGCCTCGGCCCGGACAGCGTCAACCCCAAGCGGGTGACCTACAAGCCGCTGACGCGGTGAGGTTTCAAAGGCCGGCGTGAAAACGCCGGCCTTGTTTTTTTGGAGAAGAGCCATGAAGGACTGGTCCGCGCAGCAATATCTGAAATTCGAGGACGAGCGCAGCCGCCCGGCGCG
This sequence comes from Hyphomicrobiales bacterium, assembly GCA_900465915.1. Taxonomy (GTDB): domain Bacteria; phylum Pseudomonadota; class Alphaproteobacteria; order Rhizobiales; family Rhizobiaceae; genus Brucella. The sequence goes on from UBKJ01000002.1 coordinate 143,000, forward strand.
CGACCTTCTCGACCGCATCCCCTTCGCCGCGCCGGAAAAGGTCGTGGACATAGGCTGCGGTCCGGGCAACTCGACCGAGCTTCTGGCCGAACGCTGGCCGCAAGCCGCGCTTTCCGGCTTCGATGCGTCGCCGGACATGATCGAGAAGGCGCGGAAGCGGCTGCCGGAGGTGGACTTCTCGCTTGGCGACGCCACGAGCTTCGAGCCGGATGCCAGTACGGACGTGCTGTTCTCCAACGCCGTGTTCCAGTGGATACCCAACCATATCGGCCAGATGCAGCGGCTGTTTTCGGCCCTGAAGCCGGGCGCGGCGCTGGCGGTGCAGATGCCCGACAATATGGACGAACCCACCCACCGCGCCATGCGGGCGGTGGCGCAGGACCCGCGTTTCGCCGCCAAGATCGGCCATGAGGGCCGCGCGCCGCTGCCGCCGGTGGCGGCCTATTACGACGCCTTCGCCGGAACGGCGGCGCGGATCGACATCTGGCATACGATCTACAACCATCCGCTCGAAAGCGTCGACGCCATCGTCGAATGGGTCAAGGGCACGGGGCTGAGGCCCTTCCTCGATCCGCTGGACGCCGGGGAGCAGGCGGATTATCTCGCCGCCTACAAGGCCGCCATCGCGGCGCATTATCCGCCCATGGCCGACGGCAGGGTCCTGCTGCGCTTCCCGCGCCTGTTCGTGGTGGCGCAGAAGGCCTGAGCCTTCCGTCCCGATAGGTTTCCTGGAATCCGAAAATATTCTGGCGCGCCGGTCCGACGGAACCGGACCGGCGCGCTAGCTATTTGTTTTTACGCATTTCCCGGCGCAAAACCGCTTCACACCTTTGCGGGAAATGCTCTAAGCTTCGCAATCGATTGGGAGCAGGAGCGCGGCGCGGCGGCGCGCCGGTCATTATTTTCGGGAGTTTCCGTATGAGCAACGCCTCAATGCACATGGACGCCAATGGCGAGGTCGAAGCGCCGCACGACGCGCACGACACGCGCCGGCGCGTCTACGCCATCGTCGCCAGCGCCTCGGGCAATCTGGTCGAGTGGTACGATTTCTACGTCTATTCCTTCGGCGCGCTCTATTTCGCCTCGCAGTTCTTTCCCGAGGAGGACCAGACCAGCCGGCTTCTCAACACCGCCGCCATCTTCGCCGCCGGCTTCCTGATGCGCCCCATCGGCGGCTGGATGTTCGGCCGCATCGCCGACAAGCTCGGCCGCCGCACCTCGATGCTGATCTCGGTCACCATGATGTGCTTCGGCTCCTTCGCCATCGCCATCCTGCCCACCTATAACAGCATCGGCGTGCTGGCGCCCTTCCTGCTTCTCCTGGTGCGCCTGCTGCAGGGGCTTTCGGTCGGCGGCGAATACGGCACCACCGCCACCTATATGAGCGAGGTGGCGCTGGCCGGGCGGCGCGGCTTCTTCTCGTCGTTCCAATATGTCACGCTGATCGGCGGCCAGCTTCTCGCGGTGCTGGTGGTGGTGATCCTGCAATTCCTGCTGACCCCGGAGCAGCTTCACGCCTGGGGCTGGCGCATTCCCTTCGCGCTGGGCGGCGTAGCGGCGATCGTGGCGCTGTTCCTGCGCCGCACGCTGCACGAGACGACGACCGCCGAGACGCGCAGCCGCAAGGAGACCGGCAGCTTCGCCAATATCTGGCGCAACCACCGCAAGGCCTTCCTGGTGGTCTGCGGCTTCACGGCGGGCGGCTCGCTCACCTTCTACACCTTCACCACCTATATGCAGAAATACCTGGTCAACACGGCCGGCATGAACAAGGAGACGGCGAGCCAGGTCATGACCTTCGCGCTCCTGGCCTTCATGCTGATGCAGCCGCTGTTCGGGCATATTTCCGACAAGGTGGGGCGCAAGCCGATGATGATCGCCTTCGGCGGCCTGTCGGTGCTGACCACGGTGCCGATCCTGACCCTGCTCGGCTCGGTGCAGAGCCCGACGCTGGCCTTCCTTTATATCGCCGCGGCCTCCGCCATCGTCAGCATGTACACTTCCATCGCCGGCATCGTGAAATCCGAGCTGTTCCCGGCCGAGGTGCGCGCGCTCGGCGTCGGCTTCTCCTACGCCATCGCCAACGCCATCTTCGGCGGCACGGCGGAATATGTGGCGCTGTGGTTCAAGAAGCACGGGGCCGAAAGCGGCTTCTTCTGGTACGTGACCGTCATGATGGTGATCGTCTTCATCGTCGGCCTCGTCATGCCCGATCCGCGCAAGCACGGCTATCTGCAGGGCCACGGCGTGACCGATTGAGCTAAAGCGCCGCCTCCTCCTCGTCGTCCGGCGAGAGGAGGCGGGTGGCGCGCCATTCCGTCAGCTTAGCGTTGATGGCGTCGAGCACGAAGAAACGCGCCGAATCCCTGTCGTAGCCCTCGTCGCGCAGCGCGTCGTAATCGGTATGCGCATGGCGCACATGCGCCACCGTCGCCAGCCACACGGCGGTGGAGGGCGGCAGCGCCTTCATGTGCGGGGCCAGCGCCGCGGCGCGGATCGGCTCGGAATCCGAATAGGGAACGGCGGGCAAAAGCAGCGTCAGCGATTTCGCCACGGCCTTCTGCCGGTTGGTGCTCGCGCTCATCCTCGTCTCCTTACGCCCGAATCCCTCTTCGCCAGTCTGGCATGAAAAGGGCTTGCGCGGGAGCGGCTTTCCATATAAACATATCTTTATATCTTTAGAGCGGCGAACAAAGAGACGGAGTGCATGGAGAACTTGCGCTTGCAACTGGACCGGATGGTGGACGTGCTGAAGGCGGTGGCGGAGCCGAGCCGGCTGCGCATCCTCGTGCTTCTGGCGCGCGGCGACCTGACCGTGTCGGACCTGACCGCCATTCTGGGCCAGTCGCAGCCGCGCGTGTCGCGCCATCTCAAGCTTCTGGGCGAGGCCGACCTGATCGAACGCTATCAGGAAGGCGCGTGGGCCTATTTCCGGCTGGCCGACAGCGCGCTGACCGGCGACCTGGCGCGCGGGCTCCTGGCCCGGCTCGACCATGGCGACGCGCTGATCGAGCGCGACATGGAGCGGCTGTCGCAGGTCAAGTCCAGCCGGCAGGAGAAGGCGGCGGCCTATTTCAGCGCCAACGCGCGGAGCTGGGACGAGATCCGTAAGCTGCACGTGTCGGAAAACGCCGTCGAGGCGGCGCTGAAGACGATCGTCGGCGACAAGCCCTTCCAGGCTATGCTCGACGTCGGCACCGGCACGGGGCGGCTTCTGGAGCTTTTCGCGCCGCTCTATACGCGTGGCGTCGGCGTCGACATCAACCGCGACATGCTGGCCGTGGCGCGCGCCAATCTGGAGCTCGCGGCCGTCGGCAACGCGCAGGTGCGGCAGGGCGACGTCTATGCGCTGCCGGTCGAGCGCGAGCGCTTCGACCTCGTCACCATCCACCAGGTGCTGCATTTCCTCGACGATCCGCAGGCGGCGATCCGCGAGGCGGCGCGCGCGCTGCGCCCGAACGGGCGGCTTTTGATCGTCGATTTCGCGCCGCACCGGCTCGAATTCCTGCGCGAGGACCACGCCCATCTGCGACTCGGCTTCAGCGACGAGCAGATGCTGGGATGGATGCGCGAGGCCGGCCTGGAGCCGGAGAAACAGATGCAACTGGAGCCGAAGGCGGCGAACGGCGAGGACGGGCTGACGGTCAAATTGTGGCTGGCCCGCGATCCGCGCCTTTTGATCGCCCATCCGGTTTCCCGCGACAAAAGCATGACGGAGACAGTTTGATGGGTTTTTACGGTCTTTCCCGCCGGCCTGACGTCGGCCAGACCACGAAGGTGTCGTTCGAGTTCTTCCCGCCCAAGTCGGAGGAGATGGAGCAGCGCCTGTTCGAGACGGTGACGCGGCTTGCGCCGCTGAAGCCGGAATTCGTCTCCGTGACCTACGGCGCGGGCGGCTCGACGCGCGAGCGCACCATCCGCACCGTGGCGCGCATCCTCAAGGAGACCGACATCAAGCCGGCGGCGCACCTGACCTGCGTCGACGCCACGCGCGAGGAGGTCGACCGCGTGGCGCGCGAATTCGCCGCGCTCGGCGTCGACCGCTTCGTGGCGCTGCGCGGCGACCCGGCCAACGGCGGCGAGGGCAAGTATGTGCCGACGCCCGGCGGCTACCAGAACGGCGCGGAGCTGGTCGGAGGCCTGCGCGCCATCGCCGATTTCGACATCTCCGTCTCGGCCTACCCGGAAAAGCACCCGGAAAGCCCGGATTTCGCCACCGACATCGACATGCTCAAGCGCAAGGTCGACAACGGCGCGACGCGGGCCATCACCCAGTTCTTCTTCGAGAACGACCTCTACGAGCGCTATGTCGAGCGGGTGCGGCGCGCGGGCATCTATATCCCCATCGTGCCGGGCGTGCTGCCGGTGCATAATTTCAAGCAGGTGCGGAATTTCTGCGCCCGCTCGGCCACCCATATCCCGGCCTGGCTGGCCGAGCGCTTCGACGGGCTCGACGGCGACCCGCACACGCACCAGCTCGTGGCGGCGGCGATCGCGGCGGAGCAGGTGATGGACCTGATCGAGCGCGGCGTGCAGGACTTCCACTTCTACACCATGAACCGCGCCGAACTGCCCTATGCGATCTGCCACATGATCGGCATCCGGCCCAAGGCGGAGGCCGAGGCGGCCTGAAACGAAAAGCCCGGCTGAAAAGCCGGGCTTCGAATGAGAGCATTTCCAGCGAAAGCGCGAAGCGGTTTCGCGTAGGATGCCGCTCTAGTGGATAAGGCCTGCTATCAACGCTGCGACGAAAGCGAACGCCGCACAGATCATCAGGACGTTCAAAGATCGCGTCAGTCCCATCGGTCTGTCTCCTTCCTTTGCGTTTCCGTTGCGGAAAATGCGCGTTGGTAGAGAGTGGAATCTAAGCGCGTTCGGGCTTCGAAAAAAGAAGATTTCGCATCGAAATGTCGCGTGATCGTGGAAAATTCGTCGCGCGGAACCTGTAAGATGCTGAAAGAACGATCCCTTTTCGCCTTTCACTTTTCATGAAGAAGCCACGTCTTCGCCTCTATTTCCAGGGCTTTCGCCATCGGTTCGCCCCAATTTTTGCGGCTTTTCAGCGGATCAGCGCCAGAAAAAGCGACAAGGTCGCGACCGAAATCACTGTCGAATAGAGAATCACGTTGGAGGTCGCCGCCGCTTCGCGCCGGTAATATTCGGCCAGCATGAAGGGGCCGGTCCCGGTCGGCAGCGCGGCGAGAAGCGTGGCGCTTTCGGCGAGCATCGCGGGCAGATGGAAGACGTAGACGGCGAGCAGCCAGGTGACGAGCGGCTGCACGACGAGCTTGGCGGCGACGAGGAAGGCCACCACGCCCGCCTGGTCGCGCCCGATGCGGCGGCTCTGGGCGAGGAACAGGCCGAGCGCGACCAGCGCGCAGGGCGAGGCCGCGCCGCCGAGCATCTTGAGGAATTTCTCCGCGGGCTCCGGCATGGCGAGGCCGGTCGCGGCGAAGAGCGCGCCCAAGGCCGGGGCGAAGATCAGCGGATTGCGGATCAGCGACAGCAGCACCTTGCGCGCCAGCCGCAGCTTGCGGGTCTCGGTCTGGAGGCCGATCTCGATCAGCACGATGGCGACCGCGAAGGTGACGCAGACCGTGATGATGATGGAGATGGTGGTGGCCGGCAGCACCGCCGGGCCGAAGGCGATGAGCGACAGCGGAATGCCCATGTAGCCGGTGTTGGGATAGGCGGCGTTGAGCCCGTCCAGCGCCCGGTCGGCCAGCCCCTGCGAGCCGCGCAGGCGGACGGCGAAGGGCAGGGCGAAGGCGACCGCGCTCGACAGCAGGAACACGGCGATGAAGCCCGGCCGCCACAGCGCGCCGCCATGGGTGTTGGCCATGATGTCGAAGAGAAGCGCGGGCAGCGCCAGATAGACCACGAAACGGTTGAGTTCGGTGATCGCATGCGGCCCGAGGATCTTCAGGCGGAACGCGGCCCAGCCGGAAAAGATCAGCGCGAAGACGGGCAGGACGATGGGAAGCGTGGCGAGCATGATGGGGAATGCGCGGGCGCGAAGCGGGGCTCCGCGCCGGAGGCGTCAGAGCTTGTCGAGAAGTTCCCTGGTCGGCCAGGAATCGGCCGGCAGGCCGAGGCGGATCTGCTCGGCGCGGGTGGCGTCGCGGGTGGCGACGCCGAACACGCCGTCGATCTTGCCCATGTCGTAGCCGCGCGCCTGCAGCTTGGTCTGGAGCTGCTTCATCTCGTCCTGCGTCAGGCCCGGCTCGGGGTTGCCCGGATCGAAGGCCGGCGCGCCGGCGAGGCGGGTGGCGAAATAGGCCGCCGTCATGGCGTAGACGATGGACTTGTTCCACTCCACATAGACGTCGAAATTCTGGTAGGAGAGGAAGGCCGGCCCCTTGCGGCCCTGCGGCAGCAGGAGCGAGGCGTCGCCATTGTCGGGGCCGAGCGGGCCGTTCATGCCGGTGACGCCCTGCTCCGCCCACCAGGAATGCGGCTTGCGGTTGGTGCGGATCGCCTCCTGCCAGGGCAGGTCCTTGGTCAGGCGCACTTCCTCCAGCCACGGCTCGCCGCGCTTCCAGCCCAGCTCCGAGATCATGCGGCCGGCGGTCATCATGGCGTCGGCGACGCTGTTCTTGAGATCGACCTTGCCGTCGCCGTCGCCGTCGACGCCGCGCTCCAGATAGTCCTTGGGCAGAAGCTGCGTCATGCCGATCTCGCCCGCCCATGCGCCGGTGGTGGTCGCGTCGGCCACGCCCTTGTCGAACAGCTTCAGCAGCGCCAGCAATTGCGGGCGGAACAGCTCCGGCCGGCGGCAGTCATGCGACAGGGTGACGAGCGCGTCGAGCGTGACGAACTTGCCCTGCATCGCGCCGTAATCGGTCTCCAGCCCCCAGAAGGCGGCCAGAACCGGGCCCGGCACGCCATAGGTCTCCTCGACCTTTTTGAAGATGTCGGCGTGCTTCTCCAGCATCTCCTTGCCCTTCTTCAGCCGCGCCTCGGAGATGAGGCGCTTGGAGAAGTCGGTGAAGGTGAGGTTGAAGACGTTCTGCTTGCGGTCGAAGCCCAGCACCTTGTCGTCGATCTTCGCCTTGTGCAATTCGGCGATGGCCTTGTCGCTGACGCCCTCGGCATGGGCTTCCTTGGCGAAATTGTCGATCCAGGCCGAGAGGTCGCCGCCGCATTCGGGCTTGGCCTGAGGGGCGGCTTCGGTCGCGGCGGAAGCCGGGGCGGCCGTCTGACCGGTTGTCTGGGCTGCGGCGAGGGCGGTCGAGGCCAGCAGGGCTGCGGCGACGGCTGAAGCGAAGATCTTCATGGGGCGGACTCACTCTGGCGGTCAGGGCGGCGGGGACCGCCCTTTCGGAATTGGCTATCCTATTGCCCCAATGCATGGCGTAAATGAAGCGAAACTTCGCGCGATCGCCGTTTCGCCGTCCGGTTAGCGCACCTTGTTGCCTTCCAGCCACTTTTTCCAGGTCGCCGCGTCGCCGGCGAAGACGTTGATGTCGGCGTCGCCCTTGACGCCCGGAATGCTGCCGGTGCCGGTATATTGCCAGAAGGTCCAGGGATGGGTCCCGTATTTCTCGTCCGGGTGGCCGGCGACCGAGCGCAGCCAGAAAGGATAGTCGGGCAATTGGCGCAGGTCGTTGTCGTCGAAGAAATCGACCGTGGTGTAGACGATCGGCCGCTTGCCGTAATGCTTCTCCAGCGCGCCGAGGAAGATGCGCATCTCCTTGCGCACCACGGCCGGGTTGGGGCGCAGCTTGCAGGTGGGCGAATTGGGGTTCCACTCCATGTCGACCACCGGCGGCAAGGCGGAGGGGTCGTTGGGCACGTTGCGGATATACCATTGCGCCTGCTCGATGGCCGGGCGGCAGAAATAGTAGAAATGATAGGCGCTGCGCGGAATGCCCGCCCGCCGGGTGTCGCTCCAGTGCTCCTGGAAGCGGTCGTCGACGCGGTCGCCGCCCTCGGTCGCCTTGACGAAGACGAAGGAGATGCCGGCGGCGCGCGCCGCGCGCCAGTCGACGTTCGACTGGTATTTCGACACGTCGGTGCCGTGGATCGGGTAGCGCCAGGGCGTCTTGCCCTTCCACTCGTGCGGGTTGGAATCGCCGAAGCGCGGCGCGCGGACGGAGCCCGAAGGCTCGGCGATGCGCGAGACCACGCCATGCTTCTTCACGTCCGAAAAATCGTAGTCGGCGGTGGTGCAGGCGGACAGGAGAAGCGCGCCAAGAAGCAGCGCGCCATGGCAGGCCGATCGGTTCATGCGCAGGGGTCCGTATCGCGAATCACTCTCGACAACGGTTACGCGATCCGCGGGCGGGCGTCACCAGATTTGGGGGCCGGACGTTGCGAATTTTCAGGCGGGAGCGCGGATTTTCGCGATCCAGGCGAAGCCGCGGTAAAGGGCGCGGCCCTCGCTCGACGCGCCCTGCTCGCCGGCCAGCTCCTCGCAGGCCGAGAAGAGGTCGGCGCGCGGCGTGACGTGATACCAGCGCAGCCAGGTCCGAAGCGCCGCCCGGAACCGGCGCGGCAGGCGCGCCTGGTCGCCGAAATCGACGATGTGCAATTCGCCGCCGGGGGCGAGGTGGCGGATGCTCTCGCGGATCACCGAGCGCCATTGCGGGATCATCGACACGGCGTAGGAGATGAAGATGCGGTCGAAGCCGTCGCGGCCGAACAGCGCCCGCGGGTCGAAGCCGGCGGCGTCGGCGCGCATCAGCTTGGTGCGGGCCTCGACCCCGGCGCGGCGGACGGATCTTTGCGCCGTGTCGAGCATTTCGGCCGAGATGTCGAGGCCGTAGAATTGCGCGTCGGGATAGGAGCGGGCGGCCTTGACCAGGTTGCGGCCGGTGCCGCAGCCGATCTCCAGCACATGGCCGCCTTCCGGCGCGTCGAGGCCGGCGATCATCGGGTCGCGGCCGAGCAGGTAATATTTGCGCGTCGCGTCGTAGAAATGGCGCTGGCGGCGATAGACCCGGTCCATCAGCCGGGCGTGGTCGATCCCCTGCACGCTCCAGAGATTGCGCAGCATGTCAGGCGTCCTTGAGCGCGTAGAGGTGGAAGCCGCCATAGATGGAGGAGCGGTCGCGGGCGTGCAGCGCGCGCGATTGCTCGGCGCGGTAGTCCCAGCGGTCGAGTATTTCTTCCGCCACGCGGCCGGGCAGCAGGCTCGGCTCGGCGGCGGTGCGGAAGACGGCGCGCGCGCCGGGCGCGGCGGTGCGGGTGATCTCGGCCCAGAGCGCGTTGAGCTGCTCGTCGTTCATCCAGTCCTGCGCGTCGAGAAGCACGTAGCGGTCGACCGAGCCGGCCGGCTTGGCGGCCAGGAAATCGGTGAAGCTGGCGTTGTAGACGCTGATGCGGTCGGCCCGCGCCCGCACCGCGGCGAAATTGGCGCGCGAGAGATAGGGCGGCAGCGGGCCGGTCTCCTCGCCGCCGCCATAGCCGCGGCCGAAGGCCTGCCAGGCGAAGTAATTCTCCGCCAGCGGAAAGCCGCAGGCGAGCTTTTCGAGCCGCGCGCGCAGCACCTCGGCCATGCCGCCGGTCCCGGCCGTGGCCAGCGCGTCATATTGCTGCGGCGGGATGCCGAGGCCGAACAGCGACGACTTGCGCGCCGTGGCCCAGCGCACCATGCGCTTCTCGAACAGGGGCGCGAGCGCCGTGTCGAAGAAGGAGCGCTGCTCCTCCATGCTGCGCGCCTTCAGCATGTCGCGCGGATCGACGCCGTAGAGCCGCGCCACGCGGTGGCCCATGCCGATGAAGACGCCGAGCAGCCCGTGCCGGTAGAGGTCGCGCCAGAAGATGGAGATGCGGCGGCGGCCGTTCCATTTGCGCTTTTCCCAATAGGCGCGGCTTTCGGCGTCGAGATGCGGGCGGACGAAGCGCTCATAGGCGGCGAGGTTGGCCTTGTCGTCGGCCTTGCCGTAGAAGCGGTAGAAGGCGGCGTGGTCGGGCAGATGTCTGAGCGCCGCGATCTTGAGCCGGTTGAAGGCGACATGGGCGCGGTTGAGGTCGACCGCCTCGACGCGGGCCGGGTCGGCGGTGAGGTAGGACAGCGCGTTGCAGCCGCCCGAGGCGATGGTCACGACGCGGCAGCCGGGGCGGATGTCCAGCGCCGCCATGTCCACCTCCGGGTCCTCCCAGATCTGCGGATAGACCAGCCCCTTGAACAGCCAGGCGAACAGTCTTTCCGAGACGCCGGCGCGGGAAAGCGCCGCGTTGCGCGTCACCGCGCGCTTGAGAATCGCGCCGCCTTCGCCGCCATGGGCCATGAGAGAATCCTTCGTGGACGAATCCCGTTTCGCTGCGGCGGAGCTAAGCAAAATCCGATGACAGGGGCGTGACGCGGCCGGAAATCCGCGTTTTTCGATCACGGTTTCGTGATCGATCCGTGATCGGAAAATCCGGCGATTCCGGGCCTGTCGCGGGCTAGCGCCTTGTTATGATGGATTTTTATTACTAACGGTAAGACAAATTGACAGAACCTTTTCATCACGCCGCCGTTATCGGTTGCAACGCTCAAGCATCGGGCCGGTCGCGCCGTCCGGCGCGTGGCCCGGATCGACAAAGGAGAGCCAAGGTGAAAAAGTTTCTGATCGCGTCCGCCGCCGTTGTTTCGCTGCTCGGCCTTGCGGCCTGCAACGACAAGAAGGACGACGCCCAAAAGGCCCCCGAACCGGCCGCGCCCTCCACCACGGCGCCCGCCGCGCCCGCTCCGGCGGCTCCCGCGCCTGCGCCCGCCGCTCCGGCTCCTGCCGCTCCGGGCGGCACGGCCCCGGCCAACTGACGCGGGCTTTCGGATAGGGCGGTCCCGGCTTCGGCCGGGCCGCTTTCCGGTTTTTTCGGGATGGGGTGCTTTTCGATCCGGTGGAATCGGATCGGCGTTCCGCCTGTTTGTTTTCACCGCATTTATGCGACGCCGGATATTTCCATTCGGCCGCAAAATGCTTTATGTCTTCGGCCATGAACCGCAAGCTCCTGACCGTCACCGCCGCCGTCCTTCTCGCCGCGCTCGCAGCCTGCGGCAAGAGCGACGACGACAAGAAGAACGCCGCCGGCGACGGCGCCGCGGCCCAGCCCGCGCCGGCTCAGGAGACGCCGGCGAAGACGGGCCCGAACCTCATCCAGGCCCTGCACGACAGCGCCGGCGTGATGACGCCGGAGGCCAAGGCCGCCGCCATCGAGCGCGCGCGCCAGAACGCCGAGGCCGCCGCCAAGGCGGTGGGGCAGGGCGCCGAGCAGGCGAGCGCGGCGGGCGAGGCGGCGGCCGCCGCCGCCAAGCGCTCCTTCGACGCGGAAGCCGCGCGGCAGGCGCAGCAGAAATAGCCGCCGCTTTTGAACCAAGCGTCGGAAATGACGTAACTCCTTGATTTTTCGTCTTTCCATATGCAAATCGGGTTTCCCCTCCGGCCCGAATGCTTTATAGAAAGTCCCCATGTCGATTTGGGTCCGCATCGGTGAATTCGTCGCCTCGACGACGGTGAACGCCTTTTCCGGCGTCATCGAGGCCGTGCGCACCGTGTTCGAGGGCGACGCCGACACGCGCCGCCGCGTGGCCTTCTCCATCGCCATGATCGCCCTGTCGGCCAAGATGGCCAAGGCCGACGGCGTGGTGACGCAGCCCGAGGTGCGCGCCTTCCAGGACATCTTCGCCGTGCCGCCGCAGGAAGTGGCGCATGTGGCGCGGCTCTACGACCTCGCCAAGAAGGACGTGGCCGGCTACGAGACCTACGCCCGGCAGCTCGCCGGCCTGTGCAGCGAGGGGCGCTCCGACTGCCACCTCTTGGAGGACATTCTCGACGGGCTGTTCCACATCGCCACGGCGGACGGCTTCGTGCACGAGAAGGAGATGGATTTCCTGCGCCGGGTGGCCGAGATCTTCGGCTATGACGAGGCGCGGTTCGAGCGCATCGCGGTGCGCCACGTGCACAAGGGCGCGGCCGATCCCTACGCCGTGCTGGGGCTGGAGCGCGGCGTGGGCTTCGAGGAGGCGCGGCGGCGCTATCTGGCGCTGGTCAAGGAGCATCATCCCGACCGGCTGGTGGCCGAGGGCCTGCCGCTCGAATTCATCGCCATCGCCAATGCGCGGCTGGCGGCCATCAACGCCGCCTGGGCGAGCGTCGAAAAGCATCTGGAGACGGCATGAGCGACATGCAAGCCGACGAATTGAGCCTCGTCGCGGCCGATTTTCCGGGCGCGTCGCTCGATCCGTCGCCCAATTACGGGCCGCGCCGCGACGGCAAGACGCCGCAACTTTTGATCCTGCATTACACCGGCCTGCCGACGGCGGAGGAGGCGCTCGCCATCCTCAAGTCGCCGCAGATGGAGGTGTCGGCGCATTACCTCGTGCACGAGGACGGGCGCGTGGTGCAGATGGTGTCGGAGCGCGCCCGCGCCTGGCACGCCGGCAAGAGCGTCTGGAAGGGCGAGACGGACGTCAATTCCGCCTCCATCGGCATAGAGATCGTCAATCCGGGCGTGGCGGCGGGCTATCCGCCCTATCCCGACGCGCAGATCGAGGCGGTGATCGCGCTCTGCCGCAGCATCTGCGGGCGCCACGGCGTCGCGCCCGAGCGGGTGCTGGCCCATTCCGACATCGCGCCGGCGCGCAAGACCGATCCGGGCGAGAATTTCCCCTGGGCGCGGCTGCACGCGGCCGGCGTCGGCCATTATGTCGCGCCGACGCCGTCGCAAAGCGGGCGCTACCTCATGCGCGGCGAGCAGGGCCAGCCGGTCGAGGCGCTGCAATCCATGCTCGCGCTCTACGGCTACGGGATCGCCATAGACGGGATTTTCGGCGAGGAGACGGAGACGGTGGTCAAGGCGTTCCAGCGCCATTTCCGGCCGCAAAAGGTGGACGGCGTGGCGGACGTATCGACCATCGACACGCTCTACAGGCTGCTTTTTTCACGCGAGAACGTGATCGCGTGACGTTGCGCGGGCGGGTTCGCGCGCCCTCCGGCGATTCGGCTGCGTTTTCATGAAATTAACCCTGTCTGCGTCTCGGGCGGCCCGGCTGCGCGCCGGTCGGCCGCGCGCGGCCGACGGGGACGTTATGTTACAACCTGAAAGACTCTTTTACTTCCCCAACCAATCTTCGGCTGCATTTGGCCGTCAGATCAGGCCGCAATCCTGAGGACCCGGCCGCCGTTTCGGCCCGGAGGCCGAAGGACAGGACGGACCGGGACGCGCCTCCCCCAAGACGGGCGCATCTCTCCAGACAACGCTTCCTAGACGGTAGGTTATGAAGATCAGATTTGCTCTTATTGGCGCCCTCGCCGGCGCAACGATTTCGCTTGGCCTCAATCCGGCGCTGGCCTCGCCGACCACGCAGCAGCCGACCAACCTGATGGCGCTGCTCAAGGGCCGCGCCGCCGCGAAGCCGCAGACGGCGGCGGCCCCGGCCGCGCCGGGGCGGGCGGCTTCGGGCAATAGCGCCTATTCGGCGCTGATCGGCCGCTACGCCCGCGCCTATGGCGTGCCGGTGGCGCTGGCCACGGCCGTGGTGCATCACGAAAGCAATTTCCAGCCCAACACGCGCGGCAGCGCCGGCGAGATCGGCCTGATGCAGATCAAGCTGCAGACCGCGCGCGCCATGGGCTATTCCGGCTCGGCCAAGGGGCTCTACGCGCCGGAGGTCAACATCCAGTACGGCATGAAATATCTGGCGCTGGCGCACAAGCTCGGCGGCGGCAGCGTCTGCGGCGCGATCCTCAAATACAACGCCGGCCATGGCGCCACGCGCATGAACCCGGTTTCGGCCCGCTATTGCAGCTCGGTCAAGGCCTATATGCGCCTTCTCTGAGGCGCGGACTTTCGCCTGCGGCCGCGTCGCGTATGGCCGCAGCGCGCGACGGGAAAGCCGGCGGCGAGCCTCGCCGTCGGCTTTTCTGTTGCTTTTTGGCGGCGAAGCGCATTTATAGCGCCTGTCAGTCGGTCGGGCGGCCGCGCCTGTCATATGCCGAAAGGCGGCAGGTGAGGAAAGTCCGGGCTCCACGGAAACACGGCGCCGGGTAACGCCCGGCGGGGGCGACCCCAGGGAAAGCGCCACAGAAAGCAAACCGCCGGCCCTCGGGCCGGCAAGGGTGAAAGGGTGGGGTAAGAGCCCACCGCGGCCCCAGCAATGGGGACGGCATGGCAAGCCCCGCCGGGAGCAAAACCGAATAGGGACGGCGCGCCGGTCCGCGAGGATCGGCGATCGGTTTCCAGATCAGCCGTCCGGGTGGGTTGCAAGAGGCGGGTGGCGACACCCGTCCCAGATGAATGGCCGCCACGCCGGGCGCAAGCCCGGCCATACAGAACCCGGCTTACAGACCGGCTGACACTTCTTCCCTCAGATCGGCGCGCCGGTCAGGAAATCGTAGATAAGCTTGAGGTTCAGCGCCACGATGATCGCGGCGGTGACGGCGGCGCACAGCGTCATCCAGCGCGGCGCGGCCAAGGCCCCCATCTTCTTGCGCTGCGCGGTGAAGACCACGAGCGGGATGACCGCGAAGGGCAGTTGCAGGCTCAGGACCACCTGCGACAGGATCAGAAGCTCGGTCGTGCCTTGCGAGCCGTAGAGGATGGTGACGACGGCCGCCGGCACGATGGCGATGAAGCGCGTGATGGCGCGGCGCAGCCACGGCTTCACCCGCATGTGGACGAAGCCCTCCATGACGATCTGCCCGGCCATGGTGGCGGTGATGGTCGAGTTGAGGCCGCAGCAAAGCAACGCGATGGCGAACAGCATCGGCGCCAGCGACGAGCCGAGCAGGGGGCTCAGCAGCGCATGCGCCTTGTCGAGGTCCTCGACGCCGGTATGCCCGGTGGCGTGGAAGCTCGCGCCGGCGAGGATCAGGATCGAGGCGTTGACCAGCAGCGCGAAGGTGAGCGCGATGGTGGAATCGAGCGTGGAATAGCGGATCGCCTCGCGCTTCTCCTCGATGCTGGGGCCGATGGCGCGCGTCTGCACGATGCCCGAATGCAGGTAGAGATTATGCGGCATGACCGTCGCGCCGATGATGCCGAGCGCGATATAGAGCATGTCGGGATTGGTGAGGATCTCGGTGGTGGGCGCGAAGCCGCGGATCACCGCGCCCCATTCGGGCTTGGCCATCAATATCTGGATCAGGAAGCACAGCGCGATCACGCCGAGAAGCGCGATGATCATCGCCTCGATGCGGCGAAAACCCTTGTTTTGCAGGTAGAGCACCAGGAACACGTCGGCGGCGGTGAGGATGACGCCCAGCTCCAGCGGGATGCCGAAGAGCAGGTTGAGGCCGACGGCGGT
Organism: Hyphomicrobiales bacterium; assembly: GCA_900465915.1. Lineage (GTDB taxonomy): Bacteria > Pseudomonadota > Alphaproteobacteria > Rhizobiales > Rhizobiaceae > Brucella. The sequence goes on from UBKJ01000002.1 coordinate 158,235, forward strand.
GCCGATGACCTCGGCCAGGTCTGTGGCGCAGATGGCGAGCTCCGCCAGTATCCATAGCGGCCAGGCGAGGAAGGGCGGATAGGCGTCGCGGCAGGCCTGCGCCAGGTCGCGGCCGGTGGCGACGGCGAGCCTTGTGCAGAGCGCCTGCAGCAGCACCGCCATGATGTTGGAGATCAGGATGACCGACAGCAGCGTATAGGCGAAGCGCGAGCCGCCGGCCAGCGACGTGGCCCAGTTGCCCGGGTCCATGTAGCCGACCGCGACCAGGTAGCCGGGGCCGAAGAAGGACAGCGCCCGGCGCAGCTTCGAGCCGGAGCGGCTGACCGCGACCGTGCCGTGCACGTCGGACATGGAGGCTTCGCCGCGCGCGCGGCGCCAGCCTTCAAAGGTGACGCCGTCCGTGGCGGGGGGCTGTGCGCCGTGGGGGGCCATGCTCGCTCCTGCTGTTGTCATGCAATTGCAAATTATTTGCAATTGATAATGCGCGAGGCGAGGCGCGTCAATGGGGGATTTTGGGGGAACCTGGAGGATTGGGGGACTTGGAAGGACTTTGGGACGTCCTGGATGAATCTTGGGATGACTCTTTGGGGAGCCCTGCGGAAGTTCAGGCGAGGCCCGGGGCCGGCCCGAAGGGCGGCCGCGCAAAAATGCGCCGCGAAGACCGGATGCGGGCGCCCGCGAAGCGGCTCGGGCGCGAAAGGATAACGCTTCGTTAAGCTTAATATCCGATAACTGTCGGAACGAATCCGCCATGACGGCAAAGCGCCGGAAAGCGGGCATAACAGGCGAAAGCGGCATCATGGACCGGGAAAGGATTGGAGCGATGGCGAGCCTCGGCGGCGACATGTCCCGTGCCGATGAGGGCCAGGCCGACGCCCGTCACGTGCCGGTGCTGATCGCCGAGGTGCTGGACGCGCTCAAGCCCGAGGCGGGCAAGCTGATCGTCGACGGCACCTTCGGCGCCGGCGGCTATACGCGCCGCATCCTCGACGCGGGCGCCGACGTCATCGCCATCGACCGCGACCCGACCGCGATTTCCGCCGGGCGCGCCATGGAAAAGCAATATAAAGGCCGCCTCACGCTGGTCGAGAGCCGCTTCTCGGCGCTGGACGAGGCGCTCGCCGAAGCGCGCGGCCCGGAAGCGAAGGCCGACGGCGTGGTGCTCGACATCGGCGTGTCGTCGATGCAGATCGACGAGGCCGGGCGCGGCTTCTCGTTCCAGAAGGACGGGCCGCTCGACATGCGCATGTCGGGCGCGGGGCCGAGCGCCGCCGACGCCGTCAATAGGCTCAAGGCGGGCGACCTCGCCCGCATCTTCAATTTTCTCGGCGAGGAGCGCCACGCCGGCCGCATCGCCCGCATGATCGAGAAGCGCCGCGCGGCGCAGCCCTTCACGCGCACGCTCGACCTCGCCCACGCCATCGAGGCCTTGGTGGGGCGCAATCCGAAGGACCGCATCCATCCGGCGACGCGGGTGTTCCAGGCGCTGCGCGTCTATGTGAACGACGAGCTGGGCGAGCTGGCGCGGGCGCTGCTCGCCGCCGAGCGCGCGCTCAAGCCCGGCGGGCGGCTGGTGGTGGTGACCTTCCATTCGCTGGAGGACCGCATGGTCAAGCGCTATTTCGCCGACCGCGCCGGCGGCCAGGCCGGCTCGCGCCACATGCCTCAGACCCATGCGCGGCTCGCGAGCTTCACCCCCGCCGTCAAGGGCGCGGTGGGGCCGACGGCGGAGGAGGAGGCGCGCAATCCGCGCGCCCGCTCGGCCAAGCTGCGCGCCGGCCTGCGGACCGAGAACCCGCCGCTGGAAGACGACCTTTCGCTGTTCGGACTGCCGAAACTGCCCGACGCCCACGACCTGACCCGGAGTTGAACGAGTGCTGCGTACCCTGGACCTCATCATGATCGCGGCGATGCTGGTGGCGGCCGCGATCACCTACACCATCAAATACGACGCCGAGAAGCAGATCGCCGTCATCGCCCATCTGCGCCACCAGATCGACCGCGAGCGCGACACGATCACGCTGCTGCGCGCCGACTGGGCGCTGATGACGCAGCCGGGCCGCCTGCAGACGCTGGTCGGCGTCTACGACAAGGAGCTGAACCTCAAGACCATCGAGGCCTCGCAGCTCGCCACCAGCATCGACGACATACCGGAGCGTCCGGTCGACGACATTCAGAAGATCATTTCCGGCAGCGACGAGCTGGTGGCCAGCGGCGTGCTGCAAAAGGACGCCATGCCCACCGGCAGCGTCAAGAAGACCGGCGCGAGGCGTTGAGATGGCGATGAAGCTCGGACTTTCCCGCAAGGACAGGAACGGCGCCGCGCCGGCCGGCGAAGCGTCGCCCGCCGGCGACATGGCCTTCGTCGGCTCGCGCAAGAAGCACGGCAGCCGCGCGCGCAACCGCCTTTTGATGGTGATGGCCTGCTTCGCCGGCATCTACGGCGTCATCGGCGGCAAGCTCGTCTATTTCGGCGCCATCGGCGGCGGCGAGGAGGACACGGCGGCGCCGCCGGCGCAGCAGATCGCGGCGCGGCCCGACATCCTCGACCGCAACGGGGCTATCCTCGCCACCGACATCAAGACCGCCTCGCTCTACGCCGAGCCGCGCAAGATCTCCGACCCGGACGAGGCGGTGGAGCTTCTGTCCACCGTGCTGCCGGACCTCGACTACGACACCACCTACAAGCGGCTCAAGAGCGGCGCCGGCTTCGTCTGGATCAAGCGCGGGCTGACGCCCAAGCAGCAGAGCCAGATCATGACGCTGGGCGTGCCGGGCATCGGCTTCCGCACCGAGGAGCGCCGCTTCTATCCCAGCGGCTCGACCGCCTCGCATATTCTCGGCCTGGTCAATATCGACAACCAGGGCATCGCGGGGATGGAGAAATATATCGACACCCAGGGCCTCACCGACCTGCGCTCGGCGGGGCTCGCCACCGGCCAGTCGCTGGAGCCGGTGCGGCTCTCCATCGACATCCGCGTGCAGCACGTGCTGCACGACGTGGTCGCCGACGCCATGCAGCGCTACCGCGCCATCGCGGCCGGCGCGGTCGTGCTCAACGTCAAGACCGGCGAAGTGATGGCCATGGTCTCCATGCCGGATTTCGACCCCAACAATCCGGTGCACGCGCTCGACAAGGACCGGCTCAACCGCATGTCGGCCGGCACCTACGAGATGGGCTCGACCATCAAGAGCTTCACCACCGCCATGGCGCTCGATTCGGGCAAGTTCAATTTGCAGTCCAAGCTCGACGCCACCCATCCGCTGGTGATCGGCCGGCAGGTGATCCACGATTTCCACAGCAAGTCGCGCTGGCTGACGCTGCCGGAAGTGTTCATCTATTCGTCCAATATCGGCTCGGGCCGCGAGGCCGACGCGGTCGGCATCGAGGGCCACCGGGCGTTCCTGAAGAAGATGGGCCTTCTCGACCGCATGCAGACGGAGCTGCCCGAAGTGGCGCGCCCCGTCGAGCCGCGCGTGTGGAAGAAGGTCCATTCCATGACCATCGCCTTCGGCCACGGGATGATGACGACGCCCCTGCAGACGGCGGTGGGCGCGACGGCGCTGATGAACGGCGGCAGGCTGATCGAGCCGACCTTCCTGCCGCGCACCGAGGAGGAGGCCGCCAAGGTCGCCAAGCGCGTGGTGCCGCCGCAGGTCTCGGCCGACATGCGCTATCTCTATCGCCTCAACGCCACCGCGCCCGGCGGCTCGGGCCATCGCGCGGCGGTGCCGGGCTATCGCGTCGGCGGCAAGACCGGCACGGCCAACAAGGTCGTGCACGGGCGCTACGCCAACGACGTGCGCTTCAACGCCTTCCTCGCCTCGTTCCCGATCGACGATCCGGCCTATGTGGTTTTGACCATCATCGACGAGCCGAAGCCCGAGCCGGGCAAGACGGTGGCCACCGCCGGCATGAACGCCGCGCCGATGGCCTCCGACATCATCGCCCGCTCGGCCTCGTTCCTCGGCGTCAAGCCCGATTTCCGACTCGATGCGATGCCAGCAATGGTGAGCAACACGACCGACGATTCCTCCTTCGCGCCGAAGGGGACCCCGTCGGTGGCGTTCAACGACGCCGAAACCTATGATTGATTCGCGCCAAAGCTGATTTGAGAAAGCTGAGTTTGGGCAGGCTGGATTTGATATGACCATGAAACTGAAGGACATCGCCCTTTTCTCGCAACTGGCCGCCGGGCCGGCGGCCGCGCTGGAGATCACCGGCGTCGCCTCCGATTCGCGCAAAGTCGAGCGCGGTTTCCTGTTCGCGGCGCTGAAGGGCGTCAAGGCCGACGGCGCCGCCTTCGTCGCCGACGCGGTCAGGCGCGGGGCCGCCGCGATCATCGCCGCCAAGGACGCGGCGCTGGGCGACGTCGGCGTGCCGGTGCTGCATGTCGACGATCCGCGCCACGCGCTGGCGGTGGCCGCCGCCGCCTTCTACGGCGCGCAGCCGCCGGTGATGGTCGCCGTGACCGGCACCAGCGGCAAGACCTCCGTCGCCTCCTTCACGCGCCAGATCTGGGCCTATGCCGGCTTTCCGGCCGCCAATATCGGCACGACCGGCGTGTTCTCGCCCACCCGCGCCGACTATAATTCGCTGACCACGCCGGACCCGGTGGAATTGCACCGCGTCTTGAAGGAACTGGCCGACGAGGGCGTCACCCACGCCGCCATGGAGGCCTCCTCGCACGGGCTCGACCAGCGCCGCCTCGACGGCGTGGCGCTGTCGGCCGGGGCCTTCACCAATCTCGGCCGCGACCACATGGACTACCACGCCACCGTCGACGAATATCTGGGCGCGAAGATGCGCCTGTTCGACACGCTGCTGCCCAAGGGCGCGCCGGCCATCATCTTCGCCGACGACCATTTTTCCGCCCGCGCCATCGAGGCGGCGAAGGCCGCCGGGCTGGACGTGAAGACGGTCGGGCGCAAGGGCAATTTCATCACCTTGAAGCGCGTCGAGCACGAGCGCTTCCGCCAGCATGTGGAGGTGCGCATCGGCGACGAGATCTTCGAGATCTCGCTGCCGCTGGCCGGCGACTTCCAGGTCGCCAACGCGCTGGTCGCCGCCGGCCTCGCCATGGTGACGGGGGTTCCCGCCGCCGCCGCCATGCGCGCGCTGGAGCGGCTCAAGGGCGCGCCGGGGCGGCTCGACCTCGTCGGCGCCACCGAGGACGGCGCGCCGGCCTATGTCGACTACGCCCACAAGCCGGAGGCGCTCGAAAACGTGCTGACCTCGGTGCGGCCCTTCACCACCGGCCGCGTCGTCGTGGTGTTCGGCTGCGGCGGCGACCGCGACAAGGGCAAGCGCCCGATCATGGGCGAGATCGCCGCGCGGCTGGCCGACGTGGTGATCGTCACCGACGACAATCCGCGCTCGGAGGTCCCGGCGCAGATCCGCTCCGAGATCATGGCGGCGGCCCCCGGCGCAACCGAGATCGGCGACCGCCGCGAGGCCATCTTCACCGCCGTCTCCATGCTCAACGCCGGCGACACGCTGGTGGTGGCCGGCAAGGGCCACGAGGAAGGCCAGATCGTCGGCGGCGTCACGCTGCCCTTCTCCGACCACGCCGAGGTGGCGGCGGCGCTGAAGAGCCGGCTCGAGGAGAACGAGGCATGAGCGCCTGGCTGTGGACATCCGCCGACCTGGTCGAGGCCATGGGCGGCCGGCCGATCGGCGCGCTGCCGGAGGGGATCACCGGCGTCTCCATCGACAGCCGCACGCTGAGCCCCGGCGAGGCCTTCTTCGCCATCAAGGGCGACCAGTTCGACGGGCACGACTTCGCCACCGCCGCCATGGCGGCCGGGGCGGGGCTGCTGGTGGTGGCCGAGCATCGGCTGCCGGCCTTCGGCAACATCAAGGCGCCGCTGGTCGTGGTCGAGGACGTGCTGGAGGCGCTGACGCGGCTCGGCCTCGCCGCGCGGGCGCGGTCGAAGGCGCAGATCATCGCCGTCACCGGCTCGGTCGGCAAGACCACCACCAAGGAAGCGCTGCGCCACGTGCTGTCGGAGGCGGGCAAGGTGCACGCCTCCGCCGCCTCGTTCAACAATCACTGGGGCGTGCCGCTGACGCTCGCCCGCATGCCGGCCGACGCCGATTACGGCGTGTTCGAGATCGGCATGAACCATCACAATGAAATCCGCCCGCTGGTGAAGATGGTGCGGCCGCATGTGGCGCTGGTCACGCTGATCGCGCCGGCGCATATGGGCCATTTCGCCAATCTGGAGGAGATCGCCACCGCCAAGGCGGAGATCTTCGAGGGCGTGGTCCCGGGCGGCTATGCGCTGCTCAACCGCGACGACAAGCGCTTCAAGCAGCTCGACGAGCTGGCGCGCAAGGCCGGCGTCGAGCATGTCGCCACCTTCGGCGAGAACGCGCGCGCCGATTATCGCCTGCTGGAGGTGCGGCTGCATGCGGCCTGCTCCTGCATGGCGGTGAAGATCGCCGGGCAGGACGCGGCGATCAAGGTCGGCATGCCCGGCCGACACATCGTGCAGAACATGCTCGCCGTGCTCGGCGCGGCGCATCTGGTCGGCGCGGACATGGCCAAGGTGGCGCTCGCCATGGCGACGCTGTCGGCCGAAAAAGGGCGCGGCGCGCGCCACGTGCTCCAGCACGGCGAGGGCGGCGCCTTCACGCTGATCGACGAGAGCTACAACGCCAACCCCACCTCCATGCGCGCGGCGCTGGGGCTTCTGCATTCGGCGCGGCCGGAAGGCCGCGGGCGGCGCATCGCGGTGCTGGGCGACATGCTGGAGCTGGGCCGCCAGTCGGGCAAGCTGCACGCGGACCTCGCGCGCGCCATCGTCGACGCCGGGGTGGAGGCGCTTTATCTCGGCGGAACCGAGATGGCGGTGCTGAAAAACGCCTTGCCGGTTGAAATTCACGTCGAATACAGGCAGAGCACCGACGAATTGTCGCCTCTGGTCGTCCGCGCGGTCCGGCCCGGCGACGTGATCATGGTGAAGTCGTCCAACGGGATCGGCTTCTCCCGGATCGTCAAGGCGCTCACGACCCAGTTTCCGCCGGTGGAACCGGCGGAATAGGCGAAGGATTCTTTTCAATGCTGATGCTGCTCACCTTCTTCGCCGAACACCTGACCCCGCTCAACGTGTTCCGCTACATCACCTTCCGCACCGGCGGCGCGATGATCACCTCGGCGCTGATCGTGTTCCTGTTCGGCCCCTCGATCATCGATTCGCTGCGCGTGCGGCAGGGCAAGGGCCAGCCGATCCGCGCCGACGGGCCGCAGACCCATTTCAAGAAGGCCGGCACCCCCACCATGGGCGGCCTGATGATCATGAGCGGCATCCTGATCTCGTGCTTCCTGTGGGGCAACCTGTCGAGCCGCTACGTCTGGGTGGTGCTGTTCGTCACCGTCGGCTTCGGGGCCATCGGCTTCTACGACGACTATCTCAAGGTCACCAAGCAGTCGCACAAGGGCTTCTCGGGCAAGTCGCGCCTCGGCATCGAGTTCCTGATCGCGGCCATCGCCGCCTTCGTCATCATGCGCGCCGGGCAGGAGCCGTTCTCCTCCTCGCTGACCTTCCCCTTCGCCAAGCAGCTCGTGCTCAACCTGGGCTGGTTCTTCGTGCCCTTCGCCGCCTTCGTCATGGTCGGCGCGGGCAACGCGGTCAACCTCACCGACGGCCTCGACGGCCTCGCCATCGTGCCGGTGATGGTGGCCGCCGCCTCCTTCGGCTTCATCGCCTATCTGTCGGGCAACGCCATCTTCGCCGACTATCTGCAGATCCATTTCGTGCCGGGCACGGGCGAGCTCGCCGTGGTGCTGGGCGCGGTGATCGGCGCGGGGCTCGGCTTCCTGTGGTTCAACGCGCCGCCGGCCGCCATCTTCATGGGCGACACCGGCTCGCTGGCGCTGGGCGGCATGCTGGGCACGGTGGCCGTCGCCACCAAGCACGAGATCGTGCTCGCCATCATCGGCGGGCTGTTCGTGGTCGAGGCGCTGTCGGTCATCATCCAGGTCGGCTCGTTCAAGCTCACCGGCAAGCGCGTCTTCCTGATGGCCCCCATCCACCATCATTTCGAAAAGAAGGGCTGGACCGAGAGCCAGGTCGTGATCCGCTTCTGGATCGTCGCGATCATCCTCGCCATGATCGGCCTCTCCACCCTCAAGCTGCGGTAAGCCCATGATCCCGATCACCGCCCTCAAGGACAAGACCGTCGCCCTGTTCGGACTGGGCGGGTCGGGGCTCGCCACCGCCAAGGCGATCCTCGCCGGCGGCGCGCGGGTGGTGGCCTGGGACGACAATCCCGACAGCGTGGCGCGGGCGCAGAGCGCCGGCGTCGCCACGGGCGACCTTAGGCAGGCGGACTGGTCGCAATTCGCCGCCTTCGTGCCGTCGCCCGGCGTGCCGCTGACCCATCCCAAGCCGCACTGGACCGTCGACCTCGCCCATGCGGCGGGCGTCGATATCGTCGGCGACGTCGAGCTTTTCGCGCGCGAGCGCCGGCTGATCGCGCCGGACTGCCCCTTCATCGCCATCACCGGCACCAACGGCAAGTCCACCACCACGGCGCTGATCGGCCACATCGTCAAGGCGTCGGGCCGCGACATGCAGCTCGGCGGCAATATCGGCACCGCCATCCTGACGCTCGACCCGCCCGCGCCGGGCCGCTTCTACGTGGTCGAATGCTCGTCCTACCAGATCGACCTCGCGCCGTCGCTCGACCCCACGGCCGGCGTTCTCCTCAACCTCACCCCCGACCATCTCGACCGCCACGGCTCGATGGAGAACTACGCCGCCATCAAGGAGCGGCTGGTCGCGGCGAGCGAGACGGCCATCGTCGGCGTCGACGACGAGCATTGCCGCGCCATCGCCGACCGGCTCGAAGCCGAGGGGACCAAGGTCGTGCGCATCTCCAAGGAGCGCGCGCTCGACAACGGGGCCTATGCCGAGGGCGCGACGCTGAAGGCGGCGAAGGACGGCGTCGCCGAGACGCTGCTGTCGCTCGAGGGCGTCGGCTCGCTGCGCGGCGCGCACAACGCGCAGAACGCGCTCGCCGCCGTCGAGGCCTGCCTGGCGGTGGGGCTGACGCTCGACGAGATACGCCGCGGCATCCGCAGCTTTCCCGGCCTCGCGCACCGCATGGAGCAGGTGGGACGGCGCGGCAAGGTGCTGTTCGTCAACGATTCCAAGGCCACCAACGCCGAGGCCACCGCGCCGGCGCTGTCGTCCTTTCCCGGCCATATCTACTGGATCGCCGGCGGCGTGCCCAAGGCCGGCGGCATCGCCGCGCTCGCGGGCTTCTTCCCGCGCGTGGCCAAGGCCTATCTGATCGGCGAGGCGGCGGCGCAGTTCGCGGCCACGCTCGGCGACGCCGCGCCGTTCGAGATTTCCGACACGCTGGCCGCCGCCGTCGAGCACGCCGCGCGCGACGCGGGCAATGACGCCGCGCCCGAGCCGGTGGTGCTGCTGTCGCCGGCCTGCGCCAGCTTCGACCAGTTCCAGAATTTCGAAAAACGCGGCGACGCCTTCCGCAACGCCGCGCTCGCGCTTCCGGGCGTCGAGAAGATAGGAGAGAAAAGCTGATGGTAAGCCGTGTCGATCGCGGTCCCGTCGCCAATTGGTGGTGGACGATAGACCGCTTCTTCCTCGCCGCCTGTCTGGCCCTGATGGGGCTGGGCGTGCTCCTGTCCTTCGCCGCGAGCCCCGCCGTGGCCGAGCGCATCGGCCTCGACAGCTATCATTTCGTCACGCGCCAGATCGTGTTCATGGTCCCCGGCGTGGTGGTGATGATCGCGGTGTCCTTCCTCACCCCGCGCGAGATCCGGCGCTTCGCCCTGATCCTGCTCGCCGTCGCCATGGTGATGATGGTGGGGGCGCTGTTCTTCGGCATGGAGGTCAAGGGCGCGCGGCGCTGGGTCAACATCGTCGGCATCTCCATCCAGCCGTCGGAATTCATGAAGCCGGCCTTCGTGGTGGTGTGCGCGTGGCTGTTCTCGGAGCGCGAGCGCGGCGGCGACATGCCGGGCAACCTGCTCGCCATGATGCTGTTCGCCACCGTGGCGGGGCTTCTGGTGCTGCAGCCCGACCTCGGCCAGACCATGCTGACCGCCACCACCTGGGGCGCGATGTTCTTCCTCGCCGGCCTGCCGATCATCTGGATCGTCGCGCTGGGCGGGCTCGCCGTGGGCGGGGCCTTCAGCGCCTATGTCATCTTCCCGCATGTGGCGGGCCGCGTGAACCGCTTCCTCACCGGCCAGGGCGACACGTTCCAGGTCGACGCCGGCCGCGAGGCGATCCTGCGCGGCGGCTGGTTCGGCCAGGGGCCGGGCGAGGGCACGATCAAGCGCATCATCCCCGACAGCCACACCGACTTCATCTTCTCGGTGGCGGCGGAGGAATACGGCATCATCCTGTGCCTGATCATCATGCTGCTCTTCGCCTTCATCGTCGTGCGCGGGCTCTCCATCGCGCTCAAGGAGCGCGATCCCTTCACCCGGCTCGCCGTGTCGGGCATCGTCATCCTGTTCGGCTTCCAGTCGATCATCAACATGGCGGTCAACCTGCATCTCATGCCCGCCAAGGGCATGACGCTGCCCTTCATCTCCTATGGCGGCTCGTCGCTGGTGGCGATCGCCATCACCATGGGCATATTGCTGGCGCTCACCCGCCGCCGCCCCGAGGCGCGCATGACGCATACGGTCGGCCTCGGCCAGCGCGCCGCGGCGATGTGAGGGCCATATGGGGAAGGGGACCATCGTTCTGGCCGCGGGGGGAACCGGCGGCCACCTGTTTCCGGCGGAGGCGCTGGCGCATGAGCTGAAGGCGCGCGGCTGGGACGTGCATCTCGCCACCGACGCGCGCGCGCAGCGCTTCGCCGGCGCCTTCGACCAGAACCACGTGCACGTCATCCGCTCGGCCACCATCGCCGGGCGCAACCCGGCGGCGCTGGCGCGCACCATGCTGGCGCTGTGGCGCGGCAATCTCGACGCGCGCAAGCTGTTCCGGCGCCTGAAGCCGCAGCTCGTCGCCGGCTTCGGCGGCTATCCGACGCTGCCGCCGATCTACGCGGCGAGCCGCATGCGGATCCCGACGCTGATCCACGAGCAGAACGCCGTGATGGGCCGCGCCAACAAGGGGCTCGCGGGTCGCGTCGACGCCATCGCCGGCGGCTTCCTGCCCGAGACGGGCGGGGCGTTCTCATCGAAGACCGTGACCACCGGCAATCCGGTGCGCCCGCCGGTGCTGGCGGCGGCCAAGACGCCTTACGAGCCGGCCGGGACGGGGGCGCGGTTCCGCCTGCTGGTGTTCGGCGGCAGCCAGGGGGCGCAATTCTTCTCGCAGGCCATACCGGCGGCGGTGGGGCTGTTGCCGGCCGAGGCGCGGGCGCGGCTTCTCATCACCCAGCAGGCGCGCAAGGAGGACGAGGCGGCGGCGCGCGAGGCTTACGCCAAGCTCGGCGTTCCGGCCGACGTCGCGCCCTTCTTCACCGACATGCCGGCGCGCATGGCGGACGCGCATTTCGTCATTTCGCGCTCGGGCGCGTCGACCGTGTCGGAGATCGCGGCCATCGGCCGGCCGGCCATGCTGGTTCCCTTCCCGCATGCGCTCGACCACGACCAGGCGGCCAACGCGGCGGCGCTGGCGGCGGCCGGCGGGGCGGAGGTGATCCGCCAGTCCGAGCTTTCGCCCGAGCGGCTGCGCGACATCATCCTTGCGGCCATGGACGAGCCCGAGCGGCTGGCCGCGATGGCGCGGGCGGCGCGCGGCGCGGGCCGGCCCGACGCGGCGCGGTTGCTTGCCGACCTCGCAGAGGCTATTGCATCGGGCCGAACCGTGCAGCAATTCAAGGAAGGAAAACGGCCATGAAAATGCCGCTCAATATCGGCCTGGTCCATTTCATCGGCATCGGCGGCATCGGCATGAGCGGCATCGCCGAGGCGCTGCACAGCCTGGGCTACGCCGTGCAGGGCTCCGACCAGTCGGACGGGGCCAACGTCCAGCGCCTGCGCGACAAGGGCATCGAGGTCTTCGTCGGCCACAAGGCCGAGAATATCGGCGAGGCCGAGGTGATCGTGGTCTCGACCGCCATCCGCAAGAACAATCCCGAGCTGGTCGCCGCGCGCGAAAAGCACCTGCCCATCGTGCGCCGCGCCGAAATGCTGGCCGAGCTGATGCGCTTCCGCCATGCGGTGGCGATCGGCGGCACCCACGGCAAGACCACCACCACCTCCATGGTGGCGGCGCTGCTCGACGCGGGTCACCTGGACCCGACCGTGATCAATGGCGGCATCATCAACGCCTACGGCACCAACGCCCGCATGGGCGACGGCGACTGGATGGTGGTGGAGGCCGACGAGAGCGACGGCACCTTCCTGAAGCTGCCGGCCGACGTGGCGGTGGTCACCAATATCGATCCCGAGCATCTCGACCATTACGGCAGTTTCGACAACGTTCGCGCGGCTTTCGCGCAATTCGTCGAGAACGTGCCCTTCTACGGCTTCGGCGTCATGTGCCTCGACCACCCGGAAGTGCAGGCGCTGGTCGGCCGCATCGAGGACCGCCGCATCGTCACCTATGGCGAGAACCCGCAGGCCGAGGTGCGCTTCGTCAACCAGCGCATGGACGGCGCGGCCAACCTGTTCGACGTGGTGATCCGCTCGCGCAAGGGCGAGGTGACGGAGATCAACGGGCTGCGCCTGCCGATGCCGGGCCGGCACAACGTCTCCAACGCCACCGCGGCCATCGCGGTCGCGCACGAGCTGGGCATTTCCGCCGACGACATCCGCCGCGGGCTCCTGTCCTTCGGCGGCGTCAAGCGCCGCTTCACCCATACGGGCTCGTGGAACGGCGTCGAGGTGTTCGACGATTACGGCCACCATCCGGTGGAGATCCGCGCCGTGCTCAGGGCCGCGCGCGAGGCGACCAAGGGCCGCGTCGTGGCCATCGTGCAGCCGCACCGCTTCACCCGCCTCGCCAGCCTGTTCGACGAATTCGCCGCCTGCTTCAACGACGCCGACACGGTGATCGTCACGCCGGTCTACACCGCCGGCGAGGACCCGATCGAGGGCGTCAATTCCGAGACGCTGGTGAGCCGCATCAAGACTGTCGGCCATCGCGACGCGCGCTACGCCACCGGGCCGGAGGCGCTGGCCCCGCTGGTGGCGGGCATCGCCGAGCCGGGCGATTTCGTGGTCTGCCTCGGCGCCGGCAACATCACCCAATGGGCCTACGCCCTGCCGAAGGAACTGACCCAGCAGGGTGCGCAATGATGGAAAGCGGCGAGACGCTCCTCAAGAAGCTCGAAGGCCGGTTCGCCGGGTTGCGCGGTCGGCTGACGCCGGACGCGGGCATGGACAAGATCACCTGGTTCCGCGCCGGCGGGCCGGCGCAGGTGCTGTTCCAGCCCGCCGACGAGGAGGACCTCGCGGCCTTCCTCCGCGCCGCGCCGGAGGAGTTTCCGATCCTGCCGGTCGGCATCGGCTCCAACCTTCTGGTGCGCGACGGCGGCGTTCCGGGCTTCGTGGTGCGGCTTTCGGCCAAGGGCTTCGGCGAGGTCGAGCGGGCGTCCGAGACGCGGCTGCGCGCCGGGGCGGCCACGCCCGACAAGCGCGTAGCGGCCGCCGCGCTGGAGGCGGGGCTCGCGGGCTTCCATTTCTATCACGGCATTCCGGGCGGGATCGGCGGGGCGCTGCGCATGAACGCCGGCGCCAACGGCGTCGAGACTTGCGAGCGCGTGGTGGAAGTGCGCGCGCTCGACCGCAAGGGCGACCTGCACGTGCTCTCCAACGCCGAGATGGGCTACGCCTACCGGCATTCCTCGGCCGCGCCCGACCTCATCTTCACCTCGGCGCTGTTCGAGGGCGAGCCAGGCGAGCGCGAGGCCATCCAGGCGGCCATGGACGCGGTGCAGCAGCACCGCGAGACGGTGCAGCCGGTGCGCGAGAAGACCGGCGGCTCGACCTTCAAGAATCCCGAGGGCACCTCGGCCTGGAAGGAGATCGACAAGGCCGGCTGTCGCGGTCTCAGGGTCGGCGGCGCGCAGATGTCGGAAATGCATTGCAACTTCATGATCAACACCGGCGACGCCACCGGCCACGACCTGGAGACGCTGGGCGAGACCGTTCGCGCCAGGGTTTTGGAGACTTCCGGCATTCGCCTGCACTGGGAGATCAAGCGTCTCGGTTTGTTCCGCGACGGCGAGCGGATCGAGGAATTCCTCGGAAAATCCGTATAAAAATTTTGCCCGGACTTGCGCCTGAAATTCCGGGCTTTTTTGCTTTTCGGCGCTTTGGGCGGCCCCCGTTCCCCCCGATGGGGTCTTGTCACGGATTCAATCCTCTGATTCTTTAGGGTTAACCATACAGTGATTTGATTCGGCAGGATTTTCCTGCTGCAGGCTTCTGCGGCCCCGGTTGGCGGGCCACGGTACGCCATTGTTGATTCGAGCGCGGTTTTCGCGCAGAGGGGAAAACGACATGACGGGCAAGCACGTCGCCGTTCTGATGGGCGGACTTTCTTCCGAGCGTCCCGTCAGCCTGTCCTCGGGCGCGGCCTGCGCCGCGACGCTGGAGGAATGCGGCTATCGCGTCACCCGCATCGACGTCGACCGTGAGGTGGCGAGCGTGCTGGCCGCGCTCAAGCCCGACCTCGCCTTCAACGCCCTGCACGGCCCCTTCGGCGAGGACGGCTCGATCCAGGGCATCCTCGAATATCTGCAGATCCCCTACACCCATTCCGGCGTGCTGGCCTCGGCGCTGGCCATGGACAAGGCGCGCGCCAAGATCGTGGCGGCGGCGGCCGGCGTCCAGGTGGCGCCGTCGCGGCTGATGAGCCGCCACGACATCGGCGCCGAGCATCCGATGGAGCCGCCCTATGTGGTCAAGCCCGTGCGCGAGGGGTCGAGCTTCGGCGTCGTCATCGTGCGCGAGGGCCAGTCGCATCCGCCGCAGGTCATCGCCTCGGCCGACTGGAAATACGGCGACGAGGTCATGGTCGAGCGCTACGTCGCCGGCCGCGAATTGACCTGCGCCGTGATGGGCGACAAGGCCATGGACGTCTGCGAGATCGTGCCGGTGGGGCATCAGTTCTACGATTACGATTCAAAATACGTCGCAGGCGCGTCAAGGCACGAGTGCCCGGCGAAAATTTCACCAAATATTTACCAAAAAATACAAAGAATGGCCCTCACGGCGCATCGAGCGATCGGGTGCCGGGGCGTAAGCCGATCCGACTTCCGTTTCGACGATCGATTCTCGGAAGAAGGCGAGGCGGTCTGGCTGGAGATCAACACCCAGCCGGGCATGACCCCCACGTCGCTCGTGCCGGATATCGCCAGGGCGGCGGGTATCTCGTTCGGTGAATTGTTGAGTTGGATGGTGGAGGACGCGTCTTGTTTGCGTTGAACGGAAGAACGGATCGATACGGACGCGCGGGCCCGGCCCATGGCGCAGCCTTCGTCCTGCCGCGCGTGCTGCGCCGGCCGTTCCGCTTCGCCGCGCGCCTGTTCCAGGGCGACGTCGCCATCCCGAATCACGCCGGGACCATCGGCATGCTGTGCTTCCTCGGCGCGACCGGCCTCTACGGCATGAGCGTCGGCGGCCATACGCCGGAAGTGGTCAAGGCGACCGCCTCGACCTTCGGTTTCGCCATCAACGACGTCAAGGTCTCCGGCAACAAGGAAACCTCCGACATCGACATTCTCGGCCAGCTCGACCTCGACGGCGAAACCTCGCTGGTCGGCCTGAGCGTGGACGAGGCGCGCAAGTCCATCGCCAAGCTTCCCTGGGTGGAGAAGGCGGAAGTGCGCAAGGTCTATCCGGGCACGGTGCTGGTGTCGCTCGACGAGCGCAAGGCCTACGCCATCTGGCAGAACGACAAGGACCTGTCGCTGATCGACGCCAACGGCGACACGATCGTGCCGTTCCGTCCCGGCCATTTCAACGCGCTGCCGCTGGTGGTGGGCGAGGGCGCCGAGAAGCGCGTCAAGGGCTTCATCGACGAGGTCGCGGCCTATCCGGCCATCGCCAATCGCGTGCGCGCCTATATCCGCGTCGGCGACCGGCGCTGGGACCTGCTTCTGGACAACGGCGTGCGCGTCATGCTGCCGGAGGACGAGCCGATGAAGGCGCTGGCCCAGGTGCAGCGGATGGACCAGGACAAGCATCTGCTGTCGCGCGACATCCTGACGGTCGACCTTCGCCTCGAGGACCGCGTCACGGTGGAATTGACCGGCAGCGGCATGGAGCAGCGCCAGAAGCTTCTGGCGGATCGCAAGAAAGAACTGGCCCGCACGGGGAAGCGCGTATGAGTATTCTGGGCGGAAATGGAACGTCGCATGGCGGGACCGCAGGGCGCAAGACGCGCCTGCTGACGGTGCTGGACGTGGGTTCGAGCAAGGTGTCCTGCGTGATCGCGCGGCTGAGGCCGCATGACGGCGGGCCGCTGCTGCCGGGCCGCACGCATCGCATGGAGGTGCTGGGCATCGGGCACCAGCGCTCGCGCGGGGTGAAGTCGGGCGTCATCATCGACCTCGACGCGGCGGAGCAGTCGATCCGGCTCGCGGTGGACGCGGCCGAGCGCATGGCCGGCCTCACCGTCGACAGCCTGATCGTCAACATCTCCGCCGGCCGCCTCAAGAGCGAGACCTTCACGGCGAGCGTCAACCTGGGCGGCCACGAGGTCGAGCAGACCGACATCCGCCGCGTGCTCGCCGCCGGCGCCAAGCAGGCGCTGGCCGCCGAGCGGCACCTGGTCCATTCGCTGCCCGTCGGCTACACGCTCGACGGCGAGCGCGGCATCCGCGATCCGCTCGGCATGCTGGGCGACAGCCTCGGCGTCGACATGCATGTGCTGACCGCCGACGCGGCGCCGCTGCGCAATCTGGAGCTTTGCATCAACCGCTGCCACCTGTCGGTGGAGGCCATCGTGGCGACCCCCTACGCCAGCGGGCTCGCGGCGCTGGTCGGCGACGAGGCGGAGATGGGCGCGGCCTGCATCGACATGGGCGGCGGCACCACGACGATCTCGGTCTTCTCGGAAGGCAAGTTCATCCACGCCGACGCGGTGGCGATCGGCGGTAACCACGTCACCATGGACGTGGCGCGCGGCTTCTCCACCCGCATGGAGGACGCGGAGCGGCTCAAGGTCATGTACGGCTCGGCGCTGCCCAGCGCCGCCGACGACCGCGACCTGATCAGCGTTCCCCCCATCGGCGACGACGACCGCGACGTGCCCAACCAATATCCGCGCTCGGTGCTGACCCGCATCATCCGCGCCCGCGTCGAGGAGACGCTGGAGCTGGTGCGCGACCGGCTGAACCAGTCGGGCCTCGGCCATATCGTCGGCAAGCGCGTGGTGCTGACCGGCGGGTCGAGCCAGCTTCCCGGCATGCCCGAGGCGGCGCGGCGCATCCTCGCGCGGAATGTCCGCATCGGACGGCCCCTCGGCATAGCCGGGCTGCCCGAGGCGGCCAAGGGGGCGGCGTTTTCCGCCACGGTGGGGCTCCTCATCTATCCGCAGGTGGCGGGGATCGAGGAGCGGTCGGTGAAGGCGGCGTCCTCGGGGCTGATGACCGGAACGGGCGGGCGCATCCAGCGGGTCGGGCAATGGCTCAAAGAGAGTTTCTGAATGGAACGACGCAAAACTGAGTGATCTTCGGGCGTAACCATCAGGGTAAACACCAATCAGCACCGCGGCGGCGAAGCGGTGGCGAGGCTTAAAAGGAACAAGGACCTATGACTATCAATCTGCAAAAGCCGGACATCACCGAGCTGAAGCCCCGCATCACCGTTTTCGGCGTGGGCGGCGGCGGCGGCAACGCGGTCAACAACATGATCAACGCCGGTCTGCGCGGCGTCGACTTCGTGGTGGCCAACACCGACGCGCAGGCTTTGACCATGTCGAAGTCCGACCGCATCATCCAGCTCGGCGCCGCCGTCACGGAAGGCCTGGGCGCGGGCTCGCAGCCGGAAGTCGGCCGCGCGGCCGCCGAGGAATGCATCGACGAGATCGTCGACCACCTCAACGGCACCCATATGTGCTTCGTCACCGCCGGCATGGGCGGCGGCACCGGCACCGGCGCCGCCCCGGTCGTGGCCCGCGCGGCGCGTGAGCGCGGCATCCTCACCGTCGGCGTCGTCACCAAGCCGTTCCATTTCGAGGGCGCGCGCCGCATGAAGACGGCGGACCAGGGCATCGAGGACCTTCAGAAGAACGTCGACACGCTGATCGTCATCCCGAACCAGAACCTGTTCCGCATCGCCAACGACAAGACCACCTTCGCCGACGCCTTCGCGATGGCCGACCAGGTGCTCTATTCGGGCGTGGCCTGCATCACCGACCTGATGGTCAAGGAAGGCCTGATCAACCTCGACTTCGCCGACGTGCGTTCGGTGATGCGCGAGATGGGCAAGGCGATGATGGGCACGGGGGAAGCCTCGGGCGAGGGCCGCGCCATGGCCGCCGCCGAAGCCGCGATCGCCAATCCGCTCCTGGACGAGACCTCCATGCGCGGCGCCAAGGGCCTCTTGATCTCCATCACCGGCGGCCGCGACATGACGCTGTTCGAGGTGGACGAAGCTGCGACCCGCATCCGTGAGGAAGTCGATCCCGACGCCAACATCATCCTCGGCGCCACCTTCGACGAAGGCCTCGAAGGCGTCATCCGCGTCTCCGTGGTCGCCACCGGCATCGACAAGCAGCAAGGAGACGCGGCGCCTGCGCCGCTCGAATTTCGCCAGCCGGTGAAGCCGGTCACCCAGGCCAAGCCGATGGCCCCGCACGGCGCGCTGCGCCCGCCGGTCGCCGAGCAGCCGCGCGCCGCCGACCCGATCGCCCAGGCCATCCAGTCGGCCGAGGTCGACATGCCGGCCGCTCCGGTCGCCCATGCCCCGGCCGCCGCGCCGGAAGGCGATTTCCGCCCGCAGAGCCGCATCTTCCAGGCTCCCGCGCCGGAGACCTTCGAGCGCGCTCCCGTCGCCCGCGCGCCGATGCCGCAGGCCCCGGCCGCCCAGCCGGTGCAGCCGCAGGCCTATCAGCAGCCGCACATGCACGCCGAGCCGGCCCGCGAAGCGCGCCCGGCCCCGCGCATGCCCTCGGTCTCGGACTTCCCGCCAGTGGCGCAGGCCGAGCTCAACGCCCGCCGCGCCCCGCAGCCGCAGCCCCAGCAGCCGGCGCATGAAGAGCGCGGCCCGATGAGCCTGCTCAAGCGCCTGACCCATGGCCTGTCGCGCCGCGAGGAAGAGCAGCCCGCCGCCCGCCTGGAGCCGGCGCAGCATCGCGAACCGGGCCTGCGTCCGGCCGAGCCGCGCCGCCCGGCCCAGCAGGACGCCTCGATCTATGCGCCGCGCCGCGGCCAGCTCGACGACCAGGGCCGCCCGCAGCCGCGCGCCATGTCGCAGGACGACGACCAGCTCGAAATCCCGGCCTTCCTGCGCCGCCAGTCGAGCTGACCAGCAGCTTCCGGTTGAAACGCAATGCGACGCCGCGGGTTCCGCCCGCGGCGTTTTCTTTTGGGCGCCGCCGTGAATTTTTGTAAGAAACCGTGATTTTGTCGCAATGGCGCGACTTATTATCGTCCGGTTGATTTCTTTTCGTTATTTCGCCGCATCCCGCCTTCAGGCTGCGGCCAGGGGAACGGGCAGGCCGTTCCCGCCGGGACAGATTGGACAGGATTTGATCGCTCATCAGAAGACCATCGGCCGTGCGGTCGCGCTGCAAGGCGTCGGCGTGCATGGCGGCGCGCCGGCCTCGGCGACCTTCCGTCCGGCGCCGATCGACGCGGGCGTCGTTTTCAGGCGCTCCGACCTCGCGGACAGCGCGCCCGTGCGCGCCCATGTGAGCGAGATCGGCGCCACCGACCTCAACACCTCGCTCGGGCCCCGCGAGGCGCGCATCAACACGGTCGAGCACCTGATGGCGGCGGTGTCGGCGCTCGGGGTCGACAATCTCACGGTCGAGATCGACGGGCCGGAAGTCCCCATCCTCGACGGCGCCTCGGCGCGCTTCATCGCGGCGCTGGACGAGGCGGGCGTGGTCGAGCAGGCCGCGCCGCGCCGCTTCATCCGCATCCTCAAGCCGGTGCGGGTCGAGGCGGGAAGCGCCTGGGCCGAGTTCTCGCCGCATGCGGGCCGGCGCTTCGAGGTGGAGATCGATTTCGACAGCCCGGCCATCGGCCGGCAGACATTCGCGGCCGAGATGGACGAGGGCGTGTTCCGCAGCGAAATTTCCACCGCGCGCACCTTCGGCTTCATGAAGGACGTCGAGAAATTATGGGCCTCGGGCCATGCGCTCGGCTCCTCGCTCGACAATTCGCTGGTGATCGGCGACGACAACGCGGTGATCAATCCGGGCGGACTGCGCTTCGAGAACGAATTCGTGCGCCACAAGACGCTGGACGCGGTGGGCGACCTGGCGCTGGCCGGCGCGCCCTTCATCGGCCGCTACCGCTCCTATCGCAGCGGCCACCGGCTCAACGCCGAGGCGGTCAAGGCGCTGCTCGCCGACGCCTCGGCCTTCGAGATCGTGACTGAATGACGGCGGCGCCGCGCGCTTCCCATGGCCAATCCGGTTTTGTCCGCCGATTTCTGGCGATAGTCGCCGCTCAGCGATTGCCGATTTGGTTAGCATGTGGTTTATGGACGCCCGAACGCGTATCGGCTATGGTCGCCGGCGCGGGGAACGAAGGGAGTCGCGCGGCTGACGCGCGCTCGGCAAAGACAAGACGTTGCCAGATGGCCGGAGATCGCATGACGAGCCTGAAATTCATGGGTGTGACGAAAACCGCGCTTTTGACCGGCGCTCTCGCCGTTCTCGTTCCGCTCGCCGGATGCGCCAGCAAGGACAAAGACGTCGACCTGACCAAATATGTCGAGACCATCGACCCGGCCGACAAATTGTACAATGAAGGCCTCGCCAACCTGGACGCCGGCCGCCTCAAGGAGGCCGCGAAGAAATTCGCCGCCATCGACCGCCAGCACCCCTATACCGAATGGGCGCGCAAGGCGCTGGTGATGGCCGCCTTCACCAATTACAAGCAGGGCAATTACGACGACGCGATCTCGATGGCGAAGCGCTACAACACGCTTTACCCGAACTCGCCGGAATCGGCCTACGCCTATTACATCATCGGCCTGTCCTATTTCCGCCAGATCCCCGACGTGACGCGCGACCAGGCGGCCAGCCGCCGCGCCATCGCCGCCATGCAGGAGGTGGTCGACCGCTTCCCGGATTCCGAATACACCGCCGACGCCAAGACCAAGATCCGCTTCGCCCGCGACCAGCTCGCCGGCAAGGAGATGCAGGTCGGCCGCTACTATCTGGAGCGCAAGGAATATCTGGCCGCCATCAAGCGCTTCCGCGGCGTGGTGGAGGAATATTCCAACACCCGCCAGGTGGAGGAAGCGCTCGCCCGTCTGGTCGAGGCCTATTACGCGCTCGGCCTGACCTCGGAGGCCCAGATGGCGGCTTCCGTGCTCGGCAAGAACTTCCCCGACAGCCCGTGGTACAAGGACAGCTACAAGCTGCTGCAATCGGGCGGCCTCAGCCCGCGCGAGAACGGCGGCTCGTGGATGGCCAAGGTCACGGGGCTCATCACCGGCGGCGGCTCATAAGCCGATCCCCGCATGCTGTCGCAGCTCTCGATCCGCGATATCGTCCTGATTGAACGGCTGGACATCGAGTTCAAGTCCGGCCTGTCGGTGCTGACCGGCGAGACCGGCGCCGGCAAGTCCATCCTGCTCGATTCGCTGTCGCTGGCGCTGGGCGCCCGCGGCGACGCCTCGCTGGTCCGCCATGGCGCGGAGCAGGGGCAGGTGACGGCCGTGTTCGACGTGCCGGGCGACCATCCGGCGCGCGCCTTCCTGCGCGAGAACGGGCTCGACGACGACGGCGACATCATCCTGCGCCGGTTGCAGACCGGCGACGGGCGCACCCGCGTCTTCATCAACGACCAGGCGGCCAGCGTGGCGCTGCTGCGCGACCTCGGCCGGCGGCTGGTCGAGATCCACGGCCAGCACGACGACCGCGCGCTGATCGACACCGACCTGCACCGTACCCTGCTCGACGCCTTCGGCGGCCACGAGGCCGAGGCCAATCTTGCGCGCGAGCGCTATAAGGCCTGGCGCGAGGCCGAGACGGCGCTGTCGCGCCACCGCGCCCGCGTCGAGGCGGCCGAGCGCGAGGGCGATTACCTGCGCTCCTCGGTCGAGGAATTGACAAAGCTCGATCCGCAGCCCGGCGAGGAGGAAGAACTCGCCGAACGCCGCGCCACCATGATGAAATCCGAAAAGATCGCCGGCGACGTCAACGAGGCGGGCGAGCTTCTGTCGGGGCAGGGCTCGCCCGTGCCCTCGCTCGCGAGCCTCGTCCGCCGGCTGGAGCGCAAGGCCGCCGAGGCGCCGCATCTGCTGGAGCCGGTGATCAAGGCCATCGACGAGGCGCTGGACAGCCTCGCCCGCGCGCAGGACGGGATCGACCACGCCATGCGCGAGATCGATTTCGACCCGCGCGTGCTGGAGCAGGTCGAGGAGCGGCTGTTCGCGCTTCGGGCCGCGGCGCGCAAATATTCCGTCGCGGTCGAGGGCCTGCCGGCGCTGCGCGACAAGATGGACGCCGATCTGGCCGAGCTCGACGCCGGCGCGGAAAGGCTGATCCAGCTCGAGGCGCAGGCCGGCGAGACGCGCGCCGCCTATGACGCGGCGGCCGCCGCGCTGTCGGCGCGGCGCCGGGAGACGGCCGATCACCTCAAGGCCGCCGTGATGGCCGAATTGCCGGCGCTGAAGCTGGAGCGGGCCGATTTCATCGTCGAGATGACCACCGACCCGGAGGCGCGCGCCGCCGAGGGCATAGACACGGTCGAATATTGGGTGCGCACCAATCCCGGCACCCGCGCCGGGCCGATGATGAAGGTGGCCTCGGGCGGCGAGCTGTCGCGCTTCCTCCTGGCGCTCAAGGTGGCGCTGGCGGATCGCGGCTCCGCGCCGACGCTGGTCTTCGACGAGATCGACACCGGCGTGGGCGGGGCGGTGGCCGACGCCATCGGCCAGCGGCTGGCGCGGCTCGCCCGCCGGGTGCAGGTCCTGTCCGTCACCCATGCGCCGCAGGTGGCGGCGCGGGCCGACACGCATTTCCTCATCGCCAAGAAGGCCACGGCCGAGGACCGCATGGCCACCTCGATCCGCGTGATGGCGACCGCCGAGCGGCAGGAGGAGATTGCGCGCATGCTGGCGGGCGCCAGCATCACCGACGAGGCGCGCAAGGCGGCCGAGCGATTGCTGGCCGAAAACGGCGCGCTGGCCGACTGACCGCATGGCCTGTTCGTAAGCCGCCGGCGCTGTAGGCGCGGCGGCTTTTCTTGTTTATGGTGGGCGCACTTCAATCACTGGAATCTTGCGCATATCATGTCCGAAACCGCCGTCGAACCCCTCACCGAAACGGAGGCCGCCGCCGAGCTGGAGCGGCTGGCGCGGGAGATCGCCCATCACGACGCGCGCTATCACGCCGAGGACCGGCCGGAAATCTCCGACGCCGCCTATGACGCGCTGAAGCGGCGCAACGAGGCGATCGAGGCGCGCTTTCCGCATCTGGTTCGCGAGGACAGCCCGTCGCGCCGGGTGGGAGCCGCGCCGCTGCTCGCCACCTTCGCGCCGGTCGTCCACGCCCGGCCGATGCTGTCGCTCGACAACGCCTTCTCCGACGAGGACGTGCGCGATTTCGTGGCCAGCGTCTATCGCTTCCTCGGCCGGCTGCCGGACGATTCGATCGCCTTCACCGCCGAGCCGAAGATCGACGGCCTGTCCATGTCGATCCGCTACGAGAACGGGTCGCTCGCCACCGCCGCCACGCGCGGCGACGGCACGACGGGCGAGAACGTCACCGCCAATATCCGCACCATCGCCGAAATCCCCAATAGGCTGCCCGCCGGCGCGCCGTCGGTGGTGGAGGTGCGCGGCGAGGTCTACATGGCCAAGAGCGATTTCCTGGCGCTCAACGCCCAGATGGCGGCGGAGGGCCGGCAGACCTATGTCAATCCGCGCAACACGGCCGCCGGCTCGCTGCGCCAGCTCGACCCCAAGGTGACGGCGAGCCGCAAATTGCGCTTCTTCGCCTATGCCTGGGGCGAGATGTCCGACATGCCGGCCGACACGCAGTTCGGCATGGTGGAGACATTCCGAAGCTGGGGCTTTCCGGTCAATCCGCTGACCGTGCGGCTCGACAGCGCCGAGGCGCTGCTCGCGCATTACCGCGCCATCGGGCTGGAGCGGCCCAATCTCGACTACGACATCGACGGCGTGGTCTACAAGGTCGACCGGCTGGACCTGCAGACGCGGCTCGGCTTCCGCTCGCGCTCGCCGCGCTGGGCCATTGCGCACAAGTTCCCGGCCGAGCAGGCGACGACCATCCTGCGCGGCATCGACATCCAGGTCGGCCGCACCGGCGCGCTGACGCCGGTGGCGCGGCTGGAGCCGATCACCGTCGGCGGCGTGGTGGTGACCAACGCCACGCTGCACAACGAGGATTACATCAAGGGCCTCGGCAAGAGCGGCGAGCCGCTGCGCGACGGGCGCGACATCCGCATCGGCGACACGGTGATCGTGCAGCGCGCCGGCGACGTCATTCCGCAGATCGTCGACGTGATCCTCGAAAAGCGCCCGGCCGAGGCGGTCCCGTACGCGTTCCCGCATCTGTGCCCGGCCTGCGGCAGCCACGCGGTGCGCGAGGAGGGCGAGGTGGTGCGCCGCTGCACCGGCGGGCTGATCTGCCCGGCGCAGGCGATGGAGCGCATCCGCCATTTCGTCTCGCGCAACGCCTTCGACATCGAGGGCCTGGGCGAGAAGCAGGTCGAGTTCTTCTACAACGCCGACGATCCGTCGCTGGCCATCCATTCGCCGGCCGACATCTTCACTTTGAAGAAGCGGCAGGAAGGCTCGCTGAAGAAGCTCGAGAACATCGACGGCTTCGGCGCGACCTCGGTGCGCAAGCTCTACGAGGCCATCGACGCGCGGCGCGCCATCGGGCTCGGCCGCTTTCTCTACGGCCTCGGCATCCGCCATGTCGGCGAGGTCAACGCGAAGCGCTTCGCGCGCGCCTATCTCTCCTATGCGGCCTTCGAGAAGGCGGCGCTGGAGGCCGTCCCGCCGAAGGAGGGCGAGCGCGGCGACAAGGGCAACGAGGCGTGGCAGGAGCTGGTGGCCGTCGAGGGCATCGGCGGCATCGTCGCCGAGGCGGTGGTGGATTTCTATGGCGAGCCGCACAATCGTGAGGTGCTGGCGACGCTTCTTGCCGAAGTGACGCCGCAGGACGAGGCGCCGCGCGTCGCCACCGGCTCGCCGGTCGAGGGCAAGACGGTGGTGTTCACCGGCGGCCTGGAGCGCATGTCGCGCGACGAGGCCAAGGCCATGGCCGAGCGCCACGGGGCCAAGACCGCGGGCTCGGTGTCGAAGAAGACCGACCTGGTGGTGGCCGGGCCGGGGGCGGGGTCGAAGCTCGCCAAGGCGGCGGAGCTGGGCATCGAGGTCATCGACGAGGACGCCTGGTTCGCCCTGGTCGGGGAGGGGTGATGGGCGGCTTCAAGGGTTTCGGCGACAAGGCCATACCGTTCCTCAAGGCGCTGGATTTCCACCAGAACCGCGAATGGTTTGTGGAGAACAAGGATATTTTCGAGGCGCATCTGAAAGACCCGCTCGCCGCGCTGGTGGCGGAGCTGACGGCGCGCTTCGAGGCGGCGGACCTGCCGTTCCGCGGCGATCCGGTGAAGTCGCAATTCCGCATCAAGCGCGACACGCGCTTCTCCAAGGACAAGGCGCCCTATAACCGGCACCTGTCGGCGCTGCTGTCGGCCACGGGCACGAAATGGGACGAGAGCGGCTGCTTCTATGTCTGCATCGGCCTGCCGGGGGTGCGCGACTGCTATGCGGCGGTGGCGTGGTGGGGGCCGCGGCCGGAGCTGCTCGCCGCCATGCGCCGCGACATCGCCGAGCGGCCCGAGGCCTTCCGCGCCATGACGGCGGCGCTGGCGACGAACGGCCTCGCTCTCTCCGACCGCGACCGGCTGAAGCGCATGCCGCGCGGCTTCGACGCGGTGAGCGAGCCGGACCTCGCCGAGGCGATCCGCAACCGGCATTTCGCCATCCGCATCGAGATCGACCCCGACAGCGTGACGCAGGCCGATCTCGCCGACCGGCTCGTGGATTTCGCCGGGCGCGCCCGGCCGCTGATCGACTGGGGCAAGCGGATCGAGCGCGGCGTTCCGCCCCAACCATCAAAAATTTGAGGCTGGGATCAATCGAACTCATGTGACAGGCGCCGGCGGCGCATCTACACATGCGGCGCTCGGAGGAGGCGACGGTGGAAGAGAGATTCGCGGCTGCGGCGGAGAAAACCGGCGGGGCCTTTTATCGGGAGGGGATCGCGGCCAGCATCCCGGTGTCGCTGGCGATCATGCCGTTCGGGCTATTGTTCGGCGCGCTGGCGGTCGACAACGGCTTCACCCCCGGCGAGGCGGTGCTGATGAGCGGCTCGCTCTACGCCGGCGCCAGCCAGATGGTGGGGCTGGAGCTGTTCGGCCACCGCGTCGCGCCGTGGATCATCGTGCTCTCCATCTTCGCGGTCAATTTCCGCCATGTGCTCTATTCGGCGGCGGTGGGGCGGCGCATCGCCCATTTCACCCTTTGGCAGAAGGCCGCCGCCTTCTTCCTGCTGGTCGATCCGCAATATGCCGAGACCGAAAGCCGCGCCGAAGCCGGCCGGCCGGTCACCTTCGTCTGGTATCTCGGCTACGCCACGCCGATGTATCTCTTGTGGGTCGTCGAGGCCTATGTCGGGGCGCGATTCGGCAACCTGATCACCAATCCCTATGCGCTCGGCATCGATTTCATGCTGCCGATGTATTTCCTCTGCCTGGTGATGGGTTTTCGCGCGCGGCCGCATTGGCCGGCGGTGGTGGCGGCAAGCGCCGTCTGCTCCGTCATCGGCTATCACCTCGCCGGCTCGCCCTGGCATGTCAGCATCGGCGCCCTGGGCGGCGTCGCGGTCGCGGCGCTTTTGGCCAAGCCGGCGGAGGAATTGTGATGGGCGATTTCTTCTGGACCATCCTCGCCGGCGCCGCGGTGACCTATCTCACCCGCATCGGCGGCCACATGATCCTGTCGCGCTTCGAGCGCATCCACTATCGCGTCGAGGCGGGGCTCAACGCCGTGCCGGCCGCCGTGCTGACCACTTTGGTCGCGCCGCCGGCCTTCGAGCATGGCTGGAAGGAGCTGGCGGCGCTGCTGGTCTGCGTGGTCTTCTCGCTGCGCCTCAGCCTGCTGCCCAGCTTCGCCTGCGGCGCGGCGCTGTTGATCGCGCTGCGCCATTTCTTCCCGGGTTAGAGCGGTTTTGGAACCGCTCTAACTATTTGTTTTACGCATTATCCGACGCGAAACCGCTTCGTGCTTTCGCTGGAAATGCTTTAGAGCGGCGCGGTCGCGGCTTCGAGCCAGCGGCGCTCGGGCTCCTTCAGATGCGGCGCGAGCTTTTCGCGCACACGGGCGTGATAGGCGTCGAGCCAGCCGATCTCCTCCTCCGTCAGCAGCGCCTTGTCGATCAGGCGGCGGTCGATGGGGGCGAAGGTCAGCGTCTCGAAGCCCATCATCGGCAGGTCGCCGCCGGCGGGAATCTCCGGCTCGGTGACGACGATCAGGTTCTCGATGCGGATGCCAAACGCGCCCGGCTTGTAGTAGCCCGGCTCGTTGGACAAGATCATGCCGGGCAGCAGCTCCTGCGCGCCGCGCCGGGAGATGGCCTGCGGCCCCTCATGCACCGACAGATAGGAGCCGACGCCGTGGCCGGTGCCGTGGGCGTAGTCGAAGCCGTGCTTCCACAGCGCGATGCGGGCCAGCGCGTCGATGTCCTGCCCGCGCGTGCCCTTGGGAAAGCGCGCGGTGGTGACGGCGATCATGCCCTTCAGCACCAGCGTGAAGGCGCGCGCGGTCTCGGGCGCGACGCGGCCGATGGGCACGGTGCGGGTGATGTCGGTGGTGCCGTCGCGATATTGTGCGCCCGAATCGACCAGGTAGAGCTCGCCGTCCTGGAGCTTGCGGTTGGTGTCGGTGTTGACGCGGTAATGGATGACGGCGCCGTTCGGCCCCGCGCCGGAGATGGTGTCGAAGGACAGGTCCTCCAGCGGGGCCTGGAATTCGCGGCCGACATCGGCGCGCGCCTGTTCCAGCCTTTGCGCCGCGCCGATCTCGTCCACCGAGCCGGGCTTCTGCGCGTCGAGCCAGGACAGGAAATGCGCCATGGCGACGCCGTCGCGCTCATGCGCGGCGCGGGCGCCGTCCAGCTCGGCCTTGTTCTTGACCGCGCGCGGCAGCCGGGCCGGGTCCTTGCCCTCGACCACGCGGCCGCCGGCTTCCTCGACGACCATGCGCAGCCGGTCGGCGGCGAGCGCCGGGTCGAGCAGGATGGCCTCGCCCTTCTTCGCCCGCGCCGTGAGCCGGGCTTCGAGATCGGCCGGGGGGCAAAGCTTGGCGAGCTGGGTCAGATAGGCGCGCGGCTCGATGGAGAGCTTGCCCTCGTCGATGAAAAGCTCCGGCTCGCCCCTGGCGGGCAGGATGGCGAAGCTGAGCGGCAGCGGCGTGTTGGACACGTCCTTGCCGCGGATGTTGAACAGCCACGCCACCGAGGACGGGTCGGTCAGCACCGTGGCGTCGGCGCCAGAGGCTGCGACGGCGGCGCGCATGTCGGCGATCTTGTCTCGCGCCTCGCGGCCCGCGAAGCGTGCGGGCTGGATGGTCACGTCGGCCGCGGGCGGGGCGGGCTGGTCGTCCCAGACCGCGTCGACCGGATTGGCGGCGACGGCGACCAGCCTGCCGCCGCGCTTCTCCAGCGCGTCGCGCAGCGCGCGCGCCTCGGCGATGGTGTGCAGCCACGGGTCGAAGCCGATGGCGAGGCCCGCGCCGTGCTCCTCCAGCCATGCGGCGGGCGGGGTCGCGACGAGGCTTTCATAGGAGAAGGTTTTTGGATCGGTCTGCGCGCGCACCTGCAATTCGTAGCGGCCGTCGACGAAGATATAGGCCGCGTCCTTGAGAATCAGCGCCGCGCCGGCCGAGCCGGTGAAGCCGGTCAGCCAGCCCAGCCGCTGGGCGCGCGCCGGCACATATTCGCCCTGGTGCTCGTCGGCGCGCGGGACCAGGAAGCCGTCGAGGCCCAGTTCGGCCAGTTTGGCCCTCAGGCGCGCCACGCGCGGCGCGCCGTTGGCGGGATCGGTGGTGACGTCGAATGTCTGGAAAGCCATGGCGCGCTCGCGTGGTGGTTATTGGAGATGGATCGCTACCCAGCCTTCGCGGCGCAGCGTCTTCTTGTGCGTCAGGCCTTGGGCCAGATAGGCGGCGAGGACGGCGTCGTGCTGGCTTTCGAGGATGCCGGATAGGATGATCGAGCCGCCGGGCGCGAGATGCGCCTTGATCGACGGGGCCAGCTCGATCAGCGGATTGGCGAGGATGTTGGCCACAATGAGATCGAACGGCGCGTGGGACTGGAAAATCCGATGCCCGAAGCCTTCCGCCGTCGCGGTGACGATATGCTCGGCGACGCCGTTCTTGGCGGCGTTCTCGGCCGCCACCGTCACGGCCACGGGGTCGATGTCGGTGGCGAGGACGGGGATGGGGGCGAGCTTGGCGATGGCGATGGCCAGCACCGCGCTGCCCGCGCCGAGGTCGAGCGCGTTGGTCGGGTGCTCGGTCTCGACCACCTCGGCGATCAGCTCCAGGCAGCCCGCGGTGGTGCCGTGATGGCCGGTGCCGAAGGCGAGGCCGGCGTCGATCTCGATCGGGATGTCGCCCGGCTCGATCCGGTCGCGGTCGTGCGAGCCGTGCACGAAGAAGCGCCCGGCGCGCACCGGCTTCAACCCTTCCAGCGAATGCAGCACCCAGTCGATGTCCGGCAGCTCCTCGACCGCGAACTTGCCGGGGCCGACCAGCGCGTCGATGCGGGCCGCGACCTCCTCGGGGCCGTCCTCGACATAGACCGAGACCTCGTGGATCTGCCGGTCCTCGTCGATTTCGGTGTTGGCGATGGGGAAGCCGTCGTCCTCGAAGGCGCGCTCGAGGATGTCGTAGATGCGATCGGCTTCCGCCTTGTCCGCCGAAAAGAAAAGTCGCGATTGGGCCATAGGGTCAAATGCTCTCAAACAGATTCAAGACGTCCTGTTTACCCGTTCGCGCCGCCTTTCGCCAGATTCTTCAGCTTGGCCATCGCCGCGTCGGGGCTCTCCTGATAGGCGATGGTGCCGCGGAAGCGCCCGCCCTTGTCGAACAGCAGCACCGAGGCCAGGTGATCCATGGTGTAGTCGCCGTCCTCGCCGGGGACCTTCTTGGCGTAGACATGGTAGGCCTTGATCGCGGCGGCGACGTTTTGCGGCGTTCCGGTGACGCCGACGATGCGGTCGGAGACGTTGCCGACATAGGTCTTCATCACGCCTTCCGTGTCGCGCTCGGGATCGACGGTGATGAAATAGGCCTTGACGTCGGCCGCCGCGGGGCCGAGCTGCTTCAGCCAGCCGTCCAGCTCGTAAAGCGTGGTGGGGCAGACGTCGGGGCAATGGGTGTAGCCGAAGAACACCGCCGCGGGCGTGGCGCGCAGGTCCTGCTCGGTGAAGGGCTTTCCGTCCATGGTGACGAGCGCCAGCGGCCCGCCGAAGGGCTGGTCCGCCGCCTGCCGGGCGTGGATATAGTTGAAGCCCGCCGCCGCGAGGATGACGGCGACGAAAGCCGCGATGAAAACGGGTAGAAATTTTTTCATGTCCGCCGGACCTGTTGCTGCCGCCGCGCCGGTTGCGCGCTATGATGACGTGAATCTCCCCGCCGCGAAGCGCGGGCTGCGGCACTATAGGAGCGTCGCGGACATTCTGAAAGTTTTGAAATGAAGCAGGCCGACGATCTTCGCTTCCAGGACAGCGAACCGCGCATCCATTCCACCGCGAAATTGCAGGGCGTGAAGCTGGGGCGCTACGCCGATATCGGCGAAAGAGTGATCCTGCGCGAAGTGACGGTCGGCGACTTCACCTATTTCGAGCGGAACGGCGAGGGCATCTACGCCGATATAGGCAAGTTCTGCTCCATCGCCGCCAATGTGCGCATCAACGCGCTGGAGCATCCGATGGAGCGGCTCACCACGCACAAGCTGACCTACCGACCCAACGAATATTTCCGCTATCTGGGCGTGGACGGGGATTTTCGCGCCCGAAGGCAGGCGAAGCGGGTGAGCATCGGCCATGACGTGTGGATCGGCCACGGCGCGGTGATCACGCCCGGCGTGACGGTGGGCCACGGCGCGGTGATCGGGGCCAATGCGGTGGTGACGAAGGACGTCGCGCCCTATGCGGTGGTGGGCGGCGTACCGGCGCGAATCATCCGCATGCGTTTCGACGCCGCGACGGTCGAACGATTGCTGGCGCTCGGCTGGTGGGACTGGCCCGTCGAGAAGCTTTACGAAGCCGTTTCCGACATGCAGGCACTGGAAATTTCAGCCTTTCTCGACAAATGGGAAGGCTGATCGGGCATCTTGCAAAGCCATGGTTCTACGCCCATGTTCAGGCAAACAATTCTGGAGATGTGGAATGATCAGGGACAAGATTGCCGCCGGCCTGCTGGCTGCCGCGATGACAGCACTGGCGGCTATGCCGGCCTCCGCCGAGCAGGTCGGCAAGGTCGGCGTGGACTGGGTCGGCAACGATATCGTCGTCGACGCGGTGGCCGATCCGAAGGTCAAGGGCGTGACCTGCTATCTCGCTTCCTTCTCGCGCAGCATGATCGACCGGCTGCAAAAGGGCAAATGGTTCGAGGACCCGTCCAACGCCTCCATCTCCTGCGAGCAGACCGGGCCGATCAGCGTCGGAGATATCAGTCTCGGCCAGAAGGGCGAACGCATCTTTTCCGACCGCACCAGCCTGATCTGGAAGAAGCTGGTCATCACCCGCATCTACGACAAGCAGAACAACACGCTGCTCTATCTGGCGCACGCCGCGCAGGTGCAGGACGGGTCGGCCAAGACCTCGCTCTCCACGGTGCCGCTCTACAAGGGCGACGTGACCTGGGAGAAGGGCAAGCCGCAGTAAGGCGCTCTATTTCCGGAGGAAAAGCGCGCCCAAAGCGAGGCCGGCGAGAAACGGCAGGCCGTGGATATCCTTCATCTAGGTGCCGATCAGCGCCGCGACGATGAGGGCGGCTGGCCCGGTTTTCGCGAACCACGGCCCCGGCCGCAGCAGAAGCCAGGCGGCGAGGCCGCCCAATAGCCCGGCGACGGCGATCGATCCGCCCGCGCCGTCGGGTTGCCAGACGTAGCCCGCCATCTCACCGACCGCCGCGCCGGTCGCATAGAGGCAGAGCCAGCGGGCGCGGCCGAACAGCCGCTCGACGCCGAGGCCGACGACGAGAAGCGTGGCCCATATGCCCAAGGTTATCGGCCATGGGTCGGGCTGAACGAAAAGCGGCGTGACGGCGCGCCATAATTCGCCGCGCTCCAGCGCGGGCCAGTCGCGCCGCAGCGCCTCCAGCAGGTTCGGCTCGATGCGGCTCGCGCAGGTGATCGCCACGGAAAGCGCAAGCATGGCGACGGTCGCGAACGGAAATTTTCCGATCCGGTGCGTCGCCGAACGAGCCATGGGTTCAATCCCCGCCGAGCGGTCAGACCGCCTGCACGAAGCCGTCGAGAACCCGCTTCTGCCCGGCCTTGTCGAAGTCGATGGTGAGCTTGTTGCCGTCGATGGCGGAGACGGTGCCGTTGCCGAACTTCATATGGAAGACGCGGTCGCCGGTCTTGAAGGCGGAAGGCTTGTCGGCCACCGATTTCGCCACCAGTTCGCCCTCGATGGTGCGGCCCTTGACCGAGCCGCGCCCCGCGCCGAAGCCCGAATCCGTCTCGCCATAGCCGATGCGCTCGACACGGCTACCGGAGCGCGAGCCCCAATTGTTGCGGGTGGCTTCGGAGCGGTTCTGTTGCGCGCGCTGCCAGCCGGGCGTGGAATAGGTGTTCTGGAACGGGTCGGCCCGATTCGTTCCCATCTTGTCGAAGCGCGATTGGCCGTAACTGCCGTAGCCGCCGTAATTGCCTTCCATCTCGGCCACTTCGACATGGGCTTCCGGCAGTTCCTCCAGAAAGCGCGACGGGATGGTCGACTGCCACATGCCGTGGATGCGGCGGTTGGAGACGAACCACAGATGCAGGTTCTTCTTGGCGCGCGTCACGCCGACATAGGCGAGGCGGCGTTCCTCCTCCAGCCCCGAGCGCCCGCCCTCGTCGAGCGCGCGCTGGTGCGGGAACAGGCCTTCCTCCCAGCCGGGCAGAAAGACGGTTTCGAACTCCAGTCCCTTGGCCGAATGCAGCGTCATGATGTTGACGGCGTCGAGGTCCTCGTTCTGCTCGGCGTCCATCACCAGCGCGACGTGTTCGAGGAAGCCGCGCAGGCTTTCGTAATCCTCCATGGAGCGGATCAGCTCCTTGAGGTTTTCGAGCCGGCCCGGCGCTTCCGCCGACTTGTCGTTCTGCCACATGGCCGTGTAGCCGGATTCGTCGAGGATGCGTTCGGCCAGCTCGGTGTGCGGCGTGGTGTCGATCAGCGATTGCCAGCGGCGGAAATTCTCCACCACTTCGCGCAGCGCCGCGCGCGGCTTGGGCTTCAGTTCTTCCGTCTCGACCAGATCGCAGGCGGCGGCGAACATGGAGAGATCGCGGGCGCGGGCGTAGTCGTGAATCTGGCGGATGGCGGATTCGCCCAGGCCCCGCTTCGGCGTGTTGATGATGCGCTCCAGCGCGAGGTCGTCGGCGGGTTGCGCCACGACGCGCAGGTAAGCCATGGCGTCGCGGATTTCGAGCCGCTCATAGAAGCGCGGGCCGCCGATGACGCGGTAATTGAGACCGAGCGTGACGAAACGGTCCTCGAATTCGCGCATCTGGAACGAGGCGCGCACGAGGATCGCCATGTTGTTGAGCTTGTGGCCCTGCCGCTGCGCCTGCTCGATGGCCTCGCCCACGGCGCGGGCTTCTTCCTCCGAATCCCACGCCGCATGCACTTTCACGCGCGGGTCGTCGTGGTTGGGGGAGTCGGTGAACAGCGTCTTGCCGAGCCGGCCCTCGTTATGGGCGATGAGATGCGCCGCCGCGCCGAGGATATGCGCGGTGGAGCGGTAGTTGCGCTCCAGCTTGATCACCACCGCGCCCGGAAAATCCTTCTCGAAGCGCAGGATGTTGTCCACTTCCGCGCCGCGCCAGCCGTAGATCGACTGGTCGTCGTCGCCCACGCAGCACAGGTTGACGCGCGCTCCCTCGCCCGGAGGCGCGGAGCGGTGCGTCCCCTCGTCCTTCGAGACGGCCCTGCGGGCCTCCTCAGGATGAGGGGAAGGAGACGTTGCGCGGGTTATGTCGCGCGGGTCTGCGTTTCTGGGCTGGGGGCGCTGGGCGAGAAGGCGCAGCCAGAGATATTGCGCGGTGTTGGTGTCCTGATACTCGTCCACCAGAATATAGCGGAACTTGGCGTGGTACTCGCGCAGAATGTCCGGATAGGTGCGGAAGATGCGGATCGGGTGCAGCAGCAGGTCGCCGAAATCGCAGGCGTTGAGCGTGCGCAGCCGGTCCTGATAGGCGCGGTAAAGCTCGCGCCCGCGCCCGTTGCCGAAGGAGCGCGCGTCGCCTTCCGGGATGTCCTCCGGCCCGAAGCCCTTGTTCTTCCAGCCGTCGATCATGTTGGCGAAGGTGCGGGCCGGCCAGCGCTTGTCGTCGAGGCCTTCGGCCTGAATGAGCTGCTTGATCAGCCGGATCACATCATCCGTGTCGAGGATGGTGAAGTCGGAGGTGAGGTTGACCAGCTCCGCATGGCGGCGCAGCAGCTTCACGCCGATGGAGTGGAAGGTGCCGAGCCACGGCATGCCTTCCACCGCGCCGCCGACCAGATGGCCGATGCGGTCCTTCATCTCGCGCGCCGCCTTGTTGGTGAAGGTGACGGCGAGAATCTGGCTCGGATAGGCGAGGCCCATGGTCAGGATATGCGCGATGCGGGTGGTGAGCACGCGCGTCTTGCCGGTGCCCGCGCCGGCCAGCACCAGCACCGGACCTTCGGTGGTCAGCACCGCCTGCCGCTGTTCGGGGTTGAGGCCCTTGAGATAATCGGGTTCGCCGCGCTGTTGATTGCGCGCCGCCATGGCGCGCGCGGCCAAGCCGCCGCCGGAAACGGGTGCGGGGCTTCGCGGCGCGTCGTCGCCGAAAAACGGCATATCGTCGGGAAAGTCGGACATTGCACCGAATGTAGTGATTCGCTCACGCATTTCCAGCAAAAGTGCGAAGCGGTTTTGCGTCAGGACAAGGCGTCACACAAAATCAAGACCAGCGAAAGGGTTAAAATATGCGGTTATTCTAATTGAGTGACGCGCCGGTCGGTGAAGTTCAGGCGATGGGCGGCCAGCGCCTCGACCAGCCCGCGCATCTCCGGCTCGCGGGCCAGAAGCTCGTCCAGCTCGGTCATCTGATTCATGGCGATGAGGCGCAGAATATCGTCGCGCACCGTGCCGTCGGCGCGGCGCGGCAGATGGGCGACGGGCTGGATCAGCTCCAGCTTCTGGCCCTTGAGGCGCGCGCGCAGGCTCTTTTCGTCGGCGGAAAGCGTCTCCACGAATGCGTAGAGGCCGACGCCCTTGGCCGGCAGCGAATAGAGCGCCAGCGCCACGTCGCTGACGCGCGGATCGGATTTCAGCGCGGCGCGGATCGCCGGTCCCTCATTGTCGATGCGGTCGCCGGTGCCTTCGCCGTCCGACCAGTTGAAGACGCCGCGCGTGACGAAATTATAGACCTTCTTGCCGGTGGCGAGCCAGATGCGCGAGGGCAGCGAGCGGCGGGCGAGAACGCGCTTCTCCGTCGGCGTCATCAGGTGCCTGGCGAAGGCGCGCTTCTGCTTGATGAGGTGGCGGAAATCCTCATAGGCCATCATGCGGTAGAGCGCGCCGCGCCGGCGGTGCACGCTGGCCAACTGGAAGTCGATCACGGCGGCTTCGCCTTCCGGCGTCATCAGCCAGTTCTGCGGCTTGGCGAGGTCGTTATGGGTGACGCCCAGCCGGCGCATGTCGCGCAGGATGCGGTGCGCGGTGCGATACCATTTGGGGTCGGACGGTCGGGCCAGATGCAGCGGCGTGCCCTCGGTCCAGGAGCGGTAGAGCCCGTCCTTGTCGGTGGCGAGCAGTTGCGGCGCGCCCTCGACGCCGCGCACGGCCTTGAGGCCGCGGATTTCGCGCCTGGCCAAGATCCATGCCAGCGGCTTCGACCACCAGGGCGCGGCGCTGACCACGCGGCGAATGATGCGCGTATCGGGATCGCCCGCGAAATAGCCGGCGCGCGTCTCGGAAAACACGTCGCGCTTGAACACGGCGGTCTCGACGAATTCGGGAATGGCCTCGCCGGTCAGCGGCGCGTCGATGTGAGGGTTCTGAACCATGACGCTCCAGTAAACCTTACTACCGGATCAATCAAGTTCGACGCCGCCGATCCGTGTTGCAATCGCGCCGGCGAGGGGGCAAAAAGGCGCATCGAATGAGGAGCATCCGGCATGGCGCAGAGCGACGACATCAGGCAGATCATCCGGCAGGAGGAGGCGCTGGTCTTCGGCCGCTTCGACGAGCACGCCGCCTTCGACCTCGGCGCGGCGGTGCGCGCCATGGCCATGGCCGAGAAGCTGGTCCTGTCGGTGGAGGTGTCGCTGTGGGACCGCCGGCTGTTCTTCGCCGCCATGCCGGGGACCAGCGCCGACAATCTGGAATGGCTGCGGCGCAAGTTCAACGTGGTGCGCCGCTTCCACGCCGCCAGCTACCGGCTGGTGCTGGAGCAGAACCGCGAGGACCGCCTGTTCGCGCCGCAAAAGGCGCTCGACGTCGCCGATTACGCGCTGGCCGGCGGCGGCTTCCCGATCCGCGTCGCCGGCGTCGGGCCGGTGGGGGCGCTGGTCGTCTCCGGCCTGCCGCAGCGCGAGGACCATAACGTCGCCGTGCGCGCGCTCTGCGCCGCGCTGGGGCAGGACGCGGCGGCGCTGGCGCTGCCCGCCGCCTGAGCGGCGACGATTTCCATCTTATAACGCCATTCGGGGCCTCTGCGGGCCGCGATGGGCCTTGTTGTCGCCGGATCGATGCCGCTATGTTGCGCAGATGCAAGACTGCGTGATTCACGCGGCGTCTTCTGTTCGCGTTTTGACCGGAGCTGGTTCTTGGGCCGCATATTCGTCATCGTGGGCGGGCTTCTCGTGCTGCTGCTGACGGCGGCGCTGGTGGTTCCGCCCTTCATACCATGGAGCGGTTATCGCGCCGATTTCGAGCGCGAGGCGAGCCGCATCCTCGGCCGGCCGGTCAAGGTGGCGGGCGACGTGCATGCGCGGCTCCTGCCCTTTCCCTCGGTGACCTTCTCCGACGTGCGGGTGGGGGCCGACGCGGCGCATCCGGCGATGACGGTCGACCGCTTCTCGATGGACGCCGAGCTCATGCCCTTCCTGCGCGGGCAGGTGCTGATCTTCGACATGCGGGTGGAGCGGCCGCGCGCCGCGATCGCGCTCGACAAGGACGGCCGCGTCGACTGGGCCATCCGCCCCTCGACGCCCATCGACCCGACCCAGATCAAGGTGGAGCGGCTGTCGATCCAGGACGGCGAGGTGACGCTGACCGACGCGCAGAGCGGGCGCAGCCGCAAGGCGACCGATATCGACGCCGTGCTGTCGGCCACCAGCCTCGCCGGGCCGTGGCAGGCCAATGGCGGGCTGACGCTCGACGGCGAGAAGCTGGCGCTGGACCTGAGCACCGGCGAGGCGCGGCCGGACGGCGCGCTGCGGCTGAGGGCGCGGATTTCGCCCGAGGGCATTCCCGCCGCCTTCGAGACCGACGGCGACGTGACGGTCAAGGGCGGGCGGCTCGCCTATGCCGGCGATTTCTCGCTGCGCTCGGCCGACGTGGTGGCGCAGACGGCGCGCCCCGACAAGATTGACAAGACCGACAAGACCGGCAAGGCGCCGGCGGAAAAACCCTTCTTCAGCGACTTGCGGCTGGCGGGAAAATTCACCGCCGACCGCAGCCGCTTCGACGCCAGCGAATTCCGCATGGAGCAGGGGCCGGCCGACAATCCCTATGTGGTCAACGGCAAGGCGCTGATCGACTATGGCGGCGGCAATCCGCGCTTCGAGATCAGCGCCGACGGCCAGCAGATCTTCTGGGGGCCTTCGGAGCCGGCGGAGGAGAAGCAGGCCGCGCCCGCCATGCCGATGGCCGACCGCATCGCGCTGGCGCGCCGGGTGCTGGAGCAATTGCCGATCCCGACCATTCCGGGCAGCGTCGATCTGCGCCTGCCGGCGGTGATCGCCGGCGGCACGACGATCCGCTCGGTCACCGTCAGCGCCGAGCCGGACCGCGAGGGCTGGAACGTGCGCCAGTTCGAGGCGGACCTGCCGGGCCGCACCCGCGTCGAGGCCAAGGGACGGCTGGCGGTGGGGCGCGATTTCGGCTTCACCGGCGACCTGGTTGTGGCCTCGCGCCAGCCTTCGGGGCTGGCGACCTGGCTCAACGAGGCGGTGGACGATTCCGTCCGCCGGCTGACCGGAGCCGGCCTGTCGGGCAAGGTGACGCTGCGCGACGGCCTGCAGCGCATCGACGGGCTGGAGATCGCCATCGGCGCCGCCACGCTGAAGGGCTCGTTCAAGCGCGAGACGGTCGGCGCGGCGCAGCCCGCCATCACGCTCGACCTCACCGGCGGCGCGGTGGAGAGCGACGCCCTGCAGGCGGCGATGGGGATTTTCGCCGACAGCAAGAGCCTGTCGGTGCTGGACGGCCAGTCCTTCGACGTGGCGCTGAAGGCGGGGCCGGTGCATTACGAGGACCTGGAGGCGGGCGGCGTCGACCTCGCCGTGCGGCTGCATGACGGGCGCTTCGACTTCGACCGGCTGATGGTCAGCGACCTCGCCGGCGCGACGCTGACCGCCACCGGCGCCTACGAGCCCTTCGCCAACGCGCCGTCGGGCTCGCTCGACGCGACGATCCTTTCGGGCGACCTCGCCAATTTCCTGTCGGCCATGGCGCAGCGCTATCCGCAATGGCCGCTGTTCCGCGCCTTGTCGCGGCGGGCCGACAATTTTCCCGGCCTGTTCGCCGACAGCCGCATCGACGTCGTCGCCAATGCGCTGGCGCCGGCGCGCGCGGCCAAGGCGGCCGGCCCGGCCCGCGACAAGGCGGGGCGCGCCACCGAGGCGCAGGGCCGCGCGCCGGCCGACGCCGGCGAAATCTCGTTCAGCCTCACCGGCAAGAGCGGCGGCATGCAGCTCGACCTCTCCGGCACGGCGAGCGACGGCGGCGTCCCCAACGAGCCCTTGCAGATGCAGATGAGCGGCGCCGCCACCTCGCCGCAGGGCGAGGCGGTGCTGGCGCTGATCGGCCTGCCGGCGCTGCCGCTCGGCCTCGCCGGCGAATTGACGGCGGACATGAACATGCAGGGCGCGCCCGGCGCGGGCATGCGCACGCAGTTGAAGCTGACCGCCGAGGACGGCGTCGCCAACGCCGACGGCGTCATCTCGCTCGCCGGCGGCGACATCGCGGCCAGCGGCAAGGCGACGCTGAAATCCGCCGATTTGCAGCCCTATGTCGCCACGCTCGGCTACGCCCTGCCGGGCTATGGCGAGGGCATGCCGGTGGACATGGCCAGCGATTTCCAGTTCGCCAAGGGCATATTGCGCTTTCCCAACCTGACCGGGAAGCTCGGCGGCGACGCCGTCTCGGCGCGGGTCGAGGCCAATTTCGCCGATAGCGGCCTGCCGCAATTGCGCGGCGAGGCCAAGCTCGCCGCGCTCGACATGGGCGACCTCGCCGCCGTCATGCTGGGGCAGGACGCGCTGGAGGGCGACGCCAAGTCGTTGTGGCCGCGCAAGGCGGTGGCGGCGCGCTCGTCGCTGCCGCTGCTGGTCGACATGAAGCTCAACGTGGCGCAGGCCGGTATGGCGGGCTTCGGCGCCGTCACCGGCATGACCATGCGGCTGCAAAAGACCGTCGACAGCCTGCATCTGGCCGAGCTGACCGGAACCTGGGCCGGCGGTTACCTGCAAGGCGACGTGACGCTGCGCAACAGCGACAACAACGCGCTGCTCACCTCGGAGCTGAAATGGAGCGGGGCGGAGCTGGGCGATTTCTACCGGCCCGACGGGGCCGCGCCGCTGGGCGGCGTGGTCAAGCTGGAGACGTCGCTCAACGGCGGCGGCGCGACCGTCGCCGACCTCGTCGGCTCGCTGGCGGGCACGATCGGCGTCACGGTCGACAATTTCTCCGTCGCCGGCGTCAACGGCGCGGCGCTGCCGGGCATGATCGCGGCGGCGGACGCGGTCGGCGACCAGCCCGACGCCGCCGGCAAGCTCGACGCGCGGCGCTTCGCCGACATCGCCGCCGCGGCGACGGGGCAGGGACGGTTCGCGCCGGGGACGGCGAAGTTCGATTTCTCGGTGGCGGGCGGCGTGGCGCGCATGGCGCCGGTCCGGCTGAGCGACGGCGCAGTGAGCTTGTCGGGCGACATGCAGTTCGACCTCTCCACCTTGAAGCTCGACGGCGGCGGCGCGCTGAGCTTCGCCGATCCGGCGGGCGGAAACCCCGCCGCCGCGCCGCAGGTGGCCTTTACGCTCGGCGGCGATTACGACCGGCCGCAGGCGCGGCTCGACCGCGCGCCGCTGGTGCAGTTCCTGACCCAGCACGCGCTGGAGCGCGAGCAGGAGCGCGTCGAGGCCATGCAGGCGAGCCTGATGGAGAAGCAGAAGCTGCGCCGCCAGCTCGACCTGTTCCAGGCCGACGCCGCGGCGCGCGAGCGCGCGGTGCAGGAAGAGGAGGCGCGGCGCCGGGCCGAGGCCGAAGCCAAGGCGGAAGCGGCGCGAAAGGCCGAGGAAGCACGGCGGCAGGCGGAGGAAAAGGCCAAGGCCGCCCCCGCCACGCCTCCCGCGCCCGACGAGCGGTCGCTGAACGAGCTTCTCAAGGACCTGCAACCGACGCTGCCGGCCCCGCAGACGCTGCCGGCGCCGCAATAGCGTTTTCGGTAAGGCGTGGAGCTTTGGGGAAGTCGGTCCGATAGGCTGAGTTCCGCCCTGCTTCGACACGTATGGAATGCATGGGAGCAAAGGCGCTTGTTTCCAGTCGAGTGGCAAGCCCATGCTTTCGACATCAGTGCAGGCCGTCATGAATGGCGTCGGCTCGCGGCCATGCGCGCGGCGTCGCCCTAAAAATCTGAAAATATCAGCCGGTTGCGCGGTGCGCCAAGGCCCAGTCGAGCGCGAAGAGGCGCAGGGCGGAGGACAGGTTGACGGCGCGGTCGCGGGCGCCGTCCACTTCGGTCACCAGCGCCGAGACGGACATGCGGCGCTCGGCGGCGATCATCTCCATGACGCGGAAGAACGGGTCCTCCAACGTGAAGCTCGTCGCGTGGCCGCGAATGGTGACGGAATGTTTGCGCAGGCGGGCGGAGAGGCTCAACGGTCGCCGTCCTCGTTCTCGTCGCCGCGCTCCAGCCGGTTCATGTCCAGGAAGCGTTCGGCCTTGCGCGCTTCCTCGCGTGCGAAAACCTTTTCCGCCTTGGTGCGGCCGTGCAGGATGCGGTTCTGCTCGGCCTGCTTCTCGCCGGCCTCGCGGGCTTTCTTCTTCTTGAACTGGCGCAGGTTGACGATGTCGCTCATGGTTTTTCACCTTCAGAAACGGCTCAGCGCCGCGGCTGTTTCGGATTGGTGACCCACCAGATCGTCAGCGACAGCGCCACTAGCAGCAGCAGGCCGACGGTCATTTCCCAGAGCGGAAAGGACGGCTCGTCCCGCGCTATGAAAAGCGCCGCGATCAGGCCGCTGAACCAGAGCACGATCTGCGCGATCAGCCTCACCATCGCAATAACTCCGTTTCGACTTCGATGGCCCATCATAGCCGCCAGCGGCGCGGCGGCATTGATCGAAGTCAAGCGGAGGCGGCGTTATTTCTTGCGGAAGGAATCGAGCGACACCACGTCGGCGGAGGGCTTCGGCTTGTCGCCGTCCTCGTCGGGCGCCTGCGCGGCCGGGGCCTTCTCGGCGGCCGGCTTCTTGCGGCTTTTCGGCTTCTCTTCCGTCTCCGCGATCTCGATCGGGGTGATGGAGCCTTCCTCGTCGTCGTTCTCGGGCGCCACCGCCGACACGTCGAACTCCAGCTCGAAATTCACCGACGGGTCGTAGAAGCCGCGCACCGCCGAAAACGGGATGGAGAGCTTTTCCGGGATGTCGCCGAAGGACAGGCCGACCTCGAAATGCTGGTCGGTGACCAGCATGTCCCAGAACTGGTGCTGGAGCACGATGGTCATCTGCTCGGGATATTTCTCCTTCAGGCGCGAGGAGATGCGCACCCCCGGCGCTCCGGTGAGGAACGTGATGAAGAAGTGGTGATTGCCCGGAAGGCCGGCCTTGGCCACCTCCGCAAGCACCTTGCGAATGACGCCGCGCAGGGCTTCCTGGGCGAGAATGTCGTAGCGGATCAGATCCTGTACCATGTTTTGCTTATCCCACGGATTCGGAGGCCGATGTCAAGACGGTTCTCGCAGGCGGCGGCGATATTGACGGCGAAAATCATGGCCAGCGCGCCGGGCCCGGGCAGGGGGCGAAGGCGCTGAGGAAGGTGCGCACGCCGTGGCGCGCGCTGCGGGCGATGACGGCGTCGTCGACCGCGCCGCCGGCCAGCATGTGGAAATGCGCCTCGGCGGTGATCAGCGCCATGAAATGGCGCGCCGCTATGTCGGGGTCGGCGATGCGCAGGTCGCCCGCCGCCGCGAGCCGCCTGAGCCGGACGGCGATGGCCGAGGCCGAGCGCGCCGGCCCCTGCGCGCCGCACAGGCTGGCGGCGTCGGGCGGGCCGGCCTCCGGCGACTGCATCAGCTTGCGCAGGAAGGCCCCGGACGAATCGTAGACGCAGGTGCGGCTCAGCCGGATGGAGAAGGCCACCAGCCCTTTCTCCAGGTCGTCGCCGGGCTGGGGAAAGGCGTCGAGCGCGGCGTAGAGGCTGGCGTTCATCCGCTCCAGCGCGTCGTCGACCACGGCGGCCAGCAGCGCATCCTTGTCGCGGTAATGGTTGTAGATGGTCTGGCGCGAGACGCCGGCCTCGCAGGCGATGAGGTCGATGCCCGCGCCCTGGTAGCCGTCGCGCTGGAACACGCGGGCGGCGGCGCTGAGGATGCAGTCGCGCTTGACGCAGTGGCTGGGGCCCGTGCGGGGGTCTTTGCCGGCGCGCTTGCAGGCCCGGGCGTCGTCGTCGATCCTGTCGGCGGGTTTCACGGTCTCGGTCTTCTTCCGCATATCGGCCGGGCTCGAACGGCCCGGAACATCAAGCAGGAGCGGAGGCTTCCATGGCGGTCGGGCTTTGTCAAGTAAAGTCAATGAGATGCGTTTCGCCGGCCGCGCCTGCGATATTTAGGCGCTGGTGAATGCGAATATCGTGCTAAAGGGGCGGCGCGGAAAGCGAAGCCGGGCGTCTGATTGCGGGGCGAAACTTGGATATTGTGTTCGAAAAGGCCGAAGCGAAATTCGCCGAGCGCGTGGCGGTGGCGCCGCTGTCGCTCAGGCTCACCGAGCGGCGGATCGGCGTGATCGGCCTCAACGGATCGGGAAAGACCACTTTTTCGCGCATGATCAACGGGCTGGTCCCGCCCTCGGCGGGGCGCGTGACGACCAACGGCCACGACACGGTCAAGGACGGCGCGCGGGCGCGCGCCGCCGTCGGCTACATCTTCCAGAACCCGTCGAACCAGATCGTGCTGCCGCTGATCAAGGACGACGTCGCGCTCGGCCTGCAATCGCGCCGGCTGGTGAAGCCGGAGATCGAGCGCGCCGTGACGGAGGCGCTCGACCGGGTGGGGATCGCGCATCTGGCGGAGCGCCGCGCGCACGAGCTTTCCGGCGGCGAGGTGCAGCTCGCCGCGCTCGCCTCGGTGCTTGTCACCGCGCCCGACATCGTGATTATGGACGAGCCGACCAACCAGCTCGACTTGAGAAACAGGACCATCGTGGAGCGCACCATTCGCGACCTTGCGGAGAACGTCATCGTGGTCAGCCACGATCTTCCGCTGCTGTCGGGCTTCGACCGGGTGCTGCTTTTCCA
This sequence comes from Hyphomicrobiales bacterium, assembly GCA_900465915.1. Lineage (GTDB taxonomy): Bacteria > Pseudomonadota > Alphaproteobacteria > Rhizobiales > Rhizobiaceae > Brucella. Next base: position 202,331 of record UBKJ01000002.1, read on the forward strand.
TCAGGGCCGGCTGGCCTTCGACGGGCCGCCCGACGACGCCGTCGCGCATTATATGGCGCTGGCGTCATGAACCTCGAAGGCGCGCAGGGCGACGGCGCGATGCACCGGCTGCCGCCGGCGGCGAAGCTGCTCGCTCTGTTCGGCCTCAGCGTGCTGCTGTTCGTCTCGGATTCGCCCGTCCTGCTCGGCGGGATCGCCGGGCTGGTTCTGGCCGGATCGCTGCTCTTCTGCCGCGCGGCCCTCGTGCAATGGCTGAAATCCTGGCCGCTGCTCCTCACCATCGCCGTCGTGGTGCTGTGGACCGCCTATGCCGACAGTCCGCGGGCGGCGCTCGTGGTGCTGCTGCGGCTCGGCGCGCTCAGCCTTTTCGCCACGGCGGTGACGGTCACCACCTCCGCCGGCCAGTTCATCGACACCATCACCGCCTTGGCGCGCCCGCTGGAGAGGCTCGGCCTTTGCGACGCGCGCGACATCGGGCTCGCGATCGGGCTGGTGATCCGCTTCGTGCCGGAAGTGCATGCGCGCTACCGGGCGGTGGCGGACGCGCATCGCGCGCGCGGGCTGAAGCTGCGCGTCTCCACCGTCGTCGTGCCGATGGTGATCGGCGTCATACGCAGCGCCGACGAGATCGCCGACGCCATCGACGCCAGAAGCATCCGTTCAAAAGAAACCGAATAGAGGGGCTATCCGACATGCAAACGAGGTCTTTGGTCATGATCGCGCTGTTCACGGCGATCATCGTCGTCTTGGGCCTGATCCCGCCGATCATGCTGAGCTTCATCCCGGTGCCGATCCATGCGCAGAGCCTCGGCGTGCTGCTCGCCGGCGTCGTTTTGGGCGCGCGGGGCGGCGCGCTGTCGGTGCTTCTGCTGCTGGCGCTGGTCGCCATCGGGCTGCCGGTGCTCGCCGGCGGGCGCGGCGGGCTCGCGGTGTTCTTGAGCCCCACGGCCGGCTATCTGGTCGGCTTTCTTTTCGCGGCCTTGGCGACGGGCTGGATTTCGGACCGGGTCGCCCGCGGCGCGCGCGGCGGCTGGGCGCTGTTCTGGGGCTTTTTCCTCGCGGGCGCGGTCGGCGTCGTCATCGACCATGCGCTCGGCGTGGCGTGGCTCGCCGCCTATGTCGGCCTGTCGCCGATGAAGGCGCTGATCGGCGACCTCGCCTTCGTGCCGGGCGACCTGATCAAGGCGGCGATCGCGGCCTATGCGGGCCGGTTCGTGTTCGAGAATTTCGGCAATCGCTCGCGCGTCGTCTGAGGCGGGGGCGATGCGACCGCGAAGCCTGCTCGGCCACGGCCTGCTGATCGTCCTGCTGCCCCTGGCCGCCTTCGCCATGATAGCGCCGCCGAACGAATATCGGGCGATGGGCGTCGAGGCCGTCGATTGCGACGGGCCGATCACGGTGTTGATGGTCGCCCTGCCGCTGCTCGCCGTCTACGGCGTCGCCGCCGCGGTCTTCCTGTCGGACTTCAGGCGGCGCTCGGCGCTTTGGCGGGGACTGTTGTGCGGGCTCGTCTGCCTCGGGCTCGGATGGGCCGCCGGCCGGGCCGTGCTGGAGCAGGCGCGCAACAGCCATGAAGCCGTCTGCGCGGACGGGCTTTAGGCGCGGTCGAAATTCAGGGAAGAGGGGAAAAGTGGAGGCTTCTGTTGCCAGGCGCCTCCGGGCCCCGCCTCAAAGTGCTACCCTTGAGGACTTAGAGTGGGTTTCCGGCGCCGCCATTAGGCAGCGACAGCATAACCCTGAGCATTGTTGTCGTTGGCAACTACTCAATTGACCCGATAACGGTGGTATCATGCCGGGTAAAAGTACGATCTTTACGCCCTTGTCGATCCTGTTTCGCCCCCGCCGCAGCGCAGCCCTGCCTTTCGAGCTGCGTTCCGGTGGAGGCGCCGGGTACCGCCCCCGGGTCCAATAGGTTTATTACACCGTCCGTTTATCACCATAGCCGGCTTGCGCCGGCAGGTTCTATATAGTCGCCCCGGCGCGGGATTGGAAGAGGCCGGACGCTCATTTTCGTTGACACCCGGCGCGGGCTGGTCAATCCTCGCGTTGATAATGGGGCGGCCGGCGCCGCCATGGCTCAACGGGGTGCGCCCCTTTCTGGGAGAGTGGATATATGAGTGATCATCTGGCCGATGTCCGTCGTTACGACGCCGCCGCCGACGAGGCCGTGGTGGCCAAGATCGTCAAGCATCTCGGCATCGCCCTGCGCAATCGCGATTCCTCGCTGGTCTCGGCCACCGACCCGGAAGAGCTGAAGCGCGTGCGCGACAGCTGGGTCGGGCGCAAGCTCGGCGTCACCGACGCCAAGGCGGCGGAAGACGCGGTCAACCACGTGGCGCAGGTCATGCACGGCGACCGCTCCAAACACCGCGTCACCTTCTATTACCTCGTCGCCAAGCATCTCGGAAAGCTCGGCGACCTCTGATCGCCGTCCACAGGGCGAAACGGTCGAAATCCCCGGCGTTCATCGCGCCGGGGATTTTCCTATAATGGCCGCACCCCGAATCGGCCCGGAAGAAAACCATGCGCGCTTATCTCGACCTTCTCCAGCATGTGCTCGACCACGGCACGGACCGCGGCGACCGCACCGGCACCGGCACGCGCTCGGTCTTCGGCCACCAGATGCGCTTCGACCTGTCAGCGGGCTTTCCGGTGCTGACCACCAAGAAGCTGCATCTCAAATCCATCGTCCACGAATTGCTGTGGTTCCTGCGCGGCGACACCAACATCGCCTATCTCAAGGAGAACGGCGTCTCGATCTGGGACGAATGGGCGGACGACAACGGCGAGCTGGGGCCGGTCTACGGCTATCAATGGCGCTCCTGGCCGATGCCGGACGGCGGCCATATCGACCAGATCGCCAATCTCATGCATATGCTGCGCGCCAATCCCAATTCGCGCCGGCTGATCGTCTCGGCCTGGAACCCGGCGCTGGTTGACGAGATGGCGCTGCCGCCCTGCCATTGCCTGTTCCAGTTCTATGTCGCCGACGGCAAGCTGTCGTGCCAGCTCTACCAGCGCTCGGGCGACATCTTCCTCGGCGTGCCGTTCAACATCGCCTCCTATGCGCTGCTGACCATGATGGTCGCGCAGGTGGCGGGCTTCGCGCCGGGCGATTTCGTGCATACGCTGGGCGACGCGCATCTCTATTCCAACCATTTCGAGCAGGCGCGGCTGCAATTGACGCGCACGCCGAAGCCGCTGCCGACCATGCGCATCAATCCCGAGGTCAAGGACCTGTTCGCCTTCCGCTTCGAGGATTTCACGCTGGAAGGCTACGAGGCCGACGCGCATATCAAGGCGCCGGTCGCGATATGAGCCCGGTGCTGACCATCATCGTGGCGGCGGCGGAGAACGGCGTCATCGGCCGCGACAACGACATGCCGTGGCGGCTCTCCACCGATCTCAAGCGCTTCAAGGCGCTGACGCTCGGCAAGCCGATCGTGATGGGGCGGCGGACATGGGATTCCATCGGCCGGCCGCTGCCGGGGCGGACCAGCATCGTGGTCAGCCGCGATCCCGGCTTCCGGGCCGAGGGCGCGGAGACGGCCGCCTCGCTGGAGGAAGGGATCGCGCTCGGACGCAGGCTCGCGGAAGCGGCGGGCGTCGACGAGGTCTATATCGGCGGCGGCGGCAAGATCTACGCGCAGGCGCTGCCCCTGGCCCAGCGCGTGCGGCTGACGCGGGTGCTGGCCTCGATCGAGGGCGACACGCATTTCCCCGCGCTCGACCCGGCCGAATGGCGGCTCGTCGCGTCCGAGGACGTTCCGGCGGGCGAAAAGGACAGCCACGCCACCCGCTACATGGTCTATGAGCGCCCCGCGTAAAGCATAAAGCGCGAAAATTTCCCGTCCTCGCGTTGAAAGCGGCCCTCGCGATGCCTATAAAACGGAAACATTTATTGATGACGGGGGCTTAGGCCTCACGAAGCTTAGAGGTGAGGATGCCCTGGAGCAATCAGAACGGCGGCGGCGGCCCTTGGGGGGGCGGCGGCGACAACAACAACGGCAACGGCCCGTGGGGCCAGGGGCCGAAAGGGCCGCGCGGCGGCGGGCCCAACACCCCGCCCGATCTCGAGGACATCCTGCGCAAGGGGCAGGACCGGCTGAAGCAGGTGTTTCCGCGCGGCGGCTCCAATCGCGGGCTCTATCTCCTCGCCGCGGCGGCGGTGTTCGGCTTCTGGCTGTTCCAGTCGATCTACACCGTGCAGCCGGACGAGCTGGCGGTGGAATTGCGCTTCGGCAAGCCCAAGGCCGAGGTGTCCGAGCCGGGCCTGCATTTCCATTGGTGGCCGATCGAGACCTATGAAAAGGCGCAGATCGTTGAGAAGCAGATCAATATCGGCGGCAAGGGCACGCGCAGCACGCCGCAGGGCCTGATGCTGACCGGCGACCAGAATATCGTCAACGTGCAGTTCTCGGTGCTCTACCGCGTCTCCAACCCGACCGCCTATCTGTTCAACGTCGACAGCCCTGACGCCATGGTGCAGCAGGTGTCGGAGAGCGCCATCCGCGAGATCGTCGGCCGCCGTCCGGCGCAGGACGTGTTCCGCGACAACCGCTCCGTCATCGCCCAGAACGTGCGCGCCATCGTGCAGCAGACCCTCGACACCTACCAGGCCGGCATCCAGGTCAACGCCGTGTCGATCGAGGACGCCTCGCCGCCGCGCGAGGTGGCCGACGCCTTCGACGAGGTGCAGCGCGCCGAGCAGGACGAGGACCGTTTCGTCGAGGAGGCCAACCAGTATTCCAACCAGAAGCTGGGCCAGGCGCGCGGCGAGGCGGCGCAGGTGCGCGAGGACGCGGCCGCCTACAAGAACCGCATCGTGCAGGAGGCGGACGGCGAGGCGCAGCGCTTCAACTCCGTGCTGACCGAGTACCAGAAGGCCCCGGAGGTCACCCGCGACCGCCTGTTCCTCGAAACCATGGAGGAAGTGCTGAAAAGCTCCAAGAAGGTGATCATGGAGGGCGGCAAGGACGTGGTGCCCTACCTGCCGCTCAACGAGTTGATGCGCCAGCAGCCCGGCGCCGCCAAGGCGTCCACCGACGGAGGGAACCAGTGATGGCCAACAGGCTTCCGATCATCGGCGGCGTCATCGCCGTCATCGCCTTCCTCGTCTGGTCGTCGGTCTTCATCGTCACCGAGCGCCAGCAGGCCATCGTCTTGCGCTTCGGCCAGATCGTCGACGTGAAGAACGAGCCCGGCATCTATTTCAAGCTGCCCTTCGGCGTCTTCGACGCCGACACGGTGCAGATGATCGACGACCGCCTGCTGCGCTTCGACCTCGACGACATCCGCGTGCAGGTCTCGGGCGGCAAGTTCTACGACGTCGACGCCTTCCTGGTCTATCGCATCGCCGACGCGCGCAAATTCCGCGAGACGGTCTCGGGCTCCACGCTCCTGGCCGAGCAGCGCCTGCGCACGCGCCTCGACGCCGCGCTGCGCAGCGTCTACGGCCAGCGCGGCTTCGAGGCGGCGCTGTCGGAGGAGCGCGGCGACATGATGCGCGAGGTGCGCGACCAGCTTCGCCCCGACGCCACCTCGCTCGGCCTCACCATCGCCGACGTGCGCATCCGCCGCACGGATCTCACGACGGAAGTGTCGCAGCAGACCTACGACCGCATGAAGGCCGAGCGCCTGGCCGAGGCCGAGCGCCTGCGCGCCCGCGGCCGCGAGGCGGCGCAGCGTATCCGCGCCGTGGCCGACCGCCAGGTGGTGGAGACGCTGGCCGAGGCGCGCAAGGAATCGGAGATCCTGCGCGGCGAGGGCGAGGCGCAGCGCAGCACCATCTTCGCGGGGGCCGCGTCGAAGGACCCGGGCTTCTTCGCCTTCTATCGCTCGATGGCCGCCTATCGCGAGGCGCTGGAGACGCCGGACACGACCATGGTTCTGTCGCCCGATTCGGAGTTCTTCAAGTTCTTCCGCGACGCCGGCGGCAAGCTGGCCACGCCGGCCAAGTAGGCGGGAGCGCGCGGCCATGAGGGATTTCGCGGCCGCCCTGGGGCTGCTCCTCGTCTTCGAGGGGCTGCTCTATGGCGGCTTCCCCGCCTTCGCCCGCCGGCTGGCGCGCGAGGCCGGCCAGGCGCCGGAAGGCATGCTGCGGGTCGCGGGCGTCATCGCCATCGCCATCGGGGTGGGCGTGGTCTGGCTGGCGCGGGGGTAGATTTCCCGCGCCGGGCCGCAAACAGGCCTTATTTTACGGCGATTGAATTCATCATCGCATTTGCAGGAAAACGGAGCAGGGCTTCATGGCAATCGCACCCAGGGGGGGATTCGTCCGCACGCTATTGGCGACCGTCGCGCTGAGCGCCGCGGCGCTGCCGGCGACCGCGACGCTTGGAACGCCGCCGGCCTTGGCCGCGCAGGGCCCGGCCTCGGTGGCCGACCTGGCGGAGGGGCTGCTCGACGCCGTGGTCAACATCTCCACCTCGCAGATCGTCAAGGACGACAACGGGGACGACGACGGCGGCGTGCCGATGCCCAAGGCGCCCGAGGGCTCGCCCTTCGAGGAATATTTCAAGGATTTCTTCAAGGGCAAGCCCGGCGGCAAGAGCGGCGGCGACGGCGGCGACGAGGAATCGCGCAAGGTGCAGTCGCTCGGCTCGGGCTTCGTCATCGACGCCGAGAAGGGCTTCATCGTCACCAACAACCACGTCATCGCCGACGCCGACGAGATCGTCATCAATTTCAACGACGGCACCAAGGAGAAGGCGCAGTTGGTCGGCAAGGACACCAAGACCGACATCGCGGTGCTAAAGGTCGACCCGGGCAAGCACAAGCTCAAGGCCGTCACCTTCGGCAATTCGGAGAAGGCGCGGATCGGCGACTGGGTGCTGGCGATCGGCAATCCGTTCGGGCTCGGCGGCACGGTGACCGCCGGCATTATCTCGGCGCGCAAGCGCGACATCAATTCCGGCCCCTATGACGATTTCATCCAGACCGACGCCGCCATCAATCGCGGCAATTCGGGCGGGCCGCTGTTCAACATGGACGGGCAGGTGATCGGCATCAACACCGCCATCATCTCGCCCTCGGGCGGCTCCATCGGCCTCGGCTTCGCCATCCCGGCCGAGATGGCGGTGGGGGTGATCGACCAGCTCAAGACCGACGGCGAGGTGAAGCGCGGCTGGCTCGGCGTGCGCATCCAGCCGGTGACCGACGACGTGGCGCAGAGCCTCGGCCTCAAGGAGAGCAAGGGCGCGCTGATCGCCGGGCTGATCGACAATTCCGGCGTCGACAACAAGGCGCTGAAGGCCGGCGACGTGGTGATCCGCTTCGACGGCAAGGACGTGAGCACGGCGCGCGACCTGCCGCGGCTGGTGGCCGAAAGCCCGGTGGGCAAGGACGTCGACGTCACCGTCATCCGCGACGGGGCGGAGCAGACGGTCAAGGTCAGGCTCGGCCAGCTGGCCGAGGAGGACAAGGCGGCCGCCGGCGCCGAGGACCAGATCCCCGCGCCCGGCCCCGACACCGCGCCCGAAAGCCGCGACCTGCCGGCCAAGCCCAAGCCGGGCCAGAAGGCCGAGGTTCCGGCGGTGCTGGGCATGAAGCTCGCCGAGCTGGACGACGCGGTGCGCGGCGAATACGGCATCGCCGACGACGTGGCCGGCGTGGCGATCCTTCGCGTCGCGCCCGGTTCGCCGGCGGCGGAGAAGCGCGTCGAGACCGGCGACGTCATCGTCGACATCGGCCAGGTCACGGTCAAGACGCCCGCCGACGTGAAGAAGCGCATCGACGCGCTGCGCCGCGAAGGGCGCAAGAACGCGCTCATCATGCTGGCCTCGCGCTCGGGCGAATTGCGCTTCGTGACGCTGCGGCTGGACTAGGGCGGTTGCTTCAGGCGCGCGCCCGCCAGACGACGTGCCGCCTGAATTGCGGCGTTTCGTCGGGCACGCGCGGATGGTCGAAGTCGCTACCGGGATCGCGCCGCATGCCGATGCGGCGCATGACGGCGACGGAACGCTCGTTGTCATGCACGGTGAAGGACACGACCTCGCGCAAGCCGAGCGGCCCGAAGGCGTGGGCGAGAAGCGCCCGCCCGGCCTCGCTCGCATAGCCCATGCCCCAGAAGGCCGGGGCGAGCCGCCAGCCGATCTCCACCGTTCCGTCCGGGAAAATTGGTTCCATTTCGACGCGGGCCAGCCCGGCGCAGCCGATGCAGGGCCCCATTCGCCTTGTCCTCCACCGCATGGAAGCCGAAGCCGGTCCGGGCGATCCGCGCGCGCAGTCGGTCGAACAATGCGTCCGACTGCGCCCGGTCGAGCCGGGCGGGGAAGAAGCGCATCACCTGCGGGTCGGAATGGACGAGGTGGAAGAGGGCGCGGTCGCGCTCCTCCCAATTGCGTAAAATCAGGCGCGGCGTCTCCAGCAGGATCACAGCACGAAATCGGTCTTGCGATAGCCCTGCAGATAGAGAAGCGCGGTGAGGTCGCCATGGTCGATGCGCGCCTTCGCCTCGGCCGCCACCGCCGGCTTGGCGTGCAGCGCCACGCCGGTTCCCGCCAGCTTGATCATGCCGAGGTCGTTGGCTCCGTCGCCGACCGCGACGGCGTCCTGCGGCGTCAGGCCCAGCCGGTCGGCGATCTCGACCAGCTTGTCAACCTTGGCCTCACGGCCGAGGATCGGCTCGGTCACTGCGCCGGTCAGATGCGCGCCGTCGTCGAGAAGCCGGTTGGCGCGGTCCTCGTGGAAGCCGATCATCTCGGCGATGCGGCGGGTGAAGGCGGTGAAGCCGCCCGACACCAGCGCCGTATAGGCCCCGTGCTTGCGCATGGTGCGCACCAGCTCCGGCCCGCCGGGCATCAGCGTGATGCGGGTGGAGATGACCTTGTCGATCACCGAGAGCGGCAGGCCCTTCAGCAGCGCCACGCGCTCGCGCAGGGCCGGCTCGAAGGCGATCTCGCCGTTCATGGCGCGGGCGGTGATGGCGGCGACATGGTCGCGCAGGCCGGCTTCCTCGGCCAGCTCGTCGATGCATTCCTGCCGGATCATGGTGGAATCCATGTCGGCGATCAGAATTTTCTTGCGGCGGCGCTCCTGTTCCTGCACCACCACGTCGACGGGCGCGCCGGCAAGGGCCGCGCGCAGCGCCGCCTCGGCCTCGCCGGCGTCGAGGCCCGCGGCCAATGGAATATCGCAGGCGACGCCGTCGGCGAGCCAGTAGAGGCCGGTCGCGTCGACCGCGGCGGAGGCTTTCAGCCCCAGCGCGGGCGTGAGCGCCGCCTGGGCCGGATTGGCGATCAGCGTGGCGACGAGAGAAACGGAACGGGACATGGGGACGATTCCTGCGATGGGTGCGATCGGCGATGCGATCCTGATAGCCGGACCGACGGCCAGCGGCAAGTCGGCGCTGGCCCTGCGCATGGCCGAGGCCACGGGCGGCTTCGTCGTCAACGCCGATTCCATGCAGGTCTATGGCGTGCTCGACCGGCTGACGGCGCGGCCGGACGCGGCCGACCTCGCCGCCGCCGAGCACCATCTCTACGGCCACGTGCCGCCCTCCGTCTCCTATTCGACCGGAAAATGGCTCGACGACGTGACGGCGCTGCTGGCGCGGCCGGAGCTGCGCGGGCGAAAGCCGATCTTCGTCGGCGGCACGGGGCTTTATTTCCGCGCGCTTCTGGGCGGGCTGTCGCCGATGCCGGCCGTGCCCGAGGCGGTGCGCGAAATGTGGCGGGCGCGGCTCGCGGCCGAGGGGGCGGAGGCGCTGCACGCGACCTTAAGCGCGCGCGACCCGGCCATGGCGGCGGAGCTGCGGCCCGGCGACAGCCAGCGCATCGTGCGCGCGCTGGAGGTGCTGGAGGCGACCGGCAGGTCGCTGCGCGATTTCCGCGAGACGCGAGGCCAGCCGGCCGTCGATCCCGCCACGGCGCGCAGGCTCGTGCTGCTGCCCGACCGGGCCTGGCTCAACGCGCGCATCGCCCGGCGCTTCGAGGCGATATGGGACGCGGGCGGCGTCGAGGAGGCGCAGGCGCTGCTGGCGCTCGGCCTCGACCCGGCGTTGCCGGCGATGAAGGCCATCGGCCTGCGCGAGGCGGCGGCCTTCCTTGCCGGGACGCTTACGCGCGAGGAAGCCATCGAGCGCGCGGTGATCGCTACGCGCCAATACGCCAAGCGGCAATCGACATGGTTCCGCAACCAGCTCGACGCGCGCTGGGCCTATGAGGCCAACGGCGAGGACGCCTTCATTCGATTAACGACAGGGCAATAAGTGCGTGCTATGGTCCCGCGGGAAAAAACGCTGCGGGGGCATATGCGGTTTCACAGGACGGAGAGGGCCTTTTTCGCTCTGATCGCGCTGATGTGCGGGATCGGCGTGCTGCTCTACCTGATCCATGCGCAGCTCGGCGCCTTTCGCGGCGTCCCGCTCGACGCGCCGCTGGCCGAGACGGTCTTCACGCTCGAAAGGCTGGTTCAGGGCGCGCTGACGGTGCTGGTGGGGGCGCTGCTTTGCGGCCTTTTCCTCATCTATCCGCAGATCCGCACCGAGGCGCTCGACCGCGGCAAGCTCCAGATCATCACCAAAGACCTTTCCGAACGCTCGCAGAGCCTGGAGCAGGCGGCGCTGACCGACAGCCTCACCGGCATGCAGAACCGGCGCTATTTCGACGAGGCGATGAAGGAATATATGGTCCAGTTCCAGCGGATCGACCGGCCCGTGGGGCTGATGATCATCGACCTCGACCATTTCAAGGCCGTCAACGACACCTATGGCCACGACATCGGCGACGTCGTCCTGCAGGAGGTGGCGCGCTGCCTGCGCAACTACACCCGCTATCACGACGTGGTGGCGCGGCTGGGCGGCGAGGAGTTCGCGGTGCTCGCGCCCAATATGGACGCCGATCTGATGGTGCGGCTCGGCAACCGCATCCGCAAGGCCATCGCCGGGCTGGAGATCGACCTCGGCGACGCAAGGCTCGCCGTCACGGTCAGCATCGGCCTCGCCATATGGGACCGGCGCGAGAGCTCGAAGGATCTCTACCGCCGCGCCGACAAGATGCTTTACGCCGCCAAGAACATGGGCCGCAACCGCGTCTGCGCCTGACGCTTTTCCTATCGCTCCGAACGGATCTTGCGCGCCAGGTCGCCGAGGCGCAGCGCCGCGGCCTCCGCCGACGGCTCGCGGCGCGCCACCGAAAGCGGGCTGCCCCACAGGTCGTCGGCCTCGTCGGCGCGGTCGAAGGAGGGCTCGGCCGGCTGGCTGTCGAAGGCGCGCAGCCGGTCGACGATGCGGTCGAGCGTGACGCGGTCGTCGGAGGGACGCGGCGCGAAGTCCGTCTCGTCGGCGTGGCGGCCGGGCAATTGATGGGCGGGGATGGTCTCGAAGGTGAGCCGCATCGGCGTCGAGAAGGCCTCGCCGAAGGCGATGGCCTCGCGGTTGGCGATGGCCGACAGGAAGCCGGTGATGCTGCGCGCGCCGCCGCGGATCGCGCCCTTGACGATGTCCTGATCGCGCTCGTTGCCGAGCCGCATGGCGAAGACCGAGTTGCACTGCGACAGGATGGTGGCGTCCAGCTCGGCCGGGCGCTGGCTGACCACGCCGAGATAGGAGCCGTATTTGCGGCCTTCCTTGGCGATGCGGGCGATGGCCTGCCGCGTCGGCCAGAAGCCGGCCTCGCGGTCGGCGGGGATGTAGCGATGCGCCTCCTCGCAGACCACCAGCGTCTCCAGCCCGCCGTCGCTGGACATGGCGATGTCGAAGGCGAGGCGGCAGAGCACGGAGGCGACGGCGTTGACCACTTCCGAGGGCAGGCCGGCCAATTGGAAGGTGCAGATCGGCTTGCCGTTCTGCGGGATGCGGAAGATGCGGCCCAGCGCCTGGCGCATCGTCTCCTGCCCGCCGGCGGCGGGGAAGAGGAAGCGGAAGCGCGGATCGGCGGCGATGGATTCGAGCCGGTTCCTGAGGCTGCGCAGATAGGGGCGGTCGTTCTTGGCGTCGAGCTGGCCGCAGCGCTCGTCGATCATGGCGATCAGGTCGGGCAGGCGGTAGGGGATCGGCGTGTCGGCGTTGACGGCGTGGCGGTCGGCCTGCGGCCGGCGCAGCGAGGGACCGGTCGGCGCCTCGCCGGCGCGCGCCTTCTCGCGGGCGAGCTGCACGAGGTCGCGCAGCAGGTCGTATTCCGCCGGCTCCGGCGCGCGGCCGCGGAACACCACGTCGGCGAACTCGTCCAGCCGCAGCATCCAGAAGGGCAGGTCGACATTGTTCTGGTCCACCGCCACGGCGAGGTCGGGGAAGGCGGCGGCGAATTCGTTGTGCGGGTCGAGGATCAGCACGCGCAGGTTGGGTTTCTGCGCCACGATGCGGCGCAGCAGCAGCATGACGGCGGTGGACTTGCCGACGCCGGTGGTGCCGAGCACGGCGAAATGGCGCGCCACCAGGTCGTCGACCGAGACATAGGCCGGCACGCTGGCGTCCTGCGTCAGCGCGCCGATGGCGACGCTCTGGCGCCCGGTGCGGGCGTAGATGGCGGCGAGGTCGGAGGCGCGGATGCGGTGCGCCGGCGCGCCCGGATGCGGATAGCGCGAGATGCCGCTGCTGAAGGTCAGGCGCCCGTCGCGCTCGGGGCGCACCTCGCCCAGGAACTCGACATGGATATGGACGACGTTGTCGGCGCCCTCGGCCCAGACCTCGCCGGCGGCGGCGACGTTGTGAACGAGGCCGACGAGGCGGTTGTCGCCGACCAGGATGGAGATGAGCCGGCCCACGGCCCAGTAATCGGCCGAGGCCCCGCTCGACGGGCCAGACACCGCCGCCACCACGGCGCGCTCGCCGTCGCAGCGTATGACGCGGCCCGTGGTGCGGTTGCGCGGCGGCAGGTCTTCCTGCGCCGCAAGGTTGCTTTCGAATTCGCCCATAGCCCCAGCCTTCGGCGCGCCCGGCGCCCTTTCAACAAGCCCTGAGGCGGGAGGATAGTCGGCGGTCGTTGAAATAAAGTTATCGTGGCGGTCCGCCGATTGTCAGAAAACTTCGCAGGCCCCGCATTTATGCGTTGACGGGGCTATTTCCGGCGATTAGTCTTCCGCCCCATGAAAACGATCAACATTCTTGTAGTACGGGCGCGCATGGGCAGGGTGGCATGACCATCCGGCGATAGCCGCCCATGCGCGAAAGCAGGCTCCCTCGGGGGCCTTTTTTATTATCCAGACATCAGATGCAGACGAGACGGGAAACAGGACGATGACCGCAGGCAGACAACAGACGGAGGCCATGGCCGACGCAGCGCAAGGCGCGGGCGATCCGCGCGAGATGACGGGAGCCGAGATGGTTCTCCAGGCGCTGGTCGACCACGGCGTGGACACGATCTTCGGCTATCCGGGCGGCGCGGTGCTGCCGATCTATGACGAGATCTTCCAGCAGGACAAGGTGAGCCACGTCCTCGTCCGTCACGAGCAGGGCGCCGGCCACGCGGCCGAGGGCTACGCCCGCTCCACCGGCAAGGTCGGCGTCATGCTGGTCACCTCCGGCCCCGGCGCGACCAACGCCGTCACGCCGCTGCAGGACGCGCTGATGGACTCCATCCCGCTGGTCTGCATCTCCGGCCAGGTCCCCACCTCGCTCATCGGCTCCGACGCGTTCCAGGAATGCGACACGGTCGGCATCACGCGCCCCTGCACCAAGCACAACTGGCTGGTCAAGGACGTCAACGACCTGGCGCGCGTCCTGCACGAGGCCTTCCACGTCGCCTCGTCGGGCCGTCCCGGCCCGGTCGTCGTCGACATCCCGAAGGACATCCAGTTCGCCAAGGGCGTCTACACCTCGCCGGAGACCAGCCCGCGCACCAGCTATCGCCCGGCGCTCGACGGCAACGCGCAGGCCATCGCGCAGGCGGTCCAGCTGCTGGTCAACGCGAAGAAGCCCGTCATCTATTCGGGCGGCGGCGTGGTCAATTCCGGCCCGGCGGCCTCGCGCCTGCTGCGCGAATTGGTCGAGCTGAGCAATTTCCCCATCACCTCGACGCTGATGGGCCTGGGCGCCTATCCGGCCTCGGGCAGGAACTGGCTCGGCATGCTGGGCATGCACGGCACCTACGAAGCCAACATGACCATGCATGACTGCGACGTCATGCTGTGCGTCGGCGCGCGCTTCGACGACCGCATCACCGGCCGCCTCAACGCCTTCTCGCCCAATTCCAAGAAGATCCATATCGACATCGACCCGTCCTCGATCAACAAGAACGTCCGCGTCGACGTGCCGATCATCGGCGACGTCGCCCATGTGCTGGAGGACATCGTCCGCCAGTTGCGCGCCTCCGAGAAGAAGCCGGACAAGAAGGCGATCGGCGCCTGGTGGGAGCAGATCGACCGCTGGCGCGCGCGCAATTCGCTGGCCTATGCGGCGAACAAGGACGTCATCATGCCGCAATACGCCATCCAGCGGCTGTATGAGCTGACCAAGGACCGCGACACCTACATCACCACCGAGGTCGGCCAGCACCAGATGTGGGCGGCGCAGTTCTTCGGCTTCGAGCAGCCCAACCGCTGGATGACCTCGGGCGGCCTCGGCACCATGGGCTACGGCCTGCCGGCGGCGCTGGGCGTGCAGATCGCGCATCCGGACGCGCTGGTCGTCGACATCGCCGGCGACGCCTCGATCCAGATGTGCATCCAGGAGATGTCGGCCGCCATCCAGCACGACGCGCCGATCAAGATCTTCATCCTGAACAACCAGTATATGGGCATGGTGCGCCAGTGGCAGCAATTGCTGCACGGCAACCGGCTGTCGCATTCCTACACCGAGGCGATGCCGGATTTCGTCAAGCTGGCCGAGGCCTATGGCGCGCACGGCATCCGCTGCGAGAAGCCGGGCGACCTCGACGCCGCCATCCAGGAGATGATCGACGTGCGCAAGCCGGTGATCTTCGACTGCCGCGTCGCCAACCTCGCCAACTGCTTCCCGATGATCCCGTCCGGCAAGGCGCATAACGAGATGCTGCTGCCCGACGAGGCCACCGACGAGGCCGTCGCCAACGCCATCGACGCCAAGGGCCGCGCGCTCGTCTGACCCGGAGGAAACCCCAATGAACGCAAAAAACCTAGCCTCCGGTTCGGCCTATTTCATCGCCGCCGAGACGCAGACGCCCGAGACCCACACGCTGGCCGTGCTGGTCAGCAACGAGCCGGGCGTGCTCGCCCGCGTCATCGGCCTGTTCTCGGGCCGGGGCTACAATATCGAAAGCCTGACGGTGTCGGAGACCGAGCATGAAAAGCACCTGTCGCGCATCACCGTGGTGACGCGCGGCACGCCGCATGTGCTCGACCAGATCCGCCACCAGCTCGAGCGCATCGTGCCGGTGCACCGCGTGGTCGACCTCAGCCACCGCGCCGCCGAACTCGGTTACGACCGCCCCATCGAGCGCGAGCTGGCGCTGGTCAAGGTGGCCGGCAAGGGCGAGGCGCGGGCCGAGACGCTGCGCCTCACCGACGCCTTCAACGGCAAGGTGGTGGACGCCACCACCGAGCATTTCATCGTCGAGATCACCGGCAAGACCGCCAAGATCGACCAGTTCATCTCGCTGATGAAGCCGCTCGGCCTGGTGGAGATCTGCCGCACCGGCGTGGCGGCGATGAACCGCGGCCCCGAAGGGATGTAGGCTCTGGCGTCATATTGACGGACTTGAAAAGGGCGTGGCCGCGAGGCCGCGCCCTTTTTGCTTGCAGAAAATTTGTATTCTCTAATGTATCCCCCTTTATCGGGCGGCGATATTTCGCCGCCTAGAATGTAGAATTTATAAATATTCCATATCGGCTATTGTTTGGTGGCAGTTTTTATCAATTTTTACTTTATAAGTGTGTGGTTTATCATGACGCAACAGCTTTTCCTGTCGTTTCTTTTCTTCTGCCTCGTCATGGCGTTCACGCCCGGACCCAACAACATCATGGCGCTGGAGTCGGGGGCCAGCTTCGGCTTCCGCCGCTCGCTGCCGCATCTGTTCGGCATGGGGGCGGGCTACTGGTCGCTGATCGTCGTCGTCGACCTGGCGCTGCGCATCGTCCGGGAGGGCGGCGGCGCGGCGATGTTCGACGCGCTCAAGATCGCCTGCCTGATCTACATGCTCTATCTGGCCTGGCGGGTGGCGACCGCGCCGGCCGACATGGCGCTCGCCGGGGCGCGACGGCCGATCACCTTCGCCGAGTCCATGGCCTTCCAGTGGATCAACCCCAAGGCCTGGGCCATCGTCGTCACCGGCGTCACCACCTACGCCCATCGCGGCGCGCATTGGGACCTCGTGCTGGCCGTGGTCTTCACCGTCTCCTGCGTCGGGCTTGTGGCGGTGTGGACCGGCTGCGGCATGGCGCTGCGCGGCTGGCTGGCCGATCCGTTCCGCCGCCGCTGCTTCAACCTCGCCATGGCCGGCATGCTGCTCGTCAGCCTGTGGCCCATGCTGCGCGGCGTGGGATGATCACGGTTTGATCTTGTTTTCGGGCGGCGAATCCTGTCTGAAGGAGGGATGCAATTCTCACCGGAACAGGATCGGGCGCTGAAGGAAGTCGGGCTGTGGCTGAAGGAAGGCCGCCAGCCGATCTTCCGGCTGTTCGGCTACGCCGGCACCGGCAAGACCACGCTGGCGCGCTATTTCGCCGAGCATGTCGACGGCGACGTGCAGTTCGCCGCCTTCACCGGCAAGGCGGCGCAGGTGCTGCGCTCCAAGGGGGCGACCAACGCCCGCACGCTGCATTCGCTGATCTATCGCCCGCGCGGCGAGGAGGCGGTCGAGGACGAGACCACCGGCAAGACCTCGATCGCGCCGACCTTCTCGCTCAACCGGCAGAGCCCGGTCGCCAAGGCGGCGCTGATCGTCGTCGACGAATGCTCCATGGTCGACGAGGCGCTGGGCCGCGACCTGATGAGCTTCGGCACGCCGATCCTGGTGCTGGGCGATCCCGGCCAGTTGCCGCCCATTTCCGGCGGCGGCTTCTTCACCGAGCACGAGCCGGACCATCTGCTGACCGAAATCCACCGCCAGGCGCGGGACAATCCCATCATCCGCATGGCGCTCGACGTGCGCGAGGGGCGCGAGCTGGAATTGGGCGATTTCGGCTCGGCCCGCGTCATCACCAAGGCGCAGGTCGACCAGGAGATGGTGATGGCCGCCGACCAGGTGCTGGTCGGCACCAACCGCACGCGGCGGCGCTACAACCAGCGCCTGCGCGAGCTGAAGGGCTTCACCGCCGGCTATCCGCAGGCGGGCGACAAGCTGGTCTGCCTGCGCAACGACCCGGCCAAGGGCCTGCTCAACGGCTCGCTGTGGAAGGTGATGACCGCCTCCAAGGAGACGGTGAAGCCCGGCATCAACCTCCTCGTCACGCCCGAGGACGAGGATCGCGGCGTGGCCAAGATCAAGCTGCTCAAGGCGCAGTTCGAGGAGCCCGACAGCGAGATCCCCTGGCAGACCAAGAAGCGCTTCGACGATTTCGACTATGGCTACGCGCTGACCGTGCACAAGGCGCAGGGCTCGCAATGGGACAATGTGGTGCTGTTCGACGAGAGCTTCGCCTTCCGCGACACGCGCGAGCGCTGGCTCTACACCGCCATCACCCGCGCCGCCGAAAAGCTGATCGTGGTCAAATAGGGCGCTTTCTTCGCCGCAGTCACTCGGCCGGCTGGGCCTCCAGCCATGCCCAGGCCTCCGGCTCGTCCTCGGTCTCGAAGCCGCGCATCTCGATGGACAGGAACGGGTGCATCAGCCGGATGCTGGCCTGTATCCAGACTGGCCCGCCGACGATGGCGTAGCGGCGCAGGTGCCGGAGCGACTTGGCGCGCAGCGTCAGCATGGATTCCGAGAAGGCCGAGCCCCAGTCGAAGCCGTCATAGCCCGACAGGCGGATGAGCAGGTCGATCTTGTCGTGCTCCTCATAGGCGGCGTCGAGCAGCCCGTAGAGATTCTCCAGCGCCGCGTCGTTGAGATAGCCCTCGACGGCGAAGGCGAAAACGTCGTCCCGGCTGGCCGGAATCCGGCGGACGACGGGAATGTCCTCGTTGCGCATGGGGAACCTCCGATCGCGGGCGCGCTGCTTCGGGCGGCATTGTTGCGCCTGCCGCCGGCTTGCGCAAGCCCGGTTTCGCCGCCGCCCACAATCGGCGGGGTGCGACGGGAAAACGCTCACACTTTCCCGCGCCGGACGGTATAAAGCGGAAGAAACATCTCTGGAGCCCCGCCTTCATGCCTGCAAAATTGTCGGTCAATCTCAACGCCATCGCCATGCTGCGCAACCGGCGCGACCTGCCGTGGCCCTCCGTCACCGGGCTTGGCCGCGCGGCGCTGGCAGCGGGCGCGGCGGGCCTCACCGTGCATCCGCGCCCGGACCAGCGGCATATCCGCTTCTCCGACCTGGCCGATATCCGCGCGCTGATCGACGACGAGTTTCCGCAGGCCGAGTTCAACATCGAGGGCTTTCCGAGCGAGGCTTTTCTCGACCTGGTCGAGAAGCACCAGCCGGAGCAGGTGACGCTGGTGCCGGACGATCCGATGCAGGCCACCTCCGACCACGGCTGGGATTTCCTGTCCAAGGCGGATTTCCTCGCGCCCGTCGTGGCGCGGCTCAAGGGCAAGGGGATGCGCGTGTCGCTGTTCGCCGATCCCGATCCGGCCGGCTACGAGCTGGCGAAGCAGCTGGGCGCCGACCGGGTCGAGCTTTACACCGGCCCCTACGGCGGCGCCTATGACGACGAAAAGGCCGCCGCGCGCGAGATCGACCGGCTAGGGCGCGCCGCTGACGCCGCGACGGCGCTGGGGCTCGCGGTCAACGCCGGGCACGATTTGACGGTGGAGAACCTGCCGCCGCTGGTGAGGCGCGTGCCGCAACTGGCGGAAGTGTCGATCGGCCACGGGCTGACGGCGGACGCGCTCTTCTACGGCATGCCGATCACGGTCGGGCGCTTCGTCGCCGCGCTGGCCGGATGAGGCGGAAATGCGCCTCGCGCATGGCTTGCGGGCAAGCCTTGCAAAATGCGCATTTGCATCCGCGGGCGGCTGGCTATAGGCCGTCCGCCCAAATCCTCTTGCGTCGGAGCGCGCGGAACTGATGAAGACCCCGTCGAGGCCATATCCGCATTCCGGGTCGACGCGCATGAGAAGAGGCTGTTCGGGCGAAAGTTGGGCGCGCCCGGCGCCGGAGCCGGATTTTTGCGCCTTTTCCCATCACATCGTGTTCAGCCAGTCGCGAAGGGCCTGCATATGAGCAGCGAACAAAACGGCGTCGATCTCACTCCCCCCGCCATGCCGGGCGCGGAGATCAGCCTGCCGCCGGACGAGCCGGAGCACGCCCATGACGGCCTGAAGACGCTGGTGCTGGGCGCTCTCGGCGTGGTCTATGGCGACATCGGCACCAGTCCGATCTACGCGCTGCGCGAAGCGCTGCACGCGGCGGGCTCCGTCGGCGGGCTGTCGCGCACCGACGTGCTCGGCGTGGTGTCGATCATCTTCTGGGCGCTGACGCTGGTCGTCACGGTCAAATACGTGATCTTCGTGCTGCGCGCCGACAATAACGGCGAGGGCGGCATCCTTTCGCTGATGGCGCTGGTGCGGGCCGCCCTCAAGGGACGGCCCGACGTCATTCTGGGCGTCGGCATATGCGGGGCGGCGCTGTTCTTCGGCGACGCGGTCATCACGCCGGCCATCTCGGTGCTGTCGGCGGTCGAGGGCCTCAACATCGTCGCGCCGCATCTCAACCCCTTCGTGGTGCCCATCACCGTCGTCATCCTGATGACGCTGTTCTCGGTGCAGCGCTTCGGCACCGCCAAGGTGGCGATCGTGTTCGGCCCGGTGATGGCGGTGTGGTTCCTGGCCATCGGCGCGGCCGGGGCCTGGCACATCTTCGATTCCCCCGACGTGCTGTGGGCGCTCAACCCCTATTACGCCTTCCATTTCCTGACCGGCAGCCCGGGCGTCGCCTTCGTCACGGTGGGCGCGGTGTTCCTTGCCATGACCGGCGCCGAGGCGCTCTACGCCGATCTCGGCCATTTCGGGCGCAAGCCCATCGTCATCGCCTGGCTGTGGATCGTGTTCCCCTGCCTGGTGCTGAATTATTTCGGCCAGGCCGCCTTCGTGCTGACCCATACCGGCAAGGACCTG
Organism: Hyphomicrobiales bacterium; assembly: GCA_900465915.1. Taxonomy (GTDB): domain Bacteria; phylum Pseudomonadota; class Alphaproteobacteria; order Rhizobiales; family Rhizobiaceae; genus Brucella. The sequence goes on from UBKJ01000002.1 coordinate 222,403, forward strand.
GAGCTGCCCTTCTTCCAGATGCTGCCCGGCTTCGCGCTGTGGCCGATGGTGCTGCTCGCCACCGCCGCCACCGTCATCGCCAGCCAGGCGGTGATCACCGGCGCCTATTCGGTGGCGCGGCAGGCGGTGCAGCTCAACATCCTGCCGCGCCTCGAGATCCAGCACACGTCGGAGAAGCTGCACGGCCAGATCTACGTGCCGCGCGTCAACCTGCTGCTCGGCCTCACCGTGGTGATCCTGGTGCTGGGCTTCGAGGCGTCGAGCCGGCTGGCTTCGGCCTACGGCATCGCGGTGACGGGCAACATGCTGGTGACGACGGTGCTGCTCTATATCGTCATGACGCGCATCTGGCACTGGCGCGTCAGCCGCGCGCTGCCGCTGATCACCGCCTTCCTGCTCAGCGACATCATGTTCTTCGCCGCCAACATCATCAAGGTGCGCGAGGGCGGCTGGGCCTCGATCAGCCTGGCGGCGGTGCTGGTCATCATCATGTGGACCTGGGTGCGCGGCACGCGCCACCTGTTCCAGAAGACCCGCAAGGCCGAGGTGCCGCTCGACCTCATCGTGCGGCAGATGGAGAAGCGCCCGCCGACCATCGTGCCCGGCACGGCCGTGTTCCTGACCGGCGACCCGAAAAGCGCGCCGACCGCGCTCATGCACAGCCTCAAGCACTACAAGGTGCTGCACCAGAGCAACGTCATCCTGACGCTGGTGACGGCGCCCAAGCCCTGGGTGTCGAGCGCCGACCGCGCCCGCGTGTCGCAATATAACGAGCGCTTCATGCAGGTGACGCTGACCTTCGGCTACATGCAGCAGCCCAACATCCCGCGCGCGCTGGGCCTGTGCCGCAAGCTCGGCTGGAAGTTCGACATCATGACCACGTCCTTCTTCCTGTCGCGCCGCTCGCTCAAGGCCTCGCCGCATTCGGGCATCCCGCTGTGGCAGGACAAATTGTTCATCTTGCTCGCCCGCACCGCCTCGGACGCCACGGAATATTTCCAGATCCCCACCGGCCGCGTGGTCGAGATCGGCACGCAGGTCAATATCTGACGCGAGGCTGTCGGCAATTTTGAAAGGGCGCTTTCCCAAGGCGGGAGAGCGCCCTTTCATTTTTGCGTGAAGCGTCCCAAGGCTCCGCTTGACGGGGGCGGGGGATCGCGCTAGAACATGGGAACCGTACCGTACAGTACACAACGAAGGAAGCGATCCGTGCCCGACTCGAGCGGGGCCCAGGCCCACAGGGAGCAGATATTGTCGCCGCGCCAGAACGACGTTCTGGAGCAGGCGCTGCGCCTTCTCGTCGAGGGCGGCGACCGCGCGCTCACCACCGCCAGCATCGCGCGCGCCGCCAATTGCTCCAAGGAAAGCCTCTACAAGTGGTTCGGCGACCGCGACGGCCTGCTCACCGCCATGGTGCGCTGGCAGGCCTCCAAGGTGCGCGTGGTGCCGCTGGCGCGCGAGAAGCTCGACGCGCAGTCGCTGTTCTCCAGCCTCGAGCATTTCGCCCGCGACTGGCTGCTGGTGCTTTCGGGGCGCACCTCGATCGCGCTCAACCGGCTCGCCGTCAGCCACGCCGCCTCGGGCCGCTCGACCCTGGGCGACATCGTCCTCGCCAACGGGCCGGTGGCCATGGCCGCGCGCCTGAAGCCGGTGCTGACGATGGGGAAGGAGGCCGGTCTCCTGGCCTTCGACGACATGGACGAAGCCTTTCGCGCATTTTTCGGGCTGGTCGTCCGGGACATGCAAATCCGGCTGCTGCTCGGCGACCGGATCGAACCGACTGACGCGGAGGTGATCCGGGACGCCCGGCGCGCCACGCGGCAGTTTTTCACCCTCTACGGGGTCTAATATCGGCCGACCGACCGGAAAGCCGAACAATCGCAAAGCAAGGGAAGAAAGCAATGCGCGTTTATTACGATCGCGACGCCGACGTCAATCTGATCAAGTCGAAGAATGTGGTCATCGTCGGCTACGGCAGCCAGGGCCGCGCCCATGCGCTGAACCTCAAGGATTCCGGCGCCGCCAATGTGCGCATTGCCCTGCGCGAGGACTCCGCCACCGTCGCCAAGGCCAAGGCCGACGGCTTCGAGGTCATGAACGTCGCCGACGCCGCCAAATGGGCCGACGTCATGATGATGGCCACGCCCGACGAGCTGCAGGCCGACATCTACAAGACCCACATCCACGACAACCTGCGCGACGGCGCCGCCATCGCCTTCGCCCACGGCCTCAACGTGCATTTCGGCCTCATCGAGCCGAAGAAGTCCGTCGACGTCATCATGATCGCCCCCAAGGGCCCCGGCCACACCGTCCGCGGCGAATACCAGAAGGGCGGCGGCGTGCCGTGCCTGATCGCCGTGCACCAGGACGCCTCGGGCAACGCCCACGACATCGCGCTCTCCTACGCCTCCGGCGTCGGCGGCGGCCGCTCGGGCGTCATCGAGACCAACTTCCGCGAGGAATGCGAGACCGACCTGTTCGGCGAGCAGGTCGTGCTCTGCGGCGGCCTCGTAGAGCTGATCCGCGCCGGCTTCGAGACGCTGGTGGAAGCCGGCTACGCCCCCGAAATGGCCTATTTCGAGTGCCTCCACGAAGTGAAGCTGATCGTCGACCTGATCTATGAAGGCGGCATCGCCAACATGAACTACTCGATCTCCAATACCGCCGAATGGGGCGAATACGCCACCGGCCCCCGCATCATCACCGCCGACACCAAGGCCGAGATGAAGCGCGTCCTCAAGGACATCCAGTCCGGCAAGTTCACCTCCGACTGGATGCAGGAATGGAAGGCCGGCGCCGCCCGCTTCAAGGCCACCCGCCGCCTCAACGACGAGCACCCCATCGAGCAGGTCGGCGAAAAGCTCCGCGCCATGATGCCCTGGATCTCCAAGAACAAACTAGTCGACAAAGCCCGCAACTAAAAATCTGCGATATTCAGGTTCTGGCCGTCTGCAAATGGCGACCTTCTGCGCTTCCGGTGCTCATGTACTTTAAGTATATTCCGCTCCGGTTCTCGAAGGTCACCATTTTCGCCAGGCCAGAACCGGAATCTCATCAGATTTTCAGCGCCCTACGATCAGGGCGCCTTATGATTGTGAGTTTAGAAATATTGGGTGGGGGCGTCAGCGCCCCCTTCCTGAATTAGGCGCAGTCCGTTTGCGAATGGTCTTATTCCATAGAAACATGGAAAAGATCGTTCTCCCCGGCGGCGAACTGCGCTAAAAAGTCGAGAGCAGCCAAAGCATTTGCAGCCAATCGAACTGGCCCCCGAATGCGGTTCTGACTGCCCGCCAATGGATCGTCCCTATCGGACGCGAAGGTCGAATTGAGGAGATTTCCCGTGCTGGACTGGGAAAACGTATTTGCAACGCGCTCCAAACGCATGCGCGCATCGGAAATCCGCGAGCTGTTGAAGCTGCTCGAACGGCCGGACATCATTTCCTTCGCCGGCGGCATTCCCGATCCGGCGCTGTTCCCGCATGAGGAGTTCCAGGCCGCCTACGCCGACGTCCTCGGCGGTCCCGAGGCCGACGCCGCGCTGCAATATTCCATTTCCGAAGGCTACAAGCCGCTGCGCACCTGGCTGGTGGGCGAGCTGGCCAGGTTCGGCGTCGTCTGCACCGAGGACAACGTCTTCATCACCTCCGGCTCGCAGCAGGCGCTCGATTATCTCGGCAAGCTGTTTCTGTCGCCCGGCGACACCGCGCTCGTCACCGCGCCCACCTATCTCGGCGCGCTTCAGGCCTTCAACGCCTACGAGCCCAACTACGACATCCTGGCGCTGAACGGCAACCGCACCCCCGCCTCCTACGCGCAGGCCGCGGAGAAGGCCGGCGGCAAGGTGAAGTTCTCCTATCTCTCCGCCGATTTCAGCAATCCCACCGGCGAGACGGTGGACCTCGCCGGCCGCGAGAAGCTGCTCGCGCAGGCGGACGAGCTGGACATTCCGGTGATCGAGGACGCCGCCTACCAGCACCTGCGCTATGACGGCGAGGCGATCTCGCCGATCCTGGCGCTCGACATCGCCCGCAACGGCGGCGACATCGAGAAGACCCGCACCATCTATTGCGGCTCCTTCTCCAAGACGCTGGCGCCGGGCCTGCGCGTCGGCTTCGTGGTGGCCTCGATGCCGGTCATCCGCAAGCTCGTGCTGATGAAGCAGGCGGCGGACCTGCATTCCTCCACCATCAACCAGATCGCCATCGAGCGCGTGGCCGCGCGCGGCTTCGACGCGCAGGTGGCCAAGGTCGCCAAGGTCTACAAGCATCGCCGCGACTGCATGCTCGACGCGCTGGCGCGTCACATGCCCGACAATACGAGCTGGACCAAGCCGGAAGGCGGCATGTTCATCTGGGTCACGCTGCCCGAGGGCATGGACGGCGCTTCGCTGCTCGCCGCCTCCATCGACAGCGAGAAGGTGGCCTTCGTGCCCGGCAAGGCCTTCTTCGCCGACGGCAGCGGCGCCAACACGCTGCGGCTCAGCTATTCGCGCGCCGACGACGCGCTGATCGAGGAAGGCGTCAAGCGGCTCGGCCGCCTGATCCGCGCCCATTCCAAGTCGGCCGCTGCGTAAGACATAAAAAAGCCGGGTTCGCCCGGCTTTTTTATTTGGTTCAGAACGGCGCGTTGCAGCTCGTGCGCGGGCCGGCGAGCGGCTGGTAGGTGTCGTCGCTGAGCCGGTAGCTCGTATAGCGGTTCTGGCACCAGCGTATATGGCTGGCGTTGGGGCCCGTATTGGGTCCCGCCTGCCTGCCGGCGCGGTCCGCCGGCGCGCCGCCGGTCTCGTAATGCAGCACGCCGCCCTTGCCGACATAGGTCCCGCTCGGGCCGGCGTTACGCGGCATGGGCGGGCGCGGCGGCGTCAGCGGCTGCACATATGTGCTGTTTCCGAGGTCCACCGCGCCGCTTTCGCCGACGAGCCCGGCGGCGAAAAACCCCGCAAGCAGCGCGATCGTCCATGATTTCCTGGTCATCGTCATCCGTCCGTTTCCTCATCCTCTATATAAGGACGCGGAAGGGCTTGCCAAGCGGCGCGCGAGTGGCGACAGTGCGTCCCGCATGTTTACGATCGCCACCTTCAATGTCGAGAATCTGATGCGCCGGTTCGATTTCTCCGGCTTTCGCAACGAGCTGCATCAGGATCGCTCCCTGCAACTGTTCGAGATCGGCGACGAGGCGCAATACCGCCTGCTGGAGCAGGCGCGCGCCGTCGCCCACGCCGACGACACGCGCCAGTTGACGGCGCTGGCCATAGCCGAGGCTCGCGCGGATATCCTCTGTTTGCAGGAGGTGGACAATCTGGCCGCGCTCGCCGCCTTCGAATACGGCTATCTGTTCAAGATGATCGGCCAGGGCTACCGGCACAAATATCTGGTCGACGGCAATGACAGCCGCGGCATCGACGTGGCCGTCATGGCGCGTGATGCGACCCGCGACGGCCAGCCGATCGAGGTGGTGGAGGTCACGAGCCACGCCCATCTCACCTACAAGGATTTCGGCCTCTACGAGCCGGTTCTGGCCGAGCTGGGGCTGGAGCCGCACGACCGCATCTTCAAGCGCGACTGCCTCAATGTCGACCTGCGCATCGCCGGCAAGCCGCTGTCGCTGTTCGTGACGCATCTCAAATCCATGTCCGGGGCGCGCAACGGGTTCGACGGCCGCGCCTCCTCGCTGCCGGTGCGGCGGGCCGAGACGCGGGCGATCCGCCGCATCGTCGAGGACAAGTTCGGCGCCGCCCACGCCGCCGACAAACGCTGGCTGATCTGCGGCGATTTCAACGATTACCGCGAGCGGGTGCTGGTCGGCGGCGACGAATGGAACGGCTTCGACTTCACCCCGGTGCGCGAGGAGGAAAGCGCGCTGGACGTGCTGCTCGGCGACGGCTTCGCGGTCAACCTGGTCGAGCGCCGGCCGGAAATGGACCGCTGGACGCTCTATCACACGCGCGGGCCGCAGGAGCGGCACCTGTGCCAGCTCGACTATATATTGGCCTCGCCCTCCCTGGCGTCGAAGAACGAGGACGCGATCCCGAAGATCGTGCGGCGCGGCCAGCCCTGGCGCACGGTGTTTCCGCCCGGGCAGGAGGTCGACCGCTATCCGCGCACCGGCTGGGACCGGCCCAAGGCCAGCGACCATTGCCCAGTCGCCGTGACGCTGAACGTGGTCTGAGCCGATGGAGCGCGTCCCGCAGAACACCGTCCGGCCGATCGAACGCGCCGAGGTGCGCGTCTCGCCCGGCCCGCTCGACTATGCCGAGCGCCACCACGCCGCCATCGAGGCCAATTGGCGGCGGGAAGTGGCGGCCAAGCCGGCGCTGTTCGACGGCGAGGTCTATCTGGCGCCGCGGGCGACGCTCGACGGCGGCGCGCTGCGGGCGGATTTCCGGCGCACCGGTTTTTCGACGCTGTTGTATTGGCGGCGCGATCCCGAGCCGGTGCGGCCGTGGCACATCTTCGCCGTGGGCGTGATCGTGTCGCGCGAGGGGCATCTGATCGCCGCGCGCATGGGCGCGGGCACCGCCGGCGCAGGCCGGATCTATTTTCCCTCCGGCAGCATCGACGACAACGACCTCGTCGGCGACCGGGTCGATTATGACGGCAATATCCGCCGCGAGGTGATGGAGGAGACGGGGCTGGACCTCGCCGAGGCGCGCGTCGAGCCGGGTTTTAACCTCGTCACGGGCAACCGCTCCATCGCTTTGTTCCGGCGGCATTTTTTCGACGCGCCGGCGCGCGAATTGCTGGCGCATGCCGAGGCGCATCTGGCCACCGAAACCGCGCCGGAGTTGGCCGGGCTGCTGCCCGTCACCGGCGCGGGCCAGATGGGCGAGGCGACGCCGTCCTATGTGCGGGCCTTCGCCGACTGGCATTTCGATTGCTAAAGAGAGCGGGGTAGACTACTCAAGCGGGGATTGATGCAGAGGGAGAGCCAGCATGCGCGGCACTGACGATTCCGGTCGCTTCTATGAGATTTTCGACGTCTTCGCCGACAAGGCTCTGGCCGGGAATCCGCTGGCGGTGGTGCATGACTGCGAGGGCCTGACGGAGGCCTGCATGCAGGCCGTGGCGCGCGAGTTCAACCTGTCGGAGACGGTCTTCATCCTGCCGCCGGTCAATCCGGCGCATGAGGCGCTGGTGCGCATCTTCACGCCCGATTACGAGCTGCCCTTCGCCGGCCACCCGACCGTGGGCGCGGCGATCTCGCTGGCGCGGCGGCGCAAGACCGGCGACGACGCCGACCGGCTGGTGGCGCTGGAGGAGAAGGTGGGCGTGGTGCGCTGCGGCGTCATCCTGGGCGAGAACGGCGCCTTCGCCGAATTCGACCTGCCGCGCCTGCCGGAGAAGATCGACCGCCGCGTCGAGAAGGAGGAGGCCGCCGCCGCCATCGGGCTCGGCGCGCACGAGATCGGCTTCGAGAATCACGTGCCCGAGATATGGAGCGCCGGCACGCCCTATCTGCTGGTGCCGGTGCACAACATGATCGCCGCCGCCAAGGTGTCGATCGATCCCGTCTATGTAGCCGAGAGCCTGCCGCAGGTCGGCGGGCGTCCGCTGCCGCTCTATGTCTATTGCCGCGACACGATCCTGTTCGACAGCAAGTTCCACGCGCGCATGTTCGTCTGCGGCGCCAATGTCTACGAGGACCCGGCCACCGGCTCGGCCGTCGCCGCCTTCGCCGGCGCCATCCAGCAATGCGACAAGCCGGTCGACGGCAGCTCGCAATGGTGGATCGAGCAGGGCATGGAGATGGGCCGGCCCTCGCGCATCCGGCTGGAGCTGGACGTGGCGGGCGGGCGGCTCAGCGGCGCGCGCATCGGCGGCTCGGCGGTGAAGATCGCCGAGGGCCGCCTGTTCGTTTGATTGCGCGCAATGTGCGGGCGGCGTTCCGTGCTATGATGACCATGTCAGGACGGCGGGCCGCCGTGGAAGGAGAGGACGATGATCATCAAGGAAATGTCCGAATACGATATTCGCGACATGATACGGAACACGCATGTCGGGCGGCTGGCCTATATCCTCGACCAGCGCCCGGTCGTCATCCCGATGGGCTTCCGCTTCAGCGGCGGCTCGCTCTATTCCTTCACCACCGAGGGCCAGAAGACCGAGGCCCTGCGCAAGAACAACGCCGTCTGCGTGCTGTTCGACCATATCCATTCGCTGACCGACTGGCGCTCCGTGGTGGTGCATGGCCGCTTCCACGAAGTGACGCGCGACGAGGACAGGGAGGCGGTGACCAAGCTCATGGACGCGCAGCCCTCCTGGTGGGAGCCGGGCTATGTCCGCACCGTCACCAAGGAAGGCGAGGACCGCAAGCTGCGGCCGGTCTATTTCCGCATCGACATCGAGGACGTCAGCGGCCACCAGGCCGCGTGATCGCCGCATCGCGGGAGAACGCCCGTGCCGGTTGATTGCGACGCGTTCCGGGCGGCCTGGGTGTCGACGGTGCTCAATCTCGACTGGCCGTCGCGCGCTTCGGCCGAAATCCCCGACGACGCCCGCCGCGCGCAGGCGCAGAAGGACGAGTTGCTGCGCATCCTCGACCGGGCGCGGGAGCTGGGGCTGAACGCGGTGATCCTGCAAGTGTCGCCCACCGCCGACGCCTTCTACCGCTCGGACCGCCAGCCCTGGTCGGCGTGGCTGACCGGCCGGCTCGGCAAGGACCCGGGCTTCGACCCGCTGCGCTTCGCCATCGCCGAGGCGCATAAGCGGGGGCTGAAGCTCCACGCCTGGCTCAATCCCTATCGCGTCGCCATGGACGCCTCGGCCGAGACGCGCCGGGCGCTCGCCGATACGCCGGCGGGCGCGCCGAAGAGCGTCTACCGCATCCATCCCGAATGGGTGGGCGTGGCGGCGGGGCGGCTGGTGCTCGACCCCGGCGTTCCGGCCGCGCGCCGCTGGATCGGCGACGTCGCCGCCGAGGTGGTGCGCAAATACGACGTCGACGGGGTGCAGTTCGACGATTATTTCTATTACGAGACGCCGGCCTCGCCGCTCGACGACGCGGCCACTTTTCGGCGCTATGGCGCGGGCTTCAAGAGCAAGGCCGACTGGCGGCGGCATAACACCACGCTGCTGGTCGAGGACATCCATCGCCGCATCAAGGCGATCAAGCCGCATGTGCGCTTCGGCGTCAGCCCCGGCGGGGTGTGGCGCAACCGCATCGACGATCCGCGCGGCTCGGCCACCCAGGCCGGCAAGACCAATTACGACAGCGATTTCGCCGACACCCGGCGCTGGGTCAAGGACGGCGTGGTGGATTACATCGCGCCGCAGGTCTATTGGTCCTTCGGGCGCAAGGCCGCGCCCTATGGCGAGATCGTGCGCTGGTGGGCGGACGCGGTGAAGGGCACGAAGACCGACCTCTATATCGGCATGGCGCTCTATCGCGCCGGCGAGACTACGGCTTCCGAGCCCGACTGGGCGGCGGAAGGCGGGCTTACCGAAATCCGCCGTCAGCTCGACCTCAACGACAGCCTGCCGGAGGTGAAGGGCGGCGTCCTGTTCCGCGCCGACTATCTGCTGCGCCCGGCGCTGAAATCGGTGACCGACCATCTCAAGCGCCGCTGGGCCGCTTGCCGGGGCCGGCCGTGAGGGCGGCGCTGGCGCTCGGCGCGGCGCTGCTAGCGCTACCGGCATGGGCCGGGGACGCGCCGCGCCGCGTGGTGTCGATCAATGTCTGCACCGACCAGCTCGCGATGACGCTGGCGGACGAGGGGCAGTTGCTGTCGGTCTCGGCGCTGTCGCGCGATCCGCTTCTGTCGGCGCTGGCCGACCGGGCGAAAGATTTGCCGGTCAATCACGGCCAGGCGGAGGAGGTGTTCATGCTCAAGCCCGACCTGGTGCTGGCGGGGACGTTTTCGTCGCGCGCCACGGTGGGGCTTTTGCGCCGGCTCGGCCTGCGCGTCGAGGAGTTCAAGCCGGCCGGCTCCTTCGCCGATATCGAGGCCGGTCTGGAGCGGATGGGGCGGCTGCTCGGCCACGAGGACCGGGCCGAAGCCGCCGTCGCCGGCATCAAGGCCGCCTTGCAGGAACCGCCGGAGCGCTCGCGCCGGCGGCGGGTCGCGCTTTATTACGCCAACAGTTATACGGCGGGGCGGGGCACGCTGATCGACGACGCGGTGCGGCTCGCCGGGCTCGACAATCTGGCCGGACAGGCCGGGGTGAGCGGGCCGGCGCAATGGCCGCTGGAAAGGCTGGTGATGGAGAAGCCCGATCTTCTGGTGCTGGGGGCCGAGGCGCGCGCGCCGGCGCTGGCCTATGAGAATTTCCGCCATCCGGCGCTGCGAACGCTGGCGAAAAGCGCCCGCGTGGTGACGCTGCCCGATAGCCTGACCGTCTGCGGCGGCCCGTTCAGCGTCGAGGCCGTCAGGCTTTTGCGGGAGGCGGCGCGTGACTGAGAACAGGCGTTTCGCGCTCTTGCTCATGGCGCTCGGGGGTCTGGTGGCGGCGCTGTTCGCGCTGTCGCTGCTGACCGGCCCGGCGGCGATCTCCGCCGCCGGCAGTTTTCGCGCGCTGTTTTCCGGCGAGGGCGACGCCGTGGCGCTGGTGATGCGCGAGATCCGCCTGCCGCGCGCGCTTCTGGCCGTGCTGGTCGGCGGCTCGCTCGGCCTGTCGGGCGCGGCGCTGCAAGGCTATCTGCGCAATCCGCTGGCCGAGCCCGGCCTGCTCGGCGTCAGCAGCGCCGCCTCGCTCGGCGCGGTGATCGCGCTTTATAGCGGGCTGTCGCTGGCCTTTCCGCTGGCGCTGCCGCTGGCGGCGCTCATCGGCGCGCTCGGCGCGGCGCTGCTGGTGCGCGCGCTGGCCGGGCGCGGGGCGGGGGCGCTGGCCGTCATCCTCGCCGGCGTCGCCGTCACCAGCCTCGCCGGCGCCTTGACCGCGCTGGCGCTGAATCTTTCGCCCAATCCCTTCGCCGCGATGGAGATCGTGTTCTGGATGCTCGGCTCGCTCGCCGACCGCTCCATGACGCATGTGGCGCTGGCCGCGCCCTTCATCCTCGCCGGCTGGGCCATGCTTCTGTCGCAGGCGCGCGCGCTCGACAGCCTGACCTTGGGCGCGGACGCGGCGGCGTCGATGGGCGTCGACCTCAACCGCGCGCAATGGCTGACCGTGCTGGGCGCGGCGGCCTCGGTCGGGGCCGCCACCGCCGTGGCCGGGACCATCGGCTTCGTCGGGCTGGTCGCGCCGCATCTTCTGCGGCCGCTGGTCGGCGCGCGGCCGTCGCGACTGCTCGTCGCCAGCGCCTTCGGCGGCGCGGCGCTGCTGCTCGCAGCCGACATACTGGCGCGGGTGATCATGCCGGGACGCGAGTTGAAGCTCGGCGTGCTGACGGCGCTGATCGGCGCGCCCTTCTTCCTGCGGCTGGTGCTGCAATACCGGCGGAGGCTGTTGTGACGGCGCTTCTGATCGAGAACCTCCATGTCGCGCTCGGCGGCCGCAAGGCGCTGGACGGCGTGTCCTTCACGGCGCAGGCGGGCGAGTTCATCGGCCTGATCGGCCCCAACGGGGCGGGAAAGACCACGCTGCTGCGCGCCGTGCTGGGGCTCGCCGCCTCGCAAGGCCAAATGGCGCTCGACGGGCGCGACCTGCGCGCCCTGCCGGCCAAGGCGCGGGCGCAGGCCATCGCCTATCTGCCGCAGGAGCGCGAGGTGGCCTGGCCCGTGCCGGTGCATGTGCTGTGCGCGCTCGGCCGCATGGCGCTGAAGCCGCCCTTCGCCGGGCTCGACGCCCGCGACGCGGCGCTGGTCGAGGCGGCGATGGCGCGCATGGACGTGGCGCATCTGCGCGACCGGCCGGCGGACGCGCTCTCGGGCGGCGAACGGGCGCGGGCGCTGATCGCCCGCGCGCTGGCGCAGGACACGCCGGTCCTGCTCGCCGACGAGCCGGCGGCGGGGCTGGACCCGGGGCACCAGATCGGCCTGATGGACTGTTTCGCCGGCCTCGCCGCCGAGGGCCGCACCGTGATCGCCTCGCTGCACGACCTCGGGCTCGCCGCGGCGCATTGCACGCGGCTGATCGTGCTGGATAAGGGCCGCGTCGCCGCCGACGGCGCGCCCGCCGCGGTGCTGACGCCGGCGCTGCTCGCCGCCGTCTACGGCGTCTCGGCGCATATAATGCAGGCGGAGGGCGAGCTGGTCGTCCAGCCCCGCGCGCGCTTGACCGACCTAAAATAGCCGACAAGGCTTGCCGCCGGAATTTCGGGCGGTTACAGAAACCGCTGAATTTATTTGCAACGAGGGACGCATTATCGTGGAACAGACTGAGGCAAAGAAGGCCCGTTTCGGCGCCGGACGCAAGGCGCTTCTGGCCGGCGTGGCCGTGGTGGTTTTGGCTGCGGCCGGCATGACCGGATACAAGATCACGCTGCAGCGGGCGATCGCCGCGCAATTGAAGAAGCAGGGCGGCTCGGCCGGCTCCGTCACGGCGGACCTGTTCTTCGGCGTGCATCTGCGCGACCTGACGCTGCCGCAGAAGGACGGCTCCAGCCTGCGCGTGGCGGCCATGGACGGCCGGCCGCAATTCCTGTTCCTGCCCGGCATGTTCCACGCCAGCGGCGTCGAGGCCACCATCGACCAGTTCAAGATCACCGTGCCGGAAGTGTCGATCAACCACGCCAGCTTCGACCGCAAGACGCTGACCGACGTGTTCGGCGACAACGAGCTGAGCCTCGCCGAGCGCGTCGGCCGCTTCTCGGCCCGCCGCGTCGCCGCGCCCGAGGTGGACGTGACCCAGACCGTCGGCGGCGGCGAGCAGACCGCCATCTACAAGGACGTGTCGCTGGACGACGTCGTCAACGGCCATGTCGGCCGCTATTCGCTCAGCGGCGCCACCTTCGGCGTGACGGTCGACAAGCCGGGCGCCGACGGCGTCGCCACGCCCGAGAAGGCGGACGGAACCATCGGCGCCGTCGAGGGCAAGGATCTCGACGGCGTCTTCCTGGCGCGGCTCTACACCGAGGCCGCCGGGCCGGACGACAAGGAGCCGCAGCCGGTCTATGGCCCGTTCTCGGTCAAGGACGTGGCGGTGAAGGGCAAGGAAGGCTCGTTCAGCTATGGCGAGGTGCGCAGCGACGGCTTCACCATGCGGCTCGCCGCCGCGCCGCTGCCGGAGCTGCTGAAGAAGATCGCCGCCGTCTCCGATCCCGACGCGCTGCCCACGGCCGAGCGCAATCAGTTCTTCCTCGACCTGCTGTCGCTGGTCGACATGGTCGGCAAAGGCGACATGGAGCTGCGCGACATGAAGATGAAGGGCGCCGACGCCGCTACGGGCGAGGGCGCGCTGGACCGGGTTGCCGTGTCCTTCGGCGACCAGAAGCTCGACGTCTCGATCAAGGGCTTTTCCTTCGCCGAGGGCAAGGACCACATGAAATTCGCCGAGGCGTCGTGGACCGGCTTCTCCTGGGCACCCACCGCGGCGGCGCTGAAGAAGCTCGCCGCGCTCAGCGACGAGGAGGCCGAGACCTTCCCCTATACGACGCTGCTGCCGGAATTCGGCGCCGCGCGCGTGAGCGGCCTCGACGCCGACCTCCCCGCGGAGGAGGGCGCCGGGGAAGGCGCGGCGGCCGACCCGTCCGAGCGCATCAAGCTGACGGTGAAGTCCTACGAGCTGAAGCTCGGCAAGCCCTATAACGGCATCCCGACCGATATCCGCATCGCCTATGACGACGTGGCGGTGAACCTGCCGGAGAAGATCGACGACCCGTTCTACGGCCAGCTGCGCAAGATGGGCTACGACAAGCTGGTGTTGTCCTCCAACCTCGAATCGAGCTGGGACGAGCCGAGCCAGAAGCTCTTCGTCAAGGACTTCTCCGTCCGCGCCGAGAACATGGGCAGCCTGTCGCTTTCGGGCGAGGTCGGCGGCTTCAGCAAGGCGTTCTTCTCGGGCGACAAGGTGCTGACGCAGGTGGCGCTCCTGGGCCTCAAGGCGCGCGAGGTCAAGCTGAAGGTGGAGGAGAAGGGCCTGATCGCCCGCGCGATGAAGCTCTACGCCGACGAGAACGGCATGAGCGTGGACGATGCGCGCCAGGCGCTGAACATCGGCCTCACGGCCGGCCTGCAGGGGCTGGCGCCGGACCAGCCGCAATTGCAGCAGGCGGTCGCGGCTTTCTCGGCCTTCCTGGCCAAGCCGAACGTCTTCGAGCTGACCGTCAAGGCCAAGTCCGACAAGGGCGTCGGCGCGCTCGAGATCGCCGCCGCCTCGCAAGACCCCACCGTGCTGCTCGACAAGGTGGATATCGACGCCAAGGCCGAATAGGCCTTTCCGCGCCGCAACCGCAACGCCGGCCGCATGGCCGGCGTTTGCTTATGGCGCGGCCGCATATTAAGCTCGCAGCCACATCGGCCTGCGGGCCGCACCGGCCTTTGGGCCGCACCCTTTTCGGAAAAACAATTCATGCTCAAGACCATCAATCCGCTGCTCACCGGTTCGCTGCTGTCGATCCTCGACGACATGGGCCATGGCGACGATCTCGTCATCGTCGACGCCAACTACCCCGCGCATGCCTCGGGCGTGCCCGCGCTCGATTTTTCGGGCGTGAGCGCCACCGCGATGGCCGAGGCCGTGCTGTCGCTGCTGCCGCTCGACGATTTCGTCGACAAGCCGGCGACCGTCATGCAGGCCCCGAACGAGACGCCGGCGATCTTCGGCGAGTTCGAGGCGGCCATCGAGGCGGCGGAAGGCCGCCATATCACGGTGGAGCAGATCGAGCGCTTCGCCTTCTACGACCGCGCGCGCGGCGCCTTCGCGGTGATCCGCACCGGCGAAAGACGCCTCTACGGCAACATCATCTTCAAGAAGGGCGTGATCCGCGCCTGACGCGGCCCCGCCGGAACCCGGAAGCCTTCCGGGCTCCGGCGCGCAGGGGCTTAGTCCTGCGGGCCGTGGTTCTTCATGTGGCCGTGGCGGTGACGCCAGTGGTGGTGATGGCCGCCATGGCCGAACTTATGGGCGGCGCGCAGCTCGCGGCGGTCCAATTTGCCGTCGCCGTTGCGGTCCAGCGCGGCGAATTCCTTCTTGCGCTGATTCTCGATCGCCTCCAGCGAGATCTTGCCGTCGCCGTTGACGTCCAGGCGGCGCTCGATGCGGTCCGCCTCGCGCTTGACGATGCGCTTGAGCGCCAGGGCCTCGATCTCGTCGCGCGACAGGACGCCGTCATGATTGGTGTCGGCGGCCTTCAGCTCGTCCATATGGGAATAACGCTCGAGATCGATCGGGCCGCGTTTGCCGTGGCCGTCCTGCTTTTCCTGCATCATCGCCGTCGACGGAACGGGCTTCACCGTGTTCGTTCCATTTTCGTCTTGCGCAAGCGCCGCAGTGGAAAGCAACGCGGAAGCTATGACGGTCATGCATACGATTCTGGACTTCATGGTTTTCTCGCTCCATTACGCTTTTACCGATCGCCAGATATTTGGCGTGGGGGTAATGTCGCTATTTTTTGCTGAACGGCATATGAACAGGCCGATTAATTATCCGTAATGTTCGGCGCGTGAAAAAGCATGGCCACGGCCATTGCACAGGGCGGACGGATCAAAAAAGGGAAGGGGGAGAATGGCGCGAGTGACGGGGCTCGAACCCGCGACCTCCGGCGTGACAGGCCGGCACTCTAACCGACTGAGCTACACCCGCGCATTTCTCGTCAGCCCGAAGGCCGCGGCGGTCTCGACGACCGTGAGTGAGCGTTTAAGGCGCGTCGGGGGCGGCGTCAAGCCAATCTTTGAGCTAAAATTCCGGGCTGTGGATGAAATGGCCTCAAACCCTGGATTTGCGCCACCCCGCCGCCCGCGCCTCGGCCTCGGAGCAGAACCAGCGCTCGCCATAGCGCGGCGAAATCACCGTCTCGGCATAATATTTCTGGCCCGGAACGTGGAAGATGCGCTCGCCCGTCTCGATGCTGATATTGCCCTTGATGTCGCACGAAAGGCGGCCGGCGCTCCACGAGACGATCCTGGGCGCGAACGGCGCCGCGAAAGCGCCGACGGATAGGGCGCAAGTCAGCCCGATGAATTGCAATCGCGACAAATGTTTCAGAAATGGCATGGCCCCCGCCGCCGAAGATGTTTGAGGCCGGCAGGATAGAAGAAGCGCGATAACGGACGCTTATCGAGGAGCGGAAAATTTTAGCGAAGGTCGTGCCGGATGGGACTTTGTAATCCCGTCCGTTCGGAGGTCATCAGCGGTAAGCGTTTATTTTCAAAGGAAAAATGGTGGGTGATGTAGGGATCGAACCTACGACCCGCTGATTAAGAGTCAGCTGCTCTACCAACTGAGCTAATCACCCACTCGCTCGACCAGGGCAGCGGCCCCGGTGAAGTGAGCGGTTCTATAACGGCCTCTTTTCCGCCTGTCCAGCCTTCCCGGTGAAAAAACTTGAAAAAAGTTTCTCGGCTTCCGGGAAAGCCCGGAAATGCGGGCTTCGACGCCTGATCGGCGTGGCGGCGCTTTTATGGGGAGAGGGGATGAAGGGCGATTTTCCGCGTGGAATCAGGCGCTTTGGCGGGGAGGCTCGGGAATCGGCGGCGAATAAAAATCGGCGAAAACCTGTTTTTCGCGCCCGGGGCGTTGTATGGCGGTTCGCGCGGCTCCATATTCAGACGACGCGCCCCGGTGGGACTGCAGGGGCGAGGGGACCGACGGGCGCTTTTCGCACCGTTCGTCATGAAATTGTCGGGGCGTCATGAATTATTGATGCTTGTCTGGCACTGTGCATCCCATCAAGCCGTTTCGCCGATCAGGCGGACGGAGGGGATTTTTCGGGCCGGCGACGGCGACGCATGGGGATTTAAGGCGTCGGATCGGTTCGGGGTATTTGAGGACGGAATGGAAAGCATCATCGGCGATCTCGGACAGTTCATTTCCGATCATCGGGTCTGGGCCGCGCCTATCGTGGGGGCCATCGCCTTCGGCGAATCGCTGGCGATCATCGGCATGTTCATCCCCGCCACCCCGATCATGATCGCCATCGGCGGCCTGGTCGGCGCCGGAATCATCGAGCCCATCCCCGTCATCATCGGCGCGATCATCGGCGCCGTGGTCGGCGACATCATCTCCTATTTCCTCGGCTGGTGGCTGGGCCGCAACATCATCCACAAATGGCCGCTCAACAAGCATCGCAGCGGCGTGGCGCGGGCGCGGCTGCTGTTCCGCCGCTACGGCTTCACCGCCGTCTTCCTCGGCCGCTTCTTCGGGCCGGTGCGCTGCACCGTGCCGATGGTGGCCGGCATGATGTCGATGGACCAGACACGGTTCCAGACCGCCAACATTCTGTCGGCCATGGTCTGGGCGCCGGTCATGTTCCTGCCCGGCTGGCTGGCCGGACGCGGCGCGGGCGTCTTCGCCCGCATGAACGGCGACCACATGCTGTGGTTCGCCGGCGGAATCACCGTCCTCACCGTGATCGTCACCGTCATCGGCGTGCGCTTCTTCAAGGCGCGGCCGTCGCGCGAGCGCAAGCGCCGCGTGCAAGTGTCGCCTGCCGAGTGATCGGCGGAATGACAGTACCCGGTCTTGCCTCGACGCCGCGCCTCTGCATAATGCGGCGCATTCCGGCCGGAGCCTTTTCCTCCGGCCCGCTCACAAAGGTTCAGCGCGCCTAATGCCCGACGACAGTCGCGACGATTCGTCTTCCCGAAGTCCGGTTTCGCATCGCCGGCGCGGGCTTGCGCCTTTCCCCCGATATGCATTCACGCCGCGCCGGACGCCCGCGTCCGGCGTCGAAGCGCTTTAGGAGCCCGCCCCATGGAGTGGATCGCCGACCCCAACGCCTGGATCGGACTGGTGACGCTGGTGCTGCTGGAGATCGTCCTCGGCATCGACAACCTCGTCTTCATCGCCATCCTCGCCGACAAGCTGCCGGCGCATCAGCGCAACCGCGCCCGGCTGACCGGCCTGGCGCTGGCGCTGCTGATGCGGCTCGCGCTGCTGGCCTCGATCTCGTGGATCGTCACGCTGACCGAGCCGCTGGTGGAATGGCGCGGCCTGACCTTCTCGGGCCGCGACATCATCATGCTGGTGGGCGGCCTGTTCCTGCTCGCCAAGGGCACGATGGAGCTGCACGAGCGGCTGGAGGGCGACCACGGCCCCAAGGGCGCGCGCATCGCCAACGCCGTGTTCTGGCAGGTGATCGTGCAGATCGTGGTGCTGGACGCCGTCTTCTCGCTCGACAGCGTCATCACCGCGGTGGGCATGGTGCAGCACCTGGCGGTGATGATGGTGGCGGTGGTGGTGGCCATGGCGGTGATGATGGCGGCCTCGGGGCCGCTGATGAATTTCGTCAACAAACACCCGACCGTGGTCATCCTCTGCCTCGGCTTCCTGATGATGATCGGCTTCAGCCTCGTGGTCGAGGGCTTCGGCTTCCATATTCCCAAGGGCTATCTCTACGCGGCCATCGGCTTCTCGGTGCTGATCGAGGCGGCCAACCAGACGGCGCGGCGCAACCGCGAGAAGCTGGTCACCACCAACGACCTGCGCGAGCGCACCGCCGGCGCGGTGCTGCGGCTCCTGGGCGGCGGGCGCGGCGAGGGGGCGCTGTCGGACACGGTGGACCTGATCGCGCGCGAGACGGCGGCCAGCGACGTGTTCCTGCCCGAGGAGAAGGAGATGATCCGCGGCGTGCTCGACCTCGCCGACCGGCCGGTGCGCTCCATCATGTCGCCGCGCAACGAGGTGGAGTGGCTCGACCTCGACGAGAGCGAGGAGGAGCTGCGCGCCGCCATCCGCACCCTGTCACATTCGCGCGTCGTGGTGGCGCGGCGCCAGGTGGACGAGTTCAAGGGCGTGGCGCTGGTCAAGGACCTGCTGCTCGACATGACCGACCGCAAGGAGATCGACTGGGCCAAGGCGGTCAAGCAGCCGCTGGTGGTGCATGAGAACGCCAATGTGCTGCGGGTGATGGAGCAATTGCGCAATTCGCCGGTGCAGCTCGCCATCGTGGTGGACGAGCACGGCTCCTTCGAGGGCGTGGCGACGCCGACCGACATCCTCGAAGCCATCGCCGGCGAGTTCCCCGACGAGGACGAGGAAATCTCGGTCGCCGCGCCCGACGGCGAGGGCGGCTTCGTGGCCGACGGCTCGACCGACATCCGCAGGCTGAGCGGCGTGCTGGAACGCGACCTGGTCGACGACGCCGACCGCTACACCACGCTGGCCGGCTATATCCTGTGGCGGCTGGGGCATCTGCCCAACGGCGGCGAGAGTTTTGTCGCCGACGGGCTGGAGTTCAGCATCGTGTCGATGGACGGGCGGCATGTGAACAAGGTGCGCATCAGGCCGGTCGGCGCCGAGGGCTGATGCCGAATTATTTCAGGCTGATAACTCCCATAAAATAACTGGGTTATTGACAGGAGGCGCGTCCGCGCTCAAGATTAACGCATCGTTCACCACGCTTGCTGAAAGCGGAACGGCGCGAAACGGAGGCGGGACGTCATGAAGCGGAAGATCGTGGAATTTTTCGACCGGCTGAAACGGGCGGCGGGCCTGGCGCTCGCTTCGCTGGAGCAGCCCTGGCGCGGCATGAAGCTCAGCACCGAGGAAGTGGCGGCGCGCCGCCGCAGCCGGCTGGAGCAGGGCGACCAGCACCTGCTCTGGCGGCATCCGCAGCGCGGCTTCTGGTGAGGTTTGCGAAAGAGGCCGCCCGCGCAGCGCACGGGCGGCGGGGGCGGTCAGGCCGCCCGGCTCAGCGGCTCGCGCTGAAGCGAGGCCGCGAGAATCAGGCCCTCGGGCCAGCGGCTGAAGCCGCTGTCGATGTTGATATGGCCGGCATGGCCCAGATCGACGAAGCCGGAGCCCCAGACTTCGGCCAGCGCCTCCGCCTTGGCGAAACGCATATAGGGGTCGTCGCGGCTGGCGACGACGATGGACGGAAAGGCCAGCTCTTGGCGCGGCAGCGGCGCGAAGCTCGAAAAGCGGCTATCCTTGCGGGCCATGGTCTCGGCGTCGGCCGGCGCGACCAGCAGCGCGCCCGCCACATGGGCGGCGGCGGGGCGGCTCGACAGATGCGCCGCCAGCACGCAGCCGAGGCTGTGCGCCACCAGCACCGCGCCGGGATTCTCGGCCAGTTTCGCCTCCAGCGCATGCAGCCAGTCGGAAAGCACCGGATAATGCCAGTCGTCCTGCTCGACCAGGATCGCTGACGGATCGTCATGCAGCCATTGGCGCTGCCAGTGGCCCGCGTCCGATCCCTTGTAGCCGGGGATGATCAATGTCGCAGGCATGGGTCTGTTCCTTCCGCTTTCGTCCTCAAAAACAGGGTTTTGTAAAACGATTTCAAGATAGCGGGCGGCGAGGCGCGCTTTAAGGAACAGGCGTTCAAAATAAGGCTTGGGCCGGGAATGGATTTCCAGCCGGCCGGCGGCGCTATTTGGGCGGCTTCTCGTTCCAGCGCAAGGTGAATTGCGATTTCTCGAACACCAGCACCACCGCCAGCGACAAAGCGAAGGGGATGAGCAGGTAGAGGAGGCGGAAGACGATCAGCGCCGCCAGAACGTCGGCCTGGTCCATGTCGGGCAGGCCGTTGAGGAAGACTAGTTCCAGCACGCCCAGCCCTCCCGGCGCATGCGAGATCAGCGCGGCCGAGAAGGAGACGAGGAAGATGCCGAGCACGATCAGGAAGCCGGGATTGCCGGCTTCCGGCAGGGCGAAATAGATGATGCCGGCGGCGCCGATCAGCTCCAGCGGGCCGACGAGCAATTGCTGCGCCACCACCGACAGGCGCGGATATTCGAGCCGGAACTTGCCGATCTGCAAGGGGCGCAGGCCGAGCCAGCTGCAGAAGATATAGAGCAGCACCGTGGCCAGCATGACGAGCGCGATGACGATGGAGACCGCGGGCGTCAGGTCCTCGTTGAAGCGCGCCAGGATATGCGGTTCGAGCAGCAGCACCACGCTCGACGTCATCACCACGCCGAGGATGAAGGTGATGGAGCAGAAGGCGATCAGCACCGCGATGTCGCCGCCCGGCACGCCTTGCGAGGAATAGGCGCGGTAGCGCACCACGGCGCCCGAGACGACGGAGGCGCCGATATTGTGCGACAGCGCATAGGTGGTGAAGGAGCAGAGCGCGATGAACAGCCACGAGATCTTGCGCCTAAGATGCAGGAGCGCGATGCGGTCGTAGCCGGCGAGCGCGGCGTAGGCGAGCAGCGCCGAGCCCGCCGCCAGCAACCAGTGGCGTAGGCGGATGGCGTAGAGGCTGTCGAGCACGTCCTCCAGCGAGATGCTGCGCAATTCGCGGTAGAGCAGCCAGGCCGAGACGCCCACGGCGCAGACGCCGACGATGGGCCAGATATAGTCTTTCGCCTTCATAGCCCGGTCCCCGCCGCTCGCCGCTTCATATGGTCGTCCATTTCCGCCGGCCCCCCGGCCGGCTGCATCGGTTCCGCTGCGCCGAGGCGGCGCTCGATCCAGGGCCGCATGCGCTCGGCGGCCAGGAACATCAGCGGGTTGAGGAAGATCGACAGGATCGCGCCCGCCAGGATGAGGTCGCGCGCCGCCGCCGGCAAAAGCCCGAGGCTCACGCCGAGGCCGGCGAGGATGAAGGAGAATTCGCCGATCTGGGCGAGGCTGGCCGAGATGGTCAGCGCCGTGCCGACGGGCTTCTTGAAGGCGCGCACGATGAAGAAGGCCGCCACCGACTTGCCGACCAGGATGATGGCGAGCGCGGCGATCAGCGGCAGCGGGTCGCGGATCAGGCTCATCGGGTCGAACAGCATGCCGACCGAGATGAAGAACAGCACCGCGAAGGCGTCGCGCAGCGGCAGCGATTCCTCCGCCGCCTGGTGGCTCAGCTCGGATTCGCTCATCACCATGCCGGCGAAGAAGGCGCCGAGCGCGAAGGAGACGCCGAACAGATGCGCCGCGCCGAAGGCGACGCCGAGCGCGATGGCCAGCACGCCGAGCCGGAACAATTCGCGCGAGCCGGTGCGGGCCACCACCTCCAGCACCCAGGGGATGACCTTGCGCCCCACCACCAGCATCAGCGCCACGAACAGCGCCACCTTGGCGATGGTGAAGAGCACGACGCCGCCGAGGCCGAAGCCGAATTTCGCGGCGATCGGATCGCCGCCCGCGCCGTGGCCGGAAAGGCCGGCCAAAGCGGGCAGCAGCACCAGCGCGAGAACCATGGCGAGGTCCTCGACGATCAGCCAGCCGACGGCGATGCGGCCGCGCTCGCTGTCCATCAGGCCGCGCTCCTGCATGGCGCGCAACAGCACCACCGTGCTGGCGGTGGAGAGCGCGAGGCCGAAGACCAGCCCGGCGCGCATGTCCCAGCCGAGAAGCAGCGCGAGGCCGAGGCCGAGCGCCGTGGCGACGGCGATCTGCGCCAGCGCGCCCGGCGCGGCGATGGCCTTCACCGACATCAGGTCCTTGAAGGAGAAATGCAGGCCGACGCCGAACATGAGCAGGATGACGCCGATCTCGGCCAGCTGCAGGATCAGGTCCTGGTCGGCGACGAAGCCGGGCGTGTGCGGACCGGCGATGACGCCGGCGAGCAGATAGCCGACCAGCGGAGAGATTTTCAGCCGCGTGGCCACGACGCCGAAGACGAAGGCGAGGCAAAGTCCGATGACGATGGTCGCGATCAACGGCGTGTCATGGGGCATCTCTGCCTTTCCCTTTCATGGTGGGCGTCGGGGACGCGGGCGGGAAGCGGGGCGGCGTTAAAGCCGCCCCGCCGGATGGTCATTTCTGCGCGGCCGCGCCTTTTTCCGGGCCCTTTTCCTCCACGCGATGCGCCGCCTTGTGGCGCTGCCACCAGTCGCCGAGCAGCAGCAGGATCGGGGCGGCGATGAAGATCGAGGACGAGGTCGCGATCACGATGCCGAACAGCATCGGCAAGGCGAAATTATGGACCGCGCTGCCGCCCCAGATCGCCATGGGGAACATGCACAGGAAAGTGGTCATCGAGGTGTAGATACAGCGCACCAGCACCTGGTTGATGCTCATGTCGATGATCTCGCGCAGCGGCTTGGACTTATAAAGCCGCATGTTCTCGCGCATGCGGTCGTAGACCACCACCTTGTCGTTGACCGAATAGCCGATGATGGTGAGCAGCGCGGCGATGGCGGTCAGGTTGAAGTCGAGCTGGGTGAGCGCGAAGAAGCCGACGATCTTGGTGGTGTCGAGGATCAGCGTGGCGATCGCGCCCAGCGCGAAGAACCACTCGAACCGCCACCAGATATAGAACAGCATCGCCACCGCCGACAGGATGACGGCGGTGAGGCCCGAGCGGGCCAGCTCGCCCGAGACCTTCGGGCCGACCACCTCGGTGCGCTCGATCTTCACGCCGGGATCGAGCTCGGTCACGGCCTGGCGCATCTTGTTGACGGCCACCGTCTGGGCTTCCTCGCCGCCTTCCTGGCGCTGCACGCGGATCAGCACCTGGCTGGGGCTGCCGGCGGTCTGGAGCGCCACTTCGCCGAGGTTCAGGCTCGACAGCTTGGCGCGCAGCTGCGACAGGTCGGCCGGCTGCGAGGTGGTGATCTCGGCCTGGATGCCGCCCTTGAAGTCGATGCCGTAATTGAGGCCCGGCTTGAAGAACAGGACCAGCGAGGCCACCGACAGCACGATGGAGACGCCGATGCCCATGAAGCGCGCGTTCATGAAGCGGATATTGGTGTGTTCCTTCACGAAGTGGAACAGCGGCTCGATATGCAGCACCTTGAGCTTCCGGCGGCGGACGAACCAGCTCATGATCATGCGCACCAGCGTGACGTCGGTGAACATGGAGATGGCGATGCCGAGCATCATGGTGACGGCGAAGCCGCGCACCGGGCCGGTGCCGAAGGAGAAGAGCAGCACCGTGGCGATGAGGGTCGTCACGTTCGCGTCGACGATGGTGGCGAAGGCGCTGCGGAAGCCCTTGTCCAACGCCGCCATGGCGCCGAGGCCCTTGCGCGTCTCCTCGCGGATGCGCTCGTTGATGAGGATGTTGGCGTCGACCGCGATGCCGATGCCCAGGATGATGCCGGCGATGCCGGGCAGCGTCAGCGTGGCGCCGATGAGGCTCAGCGCCGACAGGGTCAGCACGGTGTGGAGCAGCAGCGCCACATTGGCGATGAGGCCCCAGAAGCCGTAGAGCAGCAGGATGAAGCCCGCCACCAGCGCGAAGCCGATGACGCCGGTGGTGAGGCCCATCTTGATGGCGTCGCCGCCGAGGTCGGGGCCGACCGTGCGCTCCTCGATGACGGTGAGCGGCGCGGGCAGGGCGCCGGCGCGCAGCAGCGCCGACAGCACCACCGTGTCCTGCACGGTGAAGGAGCCGCTGATCTGGCCCGAGCCGCCGATGATCGGCTCGCGGATGACCGGCGCGCTCAGCACCTTGCCGTCGAGCACGATGGCGAAGGGCCGGTTGACGTTCTTGGTGGTGATGTCGGCGAACTGGCGCGCGCCGAGGCTGTCGAACTTGAAGGAGACGATCGGCTCGTTGCTGCGCTGGTCGAAGCCGGCGCGGGCGTCGGTCAGCCGCTCGCCCGACAGCGCCACCTGGTCCTCGATCGGGTACTTGACGGCGGGGTTCTTGGAATCCGGCATGATAGTGACGCCGGGGGGCGGCGGATCGTTCGGATTGGCGTCGGCGACCATGTGGAAGGTCATCTTGGCGGTGGAGCCGAGAAGCTGGCGCAGCTCGGCCGGGTCCTGCAGGCCCGGAAGCTGGACCACGATGCGGTCGGAGCCGACGCGCTGGATCGAGGGCTCGGCCACGCCGACCTGGTCGACGCGCTGGCGGATGATCTCGAGGCTCTGGGTCAGCGCCGCGTCGAGGCGGTAGTTGAAGCCGGCCTCGGTCAGGGTCAGGCGGATCTGGTTGTCGGCCGTATTGACGTCGATGTCGTTGATCGCCGTGCCGAAGCCGGAGGTGTTGACCTGCGAGATCAGCGTGCGCAGGGCGGTCTCGGCCTTGGCGCGCTGGTCGGCGTCGGGGACGGTCACGACGACCGCGTCGCCGGCTTGGCGGATCGACTGCGGCTGGATGCGCTCGGCGCGCAGCTTGGAGCGGGCGTCGTCGAGCAGCGCGCGCAGGCGGTCCTTCTTCAGCGCCGCGGCGTCGACCTCAAGCACGAGATAGGAGCCGCCGCGCAGGTCGAGGCCCAGCGTGATCTGGCGCTTGGGGAACCAGGAGGGCATGGCCTCGAGCTGCTTCTGGGTGAAGACATTGGGCACGAGGATGACGAGCCCGATCGCGACGATCAGGCTGTACAGCACGACGAGCCATTTTGAAGTACGCATGGATGAATTCCGGCTTCGTGGCGCTCGCGGGACGGCCTTGGGCCGGCGCCGGGCGCTGTTTCTGGATTGTTTCGGGCGTCAGGCCCGCGCGGGCGGGCCGCGGGCGAGGACGCAGGCGCCGGGCGCCGCGACCATGCGCCGGAAGGCGGCGCGCGCCTCGGCCGGCGCGTCGCCGGGGAGGGCGAGGCAGGGGGCTACGGCGGGCAGGGCGTCGCCGCCGGCCATCTGCACGGCCTTGATCTTGGCCGCGATGACGTCGGCCAGGATGGCGCGCGTCGGCGGCTGGACGGGCTTGGACTGCTGGCGCGGGGCGGCGGCGCCGGCGCGCGCCGGCTCGCTTTCAGGCGCGGAGAGGTCGACGGCGAACAGGAAGGCGGCGCAGGACAGCGCGCAAGCGACGAACAGCATGAGGCCATGCCGCCAACGCCCGTCCTTGCCCATCGCGCCTGTCATCGAATGCCCGACTTTCCTCGCAGAGATTGCTTTCCTCGCAGAGATTTACGCTGCGGGGCGGTTTTCGCGCCCGCCGCGAATCCTCATTAACCACTTGCGCCGCCCGGAACAAGGGAATACTGCCCGCGCGCCCGCTTCATGATCGCCATAATTTGCTGTAATGAACATGGTTTCGCAGTTTTCAGCGCCGTTTTTGGAAAAAAGCGGCCTTTCATGACCGGCAGTTTCAAGAGTGGCATATTTATCGGCGCTTCGCATCGTGGTCTTCTCCGTCCTGCTCTCCCTGGGAGCGGGAAGCGTTCTCGCGCAGGACAAGGCCGCCCCCCAGCCGGCGCAACCGGCCCCGGCCGCCCAGCCGGCGCAGCCCGCCGACCAGGCGCAGCCGCCCGTCTCCAACGCGCTCAAACAGCAGCGCGCGGCGGTGGACGCGTTGAAGCAGGAGGCGCGCGACCTCGGCGAGCAGGTGCAGAAATCTTCCTCCAGCGACGAGGCGCTGGCCGACATCAAATTGAAGCTCGACGCGCTGTCGAAGAAGCTCCTCGACGCGGGCGTCGCCTACCGACCGCGCCTCACCGAGATCAACCGGCGGCTGGAGCAGCTCGGCCCCGCGCCCGCCGCCGACCAGCCGGCCGAGCCGCTGATGGTGTCGGACGAGCGCCAGAAGCTTTCGGCCGAGAAGGCCGAGATCAACGCCGCCATCGGCGAGACCGAGGACACCTCGCTCGCCGTCAACCGCATGGCGGCGCAGATCAGCGACCTGCGCCGCGACCTCTTCGCGCGCACCCTGTCGCAGCGGGTCAATATCGACGTGGCGCTGGGTTCGCAGGTGGCGACGGCGGCCAACGACCAGTTCGTGGCGCTGGGGCGCATCATCGCCTCGTGGTGGCGCTTCGTCATCACCTTCAAGCTCAACTCCTTCCTGGCGGCGGTGTGCTTCGCCGCCGCGGTGGCGCTTCTCATGCATTTCGGCGCGCGCCGCTTCTTCGGCCGCGTCTACGAGCGCGACCCGGCGCTGGAGAATCCGTCCTATCTGAGCCGGCTCTCGGTCGCCTTCTGGTCGACCGTGATCCCTTCGGCGGCGGTGGGCGTGTTCCTGGCTACGACCTATTTCTTCATGAATTATTTCAACGTGCTGCGGCCGGACATCGCCTCGCTGCTCGAAGCGCTGTTCATCGTTTTGGGGCTGGTGTTCTTCATCCACCGGCTGGCGGCGGCGATCCTGAGCTACGATATGCCGGCCTGGCGGCTGGCGCCGATCGCGCCGCGGCCGGGGCGCATCCTGGCCTGGCTGATCACCGCCACGGCGCTGACCAACGGGATCGACTCGCTCGCCGGCGCCATCAACCAGGTGATGGCCTCGCCTTTGTCGCTGACCATGGCGAAAAGCCTCGCCGCGGCGGTGGCGACGGGCGTGCTGATCCTGTTCATCGCCTTCCTCAAGCCGGTCGAGCGCAAGTCGGACGGCGCGGTGAGGCGCTGGCCGCGGCCGTTCCGCATCTTCCTGATCGTGCTCGGCCTTTTGCCCATCGTGACGGCGCTGCCGGGCTATATCGGGCTGGCGCGCTTCATCTCGCAGCAGATCGTGGTGACGGGCGCCTTCCTCGTCACCATGTATCTCGGCTTCCTCACCGCGCATGCGATCTCGGCCGAGCAGGCCTTCGGCGTCAGCCGCGCCGGCAAGGCGATGAAGGAGCGCTTCGACCTCGGCGACGCGGCGCTGGACCAGTTAGGCCTGGTGGCGGGCGTGGCGATCAACCTGATCGTGGCGCTGATCGGCATTCCGCTGGTGCTGATGCAGCTCGGCTTCCAGTGGGCGGAGATCCGGTCCGGCTTCCTCCAGCTCATGACCGGCTTCCAGATCGGCAATATCTCGATCTCGCTGATGGGTATCCTTACGGGGGTGCTCCTGTTCGCGCTCGGCTATGCGCTGACGCGCTGGTTCCAGAACTGGCTCGACAATTCGGTGCTGGCGCGCGGGCGCGTCGATTCGGGCGTGCGCAACTCCATCCGCACGGTGATCGGCTATGTCGGCCTGTGCCTGGCGGCGCTGATGGCGATCTCTGCGGCGGGCTTCAACCTGTCCAACCTGGCGCTGATCGCCGGCGGCCTGTCGCTCGGCATCGGTTTCGGCCTGCAGAACATCGTGCAGAATTTCGTCTCCGGCCTGATCCTCCTGGCCGAGCGGCCGTTCAAGGTCGGCGACTGGGTCGAGGCGGGCGGCGTCAGCGGCATCGTCAAGAAGATCAGCGTGCGCGCCACCGAGGTGGAGACGTTCCAGAAGCAGTCGATCATCGTGCCGAACTCCAGCCTCATCAACGGCAATGTCGGCAACTGGACGCATCGCAACAAGCTCGGCCGCATCGACCTCAACGTGCAGGCCGCCTATACGGCCGAGCCGCGCCGGGTGCAGGCGCTGCTGATGGAGATATTGCGCGGCCATTCGTCGATCCTGAAGAATCCCGAGCCCTTCGTGGCGCTGCAAAGTATGACGGATTCGACCCTGACCTTCGACCTCTACGCCTTCGTGGCCGACATCACCTCCACCGGCGGCGTCAAGAACGAGCTGCGCTTCCAGATCGTCGAGCGCTTCGCCGCCGAGGGGCTGCGGCTGGCCTCGACCACGTCGACGACGCAGGTGGTGGTCACCATGCCGCCGCCGGAAGCGGCCGGCGTCCGCCCGCCCGCGGCGAAGAACGGCGGCGACCATGACGAGACGGCGTGACGCCGTTCAGTTGCGGTTCAGTTCGCGATGCCTATAAATAGGGTCATAAAGAGGCGGGAGCGGCGGAGACGCCGGACAGCGATATGGCCAGACATGCGAGGGTTTGGAGCCGCGTTTTCCTGACGGCCGGCGTGATTGCGGCACCGGCTGCGGCCGGGGCGGCCAGTCTTTCCAACGGCGAGGGCGCGGCGCAGACGGTGGTCGTCACCGAGGGCTCGGCCCGGCGCGAGCTGATCGTGGCGCCGGGCGAGACGGTCGAGTTCTGCCCCTCGGGCTGCTTCGTCACCTTCCCCAACGGCGACCGCGAGGCGCTGACCGGCAGCGAGGCGGTGACGCTCGGCTCCGGCAAGGCGACGCTGAAATAAGGCATGGACGAAAGGCTTTTCCGGCTGGCCGCGGCCGTGCGCGCCTATCTGGAGCCGGTCTGGGACGGCTGGCGCGGCGGGGCCGGCGCGGGCGTTCTCTCCGCCAACACATGCGGCAGGAGCAGCCTGTTCCTGCGCGACGCGCTGCGGCTGGAAGGCCATGCGGCCGAATGGAGCAACGGGGTTCCCGGCGCGGAAGGACAGTTCGGGTTTCTCGGACTCGGCGGCTGGGCAAGCCACGCCTGGGTCGTCAGCGGCGGGCTGATCGTCGACGTCACCGCCGACCAGTTCGGGGCGGTGCCGGTCATCGTGACCTCCATCGACGATCCGCGCTACCGCGCCAGCAATATCGACACGGCGTGGCCGGAAGCCGTCCGGGCGCGCCATGCGGCCGTGGCCGCGATCTGGCCCGGCTGGCTTTTGCGGCGAGCGGGGCTTGGGATCGACGCCTAGAGCGCCGATCTGAATCAAATCGGCGCTCTATCTCGTTGTTTCCGCCGCATTTATGCCTCGCCGAATTTCAGCTGCGCGGCTTGAGGTTTTCGGGGTCGTAGAGCGGCTTGTAGCCGACCGCCGCCACCTCGACCGGGTAGGTCTCGCCGAAATATTCCACCGCAAGCTTGCGCCCGACCTGGCAATGCGACCAGGGCAGGTAGGCGAGCGCGATGTTCTTGCCGATGGTGGGACCATAGGCGACCGAGCTGGTGAAGGAGCGGCGACCCAGCTCGTCCACCAGCGTCTCGCCGGTGTCGGGGTCCATCACCGGCATGATCCCGACCGGGTAGCGCTTGACGCCGTTGCTATCGACATTGTCGGTCATCACCAGCGTGCACAGCATGGCCGGCTGGTGCTCGCGCGCCTTGTATTCGAGGTGCTTGGCCTTGCCGCGGAAATCGGCCTCCTTCACCTTCGGACGGGCGAGATCGGCTTCGAGCAGGTTGTACTCGGTGAGCAGATCGGCGTTTTGCAGGCGCAGGCTCTTCTCCATGCGGCGGGTGTTGGCGTAGGTCTCAACGCCGACGGCGATGACGCCGGTCGAGCGCAGCGCATCCCAGACGGCGAGGCCGTCCTCGTAGCGCATATGCAATTCCCAGCCCTGCTCGCCGACATAGGAGATGCGGAAGGCCGTCACGTCCTTGCCGGCGATGCGGATCGGCTTGATAGCGGCGAAGGGGAAGTTTTCGGCGTCGAGCCCTTCCGGGTTCTCCACCACCTTCTTCAGGTTCTCGCGGGCGTTCGGACCCCAGATGCCGATGGTGACGAATTTCTCCGTCACGTCGGTGATGGTGACGTCGAAGCCCTTATCCTCGGCCACGCGGCGCATATAGTTGAAGTCGCGCGGGCCGGCGTCCGCGCCGTTGATCATGCGGATGCGGTCGGCCATGCGGATGACGGTGAAGTCGGCGCGCACCATGCCCTCGTCGTCGAGGAAGTGGGTGTAGACGCCCTTGCCGATATTGGCGTCGCCGCCGATCTTGGCGGCGCAGAGCCATTCCATCAGCTCGACATGATCCGGCCCCTCGATGTCGTACATGGAGAAGTGCGACAGGTTGATGATGCCGCAATCCTCGCTCAGATGCAGGTGCTCGGCGTTGGAGACGCGCCAGAAATGGCGGTTGTCCCATTCGTTCTCGCGCACGGGGACGCGGTCGCCATATTTCTCCAGCAGGTGCTCGTTGGCGGCGTAGCCATGGGCGCGCTCCCAGCCGCCCAGCTCCATGAAATAGCCGCCCAGCGCCTTCTCGCGCTCGTAGAAGGGCGAGCGGCGGATGTTGCGGCCCTTGGAGAAGGGCTCGCGCGGATGAACGGCGGGGTTGTAGACCTTCATCGCCGTCTCGGTGCAGCGGTCCCAGATGAACTGCTCGGTCATCTGGTGCGGGTAGAAGCGGGCGTAGTCGATGGCGTGGTGGTCGATTTCGGTGCGGCCGTCGGTCATCCAGTCGGCGATGAGCTTGCCCATGCCGGGGCCGTCCTTGACCCAGATGCCGACCGCGTACCAGAGGCCGCGCACCTTCTGGCTTTCGCCCATGGACGGGCCGCCGTCGGTGGTGACCTGAAGGAAGCCGTTGAAGGAATGGCCCTCGTTATAGCCCAGCTCGCCGAGGATCGGCGTCAGCTCGATGGCGCGTTCCAGCGGCTCCAGAATCTGCTCCATGTCGAGGTCGCGCTGCGAGGGGGAGAGACGGGCCTCGTGCTTCTCCAGCAGGTCGCGCGGATGGCAGAGGCGCGGGTTCTTCTCCTCGTAATAGCCCCATTCGATCTGGCCGCCCTCGGCGGTCTTCGGGTCGCCGGTGTCGCGCATATAGGCGGAGTTGCCCTGATCGCGCATCAGCGGCCAGCCGATCTCCTTGCCGGTTCCCTCGAATTCGTTATAGGGGCCGAAGAAGGTGAGCGGATGGTCGATCGGCATGACCGGCAGGTCCTCGCCGGCCATTTCGGCGATCAGGCGGCCCCAGAGACCGGCGCAGACGATGACGTAATCCGCCTCGATGGTTCCGCGATGGGTGACGACGCCCTTGATGCGGCCGTTCTCGATCACCAGCGACTGCGCCGGGGTGTTGGCGAAGGATTTGAGCTTGCCGGCGGCTTCCGCCCGGTCGATCAGCTTGCCGGCGACGGTCTGCGAGCGCGGGATGACGAGGCCGGCGTCGGGGTCCCACAGCCCGCCCTGCACGAGGCTTTCCTCGATGAGGGGGAATTTCTCCTTGATCTCGGCCGGCTCGATCAGCCGGGCGCGGGTGCCGAAAGCTTTTCCGGAGGCGATCTTGCGCCTGATCTCGTCCATACGGGCGTCGTCGCCGACGCGGGCGACCTCGATGCCGCCGACGCGGGCGTAATGGCCCATCTTCTCGTAGAAATCGATAGAATAGAGCGTGGTCCAGCAGGACAGGAAATCGTGGCTGGTCGTGTAGCAGAAGTCGGAGGCGTGGGCCGTCGAGCCGATATCAGTCGGGATGCCCGACTTGTCGATGCCGACGATGTCGTCCCAGCCACGCTCGATCAGGTGGTGCGCGACAGACGCGCCGACGATGCCGCCGAGACCGACGATGACTACCTTCGCCTTTTTGGGAAATTCCGCCATTTCATGTGACCCCGATTGGTGTTCGTGCCGAAACATAATGTGCGCATGCGTGTCGCAATCGTCTTTCTACGACATAAACGGCGCATGCGGCGACCGCCTTTCGCGCGGGCTTTCTTGCGGCCTCAGGCGGCCGAAAGCGACTTGCGGTCGGCGCGCTCCTGCTGCGGCGAGCGGCCGTAGAGCTCGCGATAGCATTTGGAGAAATGCGACGCCGAGACGAAGCCGCAGGCCACCGCCACCTCCACCACCGGCATGGTGGATTGCAGCAGCAGGTGGCGGGCGCGGTCGAGGCGGATCTCCAGATAATAGCGCGCCGGCGAGCGGCCCATCTCCTGCCGGAACAGCCGCTCCACCTGGCGGCGCGACAGGCCGATCTTCTCCGCCACGTCGACCAGCGCCTGCGGCTCGGAGAGGTTGGCCTCCATCATCTCGATGATGGTCAGCACCTTGGAGTTCTGGATGCCGAGGCGGGCGCGCAGCGGCAGGCGCTGGCGGTCGTTGGGGTTGCGCACGCGGTCGGTCAGCGCCTGCTCGCAGATGCGGTTGACGAGGCCGGCGTCGAAATCGTCGCCGATCAGCTTCAGCATCATGTCGAGCGAGGCGGTGCCGCCGGCGCAGGTGTAGAGATTGCCGTCGACCTCGAACAGGTCGGCGTAGACCTCGGCCTTGGGGAAGGCCTCGGCGAAACCGGGCAGGTTCTCCCAATGGATGGCGCAGCGCCGGCCTGACAAAAGGCCCGCCGCGGCGAGGATATGCGCGCCGGTGCACAGGCCGCCCACGGCCACGCCGCGATTATGCGTCTCGCGCAGCCAGGCGAAGACCGACTTGTTGCGGAAATCCTCCACATGCACGCCCGAGCAGACGAAGATCATCGAGGGGCGCTGCTCGGATTGCAGATGGCGGCGCTCGTCCTCCAGCCCGGTGTTGACCGAGCATTCGACGCCGTTGGAGGCGCGCACCGGCTGGCCGTCGGCGGAGGCGAGCCGCCAGCGATAGGCCTCGTAGCCCAGCATGCGGTTGGCGATGCGCAGCGGCTCGATGGCTGTCGCAAACGCGATCATCGAAAAATTCGGAACGAGAAAGAAGACGATGGACCGCTTGACGGCCGAAGACTGGTTCATGCCCGACGATTCCCATTTGCAGAAGCCCGCCGCGGTTCCCGTCGCCTGGGCCTTTCCGTCCCGGCGCAAGCCATGGCGCAAACAGGACAGACCCATTGAGGCATAGATGCATGGGCTTGCACAGTGCGGCTAAATGCCTGCCGTATTCTGGCCATTGAATGTCGTGAAAATGAAGGCGCGGCGATGTTTCGGCCGCGGTTGTCCCGCTGGGGTAAGGGCTCGGAGAGCGGCCTTGACGTTCAATCAAACGAAATATAGAAATATCGACAATCAGAAAATTTGAATCGCAGGCGGAGATTCCGATGACCGCGCCCGTTCAGCACCCCCTGCCCATGCTCGATATCGACGTGCTGCGCACCTTCGTGGCCATCGCCGACACGGGCAGCTTCTCCTCCGCCGCCAACGCCGTGTTCCGCACGCCCTCGGCCGTCTCCATGCAGATCAAGAAGCTGGAGGAGCAGCTCGGCGTGGCGGTGTTCGACCGCGACGCGCGCTCGGTGACGCTGACCGGCGACGGCGAGGTGCTTTTGGGCTATGCGCGCCGGCTGCTGGCGCTCAACCGCGAGGCGGTGTCGAAATTCGTCGCTCCCGCCGTCACCGGCGTGGTTCGCCTCGGCTCGCCCTGCGACATCGGCGAATGCGTGCTGCCTTTGATCCTCAAGCGCTTCGCCGAGACGCATCCGGGCGTCACCGTCGACGTGGTGGTGGACCAGAGCGGCAGCCTGCGCAAGCGGCTCGACGAGCGGCGGCTGGACCTGACGCTGCTCAACGTGTCGCGCACGGTCCCGGGGCGCGAGGACACCGAGATATTGCTCGACGAGGAATTGGTCTGGGCGGGCGCGCGCTGCGGCACGGCCTATCGCCGCGATCCGCTGCCGCTGTCGATCTGGGAGGAGGGCTGCGCCTGGCGCGGCAACGCGCTGGAGGCGCTGGACAAGGCCGAGCGGCCCTATCGCATCGCCTATATGAGCTCGCACACCACCGGCCAGCGCGCCGCCATCATGGCCGACCTCGCCATTGCGCCCTTCGGAAAGACGCTTCTCACCGAGAACATCGTGGCGCTGGGGCCGGAGCACGGATTGCCGCCGCTGGGACGCTACCAGCTCGGCATGGTGGTGCGGCCCGAGGCCGGGCCGCATATCCAGGCGGTGGCGGCGCAGCTGCGCATCGTCTTCGAGGCCTACCGGCGCACCGGACGCTTCGACCGCGCCTGATCGCATCGCGGCTCTTGCCCGGCGAAAACTTTGCGTTAGATTTCAAGCGTGACGCTTGGCAGAATCGGCGCCACGACGATCAACGGGTCCGCCGCTCCGCCGGCGCGTTTTGCAGGAGAAGATCATCATGAAGCTGAGCCATTTCATTCCCGTCGCCCTCGTCATCTCGGCGGTGGCGCTCGCCTCCTGCGCCAATACGGTGCGCGGCGTCGGACGCGACGTCAAGGGCACCGCCCACGCCGTGCAGGAAACGGTGGAATAAGACAAAAAGCCCGGGTCTCCCGGGCTTTTTCTTATGGGACGAGGAAATAGCTGACCGGCAGCGATTTCTCCGGCTTGGTGCGATAGGCGATCGTGGTCGAGAACACGCCCGTCGCCGGAACCTCGATATGGGCGGCGGCGAGCAGCGCCGGCAAGCCGCCGTCGGGCGCGGGGCCGCCGAACCACAGCACCAGCAGCGGATGCGCGCCGATGCGCGACGGCCCGTCCGGCGTCTCCGGGTGGACCACATGCAGCGCCGGATCGATCAGGCGGAAATTGCCGGCGATCTGCTGGTTGTCGGCGACGATGTTGGCGAAGGCGCCGTGCGTGCGGATCTCGTCATAGAGCCGGCGATAATCGAGCTGGCCGTAGGGCGGCGTGTGCGTGCCGTGCACTAAGTAATGCGCCAGCACCGGCGGCACGGCCAGCGCCGCGACGACGCCGGCGGCGGCGAAGCCGATCACCGACCTTTCGTTGGTCCGATAGCGCGCCAGGAGCCAGGCGAGCACGGCCGGGACCAGGAACAGCACCGGCTGCAGCCAGCGGTCCTTCACATTGTTGGCGCCGGTGGCCAGCACGCCGCACAGCACCAGCGCCAGCCCGACCAGGATGAGATTGCGCAGGAAGCGCTCGCCGGCGGAAGTGGGCGTCGTTGGGCGCGTCCGTGTCCGAAAATGGATCAGCGCCGCCAGGCCGGCCACGCCCAGCGCCAGCGCCGAGAACAGGAAGGCGCTTTCGGCGAGGCTCCACACGCCCATGGCGCGGTCGAGGAGCCTGTTTCCCGAGGCGTCGATCTCGAGCTTGCCGACGCGGGCCATGACGCTGGACTTGTGCGCCAGCATCCACAGCGCCGTCGGGCCGGTGCAGAGGAGAAAGGTCAGCACCGTCGCGATGGACAGTTTCGACAGCAGCACGCGGCGATATTCGGCCACGGTCAGGCCGGTGACGATCACCATGACCAGGAAGAACGTGGCGTTGAACTTGCCCAGCATGGCGGCGGCCATGGCGAGGCCGAGCAGCGCCGCCGAAAGCGGGGTTCTGGCGCGCATGTGCCAAGCGAAGGCCAGAAAGGTCCAGCCGCAGCCGGCGGTGCTGGCGACGGAATGGGTCAGCGCGCGCTGCGATTCCCAGCCGATCTGCGGGATGAGGAACAGGCCCAGCATGCCGGCGGAGGCGACGGCGCGCGAGAAGCCCAGGAGCCGCAGCCCGGCGAAGACGCTGACGAACAGGCTGGCGAGGATCGAGAACTTCACCATCTGCAAGGTCAGCAGCGAGACGCCGAACACCGAGGTGGCGAAATGCGTGACCCAGGTGTAGAGCGGCGGCTGCGAGCCGCCATAGCCCCAGTCGAGATAGCTGCTGTTGGCCAGCTGCTCGGCGTCGTCCAGCCCGGCGCCGCCGGACATATGGGTCACGAGCAGCGTCTGGAAGACGAAATAGCAAAGCACGAAGACCAGCGCGAGCGGCAGGCCCGTCGCGTTTTTGGCCGCCGGCGAGGCCGCGCTGGATCCGGTGGTGGTCAAACTGGCGTCTCTCGGGGTTATTGTGGAAAGAACCGGCTATTTTTCAGGTCCGGCGGCGAAATTCAACCGCCGACCGCCGGCCGTCCGTAAAATTCCCGTGTTTTTGAGAAAGCGCCGTCCCGGCCCTACGGCAAAAACCGCGCTCCTGAAGGTGCACGGTTTTGCCAGTTACGCATGGCGCTTCCGCCGAACGATACGCGGGCGGAAGAAACTGAGGCTCCGGTACGCAGAACCAGATCCGGAGCATCGAGAGGGGCTTGGCCCGTCTCGTGCTTCTTTCTAGCCCAACATCGTTACCGTAAGGTTATCAGAGGCTTAATCAAATCTAAACACGGAGCTTTTTTATGGGTTTTTCACGCCGGCGCGCAAAAAGCGGATGATGGCGGAGAAATCCTCGCCGCCATGGCCCTCTTCGTCGAAGCGGCCGTAAAGCGCGGCGGCATGGGCGCCGAGCGGGGTCTGCGCGCCCGCGCTTTCGGCCGCCGCCTGCGACAGTTTGAGGTCCTTCAGCATCAGCGCCGCGGCGAAGCCGGGCCGGTAGTCGCGGTTGGCCGGGGAGGCGGGCACCGGGCCGGGGACCGGGCAATTGGTGGTCAGCGCCCAGCACTGGCCCGACGAGGTGGAGGCGACGTCATAGAGCGCCTGGTGCGACAGGCCGAGCTTTTCGGCCAGCACGAAGGCCTCGCCGACGGCGATCATCGACACGCCGAGGATCATGTTGTTGCAAATCTTGGTCGCCTGTCCCATGCCGTCGCCGCCGCAATGGACGATCTTGCCGGCCATGGGTTTGAGGATCGGCTCGGCGCGGGCGAAGGCGGCGTCGCTTCCGCCCGCCATGAAGGTGAGCGTTCCCGCCGCCGCGCCCACCGTGCCGCCGGAGACCGGCGCGTCGACGGACGGGTGGCCGTGGGCGGCGGCGATCGCATGCGCCTTGCGCGCCGAATCGACGTCGACGGTCGAGCAATCGATGAAAAGCGAATCTTTCCGGGCCTTGGGCGCGATGTCTTCATAAACCGAGAGAACGTGCCTGCCGGCGGGCAGCATGGTGACTATGGCGTCGGCTTCGGCCGCCGCTTCGGCGGCGCTCGCCGCGATCTGCAATCCTGCGGCGCGGGCCTCGTCCAGATGCTGCGGCAGGAGGTCGAAGCCGCGCACGACGAAACCCGCCTTGACCAGATTGGCGGCCATCGGGCCGCCCATATTGCCGAGGCCGATGAATGCGATCGTGGTCATGGCGGTTCCTCCTGTTTCAGCGTCCGATCATGTGGCGCGCGACGATGACGCGCATGATTTCGTTGGTCCCTTCCAATATCTGGTGCACGCGCAGGTCGCGGACCAGCTTTTCGACGCCGTAATCGTGCAGATAGCCGTAGCCGCCGAGCAATTGCAGCGCGTCGTCGGCGACCGAGAAGCCGGCGTCGGTGACGAAGCGCTTGGCCATGGCCGACCATTTGCCGGCGTCGGCGGCCTTGCGGTCGAGCCGGCTGGCGGCGGCGTAGAGGAAGACGCGCGCGGCCGACAGTTCCGTCTCCATGTCGGCGAGGCGGAATTGCAGCGCCTGGAAGCGGTCGAGCGTCTGGCCGAAGGCCTTGCGCTCGCCGCAATATCTGAGCGCGATATCGAGCGCGGCCTGCGCGCCGCCGAGCGAGCAGGCGGCGATGTTGAGCCGCCCGCCGTCGAGCCCCGCCATGGCGATGCGGAAGCCGTCGCCCTCCGCGCCGAGACGGTTTTCGGCCGGCACGCGGCAGCCGTCGAAGATCACCGCGCGGGTCGGCTGCAGGTTCCAGCCCATCTTGCGCTCCTCGGCGCCGAAGGAGAGGCCCGGCGCGTCCTTCTCCACCACGAAGGCGGAGACGCCCCTGGGGCCGTCCTCGCCGGTGCGCGCCATCACGACATAGAGGTCGCTCGCGCCCGCGCCGGAGATGAACTGCTTGGTTCCGTTCAGAATATAATGGTCGCCGTCGCGGACGGCGCGGGTCTTCAGCGCCGCCGCGTCCGAGCCGGAGCCGGGCTCGGTCAGGCAATAGCTGGCGAGGCGCTCGAAGGCGGTCAGCGCCGGCAGGACGCGCCGGCGCTGCTCGTCGTCGCCGAATGTGTCGATCATCCACGCGGCCATGTTGTGGATCGACAGATAGGCGGAGAAGGCCGGGCAGGCGGCGGCTA
Organism: Hyphomicrobiales bacterium; assembly: GCA_900465915.1. Taxonomy (GTDB): domain Bacteria; phylum Pseudomonadota; class Alphaproteobacteria; order Rhizobiales; family Rhizobiaceae; genus Brucella. Next base: position 260,527 of record UBKJ01000002.1, read on the forward strand.
GCGCCTCGAAGATCACTACCGCGTCGAGCCGGGCCAGCGCCGAGCCGCCGACATCCTCGCGCACATAAATGCCGCCCATGCCGAGCGGCCCCGTCTCGCGGATGACGTCGACGGGAAAATGCTTTTCGCGGTCCCAGTCCAGCGCGTGCGGCGCGACGCGGTCGGCGGCGAAGGCCCGCGCCATGGCCTGCACGGCCAGTTGGTCCTCGCCAAGCTCGAACGGGACGTCCATGATCACCTCCCTGTGCTTCCTCCAACTAGACCATAACGGGCCGGGCCTGCCAACGCTCCATATTGGCCGCGTCGCCACGGGCCGCGGTTCCTGTCGAAACGGAATCGTCGCCTCGCAATTTTGCCGGAAATGTTTTAGGCAGGTCGCCATGGCGCGCGCGATCATGTTTCAGGGCACGGGTTCGGATGTCGGCAAGAGCGTTCTCGTCGCGGGGCTCTGCCGCGCGGCGCGCAATCGCGGGCTGAAGGCGCGCCCGTTCAAGCCGCAGAACATGTCCAACAACGCCGCTGTCAGCGACGACGGCGGCGAGATCGGCCGGGCGCAATGGTTGCAGGCGCTGGCGGCCGGGGTTCCATCCTCGGTGCATATGAACCCGGTGCTGCTGAAGCCCCAGACCGAGATGGGCAGCCAGATCGTGGTGCAGGGCAAGGTGCGCGGCGAGGCGCGCGGGCGCTATTACCAGCAATGGAAGCCGCAACTGATGCAGGCGGTGATGGAGTCCTTCGCCGCCGTCAGCGATGGGGCCGACCTCGTGCTGGTGGAGGGGGCCGGTTCGCCGGCGGAGATCAACCTGCGCGCCGGCGACATCGCCAATATGGGCTTCGCCACGCGGGCGCGTGTGCCGGTGGTGCTGGTGGGGGATATCGACCGGGGCGGGGTGATCGCCTCGCTGGTCGGCACGCATACCATCCTGCCCGAGGAGGACCGCGCCATGGTGCGCGGCTTCATCATCAACAAGTTTCGCGGCGACGTATCGCTGTTCGACGACGGGCTGGCGGCGATCACGGGCTTCACCGGCTGGCGCTCCTTCGGCGTGGTTCCATGGATGCGGGCCGTGTCGCGGCTGCCGGCGGAGGATTCGGTGGTGCTGGAGCGGGCGGCGCGCGGGGCGGCGCGGGCGCTGAAGGTGGCCGTGCCCATGCTGCCGCGCATCGCCAATTTCGACGATCTCGATCCGCTGGCCGCCGAGCCGCAGGTGGCGGTGGAGATGGTCGCGCCGGGCGAGCCGTTGCCCGCCGACGCCGGGCTGGTGGTGCTGCCGGGGACGAAATCGACCATCGCCGACCTCGCCGCCTTGCGCGAGAACGGCTGGGACCGCGACCTTCGCGCCCATCTGCGGCGCGGCGGCCATGTGCTCGGCATTTGCGGCGGCTTCCAGATGCTGGGGCGGCGCGTCGCCGATCCGCACGGCGTCGAGGGGCCGGCGGGCTCGGTGGAGGGGCTGGGGCTTCTCGACGTGGAGACGGTGATGGAGCCGGAGAAGATCGTGCGCAACGTGCGCGCCGAATCGGCCTTGTTCGGCACGCCGCTGGAAGGCTACGAAATCCATATCGGCCGCACGGACGGTCCCGATTGCGCGCGGCCCTTCGCCCGCATCGACGGGCGCGACGACGGCGCGGTCTCGGGCGACGGGCGCGTGATGGGGACCTATCTGCACGGCGCGTTCGGCGCGGACGCATTCCGCCGCCGGTTCCTCGCCGCGCTTGGCGTAGAGGGCGCGGGCGGCAATTACCGCGCCGGCGTCGAGGCGGCGCTGGACGAGCTGGCAGCCGGGCTAGAGGCCTGTCTCGACATCGACGCGCTGTTTTAGCTCGGCTGATTTCGGCGGCGGATTTTCCGAAAACTGAATTCCACTTTATGGCCGGATGCTCTAGGGTGATCCCGTTCGACAGGTTCCCGCCCCGGCGGGACGAAAAGGGAATGCGACGGACACCGTCCCCATCGCAGCCGACCCCGCGACTGTAGAGCGGCGAGGAACGAAGCCATGCCGGTGAGACCGGCGGCCACTGGACCCGGAACGGGTTCGGGAAGGCGGCTTCGACGCCTTTGACCCGCGAGCCAGGAGACCTGCCTGTCGGCAAGGGCATTCCGCCCGCGCCCCATGGGAGGCTTTCCCTGCCGCCTGCACGGAGGTTGTCATGGTTGCACGAAGACGCAGATTTCTTTTCGGTTTTTCACGGCCGTCGCCAGCCTGATACGGGGCCTGACATGACGGCGAAAATCACGCTGGTGCTGGGCGGCGCGCGCTCCGGCAAATCGGCCTATGCGGAGACGATGGCGGAAGCTTCCGGGTTGACGCCGGTCTATCTCGCCACCGGCCGCGCCTACGACGCCGAGATGGAGGGCCGCATCGCGCTCCATCGCGACCGGCGTGGGTCGCAATGGCGCACGGTGGAGGAGCCGCTCGATCTTACCGGAGCGCTGAAGGCCGAAACCGCGCCGGGCCGCTTCGTGCTGGTCGATTGCCTGACATTGTGGGTCACCAATCTGATGATGGCGGAGCGCGACGTGGCCGCCGAATCGCGGGCGCTGGCGGATATGCTTTCGACGCTTTCCGGGCCGGTGGCGTTCGTCTCCAGCGAGGTGGGGCTCGGCATCGTGCCGGAGAACCGCATGGCGCGGGAATTTCGCGACCATGCCGGCTTTCTGCATCAGGCGGTGGCCGCGGCCGCCGACGAAGTTTATTTCATGGCGGCGGGACTGCCGCTCAGGATGAAGGGATAATTCCATGCAGGGACAAAAGATTCCCGCGACCGTGATCACCGGCTTTCTCGGCTCCGGCAAGACGACGATGATCCGCAACCTGCTCGAAAACGCAGACGGCAAGCGCATCGCGCTGATCATCAACGAATTCGGCGATCTCGGCGTCGACGGCGGCATCCTCAAGGGCTGCGGCATCGAGGCCTGCCGCGAGGAGGATGTGATCGAGCTGAACAACGGCTGCATCTGCTGCACCGTGGCCGAGGATTTCATCCCGACCATGACCAAGCTCCTCGACCGCGCCGACCGGCCGGATCATATCGTCATCGAGACGTCCGGCCTCGCGCTGCCGCAGCCGCTGGTCGCCGCCTTTAACTGGCCGGAGATCAAGACGCAGGTGACGGTGGACGGCGTGGTGACGGTGATCGACGCGGCCGCCGTGTCGGAAGGCCGTTTCGCGGACGACCACGACAAGGTGGACGCGCAGCGCGCGGCGGACGATTCGCTAGACCATGAAAGCCCCTTGGAGGAACTTTTTGAGGATCAGATTCACGCCGCCGACCTGATCGTGCTCAACAAGGCCGACCTGATCGACGCGGCCCGGCTCGACGCCGTCAAGGCCGACGTGGCGGAGCGCTCGCCGCGCCGGGTCAACATGGTTCCGGCGAGCTTCGGCAAGCTGGGCGCGGACGTGCTGCTGGGCCTCGGCGTCGGCACGGAGAGCGACATCGCCAACCGCAAGTCGCATCACGAAATCCACCATGCCGACGGCCATGAGCACGATCATGACGAGTTCGAGAGCATCGTGGTTGAGGCGGGGCCGGTGGCCGATCCCAAGGCTTTCGTGGAGCGGTTGAAGGGCATCGTCGCCGAACACGACATCCTGCGCCTCAAGGGTTTCGCCGACGTGCCGGGCAAGCCGATGCGGCTGGTGGTGCAGGCGGTAGGTCAGCGCATCGAGCATTATTTCGACCGGCCATGGGGCAAGGACGAGCCGCGCGCCACGCGGCTGGTGGTGATCGGCCTGCATGACGGCATGGACGACGAGGCCATCGCCGAGGCCGTGAAGAAAGCCGTCTGATGCATCTGTTGCTCGCCAGACAGGGAACGATCAGCGACGGCGAGGAGGCCATCGACCTCGGCCAGACGCCGGGCGACGTGCTGTTCCTCTCCGCCGCCGATACGGAACTGGCGAGCCTCGCCGAGGCGCACCGCGCACGGTCGGGAATCAGCCTCCGGCTCGCGAGCTTCCTCACGCTGATGCATCCCATGTCGGTCGACGCCTATGTGGAGCGCACCGCGCGGCATGCGAAGCTGATCGTGGTGCGCATCATCGGCGGCGAGACCTACTGGCCTTATGGGCTGGAGGCGCTGCACGCCTGCGCGGTCAATCACGGCGTGCGGATCGCGGTGCTGCCCGGCGACGACAAGCCGGATCACAGGCTGGACCGCTTTTCGACCGTTTCCGCCGAAGACCGCGACGCGCTGTGGCGCTATCTGGTCGAGGGCGGGGCGGGCAACACGGCGGCGTTCCTCGATTATTGCGCGGCGCTGATCAGCGGCGGCGAAAAGCCGGAACAGGCCGCGCCGCTGCTCAAGGCCGGGCTGTGGTGGCCGGGCGAAAATGCGCCGTCGCTCAGCGAAATCCGCGCGCATTGGCGCGAGAAGGACGGGCCGGTGGCGGCGATCGTCTTCTATCGCGCGCTGGTGCAGAGCGGGCAGACGCAGCCGGTGGCGGCGCTGATTGCGGCCTTGCAGGCGCAGGGCCTCAACCCGCTGCCGATCTTCGTCTCCAGCCTTAAGGATCGCTTGGCGGCGGCGGTGGCGGAAGTGACCTTCGACGACTGTCCGCCCGACATCGTGCTCAACGCCACCGGCTTCGCGATCTCGACGCCGGGCGCGGAGCGCGTCCCGACCGTGCTCGACCGCCACGGCAACATGGTGTTGCAGGTGATCTTTTCCGGCACGCCGCGCGCGGTGTGGGAGACCTCGCAGCAGGGCCTGCTGGCGCGCGATCTCGCCATGAACGTCGCTTTGCCGGAGGTGGACGGGCGCGTGCTGACGCGGGCGGTGTCGTTCAAGTCGGCGCAGCGCTTCGACGCTTCGGTGGAGGCCAATATCGTCGCCCACGAGCCGCACGAGAACCGTGTCGCCTTCGTGGCGGAACTGGCCGCGCGCTGGGTGCGGTTGAGGCGGAAAAGCCCGGCCGAGCGGCGGGTGGCGCTGGTGCTCGCCAATTATCCCAACCGCGACGGTCGGCTCGGCAACGGCGTCGGGCTCGACACGCCGGCCGGCACGGTGGAAGTGCTGCGCGCCATGGCGCGCGAGGGCTATAAGGTGGGCGAAATCCCCGCCGGCGGTGACGCGCTGATGCGGATTCTGATGGCCGGGCCGACCAACGCCGCGCGGGACGGGCGCGAGATTCGCGAGACGATTTCGCTGAATCGATACAAGGACTTCTTCGAGAGACTTCCCGATGCGATTCAGGCGCAAGTGACCGCCCGCTGGGGCGGGCCGGAGGGCGATCCCTATTTCGATGCGGATATTGGCGGTTTCGCGCTGCCTTTGACGCGGATGGGCGAAACGCTGATCGGCATCCAGCCCGCGCGCGGCTATAATATCGACCCGAAGGAAACCTATCACTCGCCCGACCTCGTGCCGCCGCACGGCTATATCGCCTTCTACGCGCATCTGCGGGCGATGGACGCCATCGTGCATATGGGCAAGCACGGCAATCTGGAATGGCTGCCGGGCAAGGCGCTGGCGCTGTCGGAGACCTGCTACCCGGAAGCGGTGTTCGGGCCGATGCCGCATGTCTATCCCTTCATCGTCAACGATCCGGGCGAGGGCACGCAGGCCAAGCGCCGCGCGGGCGCGGTGATCATCGATCATCTGACGCCGCCGCTCACCCGCGCCGAAAGCTACGGGCCGCTCAAGGACCTCGAAGCGCTGGTGGACGAATATTACGAGGCGTCGGGCGTCGATCCGCGCCGGCTCGTGCGGTTGAAGGCGCAAATCCTCGATCTGGTGCGCGATATCGGCCTCGACCGCGACGCCGGCATCCACGCTCATGACGACGAGGACATGGCGCTGCAAAAGCTCGACGCCTATCTCTGCGACCTCAAGGAGATGCAGATACGCGACGGGCTGCATGTGTTTGGCCGTGCGCCGGAGGGGCGGCTTCTGACCGATCTGCTCACCGCGCTCGCCCGCGTGCCGCGTGGAATCCCGGTCTCGCTCGGCGGAGCGCCCGGCGACCAGAGCCTGCAACGCGCCATCGCCGCCGATTGCGAGCTCGATTTCGATCCGCTCGATTGCGAGATGGCGAAGCCCTGGACGGGACCGAAGCCGGAGGCGCTGCTTGCTGTCAGCGACGATGCGTGGCGCATTACGGGCGACACGGTGGAGCGCGTCGAACTGCTGGCGGCGAAGCTGGTGGCCGGCGAGGCGGATTGTCCCGAAGGCTGGCCGCAGACGCGCGCCGTGCTGCGGGCGATCGAGGACGGGCTGCGGCCTTTGGTGACCTCCTGCGGAGCGTCGGAGATCGACGGCTTTCTGGCGGCGCTTTCCGGGCGCTTCGTGCCGCCGGGACCGTCCGGCGCGCCGACGCGCGGGCGGCCCGACGTGCTGCCGACCGGGCGCAATTTCTTCTCCACCGACAGCCGCGCCGTGCCGACGCCGGCCGCGTGGGAGCTGGGGCGCAAGTCGGCGGAGCTGCTCGTCACCCGCTACACGCAGGATCATGGCGAATGGCCGACCTCTTTCGGCCTGACCGCATGGGGCACCTCCAACATGCGCACCGGCGGCGACGACATCGCGCAGGCGCTCGCGCTGATCGGCGTCAAGCCGGTCTGGGACATGGCCTCGCGCCGCGTCACCGGCTATGAGATCACGCCGCTCGCCAAGCTTGGCCGGCCGCGCGTGGACGTGGTCTTACGCATTTCCGGCTTTTTCCGCGACGCCTTCCCGGAGCAGATCGCGCTGTTCGACAAGGCGGTTCGCGCGGTGGGCGCGCTGGACGAGGACGCGGAGGACAATCCGGTCGCAGCCCGCATGAAGGCCGAAGCGGCGCGGCTGATCGCGTCGGGCGCGGACGAGGCGACGGCCGCCCGCCGCGCCGGCTATCGCGTCTTCGGCGCGAAGCCCGGCGCTTACGGCGCGGGGATGAACGCGCTTCTCGACAATGACGATTTTACGGGCCGCGACGATCTGGCCGAGGCGTGGCTGGTCTGGGGCGGCTACGCCTATGGCGCGGGCGCGGAGGGGCAGGCCGAGCGCGGGCTTCTGGAGGAGCGGCTGAAATCGGTGCAGGCCGTGGTGCAGAATCAGGACAATCGTGAGCACGACCTGCTCGACAGCAGCGAATATCACCAGTTCGAGGGCGGCATGGCGGCGGCGGCGGAGCGCCTCGCCGGGACTATGCCGGAGGTCTATCACAACGACCATTCGCGCCCTGAAAAGCCGGTGATCCGCACGCTGGAGGAAGAGCTTTCGCGGGTGGTGCGCGGGCGCGCCGTCAATCCGAAATGGATCGCCGGCGCGATGCGGCACGGCTACAAGGGGGCCGCGGAGATCGCCGCCACGGTGGATTATCTCTTCGCCTTCGCGGCCACGACCGGCAAGGTGGGCGGCCATCATTTCGAGGCGGTCTATCAGGCCTATATCGCCGACCGCGCCGTGCACGACTTCATGGCGGACAAGAACCCGGCCGCTTTGGCCGAGACTGCGGCGAAGCTGGAGGCCGCCATCCGGCGCGGCTTCTGGACGCCGCGCTCCAATTCGGCTCGATTCGAATTGGAACAACTTATCAATTTGAATCCGGGCGCATGATCCCGAAAAGTTGCATGACTTTTCGGATAAGATCATGCGGAAAAAAGAGGCGGCAAATGGCTGAAAAATCGGAAAAACTTCTCTCCATGACCGAGGAGGAGCTGAACGCCCGCCACGCGGACAAGATGCGCAAGAAGAAGGCCGTGCGCGACAAGATCCTCGCCACCAAGACAGAGGAAAAGGGCCTCGTCATCGTCCATACCGGCAAGGGCAAGGGCAAATCCACCGCCGGTTTCGGCATGGTGTTCCGCGCGCTCGGCCACGGCATGAAGATCGGCGTGGTGCAGTTCGTCAAGGGCTCGTGGGAGACGGGCGAGCGCTGGGTGCTGGAGAAATTCCCCGAACAGGTGACGATCTCGGCGCTGGGCGAGGGCTTCACCTGGGAGACGCAGGACCGCGCCCGCGACATCGCCATGGCGCGCGACGCCTGGGAGCAGGCCAAGGCGCTGATCATGGACGAAAGCTACGACATGGTGCTGTGCGACGAGTTGAACATCGTGCTGCGCTACGACTATCTGCCGGTCGAGGAAGTGATCGAGGTGCTGAAGGCCAAGCCTGAGATGAAGCATGTCATCATCACCGGCCGCAACGCGAAAGAGGAATTGATCGAGGCGGCGGACCTTGTCACGGAGATGGAAATGATCAAGCATCCGTTCCGTTCGGGCGTGAAGGCCCAGAAGGGAATCGAATTTTGATCTTCGCAAGCTGGCAGTTCTGGGCGCTGATGTCGGCGGTGTTCGCCGCGCTGACCGCCATTTTCGCCAAAGTGGGCATTCAGGGCATCAATTCGGATTTCGCCACGCTGGTGCGCACCTGCGTCATCATCGCGGCGCTCTGCCTGTTCCTCACCGTCACCGGGCAATGGCAGAAGCCGGGCGCGATCTCGGCGCGGTCATGGGTGTTCCTGGTGCTGTCGGGGCTGGCGACGGGGGCGTCGTGGCTCGCCTATTTCCGCGCCTTGCAGATCGGCGACGCCGCCCGCGTCGCGCCGATCGACAAATTGTCCGTGGTGCTGGTGGCGATCTTCGGCGCGGCGTTTCTGGGCGAGCGCATGTCCACCGTCAACTGGTTCGGCATTGTGCTGATCGGCTGCGGCGTGGTGCTGGTGGCGTTGCGGGTCTAGAACCACTGCCGCAGCGGATTGGCCGGGTCCATCAAGAGCTTGATCGCCAGCGCGAGGCTGACGACGATCAAGAGCGGCTTGATGATCTTCGCGCCGATCCTCATGGCCAGATGCGCGCCGATCTGCGCGCCGACGAACTGCGCCACGCCCATGCAGACGCCGAGCTTCCAGTTGATGACGCCGACCGCGGCGAAAGCGAGGAAGCCGCCGAAATTGGAGGCGCAGTTGAGGAGCTTGGTGTGGGCCGTGGCTTTCAAGACGCCGTAGCCGGCCAGCGCCACGAAGGCCAGCATGAAGAACGACCCCGTGCCCGGCCCGAACAGCCCGTCATAAAAGCCGATCACCGGCACGAAAGTCACGCCGAAGGCGAAGGCGCTCATGCGTCGCGCGCGATCGACGTCGCCGATATTGGGCTTGAGCGCGAAATAGAGCGCGATGGCGATGAGCAGGAGCGGCAGCGCGGCGCGCATGATCGCGACCGGCAGCACCGTCGCCAGCAGCGCCCCAAGCACCGCGCCGAAGAAGGAGGCCAGCGCCTCCGGCCAGATCTGGCGGAAATCGACATGGCCCTTGCGCGCGTAGGCGATGGTGGCCGACGACGAGCCGAACAGGCCTTGCAGCTTGTTGGTGCCCAGCGCCTCGACCGGCGGCACGCCCGCCAGCAGCAGCGCCGGAATGGTGATCATGCCACCGCCGCCGGCGATGGAATCGACCACGCCGGCGAGGAAGGCGGCGGCGGTGAGCATGAGGGTGATCGAATCGAGCATGCGAAAAGCGTCCGGCGGGAAAGGCCGCACCATAGGTTATGGACTGTTGCGAAAACATGCGGCATTTATGTATTCGCCGGATCAATGAGAGGGGCGTCCATGAGCGAAAGCATCTTCGAGCGTATTTCCGCCTTCCTGCATCACAAGAGCGCCGTGGAGCGCGTGGCCGAGGACCCGATCCTGGCGGCGGAGCTGCTGCTGCTCCTGCATGTGGTGTTCGCCGACGGCGACCAGCACCCCGAGGAACTGGCGGCGTTCAAGGAGATCGCCTTCGCCGATTTCGGCATTGCGCCGGAGGAACTGCCCGAAGTGGCCGAATATCTGAAGGATTTCGGCTATGAGACCACCACCCGCCAGGCGGCGGCCATGCTGGCCGACATGGAGGAGGACCGGCGGCTGACGCTGCTGCGCGACCTGATGAAGATCGCCTGCGCCGACCATCACGTCGACCGGGCCGAGACGGCCATCATCCGCCATGTGGCGAACGTCCTGCACATCACGCCGGAAGAGCTGCGCCGCGCGCGGGTGGCCGCCTCGGCATGAGCCGGAAGCCGGGTTTCGTCGCGCTGGGCGTCGGCGCGGCCACGCAAGCTTTGGAGGCTGACGTTCTGGCGGCGGCGGCGCACGTGCTGGCCGAGGCGGGGGTGGAAAAGCCCGACGCCATCGCCTCGCTGGCGTCGAAGAAGGACCATCCGGTCTGGGAGGCGCTGACGCGGCGCTTCGGCTGCCCGGCGCTGTTCTTCGACGCAGCGCGGCTGGAGCGTGAGACGCCCCGGCTGCAAAACCCGTCCGAGGCGGTGTTCCGCGCCGTCGGCTGCCATGGCGTGGCGGAGGCCGCCGCGCTGGCGGCGGCGGGCGAGGGCGCGCGGCTCGCGGTCGGAAAGACCGTCGCCGGCCACGCCACGGCGGCGGTGGCCGTTCACTCATAGGAGATTGTCGTGACCGTTCACTTCATCGGCGCGGGGCCGGGGGCCGCCGACCTCATCACCGTGCGCGGCCTGCGGCTGATCGAAAAATGCCCGGTCTGTATCTATGCCGGCTCGCTGGTGCCGAAGGAGGTGGTGGCTTCGGCCCCCGCAGGCGCGCGGCTGGTCGACAGCTCCGCGCTGACGCTGGACGAGATCGTCGCCGAGATCGCGACCGCGCATGAAGCCGGGCAGGACGTGGCGCGGGTGCATTCGGGCGATCCGTCGCTTTACGGTGCGATGGCCGAGCAGATGCGCCGGCTCGACGCGCTGGGCGTCCCCTATGACGTGACGCCGGGCGTGCCGGCCTTCGCGGCGGCGGCGGCGGCGATGAAGCAGGAACTGACCATTCCCGAACTCAACCAGACCGTCATCCTCACCCGCACCTCGATGAAATCCTCTGCCATGCCGGAGGGCGAGGACCTCGCCACGCTGGGCCGCTCCGGCGCGACGCTGGTGATCCATCTCTCCATCCGCAATCTGGACAGGATCGAACGCGAGCTGACGCCGCTCTATGGAGCGGATTGCCCGGTGGTGGTGGCCTATCGCGTCGGCTGGCCGGACGAACAGCTATTGCGCGGTACGCTGTCCGACATCGCCGCGAAGGTGGCCGAGGCTGGCCTCGCGCGCACCGCGATGATCTTCGTCGGGCGTGGGCTCGACCCGAAGAATTTCCGCGATTCTGCACTTTATCATGAGTCCCACAGCCACGTAGCGCGGTCAAAATCCGAAACGTGAGCGGATGAAGTCGACCGCTTTCGTGGCGGTGGCGACGGTCTCGACGGCGGCGCGGGGCGGGCGGGCGATCATCAGCACCGGCAGGGCCAGCGCGCGCGCGGCCTCGATCTTGGCGTAGGACGCCTCGCCGCCCGAATTGCGGCAGACGATCAGGCCGATGCGCCTTTCGATCAGAAAGCGCTTCTCTTCCTCGAAGCTGGCGGGGCGGGCCAGCACGACCTCGCTGTCGGGCGGCAGCGCGACCTGCGGCGGGTCGATCATGCGCATGACGAAATGCACGTCGGCGCGCTCCGCGAAGGGCGCGATATGCTGGCGGCCCAGCGCCAGAAACACGCGCTCGCCGGCGGGGATGGCGCGCATGGCTGCGTGCTCGTCGGCGACCTCGATCCAGTTGTCGCCCGGCTCGGGCAGCCAGAGCGGGCGTTCGAGCCGCAGCAGCGGACAGCCGGCGATGTGGGACGCCGCCACGGCGTTCTGCGAAATGCGCGTGGCGTAGGGGTGGGTGGCGTCGATGAGGCAGTCGATCTTTTCCGCCGCGAGATAGGCGGCCAGCCCTTCCGCGCCGCCGAAGCCGCCGCTGCGCACCGCGCCCGCCACCGGCAAGGGATTGGCGGTGCGGCCGGCGAGCGAGGTGATCGCCTCGACCGGCAGCGCCTCCAGCGCCAGCGCGAGGCGGGCCGCTTCCGCCGTGCCGCCGAGGATCAGAATCTTGGGCCTAGACGCGGGCAAGGATTTTTCCCTCACGGTCGGTGACGATGATCTCGACCTCCACCGGTGCGCCGCGCAGGGTGGCGCGCGCGGTTTCCCGCGCTTTGAGCGCCACGGGCATGGCGAGGTCGACGCCGATGGATTGAGTCATTTCAAGCGCTTCCTTGGCGGTGTTCGCAAAGAGAATCCGGTCCTTGAGATTGCCCGGCGCGCCGGCTTCTTCCGCAAGCTCGGCGAGAAAGCCCATGTCGACCTGACTGCGGGCCGAATGCAGGTCCAGCGCGCCCTGCGCCAGCTTGGTGAGCTTGGCGAAGCCGCCGGCGATGGTGAGCCTGTCTACGGGGTGGTCGCGCAGATATTTGAGCACGCCGCCGGCGAAGTCGCCCATGTCGAGCACGGCGAAATCCGGCAGGTGATAGAGCGCCTGCGCGGCGTCCTCCGAGGTGGAGCCGGTCGCGCCCAGGACGTGCTTCTGCCCCGCTGCGCGCGCCACGTCGATGCCGCGATGGATCGAGTGAATCCAGGCCGAGCAGGAGAAGGGATGCACCACGCCGGTGGTGCCGAGAATGGAGATGCCGCCGACGATGCCGAGGCGCGGGTTCCACGTCTTCTTGGCGATCTCCTCGCCGTTGGGTACGGAAATGGTGATCACCAGATCGGCGGGCAGACCGTATTCGGCGCAGATTTCTTCGCAGATTTCCGTCATCATGCGGCGCGGCACGGGGTTGATCGCCGCTTCCCCCGGCGGGATCGGCAGGCCGGGACGGGTGACGGTTCCGACGCCTTCGCCGGGGCGGAAGATCACGCCCGTACCCGGCGGGGCGGGGAAGACGGTGGAAATGATCGTCGCGCCGTGGGTCACGTCGGGGTCGTCGCCGGCGTCCTTGACGATGCCGGCCATGGCGTAGCCTTCGCCCAGACCTTCATAGGCGAGCTGGAAATAGGGCACCTCGCCCTTGGGCAGGATGACGCCCACCGGATCGGGAAACTCGCCGGTGATCAGCGCCGTCAGCGCCGCCTTTGTGGCGGCGGTGGCGCAGGCGCCCGTGGTCCAGCCGCGCCGCAGGGCCGGGGCTTTATTGTTTGCGGCGGTTTCGTCATTCATGGACGCCTTATAATCTATCTGCTAGCTCTGCCGCCAGAGAATATGGTGGTTCGAGGCGATGACGGGTGTCGAGCGAATGAAAGCGGGCGGAATGGAGCTGCCTTCCATGCAGCCGGGGCATGTCTGGCTGGTGGGGGCGGGGCCGGGCGATCCGGGCCTTCTCACGCTGCATGCGGTCAACGCGCTGGGGCAGGCCGACGTCATCGTCTATGACGCGCTGGTGGACGAATCCTGCCTGTCGCTGCGCCGGCCGGACGCCGCGATCGAATATGCCGGCAAGCGCGGCGGCAAGCCGTCGCCCAAGCAGCGCGACATTTCGCTGCGGCTGGTGGAGCTGGCGCGGCGGGGCAAAAAAGTGCTGCGGCTCAAGGGCGGCGACCCGTTCGTGTTCGGGCGCGGGGCGGAGGAGGCGCTGACGCTGGTCGAGCACGGCGTGCCGTTCCGCATCGTGCCGGGAATCACCGCCGGCATCGGCGGGCTGGCCTATGCCGGCATCGCCGCCACGCATCGCGACGTCAACCAGTCGGTGACGTTTTTGACCGGGCACGACGCGACGGGGCTGGTTCCCGACCGCATCGACTGGGAGGGCGTGGCGCGCGGCGCGCCGGTGATCGTGATGTATATGGCGATGAAGCATATCGGCGGCATCGCGCAAAAACTGATCGCCGCCGGGCGCGGGCCGGACGAGCCGATGGCCTTCGTCTGCAACGCCAGCCTGCCCGACCAGGTCGTGCTGGAGACGACGCTGTCGCGGGCGGCGGCGGACGTGGCGGCGGCCGGCCTGCGGCCGCCGGCCATCGTGGTGGTGGGCGAGGTGGTGCGGCTTCGCGCCGGACTGGACTGGATGGGCGCGCTTCAGGGGCGTCGGCTCGTGGCCGATCCGCTCGGCGCGGGCGAATGGGAGGAAAGAAACGCATGAAGGGTTTGATGATCGCGGCGCCGGCCTCCGGCGCGGGCAAGACGACGGTGACGCTGGGCCTGCTGCGCGCGCTGCGGCGCCAAGGCGTGGCGCTGGCGCCGGTCAAGGCGGGCCCGGACTATATCGACACCGCCTATCACAAGGCGGCGGCGGGGGCGGAGTGCTTCAACCTCGACCCCTGGGCCATGCGGGCGGAGCTGGTCAGCGCCCTGTCGGCGCGGCTGACCGAGGGCGACCGGCTGATGGTGGCCGAGGGCATGATGGGCCTGTTCGACGGGGCGATGGACGGCAGCGGCTCGTCCGCCGACCTCGCGCGCCAGCTCGGCCTGCCTGTGGTGCTGGTGGTGGATTGCGCAAAACAGTCGCAGTCGATCGCGGCGCTGGTGTCGGGCTTCGCGCAGTTCCGCAAGGACGTGTTCGTGGCCGGCGTCATCCTCAACCGGATCGGCAGCGACCGGCACGAATCCATGCTGCGCAAGGCGCTGAAGCCGCTCGGGATCCCGGTGCTGGGCGCATTGCCGCGCGACGAGGCGCTGGTCCTGCCCGAGCGGCATCTGGGGCTGGTGCAGGCGGGCGAGCACGCCGGGCTGGAGCGTTTCCTCGACGCCGCCGCCGACCGGGTGGCGCGGCATGTCGACTTCGCGGAATTGCGCCATATCTGGTCGACGCCCGGCTCGCGCGAGACCATGGCCAACGTGCCGCGGCTGCCCCCCCTGGGCGCGCGGATTGCGGTGGCGCGCGACGACGCCTTCGCCTTTTCCTATGCGCATCTGTTCGAGGGCTGGCGGCGGCGCGGGGCGGCGCTGTCCTTCTTCTCGCCGCTGGCCGACGAGGCGCCGGCCGCCGACGCCGACGCCATTTACCTGCCCGGAGGCTATCCCGAGCTTCACGCCGGGCGGCTCGCGGCGGCGCAGAATTTCGCGCGCGGCGTGCGGGAGGCGGCGGCGCGCGGCGTGACGGTCTATGGCGAGTGCGGCGGCTACATGGCGCTGGGCGAGGCGCTGGAGGACGCGAACGGCCAGCGCCTCGCCATGCTGGGCCTGCTGCCGCTCGAAACCAGCTTCGCCCGGCGCGGGCTGCATCTGGGCTACCGCATGCTGGAGCCGCTGGCCGGCTCGCCCTGGCGGGCGCCGCTGCGCGCGCACGAGTTCCACTACGCCAGCATCCTGCGCGAGGGCGAGGGCGAAAGACTGTTCCGCGCCCGCGACGCGCTGGGCGAGGATCTGGGCGCTGTCGGCCTGCGGGTCGGCTCGGTGGCGGGCTCGTTCATGCATGTGGTCGACTTCGCCGGAGACGCGCCGTGATCGAGCATGGCGGCGCGCTCGACCGCGCCATGGCGCGCTATGGCGGCGGCGCCGGGGACTGGCTCGATCTCTCCACCGGCATCAACCCGGAGCATTTTCCGCTGCCAGACCTGCCGGCGGCGGTGTGGAACCGCCTGCCGGACGAGCGGCTCCTGCAGGACGCGCTGCGGCTGGCGCGCGCCTATTACGGCGCGGCGGACGACGCCCCGATCGTCGCCGCGCCCGGCACGCAGGCGCTGATCCAGCTTCTGCCCACCCTGCGCGCGCCGGGAACGGTCGCGATCCTCGGCCCCACCTATCAGGAGCACGCCGCGTCCTTCGCCGCCGCCGGCTGGCGGGTGGCGGAATGCGCGACGGTCGCCGACATTCCCGCCGAGGCGAGCGTGGCGGTGATCGTCAATCCCAACAATCCCGACGGCCGCGTGGTCCCGGCGGCGGAATTGCCGGCGCTGGCTGAAGGGCTGGGCCGGCGCGGGGGCTTCCTGGTGGTGGACGAGGCCTTCGCCGATCCGCATCCCGAGCAAAGCGTCGCCGCTCATGCCGCTTCCGCGCCGCTGGTGGTTCTCAAATCCTTCGGCAAGTTCTTCGGCCTCGCCGGCTTGCGGCTCGGCTTCGCGCTGGCGGGGGCGGAGATCGTCGAGGCGCTCGCCCGCCGGCTCGGCCCCTGGGCCGTGCCGGGACCGGCGCTGGCGGTGGCCGCGCACGCCTTCTCCAGCCCCGAGCTTCCGGCCTTCCGCGAGCGCGTCTTCGCCCGCCGGGCGGCGTTGTCGGCGGCGCTCATGCGCGCCGGCCTGCCGGAAAAAGGCGGCGTGGCGCTGTTCGCGCTGGCGCTTTGCGACGATGCGGCGCACATTCATGAAAAACTGTGCGAAAGGCGCATTCTCGTCCGAAAATTCGCCTACGCTCCCGGCTGGTTGCGCATCGGCCTCGCGCCCGACGCGGCGGGGCTGGCTCGGCTGGAGGCGGCGCTCAAAGCATTTCCAGCAAAAGTGCGCAGCGGTTTTGCGTCCGGAAATGCGTAGAAAAAGAGTCCATTGCCGGCAAAAGTGCGAAGGGGTTTCGCCTCCGGGAATGCGTAAGACAAACAGACGGAACGGTTCCGCGACGCCGTGAGACGGGAACCGCTTCGGGAATCGATTCAAGGATTACGGCCAGACCGATGGAAATAAAGCTGATTATCCTCTCGCTGGCGCTGATCCTCGACCGCGTGGTGGGCGATCCGTCCTGGCTGTGGCGGCGGCTTCCGCATCCGGTGGTGTTGTTCGGGCGGGCGATCGCGCATGGCGAAAGGCGCTTCAACCGGCACGGCCGGCCGGACGAGATATTGCGCCGCAACGGCATGTGGCTGACGGTCGGGCTGATCGCGGCGTCGATCCTCGTCGGCCTCGCGCTCGAAAACCTGCTGCCCTATCTCGGCATGGCCGGGGCGCTGGTCGAGGTGGCGCTGGTGGCGGTGTTCCTGGCGCAGAAGAGCCTCGCCGACCATGTCGGCGCGGTGGCCGACGGCCTGCGCTTCGACGGGATCGAGGGCGGGCGCAAGGCGGTGTCGATGATCGTCGGCCGCAACCCCGACGCGCTGGACGAGGGCGGGGTCAGCCGGGCGGCGATCGAGAGCCTGGCCGAAAACGCCTCGGACGGCATCGTCGCGCCGGCTTTCTGGTTCCTGGTCGCCGGCCTGCCGGGCCTGTTCGCCTACAAGCTCATCAACACGGCCGATTCCATGATCGGCCATCTCAGCCTGCGCTATCGCCATTTCGGCCGCTTCGCGGCGCGGGTGGACGACCTGGTCAATTACGTCCCGGCGCGGCTGACCGGCCTGCTGGCGGTGGCGGCGGCGGCGCTGTTCCGCGGCCGGCGCGCGGCCAGGAAGGCCTTCGCGGTGATGCGGCGCGACGCGCGGCTGCACCGCTCGCCCAACGCCGGCTGGCCGGAATCGGCCTTCGCCGGGGCGCTGGGGCTGGCGCTGGCCGGCCCGCGCCAATACGGTTCGGAAAAGGTCGAGGAGCCGATGCTGAACGCCGAGGGCAAGCGCGACGCCGAGGCCGCCGACATCGACGCGGCGCTGACCTTCTACTGGTCGGCGATGAGCCTTTTGACCGGCTGCGCGGTGGCGGCCAGCCTGTTCGGCCTACTTGTCCGCTAGCACGAAGCGCCGCCCGTCGAAGCGTTGCAGCCGGTTGGGATTGTCGGCGCGCATGCCGTCGGGGCCGAACTTGATGGTGCCGAGCGCCGTCTCGAAGGTGAGGTCGCGCAGCATGACGGTGACCGGCTGCTTGCGCTTCTGCGCCTCGGCTAGCGCGTCGGCGGCGACCTCCGCCGTGGCGTAGCCGGTGACGGCGAAGGCGTCGGCCAGCACGCCGGCCTTGCGCAGCGCCGCCACCGCCGCCTGCGCCGTGGGCAGGTCCTGCGGGGCGAGCGGCGCGATCATCAGCGTGCCGGGGGCGAGCGGCGTCGCGCCGGGCGCAGCGTCGAGCAGGCCGCCGCCGGCGATCTCGAGCGGAATGTTGAGCGCCGCTGCGCTGGCGCCCAGCGCCGCCACGTCGTCGCGCTGGCCGCCGACATAGACGTGGCTGGCGCCGGCGCGCTTGAGGCGGGCGGCGAGCGCGTTCTGGTTGTCGAGGCCGGGGCGGTAGGTGTCGGTGAAGACGGGCTGCAACTGCTGCTCCTTGAGCCGCGCCAGAACGCGGCTGGCGCGCTCGCGCCCCTCCATGGTGCCGTCGTCGATGACGGCGAAGGGCTGCGCCCGCCACAGGCTGCCGAGGAAACTGGCCGTCGCCCGCGTCTCGCGGTCGAGCCCGGTCGAAAGCCGGAACACGGGCAAAGGCGAGGCGGCGCGCCGCTCGGCCAGGGTCCGCTCGGCCACGCCCGAAACCACGACCGGAATCCCGTGCGCGTTCAGGATCGGCAGCGCCGCCTCCAGCGCCTCGAAGCAGAGGAAGCCCGCGGCCGCCTGCACCTTGGCGTCGACGAAGCGCTGCGCCGCCTCGGCGCCGCCCTGCGCGTCGCAGCGGTCGTCGGCCGTGGTCAGGGCGGCGTTCTTGGCCGTGGCGGCCACGCGGGCGCCCTCGGCCATTTGCTTGCCCAGCGGCGCGAAGCTTCCGCTCAGCGGCGCGGCGAGGCCGATGCGCAAGTCC
Source organism: Hyphomicrobiales bacterium (assembly GCA_900465915.1). GTDB lineage: Bacteria > Pseudomonadota > Alphaproteobacteria > Rhizobiales > Rhizobiaceae > Brucella. The sequence goes on from UBKJ01000002.1 coordinate 278,833, forward strand.
TGCGCATGTACAACCGTCGCGCCCGCCAGCAAAATGGCGGCGATGCCTACAAGCGTCGCGCGCGGGCGTTTGCCTGACTCAATCACGGTATGGGTTCTTCTTTAAACAATTCATGGCAATCTGATCCGAAAGTGGGTAGCGGTTTCCTCGGCTTTGTGCAATGCCCGTCCTGTGAACGGGTTTACGCCCGGACGCTCTATGCGAAATGGACATTTGATGGACGTGCAAACGGTGAAAGACATCATCTCCAGCGCAGAAGCGGTGGAATCGAAGGCCTATCGCGACGCGATGAGCCATTACGCCGGCGCGGTGCAGCTCGTCACCACGGCGGGGCCGGCCGGGCGGCGCGGCCTGACGCTGACGGCGGCCTGCTCGGTCTCCGACAATCCGCCGACGGTGCTGGTGTGCCTGCAGAAGATGCACCCGGAAAACCGCCTGTTCATCGAAAACGGCGTCTTCGCCGTCAACACGCTCGCCGCCACGCACCAGCATCTGGCCGACGCCTTTTCCGGCCGCATCGGGCTGACGCAGGACGAACGCTTCGCGCTCACCAAGTGGAGCGCGCTCGCCACCGGCGCGCCGGTGCTGCCCGACGCGCTGGCCTGCTTCGACTGCCGCGTGGTCAGCGTGCAGGACCATTCCACCCATCACGTGCTGTTCGGCGAGGTGGTGGGGATGAGCGCCGGCGGCGGCCAGCAGGCGCTGGTCTATCTCAACCGCCGCTATCACACGCTGGATTTCTGATGCGGGCGGCGCTGCTGCGGACCGGCCTTTGCGCGCTGCTGCTTACCTGCGGCGCGGCATGGGCGGCGGGGCCGCTGCCGCCGTTCAAGGACGAACTTTTCGCCTATCCGGGCATCTTGAAGACGGAAGACGGCGGCGACTACAAGGTCGTCGACTATAACGAGATGCGCGACATTAACGGCCGCGACACCGTGCCGGAGAAGCGCGTCAAGGACGCCTATGTGTCGCTGAAGCCGCGCGCGGTCCAGAAGGACATGCGCTTCGACACGCCGGCCGGGCCGGTCAAGGCGATGGTCGCGGGGCGGCTCGAAGGCGCGTCCTTCATCGTGATCTATCTGCACGGGCGCGGCGGCGACCGGCTGCAGGGCATGAACGACTTCACCTTCGGCGGCAATTTCAACCGGGTCAAGAACCTCGCCGCGCTCAATGGCGGGCTTTATGTGACGCCGGACTTCTCGGATTTCGCCGAGGCCGGCGCGGCGCAGGTGGCGGGGCTGATCGGGCGGCTCAAGGCGGCCTCGCCCAATGCGCCGCTGGTGCTGGCCTGCGGCTCGCAGGGCGGCATGCTGTGCTGGCGCATGGCGGCGGATGCGGAGGCCGGCGCGCAGCTCGGCGGTCTGGTCCTGCTCGGCTCGCTTTGGGACGAGGGGTTCTTCAAGTCGCCGGCCTTCCGGCGGCGCGTACCGGTGTTCTTCGGGCACGGCAGCCGCGACCCGGTCTTCGCCATAGCCAGGCAGGAGGCCTTTTACCGCAAGCTGCACAAGCAGGGCTATCCGACGCAGTTCCGCCGCTTCGAAAGCGGCAATCACGGCACGCCCATCCGCATGACCGACTGGCGCGAGGCGCTGGACTGGATTCTCGCGAAACAGTGATCGTTTCGGGTCCCCGCCCTGTGGATGCGAATCGAAATTCGGGCATTGTGACCTTCCTGCCACTCGACAATCGCCCAAAAGCGAATAGTTATCGGATAAAATTTTACCGATCCGCAGACCTTATGAGGTAGAGCATCATGCACGGACGCGCCTCCATCGCAGCCCGTTTCGTTTTCATCGCCGCGCTGGCGCCGCTGGCCGCATGCAGCACCATGAGCGACGCGCCGCCCGCGCCCGGCGCCGCCGCGCGCACCGACGCGCCGGTCCCGTCATCCGGCGGCTCGCTGCCGAGCTTCCTCTCCGCCCCGGTCCGTTCGGTGGATTCCTCGCTGGCGCAGCCCTGCATCGCCGCCGCCGCCAACAAATATTTCCTGCCGGAAAAGGCCATCAGCGCCGTCGGCTCGCGTCCGGGCGCCAATGGCGGCACGGATGTCGACCTGAAGGTCGACCTGCGCACGGCGGTCTGCCAGGTCAGCAAGGGCGGCGGCGTGCGCGGCGTCTACGACACCTCGCCCAAGAGCGCCGACCAGATCGCGGCCGAAGCCGCCGCAGCCAAGGGCGGCGACGCCGCTACCGCGCCGAAGAAGGTGCGCAAGGCCAAGAAAACCGTCGATCAGGACGATTGATCGAAAGCCGGCGCAAGGATTTGAAAAGGCGGGGTTTCCCCCGCCTTTTTCATTTGTCCGGCTTCTCGCCGTACCAGCGCGGCGTATAGACCCATTCGCCGCCGCCCTCGCGCGCAAAACGCCGCGTGTGCGAAGAGCCGACGATCACCACCGTGCGCATGTCGACGTCGGCGGGGGTGAGCGCGCCGAGCGTCACGACGCGCGTGGCCTCGCCCGGCCGGCCGATGTCGCGGCCCAGCACCACCGGCGTCTCCGGCGCGCGATAGTGGCGCAGGATCTCCAGCGCGCGGCCGAGCTGGTGCGGGCGGGCCTTGGAGATCGGGTTGTAGAAGGCCATGGTGAGGTCGGCCTCGGCCGCCAGCGCCAGCCGCTTCTCGATGACGGACCAGGGCTTGAGATTGTCCGACAGCGACAGGATGCAGAAATCGTGGCCGAGCGGCGCGCCGGCGCGCGCGGCGGCGGCCATGGCGGCGGAGACGCCGGGCTGGATGGTCAATTCGACCGCGCGCCAGAGCGGGTCGTCGGCCTCGTCCAGCGCCTCGACCACCGCCGCCGCCATGGCGAAGACGCCGGGATCGCCCGACGACACCATCGCCACCGAACGGCCCGAGGCGGCCAGCGCGAAGGCGTGGCGGGCGCGCTGCATCTCCTCGCGATTGTCGGTCATGTGCAGGGTCTGGTCGGCGCGGAACGGCCCGGCCATGCGGACATAGGTCTCGTAGCCGAGAATGTCGTCGGCCTCGTCCAGCGTCCGGCGCACGGCGGGCGTCATCAGCTCGGCCGCGCCGGGGCCGAGGCCCACCACCGACAGCCGGCCGCGCCGGCGGCCGGCGGGGTGGTAGAGCAACTCGCGCGGGCGCGGCGGCCGGCGCTCCTCGGTGACGGTGATGGTGAGTTCGCCGTCCTGGGCGAAGGGCAGGCGGGAGGCGGAAAGCCAGCGCGATTCCCCCACGAGCCGTAGCGTTGCGCCGGCCAGAAGGTCGGACATGAAGGTCTTGGCGTCGTCGGGATTGGCGAGCGTCAGCTCCGCCGGCGGATGCAGGAGGTTGACGCCGAAGCGCAATTCGCCCGAGGTGGTGATGGCCGGAGCGACGTCAAGCGCGCGGGCGATGGCGCGCGCCATGTCGTTGACGCCGGACAGCCCGCCCAGAAGCGGGACCACGGCCGAGCCGTCCTCGGCCACGGCCAGCACGGGCGGCTCGGCGCGCTTGTTCTGCAGCAGCGGCGCGAGCGCGCGGATGACGATGCCGGCCGCGCAGAGCGCCACGATGGGGCGGCCTTCCTCGTAGAGCGCGCGCAAGGCGTCGCCGAAATGCGGGAAGGCGGCGTCGGCGCCGGCGACGCGCGTTTCGAGTCCCAGCACTTGCGACCCCGGCAGCGCCGCGGCGGCGCGGCGCGCCGCGGGCAGGGCGGCCTCGCCGAGGACGAGGATCGCCGCGCTCATGCGCCGTTCCAGCGCCGGCCGGGCGCGAGCACGATGGAGAAATAGGGGCAGTCGTCGGCGTCGACCTCGGCCAAAGGCAGGATACGCTGGTTCTCCATGGTGGCGCGCTCGACATAGAGCGCCCGGTCCATCAGGCCCAGCTCCTCGAAGACGGCGCGCACCTTGCCGATGTTCTTGCCGAGCTTCATGACGGCGGCGGCCTCGGTGTCGGCGAGGCGGCGCTTCAGTTCGTCCGCCTCCATGACGCCCGAAAGCACGGTCAGCGTCTGGTTGCGATAGGCGAGCGGCGCGCCCAGCACCGCCGCCGCCGCCAGCACCGAGCAGACGCCGGGCACGACCTGGGTCTCGTAGAGCCCGGCCAGCCGGTCGTGGATATACATGAAAGAGCCGTAGAAGAACGGGTCGCCCTCGGCGATCACCGCCACGTCGCGGCCGGCGTCGAGATGGGCGGCGATGGCGGCGACGATCTCGCCGTAGAAATCACTGACGATCTTCTCGTAATCCATATGCGCCGGCAGCTTTTCGGTCGTCACCGGATAGACGAGCGGCAGCAGGGTCTGTCCGGGCGAAAGATACTGCTCGACGATGGTGAGCGCGTTGCCCTTCTTGCCCTTGGCGGCGTGATAGGCCACCACCGGCGCGGATTTGAGCAGCCGCAGAGCCTTGAGCGTGATGAGTTCTGGATCGCCGGGGCCGACGCCCAGGCCGTAGAGCTTGCCACGGGCCATCATTCGCGCTCCGAGGCCAGCGCGTTGATGGCGGCGGCGGCCATGGCGCTGCCGCCGCGCCGGCCGCGCACGATCACGAAGGGCACGCCGCGGCTGTTCTCGGCCAGCGCGTCCTTGGATTCCGCCGCGCCGACGAAGCCGACCGGCATGCCGATGATCAGCGCCGGCTTCGGCGCGCCCCGGTCGAGCATCTCGAACAGGCGGAACAGGGCGGTGGGCGCGTTGCCGATGGCGACGACGCTGCCTTCGAGATGCGGCCGCCACAATTCCAGCGCCGCCGCCGAGCGGGTGTTGCCGAGCTTGCGCGCCAGCTCCGGCACGGAGGGGTCGCCAAGGGTGCAGAGGACGGGATTTCGCGCCGGCAGGCGGGCGCGGGTGACGCCTTCGGCCACCATGCGCGCGTCGCAAAGGATCGGCGCGCCGGCCTCAAGCGCCGCGCGGCCGGCGGCGCCCGCGCCGGGCGAGAAGACCAGGTCGTCGACCACGTCCACCATGCCGCAGGCATGCGCCACGCGCACGGCCAGCTTCTCCAGATCGGCCGGGATGCGGCTCAGATCCGCCTCGGCGCGGATGATGGCGAAGGAGCGGTCGTAAATGGCCTGCCCGTCGCGGATATAGTCGGTCATATGCTAAAAATCCCCGCCGCCCAAAAGGCGCGCTGCGCTTTCGATGGTCACATCCGTCGCCAATAGCCGCCCGAAGCGGGATGGTCCAGCGCCGTCTTGCAAAAACACGTCGTATCGCCCCGGTCCGCGCGCCAGAAGCGTGGCCGGCAGGGGCGCCAGCGCGGCGCAGGACTTGGCGCAGCCGGTGAGATGCACGGCCTTTGGCGCGACCTTGTCCATCAGCGGCATCAGCGCGCGGGCGTCGGCCTGCGTGTCGGAGAGCGCCGAGGCGCAGCCGAGACCGGCGCAGGCGCGCAACCGCGTCTGCGGCCGGCCGGGCTCGACGGCGAGGCCGAGGGCGGCCAGCTTTTCCGCGACGGCTTCGTCCTCGACATGGGGCAGGAGCACGCCTTGCCATGGCGTCAGGCGGATTTCGCCGCCGCTATAGGCGTCCGCCAGATCGGCGAGGCCGCGCAGGGCCTGCGCCGAAAGCCGGCCGGCGAGCGGCATGGCGCCGACGTAACGGCGTCCGTCGCCCTGGCGATGCAGGCCGAGATGCGTGTCAGTGCGCGGCGGCTTGCGGACGAAGCCGTCGGCCGGCAGCAGCGGGACGCCCAGGCCGGCGGCGAATTGCGCCGGCGGCTCGGGCAGATGGCGCATGCGCTGCGCGCCCGGCGTTTCGAGGAAGCGCATGATCGCGGCGCGGATCAGCGCCAATGCGTCCTGCGCCGCCACGCGGCCCAGCGCCGGCCGGTCGGGCGCGGAGGCGAAGCCGAAGGCGTAGCTCTCGCGGTCGGCCGCCGACAGCCAGATGTCGCCGGGATGCGCGATCATGGCGCAGTCCTCGCCGCCGTCGATCTGGATCGAGAATTTGGGCGACAGGGCGTGGAAGGCCGGCGTGCGGCGCAGCATGTCGAGCGCGGCCATGGCCAGCGGCCCGGCGTCGGCGATCCGGCCGGCGTCGATGCCGGCCGTGGGGCTCACGAGCACGTTGCGCACGTCGTCGGCGCCCGGCGCGCCCGCGCCGAGCCCGGCGGCGTCGAGCGCCGCCACCGCCTCGGCCCAATGGTCGGGCGCTATGCCGCGCAGCTGCATGTTGGAGCGGATGGTCAGTTCGACCGCGCCGGAGCCGTGCCGCTCGGCCACGCCGGCCGCCGCGCGGGCGGCGCGCGAATCGATCCGCCCCAGCGCCAGCCTGACGCGGGCGATGGCGCCGTCGGCGGCCATCACCATGCGCGTCAGGCCCGGGCAAGCCGCGCGCCGGTCGGGGCGGGACGGGGTTTCGTTCTTCGACATGGGCGTCTTATACGCCTTCGCGCTTGCGCTCGCCACCGCCGCGCCATACCAACGGCGAAAAGGAGCGCGGCATGACCCAATGGCTGACGGTGATCGGGATCGGCGAGGACGGCGCGGACGGGCTGGGGCTGGAGGCCCGGCGGGCGCTGGCGGAGGCCGAGGTGATATTCGGCGGCGCGCGCCACCTGGCGCTTGCGGGCGAAAGCGCCGCCGAGCGCGTCGCCTGGCCGCAGCCCTTCGAGGCGGCCTACGAGCTGATCGCGGCGCGGCGCGGCCGAAGGATCGTGGCGCTGGCGAGCGGCGACCCGATGTTCTTCGGCGTCGGCGCCTCGCTGGCGCGGCGCTTCGGGGCCGAGGCGCTGAGGGTGATTCCGTTTCCGTCCTCCTTCTCGCTCGCCGCGGCGCGGCTGGGCTGGCCCTTGCAGGAGACGCGGCTGGTCAGCCTCGTCGCCCGGCCGCTCGAAAGCCTCAACGGTCGGCTTTTCCCCGGCGAAAGGCTGCTGGTCCTCTCCAATGACGGAACCACGCCGGCCGCCGTGGCGGCGCTTCTCGCCGAACGCGGCTTCGGGCCGAGCCGGATGACGGTGCTGGAGCATCTGGGCGGGCCGAAGGAGGCCCGCGTCGACGGCGTTGCGGGCGAATGGACGGCCGAGAAATGCGCCGATCTCAACGTGGTCGCCGTCGAATGCGCGCTGGCTCGGGGGCGGGACGTGTTCTCGCCCGTGGCCGGCCTGCCGGACGAGGCCTTCGTCCATGACGGGCAACTGACCAAGCGCGACATGCGCGCCGTGACGCTAGGGCGTTTGCAGCCGCTGCCGCATCAGCTTCTATGGGATGTCGGCGCGGGTTGCGGCTCGATCGGGATCGAATGGATGCGGGTCCATCCCGCCTGCCGGGCGATCGCCGTCGAGGCCGATGCGGGCCGGCAGGGCATGATCGAGCGCAACCGCGCGGCGCTGGGCGTGCCCGGCCTGCGGCTGGTCAGGGGCGAGGCCCCGGCGGCGCTGGAAGGGCTGGAGGCGCCCGACGCGATTTTCATCGGCGGCGGGGTGACGGATGCGGGGGTGCTGGAGGCGTGCTGGAAGGCGCTGAAGCCCGGCGGGCGGCTCGTCGCCAACGCGGTGACGCTGCAAGGCGAGATGCGGCTCTTCGACTGGCGGGCGCGGCACGGGGGCGAGCTGATAAGGCTCGGCGTGGCGCAGGCGGGGCCGCTCGGGTCCTTCGACGTCTGGCGGCAGGCGCTGCCGGTGACGCTTTACAGCGTCACGCGGCCGGCCGACTGAGCGGCTCCTAGAAAACGGAGCCGCTCCAAGGCTTTAGAACTTGTAGTTCAGGCCGACCTTGATGGCGTGGTTGGCCAGGTTGTTGCTCTGGCGGACGCCGTTGACGCGCGATTCGACGTCGCCGAAGCGCTGGTAGTCATATTCGGCCTTGACCGAGAGCGGGCCGGTGATGGCCTGCTCGACGCCCGCGCCCAGCACCGCGCCGCCCTGCCAGCCGGGCGCCTGGGTGGTGGCGTCCTTGGCCTTGAAGCGCGTCGCGCCGTAGCCGAGCGTGGCGTAGATCAGCGTGTTGTTGATGGCGTAGCCGGCCTTGGCCTTGGCGTTGAGGTTCCAGGACTGCTGCAGGCTGCCGCCATTGCCCAGACGGTGCTCGGCCTCGGCGAAATTGGCTTCCACTTCGCCGCCGAAGACGAAATTGCCGGTCTGGAAGTTGCTGCCCGCCACGCCGCCGATCAGCGCGCCGGTGCGGTTGGTGAAGGGGCCGGGAACGCGCGACGACGACGCGCCGATCTGCGCGCCGACATAGTTGCCCGACCAGTTGTGCGGGCCCTCGGCCACCGGCTGGTCGTAATTGTAATTGCCGCCGGAGCCCAGCATGTCGGCCGCCAGAGCCTGGCCGGCGAGGGAGGCGAGACCGGCGCCGAGCGCCGCAGCGAGGAAAGAACGCTTGAACATTGTGTACTCCAGTTTTCCCGCCGCACATGCGGGAAACATGCATGCGATGATTGGTTTTCAGCGGTCCGCCCGAAAAGAACGCCGCCGGTGGTCCCGCCCTTTTTCAGGGCCGATTGTGACCAAATTTAATAAAATGCGCCGGATTTCCATGGCCATGCCGGCTATTGTTGAAGCTATGCTTAACGAAGGGTAACCAAAGCTAGATCAGCTTCAGGCCGCGCAGGCTGGTGTGGCCGTGCTTGCCGATGATGACATGGTCGTGCACGGTGATGTTGAGCGCGCGGGCGGCGTCGATCAGAAGCTTGGTCATGTCGATGTCGGCGCGCGACGGCGTCGGGTCGCCCGAGGGGTGGTTGTGGACCACGACGATGGCGGTGGCCGAAAGCTCCAGCGCCCGCCGCACCACCTCGCGCGGATAGACCGGCGTGTGGTCGACCGTGCCGCGCTGCTGCACCTCGTCGGCGATGAGGCGGTTCTTCTTGTCGAGGAAGAGCACGCGGAACTGCTCGCGCGGCTCGAAGGCCATGGCGGCGGTGCAATATTCGATCACCTTGCTCCAGGAGCCGAGCACCTCGCGCTCCATGATGGCGCTGCGGGCGATGCGCGTGGCCAGCGCCTGAAGCAATTTGATGTCGCGCGCCACGACCTCGCCCGCCGAGGGCACCTCGCGAATCAGGTGCTCGGGCGCGCCGACCAGCTCGGCCAGCGAGCCGAAGCGGTCGAGAAGCGCCTTGGCGAGCGGCTTGGTGTCGCTGCGCGGAAAGACGCGGAACAGGAACATCTCCAGAAGCTCGTAATCCGGCGTGGCGTCGGGCGCGGCCTGGAAGCGCTTGCGCAGCCGGGCGCGATGGCCGTGATAATGCGGCTTGGCCGACAGGCCCGGCGCGCGCTGCACCGTCTCCTCGAAACCCGGGACGCCCGGGCCTTCGTCGTCTTCGCTTTTCGACATTCTGTTCATCCCCCGCAAGACAGACAGACAATGGATGGGCGGCTCACCGCATGGAGGGCGGCCCGAACAGGTTGGCCGGCGACAGGGTGAAGACCTCGCAGCCGTCTTTCGTCACGCCGACCGTGTGCTCGTACTGGGCGCTGAGCGAACGGTCGCGCGTGACCGCCGTCCAGCCGTCGGCCAGCACTTTCACATGCGGCTTGCCCAGGTTGATCATCGGCTCGATGGTGAAGATCATGCCTTCCTTGATCTCGACGCCCTCGTGCGGCTTGCCGTAATGCAGGATGTTGGGCGCGTCGTGGAACAATTGCCCCACGCCGTGGCCGCAGAAATCCGTCACCACCGAGCAGCGCTCGGCCTCGGCGTAGGTCTGGATCGCCGCGCCGATGGCCCCGGTGCGCACGCCCGGCTTCACCGCCGCAATCCCGCGCAGCAGGCTTTCATAGGTCACTTCCAGCAGGCGCTCGGCGGCGCGCTTGATCTCGCCCACCGCATACATGCGGCTCGAATCGCCGTGCCAACCGTCGAGGAGGTAGGTCACGTCGATATTGACGATCTCGCCCTCGCGCAGCGGCTTGTCGTTGGGAATGCCGTGGCAGACGACATGGTTGATCGAGGTGCAGGTGGACTTGGTGTAGCCGCGATAGTTGAGCGTGGCCGGGAAGGCGCCGTGGTCCATGCCGAACTCGAACACGAAGCGGTCGATCTCGTTGGTGGTCACGCCCGGCTTGACGATATCGTTAAGCGCGTCGAGGCAGCGGGCGGTGAGATTGCAGACCCGGCGCATGGCCTCGAAGGCTTCCGGGCCGTAAAGCTTGATCTGGCCGGTATATTTCAGGGGAGCGTTCGCCGCTTCGATATAGGTCACCATGGTTCGCTCCGTCTATCTGTCCTCGATGGGGACCAGCCCCGCCGCTTCAATGCTCGTCTCGGTTATTTGGCACCGAACGGCCGCCGCCTCAACCCCGGCGGCGCGCGCCCGGCGAAAAGCCTCGGCGTAGACCGGGTCGAGATCGGCCGAAATGCTGAATCGGTCGCAATCCCCGCGCTGGATCATAAACACCATCACCCCCCGATGACCAGCGGCGACGACGTCGATCAGCTCCTCCAGATGCTTGGCGCCGCGCGCGGTGCGCGTGTCGGGAAATTCGGCCAGCCCGGCGTGGCGGGTGAAATGCACGTTCTTGACTTCGACATAGGCGCGCGGGCCGGGGCCGTCGTCGAGAAGCAGGTCGATGCGCGAGTTGCGGCCGTATTTCTGCTCCCGCCGCAGGCTGGCGTAGCCGCTGAGCGAGGGAAGGAGGCCGGACAGCACCGCCTCCTCGGCGATGCGGTTGGGCAGGCCCGTGTTGACGCCGACCAGCGTGTCGTCGGCCTCGACGATCTGCAGCGTGTGCGGATATTTGCGGCTGGGCCGGTCGGAGACGCTGAGCCAGACGCGCGAGCCGGGCGCGGTCAGCCCCAGCATGGAGCCGGTGTTGGGCACGGCGGCGGTGATCTCCGCGCCGCCGTCCAGCGCGACGTCGGCGAGGAAGCGCTTGTAGCGGCGCAGGAGGCGGCCCGTGACGAGGGGGGTCTCGAAGATCATGCCGCCGGTTTAGGCGCTCGCAAAAGGGCTGGCAAGTCCAGCTTTTTTCAGAAGAGCGCGCGCAGGAGGTCGGCCCAGGTCAGGTTGGCGCCCAGCACCATCGCCGAGGCCGTCAGGCCGACGCCGAGAAAGGCGAGGGTGGTTCTGGTTTCGCCGGTCATGTTCCGCCCCTGATGCGCGTGGTGAAGGATCGGAGCGGAAGATCGCCGGCGAATTGGCCCGGATTGTGATGCGAACATGGCTATTCCCGACATTTTGCAGGCGATTTGTTGCGCGGGCTAGGCGGTACGCTCGCGATAGTGCTCGAGCACGCGGGCGACGCCTTCGGAGGACAGCGCGCCGTCGAGCCCCTGGGCCGCGCCTTCGGCGGCGGGCCGGGCGCGGGCCATCATCGTGGCCTCGTAATCGGCGACGGCGCTCCAGCCCGCAGGCGCGGCGAGCGCCTCGGCGAGATCGGCGGCGTCGGCGAGCGCGAGGTTGACGCCTTCGCCGCTGAAGGGCGACATCAGATGCGCCGCGTCGCCCAGAAGCGTCACACCGGGCCGGCTTGGCCAGCGCAGCCCGACGGGCAGGGCGTAGAGCGGCCGCACTGCGATGAAGTCGCCGTTTTCGATCAGATAGGTGAGCGAAGCGGCCCAGCCGGCGAAAGTCTCCCGCAAGACGGCGCGCACTTCGTCAGGGCTGCGCCGGGTCCAGTCGCGCGCGGCGGCCTCACCGAGCCGTAGGCCGGCATAGGCGCGGATATGGCCGTGGCCGTTGCGCTGGGCGATCAGCAGGCGGTTGTCGCCGACCGCGAACATCTTGCCGCCGCCCACCAGCGCGTCGACGGAAGGATGACGCGCGGCGTCGAAGCCGAATTCGACCAGCACCGCGCCTTCGTAAAGGGGCGCGGCGTCGGTGAGCAGCGGCCGCACGCGCGACCAGGCGCCGTCCGCCCCGACGACGACGTCGAAGGTTTCGCGCGTTCCGTCGACGGACAGCTCGTAGCCGCCGCTGGGGCGCGGCGCGACGGCCTCGATCCTGGCGTTCCAGCGCAACGCGCCGGGCGCGAGCGAATCGATGAGGATGCGGCGCAGCGCCGAGCGGTCGATCTCCGGCCGGTCGTCGCCGGCGCCGTCGCGGTCGAAAAGCAGCGCGCCGTGCGGGTCGTAGAGGCGGTCGCCCTGGTCCTCGGGCCTCGCGGCGGCTTGGAACTTGCTTTCCAGCCCGGCGAGGCGCATGGCGCGCTGGCCGGTGTCGCCGTGCAGGTCGAGCGAGCCGCCCTGCGGCCGGTCGCCGGCGTGGCGGTCGCGCTCGAACACAACAGGCCGCAGCCCGCGCAACTGGAGCAGGCGGGCCAGCATCAGCCCGCCCGGGCCGCCGCCGACGATGGCGACGCGCTTGGTGCTTGTCATGGGGATCGTCTCCGTTTACATAGGTACCTATATACATAAACATAGGAGCCTATGCAATGGGCGACGACGACTGGGACCCGATGGCGCATCCGGGGCATTATTTCAGCCGCATCGCGCGCGGTCTGGCGCGGGTGGGCGACGCGCGGCTGCGCGAGCTGGGCTTCGCCACGGCGCAATTGCCGGTGCTCGCCGCGCTCAAGGACGGCGCGGCGCTGTCGCAGACCGAGCTTGCGCGCCGGGCCAGGGTGGAGCAGCCGACCATGGCGCAGATGATCGCCCGCATGGAGCGCGACGGGATCGTCCGCCGCGCCCCCGATCCCGCCGACAAGCGCAGCAGCCTGATCGCGCTGACCGAAGCGGCGCGCGCGCGCCTGCCCGCCGGCCGCGCCGTCCTGTGGCAAGGGAACGCCGACATGACGCAAGGGCTCTCCGCCGAGGAGACGGAGACGCTGGTGGGCCTGCTGCGGCGGGTGCTCGCCAATGTGGAGGCGATGGAGGCGCAGGCGAGCGGGCGGCGGAAGGATTGACGCGATCAACCGCGTAGGTTTGCCAAGTCGGCGGAGGCCCGGCCCGGCCAGCGTCCAATCGAGCTTTCGGCGCGTCTCGGTGCTGGGCGCGCGCGCCTGCCCGCCGGCCGCGCCGTCCTGCGGCAGGGTAACGCCGACAGGACGCAGGACTCTCCGTCAAGGAGACGGAGATGCTGGGGCGGGCGAGCCTGTCCACCGGCCGCACTGTTCTGCGGCAGGGTAACGCCGATATGACGCAAGGGCTCTCCACTGAGGAGACGGAGACGCTGGTGGGTCTGGAGGGCGATGGAGGCGGAGGCGAGCGGGCGGCGGAAGGACTGACGCGATCAGCTGCGCAGGTTTGCCAAGTCGTCGAGAAGGCTCGGCCCGGTCGGCGTCCAGCCGAGTTTGCGGCGCGTCTCGGCGCTGGAGGCGGGCATGTCGTGGCCGGCGAACATGGCGAGCCAGCCGAAAAAGGCTGGGGCGTCCTCTTCCGCGATGGATTTCGCCGGCAGGCCGAGCCTTTGGCCGATGGTTTCGGCGATGGCGCGCATCGGCACGCCTTCCTCGGCGACGGCGTGGTATTTCGCGCCCGGCTCGGCCCGTTCGAGCGCCAGGCGGTAGAGGCGGGCGACGTCGGCCACCGGCGCGGCCGGCCAGCGGTTGCTTCCGTCGCCGACATAGGCGCAGACGCCCTTTTCGCGATAGAGCGCGATGGCCGGCGTGATCAGGCCTTGCGTCCGCGTGTCGTGCACCTGTGGCAGGCGCACCACCGAGACGTTGGCCCCGCCGGCGGCGAGCGCGGCGGCCGCTTCCTCGGAGGCCGCGCGCGGATGGGTGGCGGAGCCGACGATGGGATTGTCTTCCCTGGCCGGCTCGCCGGGGACGGTGTTGGCGATGGGCGTGCCGGAGGTGACGATCAGCGGCCGGCCTGGAGCGAGCGCCGCGCCGAGCGCTGCGATGACGCGGCGGTCGTCCTCGCAATTCTGCGCGAAGCGGGAGAAATCGTGGTTGAAGGCGAGGTGGATCACGCCGTCCGCCCGCGCCGCCGCCGGCTTCAGGCTGTCCGGCTCGGCGATGGAGCCGCGATAGGGCTCGGCTCCGGCCGCGGCCAGCGCCGCCGCCTTCTCCTCCGAACGGTAGAGGCCGATGACCTCGTGGCCGGCGGCGATCAGTTCCCCGACGACGTGCGAGCCGATGTTTCCCGTGGCTCCGGTGACGAAAACGCGCATGGACGAAACTCCCTGTTGGTCGAAACGACTGTGGCTCCATGCGCTATTGTGGTAAAGTAGTGATCTTATCATAGTAGAAAGGCCAATAGGATGACCGGCGTCCGCTCCTCCGAAAACGCGCTCGGGGCCTATCTGCGCGACCGGCGCATGAAGCTCGACCCGGCGGCGCTGGGCTTTCCCTCCGGCCGCCGCCGCACGCCCGGCCTGCGGCGCGAGGAGGTGGCGCAGCGCGCCAATATCAGCCCCACCTGGTACACATGGCTGGAGCAGGGGCGCGGCGGCGGGCCGTCCGCCGACGTGCTCGACCGCATCGCCCGCGCGCTGATGCTGACCGTGGTGGAGCGCGAGCACCTGTTCCTGCTCGGCCTCGGCCGCCCGCCCGAGGCGCGCTATCGCCGCGACGACGCCGTGACGCCGCGCCTGCAGCGGGTGCTGGACGCGCTAGAGCCGAGCCCGGCGCTGATCCGAACCGCCACATGGGACGTGCTGGCCTGGAACCGCGCCGCCGCCGCGCTGCTGACGGATTACGGCGCGCTGCCGCCGGAGCGGCGCAACATCCTGCGCTTCATCTTCCTCGATCCGCAGGCCCGCGCGGCGCAATACGACTGGGACGGCGTGGCGCGCTTCGCGCTGGGGACGTTCCGGGCGGACGTGGCCCGCGCGGGGGCTGCGGCCGAAGCGGAGGCGCTGGTGGCGGAACTGAGCCTACTCAGCCCGGATTTCCGGGCGATGTGGGGCGAGAACGACGTCCATGCCGGCCGGCACGAGGCCGTCAAGCATATCCGCCACCCGGTGCTGGGCCCGATCGCCTTCGAATATTCGGCCTTTTCGGTCGACGGCCGCACCGATCTCAGCATGGTGGTCTACAATCCGGCCACGGAGGAGGACGCCCGGCGCATCGGCGCGCGGATGGGCGGACGATAATCACGATATATCTTGAATCTCGATATATCGCGATCTATATCGGATCGCATGAAACATGGACACAGAGGCGGCATGGGCCGCCATGAAAACCCAGCCGGCGATTGCCCCGACCATCACCATCGCCGCCACGGCCACCGGGGCGGGCGGCCGTTCGATTACGGCGAGTTGCGCCTTCTGCTTTTGGCGATGATCGCCGGCAAGCCGAGCCACGGTTACGAGCTGATCAAGGCCGTCGAGGAGCGCATGGGCGGCAGCTACAGCCCCAGCCCCGGCGTGATCTATCCCACCCTGTCCTGGCTGGACGACATGGGCTACGCGGCCATCGAGACGGCGGAGGCCGGCCGCAAGCGTTATGCGATCACGGCGGAGGGCGAGGCCTTCCTCGCCGCCAACCGCAAGGCGGCGGACGAGCTCCTGACCCGCGCCGCCGGCGAGCGCGGCCGGCCCGACGCGCCGGACCCGGTGCTGCGCGCCATGGAGAACCTCAAGCTCGCCTTGCGCCTGCGGCTGCGGCGCGGGCCCGTCGACGCCGAGGCGGCGACCGGCATCGCCGCCGCGCTGGACGCGGCCGCGCAGGCCGTCGAGCGCTGCTGAACACATCATATCGGAGCCATCATGACCCATCACATCACCCGCCACCGGCACGAGCTGAAATTCCGCGACCTGACGGTGAAGGAGATTTTGCGCGTCACGCCCAACATGATCCGTATTCTTTTGGGCGGCGACGATCTCGCCGATTTCGTCAGCCTGGGCGCCGACGACCATGTCAAGCTTTTCATCCCCAACGAAGCGGGCGAGCCGGAGCGCCGGGATTATACGCCGCGCTATTTCGACCGCGAGAAGCGGCTGCTCGCCATCGACTTCGCCGTGCACGAGGCGGGCCCGGCGACGCGCTGGGCGCTGGACGCCAAGCCGGGCGACGGCTTGCGGATCGGCGGCCCGCGCGGCTCGCTGGTGGTGCCGCCGAGCTTCGACTGGTGGCTGCTGGTCGGCGACGAGACCGCGCTGCCCGCCATCGGCCGCCGCATCGAGGAAGCGCCGGCGGGAACGCGCATGATCAGCGTGGCGGCGGTGGCCGACAGCCGCGACGAGCAGGTCTTCGACACCAAGGCCGACCTGCAAACGATCTGGGTGCACCGGCCGCTCGACCGCGCCGACGATCCCGCGCCGCTGCTCGAAGCCCTGCGCGCCTTGACCCTGCCCGAGGGCGACGGCTTCGTCTGGATCGCCGCCGAGGCCGCCGTGGCGCGGGCGGCGCGCGCCTGCCTCGTCGAGGAGCGCGGCCATCCGCTGGCCTGGACGAAGGCCGCCGGCTATTGGGTCAAGGGCGTGGCCGACGCGCATGAGAAGCTCGACGCGCCGGCGCCCGAGGGCCGCTGAGGCCTATTTGGGCCGGCGCAGCAGGAAGACGATGGGCGCGACGGCCAGGATGGCCGCGCCCATCAGCCAGAAGCAGTCGCTATAGGTCATCACCAGCGCGTTCTTCTCGATCAGGCCCGAAAGCTGCGAAATGACCCGCAGCCGCGCGGTGGCGGCGTCGATCCCCTGGCTGACGCCGTCGGCGGAAAGCTGCATCTGCCCGCGCAGCGAATTGGCGGTCAGCGCCTCGCGGATGGTGTCGGAATGGACGGCGCTGCGCTGGTCGATCAGCACGCCGCACAAGGCCAGCCCGACCGAGCCGCCGAGATTGCGCGCCATGCTGAAGATGCCGGCGCCGTCGGCGGCGTTCTCGCGGCCGAGCGCCGCCATCGACACCTGATTGAGGGGCATGGCCGCCAGCACCTGTCCGACGCCGCGCAGCAATTGCGAGACGGTGAAATCGCCGCCGGCGCTGTCGGGGCTGAGGCCGATGTCGACGAAGCAGCTCGCGGCGAAGAAGACGAGGCCGAGCGTCACCATCAGCCGGGCGTCGAAGCGCCCGACGATGCGCGGCATGATCGGCACCATGAGGAAGACCGGCAGCGCCGACAGCGCCATGACCTGGCCCGCCTGGCGCGGATTGTAGCCGGCGATGTTGCTTAGAAACTGCGGCACCAGGAAGGTCGCGCCATAGGTGGCCGCGCCCACGACCAGCGCGATCAGGGTGGCGCTGGCGAAGGCGCCGTGGCGCAGCAGCCGCAGCTTGATGACCGGGTCGGGCGCGGTGCGCTGCGCGGCGAGGAAGACGACGAAGCCCATGAGCGAAGCCAGCGAGAGATAGGTGATCATCGAGGATTCGAACCAGCGCTCGCGCTGGCCTTCCTCCAGCACCACGGTGAGGCAGCTGAAGGCCACGGCCATGCCGGCGATGCCGAACCAGTCGGCCTTTTCGAGCAGCGCCCAGTCCGGCCGGTGCCGGGGCAGGCCGAGGAGAAGCAGCGCCACCAGCGCCACGCCGATGGGCAGGTTGAGGAAGAAGCACCAGCGCCAGTTCACCTCCTCCGCCAGATAGCCGCCGATCACCGGGCCGAGCAGCGGGCCGAGAAGCACGATGATGCCGAAGATGCTCATGCCGACCGGCATTTGCCGGGCGGGAAGCCGCGTGCGGATGATGACCTGCGCGGTGGGGATCAGCGCGCCGCCGAAGAAGCCCTGTCCGGCGCGGCCGATAATCATCTCGACCAGCCCGTCGGAGACGCCGCAGACCATCGAGAACAGCACGAAGAACACCGTCGTCATCAGGAGCAGGTTGCGCAGGCCGAGGAGGCGCGTGAGCCAGGCCGTCAGCGGGATCATGATGACTTCCGCCACCAGATAGCCGGTGCCGATCCAGGTGCCCTCGGTGCCGCTCGCGCCCACCTCGCCCTGGATCTGCGGCAAGGCGGTGTTGGTGATGGAGATGTCGAGGGTGGCCATCAGCGCGCCCAGCGCGCCGGCCACCACCGCCACCCAGTCCGTCACGCTCGCCTTTTCGGGCGCGGCCGCCGCCTCGCTCATTTCAGCGCCACGGGGCCGGAGGACGTGGTTTTGGTGTCGACGGCCACCTCGATCGACAGGCCGGGGACCAGCGGCGGCAGGCCGCTTTCCCTGTCGAGCCGGATGCGCACCGGCACGCGCTGGACGATCTTGGTGAAGTTGCCGGTGGCGTTCTCGGGCGGCAGCAGGGCGAATTGCGCGCCGGTGCCGGGGGAGAAGCTGTCGACCACGCCGCCGATCTTCAGGCCCGGATAGGCGTCGACGCTGATGCGCGCCGTCTGCCCGGCGCGCATGGCGCCGATCTGCGTCTCCTTGAAATTGGCGACCAGGTAGAGCCGGTCCATCGGCACGACGGTCAGAAGCAATGTGCCCGGCTGCACATATTGGCCCAGCCGCACGGTGCGGTCGCCGACGCGGCCGTCGATGGGGCTGCGCAGCACGGTGCGCGACAGGTCGTCCTCGGCCTGGTTGAGGCTTTCCTGCGCCGCTTCGAGCTGGGCGCGCGCCTGCTGCACGGCGGCCGTGAGGCCGGCCAGTTGCTGCCTGTCGCCGTCGAGCACCGCCTGCTTGAGCCGGGTGACCGAATCCGCCTGTTTCTGCGCGGCCTCGGCTTCCTCGCTTTTCTGCTGGCTCTCGACGCCGCGCGCCACCAGCGGCGCGATGCGGGCGGCCTGTTTCTGGGCGAGGTCGGCGTTGGCCTCGGCGTTTTCGAGATCGGCCTGCGCCTGCGCGATGACCAGGTCCTGCTGGCGCAGGTCGGCCTCGGCCTTGGCGAGATCGGCCTGGCGCGCATCGACCGTGGCCCGCGCCTGCCGCGCCGCCATCTCGTAGCGCTGCGGGTCGATCTTGACGAGAGGCTGGCCGGCGGCGACGTCCTGGTTGTCGCGCACGTAGATCTCGGTCACCTGGCCCGCGACCTGCGGGGCCATCGAGACCTGGTCGGCGCGCAGATAGGCGTTGTCGGTGCTCTGGATGAAGCGGCCCGTCACATACCAGTAATAGCCGTAGCCGGCGCCGCCGACGAGGGCCAGAGCCGCCAGCGCCAGCGCGATGCGGCGGCCGAGGCGCTTGCCCGCCGGCTTGCGGGTCTCCGTGTCGGTAGTGGGGGAAGGGCTGGGCTTGTCCATGATCGTGTCGCTTAATGCCCGTGGGCCATGTTGGTTGCGTGGATGCTGAAATATACCAAATGGAAGATTTGTTCCAGTTGAAATATTTTTTGCGGCATGGCACCCTGCGCGGCATGGAGAAAGCGATGGCGAGCGGCAGGCGACACAGGGCCGAAGGCGGATATCCGCGCGGCGAGGAGACGAAGGCGCGGATCATCCGCGCCGCGATCGCGCTTTTCGGCGAGAAGGGTTTCGCCGGCGTCTCGACGCGCGAGATCGCGCAGGCGGCCGACGTGCCGGCCCCGTCGCTGCAATATTATTTCGGCAACAAGGCGGGGCTCTACCAGGCCTGCCTGGCCGACATCCAGGATATCGCCACGAGGGCGATGGAGCCGGCGCTGCGCCACGCCGAGGCGCTGGTCGCGGAAGGGGCGGGGGCGGAGAGCCTGATCGAGGCCTATTGCCGGCTTCTCGACAGCATGGCCGATTTCATGTTCGACGCGCCCGACGCCGACAGCCGCGCGCTGTTCATCGCGCAAAGGCGGGTGCCGTCGCCGGAATCGAAGATGCAGAAGGAGACGACGCTGGGCCGGCGGATCAGGGATTGCTGCACCGCGATCATCGCCCGCGTCTCGCGCGACGAACCGTCCGCCGAAGCGCTGCGCGTCCGGGCGATCACGATCAACGGCCAGCTGCTGGTGGTGCATCTGGCGCGGCGGCATCTGATGGACATGATCGGCTGGGACGGGATCGGCGCGCAGAGGCTCGCGGCGCTCAAGGCGACGATCCGCACGCAGACCGTCGCCATCCTCAAATCCTACGGCGCATGAAAACGCCCCCGCTTTCGCGAGGGCGCTGCTATTTTAATGCGCGGCGAGGATGCCGGCGATGAAGCCGGTCGCGGCGGTGACCAGCAGATATTCGTTGCCGACGCGGATCCATCGCTGGCCGCGGCCCGGCTTGCGAAGGCCGTAGCGCTGATAGTCGCGGATCTCCTGATGCTTGCGCCAGTCGTTGTAGCGCTGGCCCTTGCGCCAATGGGCCTGCGGGGCCGGGCGATGCATGTCGTGGCGCTGCTGCACGCCGTGCCTGTATTGCGGATGCTGGGTCTGCGCCTCGGCGGCGAACGGAGCGGCGACGAAGGTGAGGGCGACAGTCGCGAGAAGAATCTTCCTGAACATCTGGTTCTCCTTTGTTGATGAAGCCAGACTATCGATGCGCGAATGAACGTCGGATGAATGAGCCCGCGTGAAGACATTAAATAAAAGCAATGTGGTTTAACGCTTTGTCAACCATAGCGCGGCCGGCTGGATTTCTGAAAGACTGTTGCGCCATGCAACTATTGCACCCGCAAACTATCCGGCCGTCATGAAAAGCGGCCGATGATCCAGTCGCGGAAACTCGCAATATGCGCGTCCTCGCGGAGGTCGAGGGGTTCGACGAGATAGATGCCCAGGCCGGTTTCGACCACGTGGTCGCCGATCCGCTGCAACTGTCCCTGCTCGATCTTGCCCTGGACCAGGTGTTCCCATCCCAGCGCCACGCCTTGCCCCATCAGCGCCGCGTCGATGGCGGAGTGGTAGTCGGACACCGTCAGGCTCGCCTTGGACGGCGGCTGCCTGGCCTGCAGGCTCGCGAACCAGTCCGGCCAGCCGATGCGCACGCGCTTGGGTTCGTCGACATGGATGAGATTGGCCTGGGCCAGCAGGCCGAGGTCCTCCAGGCCGGGATTGCGCGCGATATAGTCCGGCGAGGCGACGGCGCCGACGCGCTCGGGGGTCAGGAGCCAGCTTCGCACGTCGCTCCATGTCCCGTCGCCCAGCCGGGCGGAGAAATCGAGGTCTTTTGCGACAATGTCGACCTTGTCCGAATCGCTCTCGTCCAGATGCAGCGCGATATTCGGATAGGCCTTTGAAAATTCGGGCAGGCGCGGCAGCATCCACAGCGCCACGAAGCTCGACGAGAAGCAGGCCCGCACGATCGGATTGTCCGCCTCGCCGGTGAGCTCGTTCACCGTCTTGAGCATCTGGTTGAGGACGAATCGCGCTTCCTTGTAGATCGCCTTGCCGTTGGGCGTCATGCGCAGGCCGCGGCGATTGCGCTCGAAAAGCGGGAAGCCCAAAGCGTCCTCGGTCGTCCTGATGGCCTTGCTGACCGCCGGCTGGGTGATCCCCAGCTCGTCGGCCGCTTCGGTGAAGGAGAGATGGCGGCCGACGGCCTCGATCGCAAACAGACAATTCAACGAAGGGAGACGGCGCCGGAGTGGGTGCATAACTTTTTTTTATCCTGCACATGAAAAAGAGTCAACGTGACAGGAATTTGGGACGAAGCTAGGTTTTTCCCAACCCGCCCGGACAGTCCAAAGCGTCTCCCAGCCGGGCGATCTTGAAGAGCGTCGTCACCCCGTGGGAAAGGTCGGCTCCGAAGCTTTCCGAGCCCGCGAGATCCCACTTCTCCGCAGCACAGGGCACACATGAAAAGCGAAGTTGAAGTCGTCGTCGTCGGTGGGGGATGCGTCGGGGCGGCCATCCTCTACGGCCTCACCAGGCATGGTTGCAGCGACGTGGCGCTGCTGGAGCGCAGCCAGCTGACCGCCGGCTCCACCTGGCACGCGGCGGGCCTTCTGGTGACCTTCGTGCGCTCGACCAATATCAGCCGGATGACGCAGGAGACCATCGACATCTATACGCAGGTCGAGAAGGAGATCGGCTCGCCGGTGGGGCTCAACAAGGTCGGCCAGCTCCGGGTCGCCAATACGCAAGCGCGGATGGACGAGTTCCTGGCCTATATCGGCATCGCCGAGGCCGCCGGCATCGAGGCGGAGATTTTGACGCCCGAGGAGGTGCGGGCGAAGCATCCGCTCCTTAATCCGAGCCAGGATATCAAGGGCGGCATCTTCCACGCGCAGGACGGCTATATCAACCCCGCCGACATCACCATGGCGATGGCGAAGTTGGCGCGCGACAAGGGAGCGGTCATCTATCAGGGCACGGAGGCGCAGGCCTATGAGCAGCTCCCCGACGGCCGCTGGAAGGTCGTGACCAACAAGGGCGAGATCGTCGGCAAGCATCTGATCTTCGCCACCGGCAATTACGCGCGCGAAAACGCAAAGCGCGTGGGGCTCGATCTTCCCTGCATCCCGATCCTGCACCAGTACTGGACCACCGAGCCGCTGCCGGAGCTGGTCGCGCGCCGCAAGCAGGGCCTGCCGCAATATCCGATCCTGCGCGACGAGGATTACGGCGCCTATCTGCGCGAGGACGTGGGCGGGCTGCAATTCGGTCCCTATGAATTCGAGAAGGACCTGAAGCTCTGGGGCGTGGACGGCGTGCCGAAGGATTTCGGCATGGAGCTTCTGCCGGAGGATTTCGAGGCCTGCGAAACGCAGTGGAGCCGGGCGCTCGAACGCGTGCCGGCGCTGGGCACGGTCGGCATCAAGGCCAATACGCGCGGCCCGATCCAGATGACGCCGGACGAATTGCCGCTGGTCGGCCCCGCGCCGGGGCTGAAGAACCTCTGGCTCGCCGAGGGCGTGCCGGGCGGCATCCTCTGGGGCGGCACCATCGGCGAGCGGCTGGCGCGCTGGATCCTCACCGGCGATCCCGGCATGGACATGTCGGAGATCGACGCCCGCCGCATCGGCAATTACGTGTCCAAGCGGTGGACGGCGGACAAGGTGCACGAGACCTGGGGCACGCATATGGAGCCGCACATCCCCGGCGAGGACCGCCCCGCGGCGCGCCCGGCCAAGACGGCCCCGTCCTACGATTTGCTGACTTCCAAGGGCGCCGTGTGGACGGTTCTCGACGGCTGGGAGTTCCCGCGCTGGTTCGCGCCTTCGCCGGAGCTGGCGATCCCCGAGCATAGCTTCCGCCGCACGAAGCACGCGGATTACGTGGAGGCCGAAGTGCGCGCCGTCCGCGAGGCGGCGGGCCTGATCGACATGGCGCCGATGACGAAGTTCACGGTTCGGGGACCGCGCGCCGCCGCGTGGCTGAACGGGCTTTTCGCCAACAAGCTGCCGGCGGTCGGACGGGTCGGGCTGACGGTCATGTGCAGCCGCCAGGGCGGCGTGATCGCGGAATATACGGTGGCGCGCTACGGCGAGAACGATTTCTACCTCGTCAGCACGCCCGCGGGCGAGGTGCTGAACTGGGACGTCCTGACCAGGCATCTCCCGGAGGACGGCGGCGTCGAGCTCCGGAACGTCTCCGAACAGCTGGGCGTGCTGGCTTTGTCCGGCCCGAAGGCGCGCGACATCCTCCAGCCGCTGACCGACAACGATCTGTCCAACGCGGTTTTCCCATGGCTGTCGGCGCAAATGGGCGAGGTCGGCTACGCCCGCGACGTGCGCCTGCTCCGCGTCTCCTATACCGGCGAGATGGGCTGGGAGCTGCATCATCCGATGAGCTACAGCCGCCATCTCGTCGACCTGCTGATCAAGGCGGGCGAGCCGCACGGCATGAAGCTCTTCGGGCTGGAGGCGATCGAGTCGCTGCGGCTCGACAAGAGCTACCGGGCGATCCGCCGCGAGCTCGCCTGCGACATCAGCCCGCTGGAGGCGGGGCTGGAGCGCTTCGTCAAGTTCGACAAGGGCGATTTCGTCGGCCGCGACGCGCTGCTGGCCCAGAAGGAAGCTGGGCTTCAGCGCCGCATCGTCACGCTGAAGCTGCCCGCCGCGGACACTTCCGTCATCGCCGGCGAAAGCGTCTACCGGGACGGAAAGCTGGTCGGGCGGGTCACCTCGGGCGGCTATTCCTATCATTTCGGCCACGATATCGCGCTGGCGCTGCTGTCGGCCGAGGTGGAGGTCGGCGCGCGGCTCAAGGTGCATATCCACAACGAGATGCGCGACGCCGAAGTCGTCGCCGACAGTCTCTACGATCCGACCAGCGCCCGGGCGCGGATGTGAAAGGGGCGCGGCCGTCCGGGGGCGGGAAGCAGCAGACCGACATGCAGCCATAAATCCAAAAACAAACGAGGGAAACACATGAGCAAGATCAATGTCCTATTCGCCGCCGTGGCGGCGGCGCTCGTCTCCTCCGCGGCCATGGCCGAGGATTGCAAGCCGGCGCATCAGTTCCCGACGGTGTCGCCGGGCGCGCTCACCGTGGGCGGCTACGAGCTGCCGCCCTATATCAGCGTCAAGGACGGGAAGTTCAGCGGCATCGACGCCGATATCGTCAACGAGATCGCGGCGATGGAATGCCTGAAGATCAACGTCGTCTCGCTCGACCCCAGCGCCGTCGTGCAGGCGGTGCTGTCGGGCAAGGCCGATCTCGCGGTGGGAAGCTGGTATCGCACGGTGGCGCGCGCCAAGGTGCTCGGCCTGTCGGCGCCGCTCTATCTCGACCAGATGGCGGCGATCTCCAAGGACGGGATCAAGACGGTGTCGGGCCTCGAAGGCAAGAAGCTGGGCAATATCCAGGGCTTCCTCTGGTACGACGAGACGCAGAAGCTGTTCGGCGACAACGCCACCTCCTATCCCAACAGCGTCACCATGGCGCAGGACCTGCAGGCCGGCCGCATCGACGTCGGGCTGGACAGCTATGTCGTCGCGACCGAAGCGCAGAAGAAGGGCGGCTATCAGGGCTTCAAGATCGCCGTCATCGAACCCGACGACCGGATCGGCGCGACCAAGCAGCCCGGCCAGTCCGGCTTCCCCTACACCAAGAACAACGCGGCGCTGGGCGCGGCGCTGGACGCCGACATCGAGAAGCTGCATGCGGACGGCAAGATCAAGGAGATCCTGAAGTCGCACGGGCTGGACCCGTCGGCGGCCGACACCGGCGCGCCGCGGCTGGTCCAGTGATCGATCGGCCGAAAGGACGGGCCGGCCCACGCGGCCGGCCCATCTTTTCAGGATGGAGCGCGGGCCGCCTCCAGCAGCCAGTCCCGGAACACCAAAGCGACCTTGCGGCGGCTGGGCGGCCGCATGGTGACGGCGTAGAAATGGCGGCCGGTCGCGACCCTGTGCGCAAGCGCGATCGTGAGGCGGCCTTCCTCCAGCGCCCGGTCGACGATGGGCGTCCAGCCCAGCGCGACGCCTTCGCCCATTTCGGCCGCCTTCATGGCGACCAGCGAATCGTTCACGTGCAGGCTTGCGGGCAGGGTCGGCGGAACCCGCGCCCCCGCCGCCCGCAGCCATTCGGCCCAGCCGATCCGCAGCCGATAGGGATCGACGTAATGGACCAGCTGATGATCGAGCATGTCGGCCGGGGTTTCCGGCCGCTTCGCGCGCTCCAGATAGGCGGGGCTGCAGACCGGGAAGATCTCCTCCGGCCACAGCATGGTCGCCTCGTAGCCCGGCCAGGCGCCGTCGCCCAGCCGGATGTGAAGGTCGATATTGTCGGCGGTGAGATCGGGGTCGCGGTCGAGGCTGCGCAGGTCGATCATCACGTCGGGATGCGCCCGGCGAAAGCTCGGAAGCCGCGGCATCAGCCATTCGGTCGCCATCACCGTCGACGTGGTCACGATCAGCGTGTCGCGCCGGGGCGAGCCGGCGATGTCGTCCAGCGTCTCGGCGATGGAGGCGAAGCCGCCCGCCACCGACGCATAGAGCCGCTGCCCTTGCGTGGTGAGCGCCAGGCCGCGCTTCTCGCGGACGAAGAGCGCGTGGCCCAGCGAGGCTTCGAGCTGCTTGACGCCGTGGCTCACGGCGGGCTGGGTGATCGACAGTTCGGCCGCGGCCTTGGAGAAATTGAGGTAGCGCGCGGCGGCTTCGAAAAGGACGAGGCCGTGGAGCGACGGAAGCGCCGTTCGCAGTGGTTTTCGGTCCTGGCTCATGGCGCCGCTTCTTCATCTCTTAGGCTTCGTAACGCAGTCATATACGCGCCGCGCCCGAAAGCGCAGCGAAAAAGCGTCGCGCCCGCGCGCAGGGTGCGGGGCTCCAGCTTATACGACCATGAATCTTATTGCGGTTTACGCTCGCCGGCCCGCTCTGGAAACTAGCGCCGACAGCCGGCCTCGACCGGCGGAGCATCGAAAGAAACGCCCGACGGGAACCCGGCCAATGTCGAACGATCCGCTTCTCCAGCCTTTCCAGCTCAAGCATCTCACCTTGCGCAACCGCATCATGTCGACCTCGCACGAGCCCGGCTATACGGAGGACGGGCTACCCAAGGAGCGCTACCGCCTCTATCACGCGGAGAAGGCGAAGGGCGGCATGGCCATGACGATGATCGGCGGCTCGTCCGTCGTCGATATCGACAGCCCGCAGGCCTTCGGCAACATCCAGCTCCACAAGGACGAATGCGTGCGCTGGCTGCGCGAGCTGGCCGACGACGTGCACGGCCACGGCGCCGCCGTCATGATCCAGATGACCCATATGGGCAGCCGCACGAACTGGAACAAAGGCGACTGGCTGCCGATGATCGACGCCTCGCATGTGCAGGAGCCGGCGCACCGCGCCTTTCCGAAGGCGATGGAGGATTGGGATTTCGAGCGCGTGATCAAGGCCTACGCCGACAGCGCCGAGCGGGTCAAGGAGGCGGGGCTGGACGGTTTCGAGCTCGAATGCGCCTCGCATATGATCGCGCATTTCTGGTCGCCGGCCACCAACAAGCGCGAGGACGAGTATGGCGGCTCGCTTGAAAACCGCATGCGGCTGGTGATGGACATCCTCACGGCGATCCGCAAGCGCATCGGCAACGACTATATCGTCGGCGTCCGCATGGTCTGCGACGAGGACTGGGACAAGGGCCTGTCCCGCAACGAGGGCGTCGAGATCGCGCGCCGGCTGACCGCCAGCGGCATGATCGATTTCGTCAACGTCATTCGCGGCCATGTCGCCAAGG
>UBKJ01000032.1 GCA_900465915.1 Hyphomicrobiales bacterium
CGGAGGCTGTTGTAACCCCATCGCAGATGGGGGTCCCGTTTGGACGCCGATCACCCCATTTGCGGGGTCCTTATTCCATGCCTAATCACAGCAAGAGATCGTCGCGGCCAAGGCTAAGGAAGTGAAAGCGAGGCTACGGCTGTGACTATCCAAACCAGCATAGAAACAGCCTTGTTTGAGCGTGTGGCGGCCTTGTCGTTCAGTCCGGCCCTTCCGGTCGCTTGGCCCAACAACGCGTTCCAGCGGCCTTCTACGGGCTATCTTCGGGTCACGCATATTCCGAACACCAGCCGGCGCTTGTTTATCTCGTCAACTGGACCTCATCAAAGACGGGGAATCCTACAGATCGATGTGTTCATGCCGCTCAACGGCGGCGCGACAAAAGCTACCAAGATTGCTGGGAGAATCGCTGAACACTTCCCGACTGACCTCAGACTATCGAAAGACGGGCTATCCGTGCGCATCACCCAGGCCCCGGACATTGCACAAGGTTTTAGCGACGAGACGCACTGGCAGGCGCCGGTGACGGTTTCATACGATTGCTTCGCATAGCCACCCCGGCCTGAGCCGTTATCAGCCCCGATCCGGGGCTTTTTTTATGGAGAAAACCAATGACTGTGACCACGGCGAGTGGATCGAAATTCTTTATCGGACCTACCACGGCTGTCACGGGAGCAACCGAAGCGGCCATCATCGCAGCCTACGAAGCCCTGACCTATATCGAGGTTAAGGAAGTGGAATCGCTTGGCGAATTCGGTGACGAAAGCTCGGATGTAACCTTCACGTCTCTTTCTGATGGGCGCGTCCGCCATTTGAAAGGTGCGCGGGACGCCGGTGTTCTTGCATTGGTTGTCGGTAGAGACCCCTTTGACCCTGGTCAAACAGCAATGCGGGCGGCGGAGAAGACCAAATTTGCCTATGCAATCAAAGTTGTGGCGGCAGATGCAGGAGACGAAAACGACACGCCTACCACCTTCTATTGCCATGCCCTGATTCAGTCCGCGAAGGAAAACTTCGGCGAGGCCGACAATGTCGTGAAGACCAATTTCAATGTTGGGATTACGACCGCCATCTATGAGGACAAGGCCACCATCGTTCCGTAATCGAGCCGTTACCGGAGACATTCCCTTTCAATAATCAGGAAAATCACACATGGATTTGTCAGTATTCGACGGTGCAGCCAAGGCGTTTGATGATGGCTTTGATGTGGATATCGTTCACCCCACCACAGGGCAGAAGCTAGGCATGAAAGTCCGGGTTGCTTCGTATCAGTCCCAAAAGGTCCGCGAAGTCCAGCGCCGTCTGGCCAACGCAAATATCCGCGATCAGAAGCGCAACCCGAAGAAAACCCAGACCGTCGAGGAAGTCGAGGAGCGCGCCATTGACGTGATGGTCGCGGCCGTCCTTTCGTGGGAAGGATTCGAGCGCGCGGGCAAGCCGATCGAGTGCACGCGGGAAAATGTTCGCGCGGTGCTGGCTAACCCCGATCTATGGTTCATTGGTGAGCAAATCGACCGTGCAGCCGATGACCAGCAGGCTTTTATCAAGGCCTTGCCAACGACCTGATTTCGTTCGGCGAGGCCGTCTTTGCTTCGCGGCGGCCCTCCATCCTGCCAGATTTCCCAGATGATCTACGGCATGTCTGGGGCTGGTTTCTCGATCTAAACGCCCGGCGCTCGGTGGGCATGGCTGCCAACCCAATCTCCTATGTCGATATCGACGCCTATTGCCGCCTCAACGGCATCGCCATGATGACGTGGGAGATCGATCTGATTTGCTCACTCGATAATGCCATTCTGGCGGTGACGCGGGCAGGGCAGAAAACCAAATCCAGTGACCAGTTAAAAAACGAAACCCCGGCGGATGATGGCCGGGGCGTAGCATCGTTGTTGCGCGGGCTTAAGCAGAAGAAGGGGCAGAAATAAAGTGCTCCGCCGGAGCGGGGCACGATTAGGCAGCATGTTTGTCAGTTTGAACGGTCAAATGCAAGCCAAGCGCCTTCATCACGCCCAGAAGAGTGGAAAGCTTCGGATCGCCATTCTCGCTAAGCGATCTGTAAAGCGCTTCACGAGTAATACCGGCTTTCTTGGCGACATCAGTCATACCTTTGGCCTTGGCGATGTTACCAAGAGCAATGGCAATGTCCTTCGTGTCACCGTCCTCAAAGGCGATTTCGAGATATTCCTGAATAGCCTCATCGCTGGTGAGGATTTCAGCTGGATCCCAAGGTTTGGTTTCGATCACCATTTCAAACCTCCTTTGCCATATCAATGGCTTGTCTGATGTCCTTCTTCTGGGTGCTCTTGTCACCGCCAGATAGAAGAATAACAACTGTATTGCCATGCTTTACGAAGTAGACCCGATAGCCGGGGCCATAATCGATACGAAGCTCCCCGATGCCGTCGAAGAACTTGGCATCGCCCAGCAGACCATAAGCCAAACGATCAATGCGCTTCTGAATGCGTAATTGGGCGGTACGGTCCCTAAGAGACTTGAACCAATCTCTGAAAACGACTGTCTGGCGAACTTCGATCATGTGTGATGTATAGGTTACATCACGGCAGTCGTCAAGAAAAATGTGATGTGTAGGTTACGGTTGCGGCAGGAGGTTATTTGTCGGTGGGCTAGTCCCGATCGTTATAATGATCGGCTATCCCCGTAGAGAACTCAACACCATCAAGGCGATCACTAAGCTTTTCGACAATGCGGAAAAGTTCATCGATGCTGCTCTGCATTTCGGGGAGTTGAGGGTCAAGTTCATATGACCGCTCAAGCCGAGAAATGATCTCAGCCGTCATGCTGCGATTGTTCTCGGCCGCAGATTTTTCAATCTGCGCCTTGAGTGCTTCGGGTATTCGAAGCCGAAACTGTAAATCATCTCTTGCCATGCATCACATATGCCTCACATTGGGGTTGACCGCAATGCATCACGATGTTATCAATGTGGGGCATGAAAGGAGGTGCGGAATAATGAGTAGGAATGATCCATATGTCCGGTTGAGAATACCAGAGGACATAAAACAGTGGGTGACGGATACGGCTAAATCCAACCGACGCTCGATGACATCGGAAATCGTCTTCATATTGGAGACGGCTATGAAAAAGGAAAAGGGCGAAGCCACGGCCTAGGAAACCGGCTCCGCCCCATTCTTTAGATCAACTCGGTATTAGAGGTACCAAGATGAACGACATCGTTAATATCACAAGCGCTCATCAACTGACAATGTCCAGCTTGGAAATCGCTGGGCTGACGGGAAAGGCGCACCGCCACGTTCTGCGCGATGTTCGCAAAATGCTGGCAGAGATCGGAGAAGAGACTTTAGCCCAAAACTGGGCGAAAGTCCCATCTGGCAAGGGCAGACCGCTTGAAGTTATTAACCTTCCGAAGCGCGAAACCCTGATTCTCGTATCTGGCTATTCGACCGAGCTTCGCGCCCGGATCATTGATCGCTGGATCGAACTGGAAACAGCGGTCGCCGCTGCAACAAACACGACCGGGACAGTTACGGAATTGGCCGCAGAGGTTCGTTCGGCAATCGGTGGTATTGTCAAAGGCATCGTTCACAAGGAGTTTTCAGAGGTCATTCCGGCTTTGGTTCGGTCCGAACTGGCATCGCAGAGCCTGGCTTTCCGTCGCGGCAAGACTGCCGGTCAGATATGGCGTGAGCATGGTTTCCCCCGCATCCGCGTGACAAGCTGGTTCAGCAATCGTCTGTCTGCAATGGAATGCCAGATCGACGGCGGCGGACGCGGTGAACTTGGTGTGAATACCGCGAAGCTGTTCGACCCCGATAAGGCAGACAAATGGCTCAAAAATGGAGGCCGCGCGCTCGTTGACGAATATGTTGCCAAGCGCATGGGGCAGGGCAACCTCCATCTGGTCAAGGTGAGGGCGGCATAATGGAACTCACCGACCTCTCATTCGTCACCGACCGCGATGGGAAGACCCTGCCGAAGCGGAAGAAGAAGCAACTACCGCGCTGCTTTTGGAATGTCATGCCGACTGGAGACTACGGCGCTGATTGCCATATCGGGTTTCGGCTGGCGATGGAATATCTGCGCTATGAAGAAGCGAGCGACGACGCTCCAATCCTAAATCTGATCGTGAACGACATGCCCCGTCCGTTGACCGGCGTTGAAGTTGGTTTCTTGCAGATCGTAGGCTTTGCGGCCCCAGTCGGGATCAACCGTGCAGATCGCATTCTCCGCCATTGGGGCCTGAACCCCAGCGAGTGGACACCGGGAGGCCCGGACGCGCAGCAGGCAGCATAATCAAAGGGCGGCTTCGGTCGCCCTTTTTATTTAATGTCGGCAGCCTTAGCCTTTTCGAAGCGAGCTTTTGAAACCTTGTAATCCTGTTGGGATTTCAGAAGGTTATCGAGGCATTTTTGCGTGTTAGCTGCTGGGGCCTTCTTCTTATGCTCTCTTTTGATCCGCTTATCGAAGTCGTCAACAGCAATGATCGCGTCTGCATCAGATTTCCCTCCGATGCGGAGAGCATTTTCGGCGGCTGATCTAGCTGCATAGTAGTGACCGATGCCTATGGCGTCTTCGCAGATATACGCAACGCCCATATAGGTGAAAACGTCGGAAACCATTTGTTGAGCGGCGTTAACCGCTGCTTTTCGCGTTGCGTTGTTGGCATCAGCGCTGACGACTGAAAGCCCTATCGTTAACAGCAGAATTAATGTCCGCATCCCCGTCTCCTTTTAGGCGGCGTGGACGATAACTTTCGCCCGGAAGGAAAGCAACATGGCCGATATCGCGACACTGGGGATCGAGGTAAATAGCGGGCAGGTGCAGAAGGGCGCGCGTGCTCTCGACAACATGTCCGGTGCGGCAAAGCGTGCAGAAGCTGCTGTGAACGGCTTTTCCTCGACCAGCACAGGCGCCGCGTCCGCAGCGTCGCAGATGGCGGCCGGTATTGGGAAAGCTGAAGTAGGGCTGGAACGTATGGCAGGTGCGGCAAAGCATGCACAACAAGGCCTGCGCATGGCAAATGCTGCGGCGAACGACAATTTGAAAGCAGCTAGCAAATTCAATGTGTCTAATATCGCTGCGCAATTCCAAGATGTCGCCGTGTCGGCACAGATGGGAATGGGCGCTCTGCAAATCGGCCTGCAACAAGGCACCCAGCTCGCCGCGGTTCTCAGCACGATGGAAAACCCGTTGCGCGGCCTGGGGTCTGCGTTGCTGTCGGTCGTTTCGCCAGTGAGTCTGCTAACCATAGGTCTCACCGCTCTTGCCGCCGCCGGTTTACAAATGGTCGATTGGCCGAAGCGAGCTGCACAGGCGCTGGTGTTGCTCGCTGATAATCTCAAAGCGATCGCACCTTATGCAACGGCTGCGGCGGCGGCTATCGCGTTGCTGTATGCACCTCAAATTATCAGTGGCATCGTATCCCTCATTACGTTGCTGGGGAGGCTGACTGTAGCTGCGGCTACCGCGGCGTTGACCTTGGCCGCCACGAACCCTGGTATAGCCTTTGTTCTTGGGATCACCGCGGCGGTAGCGGCTGCGAACATATTTCGCGATGATCTTCAAAAGATTTTCGGGGTCGATATTGTTGGCTCGGCAAAGGACGGAGCCAACCAGATAATTAGTATTTTGGTTGGAGCGTATCGAGCAATAGTTGCAGCTTGGGAAGCCTTGCCCGGTGATTTTGCGAGGATCGGGACACTAGCGGGTAATGCTCTTCTAGATGCTCTTGGCGGCATCAATATCAAATGGAAAAACCCAATCACGGGTAGCGAAACAGAACTTTTGAACCTCGACTTTTCTTCTTTCAAACAGAAAGTCGACGCTGTTTCGGCGGGAGCAGAGACGCTTGTAAAAGCGGCCTATGATTCTGCTCAGGGTGTCGACTATGTCGGTAAAGCCTACAACGCGATTGAAAGTGGGGCGTCAGCAGCGTCAGCTAAGCTGAAGGATCTCGCCAAGAGCATGACGGCTGTCGACGATGAGGAGAAGAAGGCGAAGACGCGCCACGGCAAGACTGATGCGGAGAAATACACCGATATCACCAAGGGGGCTGACCGACGCATAGCGACCCTCCTCATGGAGCAACAGACGATTGGCATGACGGAGGAATCCGCCGCCGCGCTGCGTTATGAGCAGGAACTGCTGAACGATGCGCAACAAAAGGGCATCGAACTTACCCCGCAGCAGGCCAATTATTTCAAGCTTCTCGCCGGCACGATGGCGGGACTCGAAGGAGCGGTCAAGAAGGCGCGTGAAGCCCTAGCGTTTGCAAAGGATGCGACCAAGGGATTTCTTACCGACTTTCGGCAAGGCCTGATGAATGGCGAAGGCGTCTGGAAGTCCTTTGGCAACGCGGCAATGAACGTTCTGGATAAGATCATTGCGAAAATCGAAGACCAGCTCATTGATGCGATTTTCAGTATGAATAACGCTCTTGGCAAAAGCGGTGGGGGCGTTCTTGGGTGGCTTGGGGGCCTTTTCGGCGGTGGCGGCGGATCGCAAATGAGCATCGCCATGGGCGGCGGCATCGGCCTATATGCTGCGGGAGGTGTGTCCAATAAGCCCGCCATCTTCGGAGAAGCGGGCCCAGAAGCGGCCGTACCGCTTCCCGATGGCCGGCACATCCCGGTCAAGATTCTGAACGCGGCCAACAACAATGCCAGCACGCCGCCGCAGGATAGCCGGTCGGTAGTTGAATTGCGCCTGTCGCCTGATGTCGAGGCGCGCATTCTCGCTCAATCCGGCGAGCAATCGGTTCAGCTTATTCATGAAAACAACCGACAGCGAAATGAATTCTATTTGGCGGGGGGGAACCCGAGATAAACGGGCTCCCCAATTTGCTCAGGGGAATGGTGGGATTTGATATTCTGACTTCAGCAGTCTCTCGATATCATCGGCAGTAAGTTGCGCTGCTGTCCCGAAAAACTTCCTGAGCTGATTACTGGCAGATTCGATTATCTGCCGGTAGCTCATGCTTTCGTCAAATGGGATGGAAACGAAAATCATGCTCCCATAAGGGATGTCATCATCCGGGATTTTATAATCTACGTGGAAGGTGACAACAAACCGATTTGGGTCGGTTGCTGCGGCAAATTTATCCGCTTTTATCGAAACAAACTCCATGGCGTTCCTTTCTTTTGAACACATGAATATTAGGAGCGCCATTGCTGGCGAGCAAGAGACAAGAACAATATGATTGACCCTATCCAGCTTCCGTTAGTGGATTTCACGTCCTGCACCTTCGACCCGATCCAGCCGCGCGATGTCGAACGGATGGAAGGGCGATTTACCGAAGCGCAGAACTTCGGAACGCCCTATTGGGTTGCGAGCTATACGACAGGATGGCTTGAGCAGGAGCAATATGGACTGATGGACGCCTTCATGATGCAGGCGAACAACAGCGGGCAGACTTTTCTTGCCTATGATCCTTTCAGGCCGCGACCTATCTTTTACAATGCGGATTTCAAGCCGCTCTCGGGCGTCAAGGCGGGCGGTGGCGGCTCGTTCAATGGCGATGCAAATCTGTCGGTCATCACGAACCCCACCACAATCTCCGTAAACGGCCTGCCGGCGGGCTTTCGACTTCTGCCGGGGGATTACATCGAGATCCGAAAATCACCCACTCTGCGCTCTCTGCACAGGATTATGACCGCTGCTACAGCCGATGCGTCGGGCCTGGTGGCGCTGACGATCCGATACCCATTGGACACGGAGACGTTCACTTTGCCGTGCACGGTCCATCTCGAAAAGCCGGCATGCCTGATGCAGATCGATCCGGGCAGCGTGTCCGCGCCGAAGTCATGGGAAAATCGTGGTTTTACATTCTCAGCAACAGAGGTGTTTTTCTCATGAGTCTTGATCCCGCAGTTGAGGCGCAACTAGATTCCGGCAACATTTCCCGCCTGGACCTGATCAGGTTCGACTTGCCAGGCAAGATTGTCGGATATCATCGCGGCGGTAGGCCGTTTACCTATAATGGTTTGAAGTACCTGCCGAACCGCTATCTTAGCTTCGGCGGAGCGACAGCGGCGATTGGTGTTTCGGTCACCACGCGGACTTTGACCTTCTCCAATGTGCCGACCAGCAACCCTGATGATGTGATCGCGAACATCGAGAGTTACAATTACCTCAATGCTCCGGTCATCATTTCGCACCTCTTGGGCATTCCGAACACAAATGAGGTTTTGGGCGTCCTGTTCTCCTCAATCTATGAGATTGACAGTGTGCGCTTCAAGAAAGGCGCAGCGGGAGAAGATGGAACCCGTAGCCTGACATTGGAGATCGATCTGCAACCGCCCGGCCGTTCAGCACGAGGTTCAACACTGGTCCGCAGGTCTCAAGCTGAGCAGCAGTACGACAACCTCGCCACCGATACGTGCCTTGAATACGCGTCGGCGGTCGCCACGGACGTTCTGGAATGGGGGCAGAGATGAGCCGCTTTGAAACCGTCCAATCGGTCCTCGTTGCGGAATTGGCCAAACCATATATCTACGGAGAGTCCGATTGTTTCTTTTTAGGCTGCCAGATGGCCGACGCCCTAGACCCGTCTCGGGGCATGGTCGGTAAATACCGGCGTTCATATCGCACACTGGCTGGCGCGCAGAGAGCGCTACGCAAGCGCGGGCATAAATCCCTAACAACATTCTTTGCCGCGCATCTGGAGCCAACTGCGCCCGCGCAGGCGATGTTCGGGGATTTAGCAATCGTCGTGGTCGATGGCGGCGAACATGTTGCTATCTGCCTTGGTGACCGGTTCACCAGCAAGACGGCCTCCGGTGAGGTTAATTTCCGACTTCCCGACTGCGTGGCGGCCTTCCGCCTCTGAATTTCTAATCAGGACTGATCCATGATTTTCACTGCTATAGCCACTGCTGTAGCGGGTGCGCTTTTTGGCGGCTCGTTGCTGGCGACATCGCTGATCGCTGCCGGTCTGGCCTATGGCGCGCAACTCGGCCTCAGCTATCTGATGGCCAAGAAGCAGCAAAAACGCGCCTATTCAGCGGTTCAGGGTGAAATCCAGTATGGGGCGGATACGCCAGCCAGCACGATCTTTGGGAAATGCAAGGTCAAAGGTCATCGCATTTTTTATGCCAAGTGGGGATCTGGCAACAAGTACAACGCGGACGTGTTCATCCTAGCAAATGGTTGGTGCGACGGGCTGGAGCCCTATGTCTACTTCTACGGCAAAAAGCAGGACCTGGTCGCGCGGGCGAAGATCGGCGGCGAGATCGCGCATTACGGCGTCGCCGGCTTCGACGAACTCATCTCCATCCGCTTCTACGATGGCCGGCCGGGCCAGCCATTTGACCAAAAACTGGTCAATGACGCCCGGAACATCGGCCGTAACTGGAAGGAAACGAGTGTCTGTGCAGGTTGCGCCTATGTGGTGTTTGAACGGAAATACGACGCCGACAAATTCGAAAAAGGGGCGCCCGAAATCGACTGGGTTCTGCGTGGGCTCCGTCTCTATGACATACGAAAAGACAGCACGGTCGCCGGCGGTTCAGGTTCTCACCGCATCAACGATGATGCGACGTGGGAATATTCGGAAAATCCAGCGGTACAGCGCTACAATTATCAGATTGGCCTTCGTGGTCGCCTCTCCGATCGGACCTTGATCGGCGAGGGTAAGAGCATTGGGCAACTGGATCTATCCTCCTATATCGCATCCATGAATTATTGCGACACGATGCGGCTGGGGAAGCCCATCTATTCGTGCTCCATCTATGTGACGGCCGATGACGATCACACGGAAATCCTGAACCAATTTGACGATGCCATGGCAGGCTTTGCACTGAACCGGCGCGGTCTTTCTGGTGTTCTCGCTGGTGCGCCACAGGTGCCGGTTCTGACCATTACGAGCGCGGATATCCCGATAGAGCGTAGCGCAGACATCCAATATCGGAAATCTGCGTTTTCTCTCTACAACATGATGTCCGGCCAGTTCACATCAATAGATGCGATGTACAATTCGGAAAGCTTGAACCCCATCCGAGTCAATGCCGATATCGCCGCAGACGGCCGCAAGCGCCAAATCGCCTACGATTTTCTTCAGGTAACGGATGCTGATCGGGCGCAATATCTGCTCAACATCCGTTACCGACAGCAGCGGCTAGGTGGGTCGATAACCTTACCAGTAAGCCGACGACTGGGCCTCAAAGTAATGGAGGGGGAATGGGTCACTTACGACGATAGGACATGGGTTGTAGCAGAATGGAGGTGTGATGAACAGTTTCGCATCACGTTAGTTCTCTCGGAAACCAGTGCCGGAATCTATTCTGAAACTGGCATTGGTCCTGGGCCAATCGTTACGCCGTCGCCCACTTTCGTAAACCCGTCGCTGCTTTCCACTGTGCAGGGGTTCGATGTCGAGGTCGGCATGATCAAGGGCGCGGACGGTTTCGAGCAGCCGGCGCTACGCTTCCGATGGACGCCGCCCGACGACCCGACCATCACGGCCGTGCGTTTTTTCTATTGCATCGCCGACGGCGTCGAAATCTACGAGGACCAATGCACCGATCCGGAGGCGGGCGAATATACCACCGGTAAGAACGTCCAGTCCGGCCGCTTTTACCAGGGGCGGGCGACCATCACCACCGTCCCGGACCGTTTCAAGAGCTTCACGCCGTGGCGCACCACCATTACCCAGACCGGCATGCAGAGCGTCCTGGTCGACCTCGGCCAGGCCGGAGGCTCGCTCAAGGGCATGCTGCAGGACATCACGCGCCTGCGCGACCGCATGGACGACCTTGTGGAGCAACTGGCCGCCGCGACCGCCGTCGCGGAAGGGCAGAACTTCAACACCATCTCCGCGACGGTGAAAACGACCAACGGTCTGGCGGCGTCCTTCATCGAGCAAAAAGCCGTCGTCGCCGAAATGGACGGTCAGATGACGGCGCTGGCGGAGGCCATGCTGGGCGTCAGCGCCTCGCTCGACAACGTCACCGCCGGCGGCCTGATCGCCTTTCGTGCGCAAGTGCCGCCGCCGGACGGGGTGCTAGCGCAAATCTCGATCCTCGCCCGCGCTTCCGTCGACTCTGCGTTTCTGGAATCGGGCATGGTCATCCAGATTTATCTGGACGGCGCCACGCTCAAAAGCCGCATCGTCAATCTGGCGCAGCAATTCGTGATCTGGGACGGGACGGACCAGAACTCGCCCTTCGTCTACGAAAACGGCGAGCTGAAGCTGGCGGTAGGACGGATCGCGACCGCCTATTTCGACCAGCTCCAGTCCAGCAACGGCAAGCTGATCATGCGCGGCTACGACAATTACGCCGATATTAGGATGTGGACATGAACCAGTTCTTCATGGGCGTAAAGCCCGGCGTCGGCCCGGTGCTGAAGGTCCTGCGCTACGATGACGACGACGCGCTGACGCTCGCCAACGACGCCTACGACCGCTACTACTTCAATTCGGAAAACCAGAACCTCAGCTATACGTTCACCATCGAGCCGTTCACATCGAGCTATTCATCGCTTTCGGCGCTGCCCGAGAATTTCGACCTCTACGACAACCGGATATCAGGCACGCGCTTCGTCAGCTCGTCGACCTATTACCAGAGCGAGATCTATTACCGGATCAGCAAGGCCTTCCCCGAGCTGACCTATCCGCCGATCCATGAGCTGCGCATAAAGGACCTCAATACGGGCCGGATCGCCGCCGGCCGGCGCTCGCTCTATCTCGTCTACAGGCCGACGATCGGCGGCTCAGGCTGGGTCGAAAGTTATCAGTTCCGCGGCGTCGACCTGCTCGCTCCTACCATGTTTCGCGTGACCGGATATCAGGCGACTCCGACCCAACCGCGGACGGGGAAGCTGGAAAACCGCTTTAGCCGCATCGGGCTGGGCGAGTGGTGCGTCCAGGCCAAGAACCTGTACCTCCAAAGCCAGGGCGTGGGCGGCCCCACGACCACCTACGCGCAAATCTGGGACCTGCCGGCCGACGCGTCGCCCATGCGGTCCTACACCTACCAGCCGGGGTTGTTGTCGTGGGTGATGAACGGCGCCGAGGTCAAGCTGTCGCGGCCGGGCTACAGCGTCTACGACACGGGCGTCCAGACCCACATCATCGACACGGATCGGTCGCCAGCGCTCTGCATCATCGCCGGGCAGGCCCTCAACGTGCCGACGAACGGCTCCGTGACCCTGTCCGCGCCGCCGGGCGTGGCGATCTCCGAAACGGCGGTGACGGAATTCATGTACCGTAAAGTGGGCCAGCCCTGGTACGTTCCGGGGTTTACCCCCGGCGGCTATGTGGTCGACTCGCATTTTGACCTGTCGTATAAGATCGTCGACAACCAGGTCGTCATCTACAATGAGGGAACAGACGCCGTCGACATCCGCTATGTCGTCTTCAACGTCGACCGGGAGCCAGCCTCGACGGGCGGAAGCCTGGTCATGTTTTCGGGCAATGACGGCGAACGAAACTACATCCAGATCAAGAAGCCCGGCACCTCCGACCCTGCGTCGAAGCCGAACGATATCCTGCTCGATACGCGATTTCCGTCGTTCCAGATCATCAAGGAAGGCTACCTGCCCCTGTCCGCCTTCGTCGATGCGCCGAGCGGCGAGAAACCATGGTTCGGTAACAAAAAGGCCTCCATCAGCTTCGAGAACAACGGCTTTCTTCCCTATCTGAAATTCTCGGTCGTCTACCCCGATTGCGTTACGTCGCCCTATACCTGCGTCGCCTACACCGATCCGGGCGGCGGCGCGTCGTTTGGGCCGCCGTCCAACTCGTCTGTCCCGGCCAGGGTCGAGGACAACAAGATCACGTGGTGGATGAGCCCCGGCAACTGGTCGCGGCGCGTCAACGAGTCCGGCACGGTCAAATATTACTACGACCTGCCCGACCCGATCGGCGTCCGGTACTATATTTTCGGCATCGCGCAATAAGCCAAGCATCATCAACGCATTACACCTTGCCCCGACGGGGCGGGAAGGAAGGCTCATGGCCTATCAGGATCAATTCTACACGGCCGGAAAGGCGACCGTCACCAACAACTCGACCGCGGTCACCGGCAGCGAAACCGGGTGGGCGACGGCGCTTGTGACGGGAGGAATCTTTTTCGCCGGCGGCGGGGCCTATCCCATCCTCTCCGTGGATGGCGAGACGGCGCTGACGCTGGCGATCCCCTACACCGGCGCGTCGGCGGCGAATGTCGATTACGCCATCGACCGGCAGCGGGCGGCGGCGATCAGCAATATCGCGATGAACGACCGCCTAGCCGAGATCATCCACGACATCAACATCGGCAACATCGAAAAGCTCAATGCGCTCGAGCTCGACGCGCATCAGATTCTCCAGACCGACGCCGCCGGCGACCTGACGACGCTCACGCTTGCCGCCCGACAGATGCTCCAGGCCGACCAGAACGGCGCGCTGACGGCGTTGACGGTCGCGGCCCGGCAGATATTGCAGGCCGACGGCTCCGGCGCGCTCAAGGGCCTGACCGTCGGCGCGCGCCAGATCCTTCAATCCGACGCCGCCGGCGCGCTGCAGCTTGTCAATTTGATCGCCAACCGAATCCTGCGAACGGATGCGAATGGCGACATCCAGCAATCTCCGGTCACCACGGCGGCGCTCGATATGTTGGCCAGCTCCACACCTGTCGCCGATAGCCTCGGTTACACGCCGGTCAACAAGGCGGGCGACAGCGGGCTCGGCGGCTACAGCGCCACCCTGCAGGACCTGGGCAATACGTCCGGCCTGACGATCACCCCCAGCCTTTCGGTGAGCAACTTTCAGATGCTGACCAACAACGGGGCTTTCACGCTCTCCGCGCCAGCGACGATGGCCGGTATGGCGGCGGACATTTCGATCCTGGTCAAGACCGCGACCGGCGCGGGCGCGATGACCGCGAGCGGTTTCGCGAAGGTCAACGGCACGTTCGCCGTGGCCAAGGACCAGATGCTGACGATCTCGATCCGCGGCTCCAGCAAGATTCTCACCATCATGGACGCGAGCTGATGACCATCGGAATATTCAGTCCGCTCCCCGCGGTGATCGTCAAGCCCGTGCTGGGCCGGACGCCGGGACCGGCGGCCATATCCAACACCGCCGGAACGACGCATACGTTCTCGGTCGACATCCCCGCCGGCGAGCGCGTCCTCGTCGGCGCGCATGGCCGCAGCACGAGTTCGATCTCCATCAATTCGGTCACCGTCGACGGCGTCGCTGCGTCGATCATCGCCAGCTACAACCATCCGGCAATCGACAGCGCCTACGGCCCGCTCGCCTTTGCCGTTGTGAATTCGACTGGCCCCGGGACAAAGACCGTGACCGTCGGGTTTTCCGCCAGCTCCCTTACCGCTGGCGTCGCCCTGTGGGGCCTAGACGGGCTGCTCAGCACCACGCCGCTCGACACCAAGACCGCAAGCGGCAACAGCGCGACCGGATCGCTCACGCTGACGTCGGCCCTAGGCGGGGCGGTTTTTGCCGTTTCGCGCGGGGCGAATGGCACGATTGCATTCCACGCCGGCGCGTCGGCTCCCGCAGATGGTGCTCTCGCCATTGGCTGGACGCGTGGCGCGGGCATGACATGGACAGGCGTTACGAGCGACAGCCTCGCCTCCTACGCCTCGACGGCCAATGGGTACAGCACCGTTCTCGCCATCGCGCTGCGGTGACTTATCCCCGAGTGCGCCAGCGCGCCGTAGCCTGCTTATTCTCCACGATTTTTGGAAGGCGACCATGATCAGCAATGACAGCGTAATGACCACCTATGGTAGCTGCATAGACCTCGAACTCGAATACACCGACGAGGACGGCGCGCCGGAAGACGTGACGGGCGACACCTTCGCAATCCTGCGCGCCTCCTGCCCGGCTTTCGAGGCGGCGGTGTTCACCAAGACGGACGCCGTCCAAGGCAAGGTGCATTTCCACCTGCCGGCGGCGGACGCGGCCAAGCTCTTTCTGGGCCGCGTCAACTGGTTCCGAGTCCAACGCACCCTGCCTGACGGGTGCGAAGACAATAGCGAAGCGATCTGGGTGAGCGTGCAATAATGGGCAGCGTCGTCGTCAACAACACCACCCGCACCGTCACGATTTCAGGCACCGGAAAGCGCGGCCTCCCTGGACCTGAGGGTGACGTGACGCCGGAGGCCATAGCAGCGCGCGACGCCGCTCAGGCCGCGGCGCTGGCCGCCCATGAGGATGCCGAGCAAACGGCGCTCGATCGCGCTGCGACGCATGATGATGCGGTTGCAACTGATCAGGACCGGCAGGCGACCGCTGCCGACAGGGCGGCGACAGGGCAGGACCGCGAAGCGACCGCAGGCGATCGGGAGGCCACGGCCGACGATCGACGTCAGACCGGCCAGGACCTCGACGCTATCCGGTCCATTGCGGAGACGGTCGTGGAAGATCGCGATGCAGCTCATGAAAGCGCGGACCTTGCAGCGGCATGGGCAAATGGACATGAGCCCGGCGGCCCCGGAACGATGTCTGCAAGAGAATATTCCGAAGCTGCGGCCGACAGCGAATCCCGTGCCGCGGCGAGCGCCGCCACGGCCGCCGCCGCGAACCTGATCAGCTACGGTGTTTTAATTTACAATGCGGCGGCCATCTCAGCCGGCGGATATTACGCTGAGCGCAGGGCCTCTGTCGCCAGCAAGCAAACGACGCTTTACGCGGAGATCATCGACGGGGAGAGCGGCAGCGCCGCGGCTATAGCGGTCTTGGTCGGCGGCGAGCTTGTTTACGGTCCGGTCACCGTATCGCAGGGTGCTCCGATAACCTTACCGGATCTCAACATTCCCATCAGCGCATCAAGCGACGTGCTGTTTTCCATCGCTCCGTCGGCCGGCGCGATCCGGGAGTTATTTGTGCGAATATATGGAGTTGCGGCATGAGCCTTGTAACCTACACAAATCGCTCCGCTCCTTTCCCGTGGTCGATGCGAGCGACCGGAGCATCCTATTGGGACGCCTCCGATCTATCGACGCTGTT
Organism: Hyphomicrobiales bacterium; assembly: GCA_900465915.1. Lineage (GTDB taxonomy): Bacteria > Pseudomonadota > Alphaproteobacteria > Rhizobiales > Rhizobiaceae > Brucella. Next base: position 15,932 of record UBKJ01000032.1, read on the forward strand.
TCAAGACACGATAGGAACCATACCCGCCGTGTCGGCCGGAACCCCCGTTGCGCTCGGGAAAGACAAGTCGATCATGGGCAATCATTTGAGGCAGTCCACCACGTCCGCTAGACCGATTTTAGCGCGTATGCCAGCGACCGGGCGCCGCAACCTGCTGACTTACACGGAAGACCTGACCAATAACGCGTGGGTTTCTGTCAACGTGATTAAATCCGCCAAAAAACTGGTCGCCACAAGCGCAAACGCTCAACATCGCTTCGACCGCACCATCACTGTGAATGCAGGTGACGTGTGGTCGGCTGAGGTCAAGGCGGCTGGGTACAATTTTGTGGCCCTAAGATTCGATTTTGCAATCACGGTTTTCGACCTGTCGGCCGGGACGGTGGTTGCGAACGATAATGGCAACGCTGGGATACTGTCGACCCAAGATGGTCGTTACCTTATCTGGTCGACAGCCCTGGCGGCGGTATCTATTATCCGGCTCAACACCATGCCGACCGCCATAAACAATGCGTTTGTGGGCGACAATGTGAGCGGAGTTGAGGTGTTCTGGCAACAGATCGAGGCCGGGGCGAAGACGCCTTATCAAAAAGTCACAAGCGCCTATGACGTGACGGAGGCGAATGTCCTGGATGTGTGGGGGCTGACGGGTGACGGTAACGACGACTTTATGTCGCTCACCTCGGCCATTTCCCTCACCGGCGACTACACGCTGGCGGTTGCTCACAATCTCATACCCAAGGCCGGCGGCGGGATTTTCGGGACAGCGAACGCTGCTTCGTCGCTGGCCTTCGCAGCCGCGGCGGGCAATCAGGCGGACGTCACCCTGACCGCCGACACCGCTGCCAATCAGCGGCGATATACTCAAACCCCAGCGCCGGCGTCCGGCTTCGCGGTGCTGATTGTCGATGGCGTCGGCCGTGCCTGGCATAACGGCGCAGAGATTCCGCTTGCGGCCAGCGCCGGCAGCGTCACGCCATGGGCGTATGCGCTCGATCGTATTTTCGGCGCGACCAGTTTTAGCGCCGGAATGATCTGCGCCGCCACGGCCATCCCGCGCCTTGTATCATCGCCGGAGCGGCTGGCTGTGCAAAATTGGCTCGGCAAGAAAATAGGAAAAACGCTATGAGCGACTGGAATCTTTCCGCGGTCATCATCGTGCCGGCGGCTTTGCAGGATGTGGCCAACCGCCTGTCCTGTGCGCTCGGCTACGACGAGCTGCCGGGCAATACGTTTTCAATCGGCTTGTCGGCCGACGGCAGCGGGCCGGCGACGCACTACGGGTGCCGCACCGCCGCTAAGCTCGAATTCGTGGCGATCATGTCCGGCGCGGCCGGCGGCGACTTGCCTGAGATCGAATGGGCCGATTACGGCGTGACGGCCGCCGACATCGCCGAGGTGCTGGCGGCGCAAATTCTCGACGTGCGGGACGCGTCGGAGGCGTTGGACCATTTCGCATCGGTGATCGCCGATCATGGTTTGCATCTCGTCCAAATCGACGCGTAAAGGTTTGATGTAGCCGCCCTAACGGCAGGTGGTGGTCACCGTGTATCCATTGCCGGTGCTGGTGCAGCGGACAGCACGCGACCGATTGGCCTGCACCGAACGGCTATAGTCTGCGCTCGCGCCCGCTATGGCAGTAGCGATTTCCTCCTGCTTCATGCGGCGCGTGTAGTCGGCGCTGAACTCTTGCCTGACACAATCCTTAAGTTCAGCCTGCGGCACGCCTTGCATCTCGCATCTTTTAACCAGGCTGGCAGTGTACTGTTTTAGCTCGGTATAGCTCATTTCCGAGACCGATTTCGTACACCCCGAAACCGTCACTGCTGCGACGGCAATAATCGCCCATTTCATTTGATTCCCCCAGTTCCGTTCGCCGGCAACTTATTGGGGAAAATCTCAAACCGCAATCTGTCGATCTACTGCATTTCATAACATCGGAAGGAAGTGACTATGGCTAAGGAAACCTTCGCCAAAGCGATGCCCTATGTCTTTTCGGACGAAGGCGGATATGCCGACAATCCCAAAGACCCCGGCGGCGCGACCAATCTCGGTGTGACGCTCGCCACTTTGTCCGCTTGGCGAGGTAGGCCCGTTACGAAGGCAGAGGTGAAAGCCCTTAGCCGCGACGAAGCCCAGGCCATCTACAAGGCGCAATATTGGGATACGATCAAAGGGGATGACCTGCCGGCCGGCATCGATTACGCCATGTTTGATTTCTCGGTCAACTCAGGGCCTGCCCGAGCTGTGAAGCTGCTTCAAAAAACGGTTGGCGTCGACCAGGACGGGGTGATCGGCGCAAAGACGCTCACAGCGGTCCGAAAGCTCAATCCGAAGTCAGCGGTCAATGCACTGTGTGATGCAAGGTTATCTTGGCTTCGCTCGCTCTCCACCTTCAAGACATTTGGGAAGGGGTGGACCTCTCGCGTTGGCCGGGTTCGCTCTCGTGCTCTTTCGCTTGCTAGTTCCGTTGACCCGGCTCCTATCCCAGCACGGGCCGCCCCAACTGCGAAAGCCGTACAATCGGATGCTTCGTTGGTCACGGTTATCAAGCGCCCCGAGGCCTGGGGGCCGCTCGGAGGGCTGATTACTGGCGTCTCCTCGATGGCGAGCGGATCCGGACCGATGCAATGGGCATTGGCGGCCGCCATGGTTGCTCTCGTTGGCGTCGGGCTGTGGTTCTTTATCCGGCGCGTGAGGCAGGAAGCATGACTGTCCTCGCTATCGTCTTCCAGCATTGGCGTGTAGCGGCGTTCGTAGGCGTGTGCGTCGCCGGTCTGGGCCTCTATCAACTCGGGCACCATGACGCGCGCCAGCAAGCCGCTGTGGCGGCCGCAGAGGCTGCGGCGAAGGCAATCCAACATAGGGAAAAGATCGATGGGAAGATTGGCGGCATGGACGCTTACGGCCTTTGCCTTGAGCTTGGCGGGCTGCGCGATGAATGCGCCCAACTGCGCCGGGTGGAAAGCAATCCCCGTTAAGCCGGCGACGGCGGTTTATTTGGCGCAAAATGATCTTCCGGCCGGGCAGGGCGTGGCTGCCCACAACGCCTACGGGCGCAAAGCCTGCGGATGGTAGGAGGACAAAATGGCTGAGCGCCAGATGATGGGATTAGGGATCGATATGAAGATGAGCATCGGCAACATCATCACCATCGGTGTTGTCGTGATCGGAATCATAGGCAGCTATTATACGATCAAAGGAGGCGTGGAACAGAGCAAGATTGACTTGGCGAAACTCGAAGGCCGCGTCGAGCGCCTCGAAGCACAGAACAGCGAAGTTCGCGACCGTATGACCCGGATGGAGGTGACGCTGCAGAATATGGCGATCAATCTGGATCGCGTAGCGCGCTTTATCGATGGTGCATCGCAGCGGCCACCATCAGGCATAGGAGCGAGATAGAGAACCACTGACTCGATCAGGTGCGTTAGCGCTGGGAAAATAGGTTTTACATACGCTTCGCAAGTTATTGAATTATTTAAAGCGGTTTTCGACGGTTTTACATCCATCGTATTGAATTGATTGAAATATGCTCAGCTTCCCAAGCTGAACGCGCGGGTTCGATTCCCGCTACCCGCTCCATCTGCGTTTTCCTGATATTTCCTATCCGCCTCTTATAGGCTGCGGCGTTGCTCCGCGGGGCGGGGCGTGGCATAGGGGGCGCAGATTTCACAGGGCCGCCGCTTCCATGATCCGCATCGAGAATATCAGCAAGTCCAACAGCCATCGCATCCTCTATATCGAGGCCTCGGCGGCGCTCAATCGGGGCGAGAAGATCGGGCTGGTCGGGCCGAACGGCGCCGGCAAGACCACCCTGTTCCGCATGATCACCGGCGAGGACCTGCCCGACGAGGGGCAGGTTTCGGTCGAGAAGGGCGTCACCGTCGGCTATTTCGACCAGAATGTCGGCGAGATGGGCGGGCGTTCCGCCGTGGCGGAAGTGATGGAGGGCGCGGGGCCGGTCAGCGCGGTGGCGGCCGAATTGCGCGAACTCGAGGCCGCCATGTGCGATCCCGAGCGCATGGACGAGATGGACGCCGTCATCGAGCGCTACGGCGAGGTGCAGGCGCGCTATGAGGAGTTGGACGGCTATGGGCTGGAGGGCCGCGCGCGCGAGGTCCTGGCGGGGTTGAGCTTCAGCCAGTCGATGATGGACGGCGACGTCGGCGCGCTGTCGGGCGGCTGGAAGATGCGCGTGGCGCTGGCGCGCATTCTCCTGATGCGGCCCGATGTGATGCTGCTCGACGAGCCGTCGAACCATCTCGATCTCGAAAGCCTGATCTGGCTCGAGGATTTCCTCAAGACCTATGACGGCGCGCTTCTGATGACCTCGCACGACCGCGAGTTCATGAACCGCATCGTCACCAAGATCATCGAGATCGACGGCGGCGCGCTCACCACCTATGCCGGCGACTACGCCTTCTACGAGGGCCAGCGCGCGCTCAACGAGAAGCAGCAGCAGGCGCAGTTCGAGCGCCAGCAGGCGATGCTGGCCAAGGAGATCAAGTTCATCGAGCGCTTCAAGGCGCGCGCCTCGCACGCCGCGCAGGTGCAGAGCCGCGTCAAGAAGCTCGAAAAGATCGACCGCGTCGAGCCGCCGCGCCGCCGCCAGACCGTGGCCTTCGACTTCGCACCCGCGCCGCGTTCCGGCGAGGACGTGGTGAGCCTCAAGAACGTGCGCAAGGCCTATGGCGACCGGGCCGTCTATGACGGCTTCGACTTCATGGTGCGCCGGCGCGAGCGCTGGTGCATCATGGGCGTCAACGGGGCGGGGAAGTCGACGCTGCTGAAACTGGTCGCCGGCGCGGCCGAGCCGGATCGCGGCAGCGTCACGGTCGGGGCCAGCGTCAAGCTCGGCTATTTCGCCCAGCACGCCATGGACGTGCTCGACGGCGACAGCACCATCCTGCAATGGCTGGAGGAGCGTTTCCCCAAGGCGGGGCAGGCCCCGCTCAGGGCGCTGGCCGGCTGCTTCGGCTTTTCCGGCGACGACATCGAGAAGAAATGCCGCGTGCTGTCGGGCGGCGAGAAGGCGCGGCTGGTGATGGCGGCGATGCTGTTCGACCCGCCGAACTTCCTCGTGCTGGACGAGCCCACCAACCATCTCGACCTCGACACCAAGGCGATGCTGATCAAGGCGCTGTCGGCCTATGAGGGCACGATGCTGTTCGTCTCGCACGACCGGCATTTTTTGGCCGCGCTGTCCAACCGCGTGCTGGAGCTGACGCCCGAAGGCGTGCAGCAATATGGCGGCGGCTACACCGAATATGTCGCCCGCACCGGGCAGGAAGCGCCCGGCCTGCGGTCGTAATCTCAGCCGGCGGCGGATTTCTCCGCCGCCTTGGCCGCCGCTTCCTCACAGACCTTGACATGCTGGGCCAGCGCCTCCAGCGACAGGAAGGCGCTGACGGTGCAGATGTCGCGTTTCTCGAATTTCGGCAGAGCCTGAAGCTCTTTCAATCTGGCAAGAAGTGCGCCGCGATTCATGGCTGTTCCTTTCCTGCCCCCCAAGAGTGCAATGCGTGCGGATGGCGCGGCGCGCCATCCGACAGGGTGTGCGTCAGGCGGCCTTGCCCTTGGCCTTCAGCGGAATCTCGATGTCGACCTCCAGCGTCGACACCTGGTCGCCGCGGTCCATCTTGACGCTGACCTTGTCGCGGTCGACCTTGATGTGCTTGGCGATCACGGCCAGGATCTCCTCGCGCAGCACGGCGACGAGGTCGGACTGGCCGAAGGAGGCGCGCTCATGCGCCAGCAGCACCTGCAGGCGCTCGCGCGCCTTGGGCGCGGAAGCGGGCTGCTTGTTGAAGAAGCTGAAAATGCTCATGCGGCCCTCCTTCCGAAGATCTTGCCGAGCAGGCCGCGCTTTTCGGTCGGCACGGTCATTGGCACCTCCTCGCCGGCGAGGCGGCGGGCGGCGTCGGTATAGGCGATGGCCGGCAGGCTGCGCTGGTCGGCCAGCGTGACGGGCGAGCCGATGTTGGAGGCCTTCAGCACGTCCTGGCTTTCCGGCACGATGCCCAGAAGCGGGATCGACAGGATCTCCAGCACGTCCTCGACCTTCAGCATGTCGCCGCGCTCGGCGCGGGCGGCGTCGTAGCGGGTGAGCAGAAGGTGCTTCTCGATGCGCTCGCCGCGCTCGGCCTTGAGCGTCTTGGAATCGAGCATGCCGATGATGCGGTCGGAATCGCGCACCGACGACACTTCCGGGTTGGTCACCACCACGGCGACGTCGGCGTGGCGCATGGCCAGCGTGGCGCCGCGCTCGATGCCGGCCGGGCTGTCGCAGATGATCCAGTCGAAGCCCTTCTTCAACTGGGCGATGACGCGGTCGACGCCCTCGACGGTGAGGTTGTCCTTGTCGCGGGTCTGCGAGGCGGGCAGCAGGTACAGCGACTCCAGCCGCTTGTCGCGGATCAGCGCCTGCGGCAGCTTGGCGTCGCCCTGGATGACGTTGACCAGGTCGAACACCACGCGCCGCTCGGCGCCCATGACCAGGTCGAGATTGCGCAGGCCGACGTCGAAATCGATCACCACCACCTTGTCGCCGCGCTGGGCGAGCGCCGCGCCCAGGGCGGCGGTGGACGTGGTCTTGCCGACGCCGCCCTTGCCGGAAGTCACAACAATAACTTTCGCCATATTCATCTCCTGTGGGGGGCGGCTCCGCCCGGAACGGGGCCGCCGGGCCGCTTTATCTCTTTGTTTCTACGCATTAAACGCAATCGACGGCGCGCTGGGAGCGCCGTCAGCTCAGCACTTCCATCATCATGTAGTCGCCCTCCAGCCAGAACTGCACCGCCTGGCCGCGGAAGCGCGGCTCCATGTCCTCGGCGGTCTTGTAGAGCCCGTCGATGG
>UBKJ01000005.1 GCA_900465915.1 Hyphomicrobiales bacterium
GGCGGGGGCAGAGGACGAGGAAACCATCGGCTGACGGGAGGAGGCTGAATGCAGAACGCCATGGCCAAGGGCCTGATGGCCTTTCTCGATCCCGAGGCGATCGAGCTTCAGAGCGAGGCGGCGACCGACGAGGAGATCATCCGTATCCTCGCCGGCAAGCTGGAGCGGCTCGGCCGCGTCACGCCCGGCTATGTCGACGCCGTGCTGCAGCGCGAGCGGACGCTGCCCACCGGCCTGCCGCTCGGCGGCGAGGAGAACGCCGCCATTCCCCACACCGACCCCGAGCATGTGCTGAAAGCCGGCGTCGCGCTGGCGACGATGAAGGCGCCGGTGATCTTCGGCAATATGGAGGACCCGGAAGAGAAGCTGCCGGTGCGCTTCGTCTTCCTGCTCGCCATCGACGACAAGAAGCAGCAGATCGAAACCCTGCGGCGGATCATGGCCACCATCCAGGACGCCGAGGCGCTGGAAGGCCTGCGCCAGGCGCGCGTTCCGGGCGACGTGGCCGCCGTGCTGGAATAGGCCCCCCTGAAAAACGCTACGACGAACGCGCCTTGCCGAAATGCCGCTGGATATCCATCAGGCTGCCGCTCATGAAGGCGCTCTCGGCCTTGGAGCGCACGATCTCCTCCGGCCGGCGGCTGAAATAGCGGGTGAATTGTTTGCGGAACTGCGCCGCGTCCGCGCAGCCGAACTTGTAGGACAGCGCCTTCATGGACAGTTTCCTGTGCGGCGGCGCCTGCATGATCTCCTGATAAGCCGCCTTCAGCCGCCGCTCCCAGATCAGCTTCCGCACCCCGCCATAGGCGTCGAACAGCCGATAGAGGTTCGACCGCGACAGCCCGAAACGCGCCTGGATCAGCGCCGGCGACAAAGCGTGGTCGAACAGGTTGCGGTCGATGAAATCGACGATGGTCTGCGATTGCAGTTCGGCGGAGAGCGACACGCCCTCGACGTCGCGGCTCAACTGCCGGGCCATGATCTCCAATATGTCGGATTCGAGCGCGAACTTGTCCGCGAACTGGTCGCTGTCCGCGATCCCCAGCGCCGTGGTGACCAGGCTGGTCAAGATCTTGCCGAGCGACGTGTCGCCCCTGACGACCAGCCCGTGCATGGAGCGCGGCTCGACGAAGCGCGAGATCAGGATGCGGTCGAAGCCGAAGGAGATGGTGCTTCCGTCACTGACCAGCAGCTCGAAGGGGCGCGAATAATCCATGATGACGACGTCGCCGGCCGAGGCGCGCAGCGACGCGTCGCCGAAGCGGCCGCGAAACTCGCCCGAGAGCACGATCTGCAGCAGGATCTGGTCGATGCCGCCGCGATTGACCAGCGCCGCGTCGCGCACGCAGAGATGCCCGCCATAGCGCGAATAGCCGATCAGCGTCCGGCCCAATATGCGCGACTCGACCATGCCCTGCAAAGGGCGGCCGTCGACGGGGCGGGCGTCGAAAAGCGGCGCCATGACGCTGCGCCACAGCGCGTCATGCGCCTCGACCACGATCTTCGCGGGATAATCCTCGCTCATGCCTCCTCCGCGGCCGGCTGCTGTTCCCTGCGCGGATCGGGATTTCGTTCGCCTCACCCGTTTCCGCCATCGCCGGCCGCGGGGAAAATAAGCCAAAGCGGATTTTAGTCCAAGCTTTTTGAGCGAAGCCTTATTCGCCGCGCGCGAAATCGGCGTAGCCGTCGGCCAATGCGCGGCGCAGCGTCGCCGCATAGGCGTCGAAACAAGGCTCGCCGGCATGGATGCGGCCGAAGGCCGGCCGCGCGACGTTTCTGAGCGGAACCAGCGCCAGCGGCGTCGACACCGGGGCCAGATGCGCGCCCTGCCCGGCGCGCAGGGTGGTCAAAAGCCCGAACATCTCGCCCGAAATGCTGGGCCGCGACAGGATCGCCAGCCGATATTGCCCGCCGGTGTTGGTGACGAGATAGATATGGCCCGACAGATGCGGCGCCGACACGCCGCCCTCCTGCGAGAAGGAGGCGTCGATGCGCTCGCGCTCGCGGAACTTGAGCTGCGCCGCGCCCGCGTCCCAGCCGATCTCGGTGCAATAGGCGAAGATCGCCTTCGCCTCGCCGAAGGACGGCCGCAGCGTCAGGTAATCCCCCTCCAGCCACGACACCGAAGCGCGGGAATAGCCGCCGAGCTCCGGCGCCGCGTGGCGGTCGCCGGCCGGGATCGGCGCTGCGGCCTGGGGCGCGCGCAGCGACACGCCCATCGCCTCCTCCAGCCGGATGACGGTGGCGAGCGTGAAGGGCCGGTGGCCGGCCAGCGCCTTTTCCAGCGTCGACAGGCTGATGCGCGCCATGTCGGCGAGATATTGGCGCGAGATGCGCCGCCGCGCCATTTCCTCGCGGATCAGCGCCGCCACGTCGGGCGCCGAACGATCATCCTGTGCAGCCATGGGAGGGGTCCTGCGATACGTCGTTTTCCGCACAATTCCACACATATCCGCCGCCGGCAAGGCGGGGCGCGGCAAGTCCCTGCCGAAACCGGACGAAGCTGCCGCTGGCGCGGAAACGGCCCGGTTTGGAACAATGCTCCCAGAAATCAGCGCCCGAAGGGAGATCGCCATGTCATCCGCCGCCGTTCCGCTCCGAACCGGAGAAAAATATTTCACCCATCTTTATCGCCTCGTCTGGCTCTGCCTCACCGCCCTGCTGCCGGCGCTGGCCGTGATTTGCGCGCTGGCGCAAGGCGCGCGGGCCGAGGAGGCCGTGACGCCCGACGCCGTGCAGTCCGGCAGCCTGCTTTTCGGCGCCGCCGGCCGCTATGTGGAGGCGCCGCGCCTCGCCACCGACGTGGCGCTCGACGTCGGCGGCCCCACCGCCCGCGCCCGCGTGACGCAGGTTTTCGAGAACCCCACCGACGGTTTCGTCGAGGCGCTCTATGTGTTTCCGCTGCCCGACGACAGCGCCGTGCACGCGCTGAAGATGATCGTCGGCGACCGCGTGATCGTGGCCGAGGTCAAGGAGAAGCAGGCCGCCCGCGCCGCCTACGAGCAGGCCAAAAGCGAGGGCCGCAAGGCGGCGCTGGTCGAGCAGCAGCGGCCCAACGTCTTCACCAACGCCGTGGCCAATATCGGCCCGCATGAGAAGGTGGTGGTGCAGATCGAATATCAGCAGGCGGTGCGCCTGAGCGGCGACCGCTTCTCGCTGCGCGTCCCGCTGGTGGTCGCGCCGCGCTATGCGCCCGAAGGGACCGCGCCGCTGACGACGCCCCTGGCCGCGCCCAACGAGGAGCGGGTCAATCCGGTGACGCTGTCGGTCGACCTCAAGGCCGGCTTCGCGCTCGGCGCGGTCGAAAGCCTCTATCACAAGGTCAGGATCGACGCGCCCGACGCCGCGACGCGCCGCATCGCGCTGGACGGCCCGGCCGCCGCCGACCGCGATTTCGTGCTCGAATGGACCGCCGCGCAGAGCGAGGCGCCGCAGGTCGGCCTGTTCCGCGAGCATGTCGGCGACAGCGACTATGTGCTCGCCTCCGTCACGCCGCCCTCGCCCAGGCCCACGCAGGCGCCGCAGCCGCGCGAGATCGTCTTCGTCATCGACAATTCGGGCTCCATGGGCGGCGCGTCGATCCGGCAGGCGCGGGCCAGCCTCGACTACGCCCTGTCCCGCCTCGCCCCGAGCGACCGCTTCAACGTCATCCGCTTCGACGACAGCATGACCAAGCTGTTCGAGGATTCGGTGCCCGCCACGCCGCGCAACGTCGCCGACGCCCGCCATTACGTCGAAAACCTCGACGCCGCCGGCGGCACCGAGATGCTGCCGCCGCTCAACGCCGCGCTGGACGACAGCCATAAGGGCGAAGGCCTGCGCCAGGTCGTGTTCCTCACCGACGGCGAGATCAGCAACGAGCAGCAGCTGCTCGACACCATCGCCGCCCGGCGCGGCCGCTCGCGCATCTTCATGGTCGGCATCGGCTCGGCCCCCAACACCTTCCTGATTAGCCGCGCGGCGGAGCTGGGCCGCGGGACCTTCACCCATATCGGCTCGGTCGAGGAGGTGGAGAAGCAGATGCGCGCCTTATTCGACAAGCTCGAGAACCCCGCCGTCACCGGCCTGTCGCTTCATTTCTCGCAGAAGGACGCCAATGTGACGCCGTCGCTGCTGCCCGATCTCTATCGCGGCGAGCCGCTGGTGATCGCCGCCCGCATGAAGACCGCGACGGGGATCGTCACCGTGGACGGCACGGTCGACGGCCGGCCGTGGACCGTCACCTTGCCGCTCGACCGCGCGGCCGAGGCGGCCGGCGTGTCGAAGATCTGGGCGCGCAAGAAGATCGACGACGCCGAGGCCGAGCGCACGCTGGGGCTGATCACGCAGGAAGCCGCCGACGCCCGCATCCTGCGGCTGGCGCTGGAGCACCATCTGGTCACGCGGCTGACCAGCCTGGTCGCCGTCGACCGCACGCCGTCGCGCCCGGCCGGCGTTCCGCTGACGCAAGCCGACATCCCGCTGCAGCTGCCCGCCGGCTGGAGCTACGAAAAGCTGTTCGGAACCCGCGCCGCCCGCGACGTCGCCCCGCACGCCCCCACGGAAGACGCGGTGGAGATCGCGCCCGCGCCGGCCATGGAGCTGCCGCAGACGGCGACGCCGGCCGAATTGCAGATGCTGGCCGGGCTTTTGGCCGCGGCGCTGGGCCTGCTGGCGCTCGCCGCCGCCCGCCGCAAGGAGGACGCCCGATGAGCCGGTTTAGCAAGGGGAGCGCCAGGTGGCGCTCCCTCCCCGCCCTCGCCCTGGTCACGGCCGGGCTGCTTCTCGCCGGCCACGGCGTCTTCATCCACGCCAAGGCCTTCGCCGCGCAGGTGCTGATGCAGCGCGCCTTCGCCGAAAGCCTCGCCAGCGGCCGTCCGACCAGGCCGTGGAGCTGGGCCGACACCTGGCCGGTGGCCCGCATCGAGGCCCCGCGCCTCGACATCTCGGCGATCGCGCTGGAAGGCGCGAGCGGCCAGGCGCTGGCCTTCGGCCCCGGCCACCTGACCAGCACGCCGCAGGCCGGCGATCCCGGCACGGCGGTCTACGCCGCCCATCGCGACACGCATTTCGCTTTCCTCAAGCACGTCGAGCCCAACGACGTCCTCCGCGTCACCCGCGCCGACGGCCGCGTCGCCGTCTTCCGCGTCACCGGCCACGAGGTGACGCGCTGGGACGAAGCCCGCATCGACCCCGCCGCCCCCGGCCGCCACCTGGTGCTGGCCACCTGCTACCCCTTCGACGCCCTCACCTCCGGCCCGCTGCGCTATCTGGTGCGGGCGGAATTGGAGCGGATGGAGCCCGGCGGATCGTGATCCCGACGGCGTCACAGCCGATAGAAGCGCGCGGCGTTGTCGTGAAACAGCGCCAGGCGCTCGGATTGCGAATAGTCCTTGGTTATGTCCTTGAAGGCGTCGAAAATCGCGTCATAGCTGGAGAACAGCTTGTCCACCGGATAGTTCGACGCGAACATGCAGCGCTCAACGCCGAAGGCCGCGATCGACTCTTCGACATAGGGGCGGAAATCGTCCGTAGTCCAGTCCCATTTGCCCATGCCGAGGCCGGATATCTTGCAGGCGATGTTCGGGGCGGAGGCGAGCCGGTTCATGGCGCTTTTCCAGCCTGCGAAATGGGACGGTCCGTCCACCTGCATGCCGGCATGGTTGAGGATGATCTGCGTATCGGGAAAAGCCGCGGCGAGTTCGACGAACTCTTCCGCCTGCCAGTAATAAAGCTGCAGGTCGAAGCTCAGTCCGCGCCGCGCCAGCTCTTTGAAGCCGCGCCGCCATTCCGGCGTGCGGCTCACCTCCGGCTCCGTCAGATAGGTCTTGGCCGGGTCCTCGTGGTAATTCATCGATTGGCGGATGCCCCGGAAATTCCGGTATTGCATGTGACCGTCCAGCAAGGTCCCGACGTCGGCTTTGCGCAGATCGGCGTAGCCGACGATGCCGTGTGGAAAGCCGTGTATATCGGCCACGCCTTGCAGCCAGCGCGTTTCCCCGACCGGGTCGGCCGGGTCGTATCCCACGTCGAGGTGCACGGCCTTGACGAGATTCTGGTTTTTCGCGTCCGCCAGATAATCCTCGATTAGATAGGTCTTGTTGATCGCGGCGTAATCGCCGAAGGCCGACGGTTTCACGCCGTCGGACAGCCAGGGATAATAATTGTGATCGAGATCCCAGAGGTGAAAATGCGGATCGATGAGCGGCAGCTTGTCCATGATGAAATCCACGCAAAGGAAAAAGCGCCCGGCGGCGAAGCCGGGCGCGTTCGACGGGCGATCAGTTGCTGGGCGGGAAGACGCGTTCGATGACCTTCTTGGCTTCCGGCGTGTCGAGCTTGTCGGCGGTGACCAGCGGCATGACGAGCGCCAGGTCCTTGGTCACCTTCGCGCCGGTCAGCGCATTATAGACCTGCTGCGTGGCGTCGATACCCTGGCCCGCGGCCTCCTGGAAGAAAATGCCCTGGATCGCCTTGGACTTGAGCAGGGCGATCGTGGTCGGGCTGCCGTCGGCGACGGTGACCGCCACCTTACCCGTCAGGCCGCGCGTCTCCAGGACCTTTGCGGCGCCGGTGCCGGCTTCGTCATACATGCCGTAGATCGCCTTGACGTTCGGATGCGCGGTGAGGAGATCGTTGGCCTGCGTCACCGCCTCGTTGATGGTGAGGCCGCGCGTCTCCAGGATCTGGACCAGCTTGCAGCCGTCGGCCTCGAAGGCCTCCTTAGCGCCCTTCAGATATTTCTGCGCGTTCTCTCGGTCCTGCGGCAGCGACAGCATGCCCACTTCGTCGCCGCCGCGCTCCTTGGCGAGATCGCAGGTGAACTTGCCCTGCGCCTTGCCCGTCTCGTAATTGTTGGCGGTGACGGCGGAGGTGTAGTTGGTGAGGCCCGGCTGCGGGCCGATGCCGGTGAAGGCGACGGGGATGTTCTCCCCGGCCAGATAATTGAGCAGCGGCGGCGTGGAGGTCGAGCTGACCGGGCCGATGACGATGGCGCTGACGCCCTTGGTCACCGCCGTCCGGGCGTTGTCCATCTGCTTGGCGGGCGAGTTCTCCGAGGTGAATTCGACATAGTCCATGCCGAGCTCCGTCGCCTTTTTCTTCACGCCATAGGCGACCCACTGCCAATAGGAAATATCGAGCGACGGGGCGATATAGGCGACGGTCTTCTTGTCGGCCGCCTGCGCCTGGCTGGCGAGCGCCGCGGCCATGATCGCCGCGACGGCGAGCTTCTTCAACATGATGGTTCCTCCCAGGTTGCGATGTCAGTTGCGATTGTTGTTGCTGAAGCGGTCGATCAGGACCGCGATGAGAATGGCGACGCCGGTGACGGAGCCCTGCCAGAAACTGTTGACGCCGATGAGGTTCACGCCGTTCTGGATGCAGGTGATCATCAAGGCGCCGAGCACGGCCCCGATGGCGCTGCCGGTGCCGCCGAACAGGCTGGCGCCGCCGATGACCACCGCCGCGATCGCCTGCAGCATCAGGCTTGCGCCGGCCGTGGCCTCCGCGTTCAGGATGTAGCTGACGGTGAGAAGCCCTGCGAAGGAGGCGAGCAGGCTGGAGGCGACATAGGCGGTGAATTTCGTGCGCAGCACCGGGATGCCAAGCAGGCGGGCCGCATTAGCGGAGGTGCCGACCGCATAGAACCACCGGCCGAACACCACCTTGCGCAGCATGAATTCGATCGCCAGCATGAAGACCAGGCAGAACAGGATATGGTTCTTGAGCCCCGGCACGATGGTTCCCGAATTGAGCAGCCAATAGTCCGGCGAGGCGATCGGCATGGAGCGGCCGTTGGTGACGATGAAGGCGAGGCTGCCGGCGACCGCATAGGTAATCAGCGTCACCACGAAGGGCGCGAGCCCGACCAGCGTCACCAGCGCGCCGTTGACGACGCCGAAGACGAGGCCCACGCCCATTCCCATCAGGCTCGCGGTCAGCGGCCCCGCGCCCTGGTCCATGGCCAGCGCCGTCAGCATGCCGGTGAGGGAGAAGACCGAGCCGACCGAAAGGTCGATGCCGCCCGTGATCACCACCAGAAGCACGCCAAGCGACATGATGATCAGGGGCGCGGCCGCCTGCAGGATGTTGCGGAAATTGCCGGCGCTCAGCGCCTGCGGAACAAAAATTCCGACCGCGACCATCAGCACGACGATCGCCGCGGCGATGGCCAGCTCCGTTCGATAGGTCTGCCAGAATGCCGGCCGCCCGGCGCGCGTCGAAGACGCGGTGTTTTCGAGTTTCATCGTCGAACCCCTGAAAGCGCTCATGCCGCCATTCCCGTCAGTTCCGCGAGCGCGTCTTCGTTGAATGATCCGGGCGGCAGGAAGCCGACCGGCCTGCCGTCGCTGTCGAATGCGAAAATCTCGTCGCAAAGCTCGATCAGCTCCACGTTTTCGGTCGACCACCAGACGACGATCGCCCCGGTGGCGGCGACCTCGCGGATCAGGGCGTAGATCTCGCGCTTGGCGCCGATGTCGACGCCGCGCGTCGGCTCCTCCAGCACGACCAGCCGCAGCGGCAGGCCGAGCCAGCGCGCCACGAGCAGCTTCTGCTGGTTGCCGCCCGAAAGCGACCGCGGCATGTCCCAGATCGACCCCGCCTTGAGGTTGAGGGCGGAAACGAGCGAGCGGCACTCCGTCTCCTCCTTACCGCGCACGAAAAAGGAGGCGGAGCGGACGCGGCGCGCCGCCATGACGTTGTCGATGATCGGAAGCTGCGCCAGCACGCCCTTGGCCGCCCGGTCGCCGGAGACGAAGCCGACGCCGGCCTTGACGGCCGCGGCCGGCGAGCGGAACCGCTCGGGAAAGCCTTCCGTCCTGATGGTCCAGAGCGGCTTGTCCGCGGAGCCCGACAGCGTCTCGATCAGCGCAGTCGGTCCGGCCGGCGCGCCGGCGAGGCCGAGGATCGTTCCGGGCGCGACCGTGATCTCCACGCCGTCGCCGCCGACCACGTTCAATGCCCGCCCGTCGCCGCCGCCGGCGCGGCGCTCGGCCTGCTCGGCGGCGCGATGCGCGGGCTGGCCCATGTTCTGGACGATCTCCGCATCCGTCAGCGACGCGACGGGCGCCGCGTCGACGACCGTCCGGCCGTCGCGGATGATGGTGCAGACGTCGCACAATTCGCGGATTTCCTTCATCCGGTGCGAGACGAAGACGATGCCGATCCCCTCCTCGCGCACCAGCCGCTTCAGCACGCGGAACAATGTCCCGGTCTCATGCGCCGTCAGGTTGGCGGTGGGCTCGTCGAGAAGCAGGACCTCCGCGCCCAGCGACAGCGCGCGGGCGATCTCGACGATCTGCCCCTGATGCAGGGACAGCGAGCGGGCGGGCCGGTCGATGATCTCGTCGGCGAGCTGCGGATCGATGAGCTTGAGCGATTTGCGGGCGATCTCGCGCATCGCGCCGCGCCGGCTGATGGCGAAGCCGCGGCGCGCATGCGCCAGCCCGATATTCTCCGCCACGCTCAGCTCCGGCAGCAGCGCAAGCTCCTGATGGACCACGGCGATGACCGGCTGCGAGCCGCCGGTGCGGGCCGACCACGTCTCGATCGTCCCCGCGTCGAGGCGGTTGAGCCCCGTCACGATGCGGATGAGCGTGCTCTTGCCTGCGCCGTTGCCGCCGAGCAGGGCGTGAATCTCCCCGGCCCTCACTTGAAAATCGACGCCGCGCAGCACGCGCGTCGCGCCATAGCTCTTCTCCACGTTCGACACGCGGAGCAGCGGTTTTTCCCGTTCGCCTTCTCGTGGCATGGAATCCTCCCGAACCCCCGCAGGCGGGCGCTTGCGCCGGATCGGCGGCGTCCACGCGGCCCTCTGCTTTTTTTCCTGGGCTCCTCTCCCATCGCCATCATAGTGACGGTAAGGATGGATAAGTTTCAATTTCGTATTCTTGTTGATTTGTGTAGTTGCGCTTCATAAGCTGGCGCATGTCCCGCGATCTCAATCTCAATTCCATGGCGCATTTCGAGGCCGTCGCCCGGCTGGGCGGCATCGCCCGGGCTTCGGAGGAGCTGCTGGTGTCGCCTTCCGCCGTCAGCCAGCAGATCCGCCTGCTCGAACAGCAGCTCGGCGTCCGGCTGTTCCACCGGGAAAAGCGGCATTTGCGGCTGACCATCGACGGCGAGCGGCTGTTCCAGACCACGACGCAGGCTTTCCGCTCGATCCGCGAGGTGCGGGCGGCCATCGTCCGGCAGCGCGAGAGCTTCGGCCTGTCGCTGCGCGTCAGCCCGTCCTTCGGCGTGCGCTGGCTGTCGCCGCGCCTGATCGAATTCTCGCGCGCCAATCCGAACTGGGAGCTGCGCGTCGACGCGACGCCGAATTTCTCCGATTTCGAGACCGAGATCGTCGATCTCGACCTGCGCTATGGCGAAGGCGGCTGGGCCGGGCTCTATTCGGATTGCGTCGTCAACGATCTGGTGCTGCCGATGTGCTCTCCCTCCTATCTGGAGGAGCTACGGGCGATATCGGACGATCCGCGCGAGCAATTGCGCCATGCGCGGCTGATCGACAGCGTGAAGACCTATTTCCGCTGGGACTACTGGCTGCCGCTGAACAACGTCGCCGACGTCGCCATGTCCTATCCCTACCGTTTCGACCGCTCCTCCATGTCGGTGCAGCTCGCCAAGGACGGCGCCGGCGTGATCCTCGAAAGCACGGCGGTCGCCTTCGAGGAATTGCGTTCGGGGCAGTTGACCCCGCTGTCGAGCGCGTTCGAGGTGATCGAATTTCCGGGCTATTGGCTCGTCTGCCCGACCCGCCACATGGCGCGGCGGCCGGTGAAGATCTTCGCCGAATGGATCCACGACGCCGGCGCGCAGGACAACGCCGTGATCAGGGATTGGTTCAGGGAGCGCGACATGACCATCCGCTTCGAGCATCGGTCCCGCTTCGCCTCGGCGGAAGCGGGACAGAGCGGCAATTGACGCCGAATTTACGTCACGCGCCGGCTCGGTGATCGCCGGGCGTCAGCCGGCGGGCGGCGGCGACCGTCCGCGCCAGCCATTCCCGCTCCATCCCGCATGTCGTCGCCAGATCGTCGGCCGGCGGCATCCAATGCTCGAGAATCACGCTCATATCGTCGGGACAATGGGCGAGCGCGGCGAAAATTGCGCCGATCTCGGCCCTGCCCTCGCCGAGCGGGACGCCGTGGATGCGGAAGCCGACGCCATAGGGATCGGGCGCGATCACATAGTCCTTGAGATGCAGGTTGATCGTATAGGGCGCCAGCATGCGGACGGTGGTCATCGGCCATTCGCCGGCGCAGATCGAATTCGCCACGTCGAGGCAGACGCCGAGCGCGTCGTCGTCGACCGCGTCGAGCAGCTCGACCATGCGCGGGGAGGGATAGTTGAAATGGTTCTCGATGGCGAAGCGCAAGCCGGCGCGGCGGCCGTCCGGCAGCAATTCGCGGATTTCGGCCGCAAGCTCCTTCACCGGAATCCGCGCGTCCTCGGCGTCGAGCGCCACGCGGAGGATTCTTGCGCCGATGCGCTCGCCGATCGGAATGTAGCGGCCGATTTCCTCTGCGTCGAAGGATTGCGTCCCCAGCTCCAGCCCCATGCCGTATCGATCCGCGCGCGCCTTCAGCGCCCGGTGCTCGTCGGCCGACAGGCGGTCGAGCGGCATGTTGTCGGCGTATTGCACCAGCGCCAGCCCGTGATCGTGGGCCGCCTCCAGCACCTCCATCGCCGCCATCGGCCGCGCCGGCCGGCGATCCTTGAGGCCAATAGACCAGCGGAAGGCGTAGCTTCCCAATCCCAGTTTCATGGGCTCCTCCAGCGTTTGAGGCCGCGCCGATCCGTCAATGGATCAGCGAGCCGCCATTGACGTCGACTTCCGAGCCAGTGACATAGGACGAGAGGTCGGAGGCGAGGAACAGCGCGCAGCCGGCGACGTCGTCGGCGGTTCCCGGGCGTCCCATCGGAATGCCGGCCTTGATCTCCTCAAGTTTCTCCGGCGTCAGCAGGCCGGCGGTGATGTCGGTGGCGATGAAACCGGGGCAGATGGCGTTGACGCGGATATTGTCGGGCGCGAGCTCGCGCGCCATCGCTTTGGTGAGACCGAGGATGCCGGCCTTGGCCGCCGAATAATGCGGCCCGCCGAAAATGCCGCCGCCGCGCTGGGCCGAGACCGACGACAGGTTGACGATCTTGCCCTGCTTGCGCGTCCGCATATGCGGGATGACGGCCTGGCTGCAATAAAGCGTGCCGCGCAGGTTGACGTCGAGCACCGCGTCGTAGTTCTGTGGCGCGATCTCCATGATCTTCAAGGGCTGGGTGATGCCGGCGTTGTTGACGAGGATGTCGATCGCGCCCCATTTCGCGACCAGGGCGTCGAAGACCGCCTGGACGCCGGCGCGGTCGGTGACGTCGCAGGCCATGCCGACATGCTGCGGGCCAAGATCGGCGGCCGCCTCGCGCGCCGCCGCCGCGTCGAGATCGAGGATGGCGACGGTCGCCCCGTGCTCGGCGAAAAGCCGGGCCGTGGCCTTGCCGAGGCCGCGTTTGGAGGCGGCGCCGGTGACGACGGCGAACTTGCCGCCGAGAAGATCGATGGCCATGACTATACTCCCTTGTCGTTGCGCCCGGACATCGGTCGCGGGCCGTTGGTTCGTTGAGATCGGAACGGTCAGAGCCAGCCGCGGATGCTGCGCGCGACAGCGGCGGTGGAAAGGCCGTAGCGGTCGTGCAGCGTCGGCAGCGCGCCGGCGTCGAGGAAACGGTCGGGCAGGCCGATCATGCGGAAGCGCGGCGCGATCCCATGCGTGAGAAGCGCCGTCGCCACCGCCTCGCCGAGGCCGCCGACCACCGTGTGGTTTTCGGCGGTCACGACCAGCCGGCCGCCGTCGCCCGCCTCGGCGAGAATGGTCTCCACGTCGAGCGGCTTGATCGTCGGACAGTGGAGCACCGCGACGGAGACGCCCTGCTTCTCCAGTTCGACGGCGGCGTCGAGCGCGCGCATGGTCATGAAGCCCGAAGCGATGATGAGCACGTCGCTTCCGTCGCGCACCCGCTTGGCCTTGCCGAGCTCGAAGCGGTAGTCGGGACGATGGCGGCGCAAGACCGAGGCCACCTTGCCGCGCGGCAGCCGCATATAGACCGGCCCCTGATGCGCCGCGATGGCGGGGACGGCCTCCATGACGTCGATCGCGTCGCATGGATCGACGATCGTCATGTTGGGCAGGCCGCGGAAGATGGCGAGGTCCTCCGTCGCCTGGTGGCTGGGGCCGTAGCCCGTCGTCAAGCCGGGCAGCGCGCAGACGATCTTGACCGGCAGATATTCCTCCGCGATGGCCATGGCGATGAAGTCATAGGCGCGGCGGGAGGCGAAGACCGCATAGGTCGTGGCGAAGGGAATAAAACCCTCGCGCGCCATGCCGGCGGCGGCGGAGATCATCACCTGCTCGGCCATGCCCATTTGATAGAAACGGTCGGGAAAGGCTTCCGCGAAGACATGCAGGTCGGTGTATTTCGCTAGGTCGGCGGTCAGGCCGACGATACGGTCGTCGCGCTTCGCCTCGGCGACCAGCGCGTGGCCGAAAGGCGCGGCGACGGTGTCGTAGCCTTCCGCCGCGAGCGAGGCGATCATGGCGGAGGTGCGCCCGCCTTCGCCCGTCTTCGGCGCGCGGCGCGGCTCCCATTTGCGGTGCGGATCGTAGGTGCTTTTCGTGTTCATCTCGGGCTGTCCCTATTCCGGCCGGGCGGCGTCGAGCGCGTCGAGCGCTTTGCGCCATTCGTCCGGCTCCACCCGCACGAAATGGGCGACTTCGCGCCGTTCGAGGAAAGGCACGCCCTTGCACATGACGGTGTCGCAGATGATGACGCGCGGCCTGGGCGCGTCGAGCCGGCTGGCGGCGTCGAAGGCGGCGACGAGCGCGGCGACGTCGTTGCCGTCCACGCGCTGGACGTGCCAGCCGAAGGCCTCCCACTTGGCGCCGAGCGGCTCGGAACAGAGCGTTTCGGTCGACTTGCCGTCGGCCTGCTGGTTGTTGAAATCGACGATGCAGATCAGGTTGTCGAGCCGGTGATGGGCGGCCGACATCGCCGCCTCCCAAGTGGAGCCTTCGCCCAGCTCCCCGTCCGACATCAGATTATAGACGAAGGCCGGGTTCTTTTTCGCCTTGAGCCCGAGCGCCATTCCGACGCCGATCCCCAGCCCCTGCCCCAGCGAGCCGCCGGTGATCTCCATGCCGGGCGTATAGGCGGCCATGCCGGACATCGGCAGCCGGCTGTCGTCGACGCCGTAGGTCTCCAGCTCCTGCTCCGGCAGGACGCCGGCCTCGATCAGCGCGGCGTAGAGCGCGATGGCGTAATGGCCGATCGAGAGCAGGAAACGATCGCGTCCTTCCCATTCGGGATCGTCGGAGCGATAGCGCAGCGCGTGGAAATAGGAAACGGCGAGGACGTCGGCGATCCCGAGCGCCTGTCCCACATAGCCCTGCCCCTGCACCTCGCCCATGAGGACGGCCTTGCGGCGGATCTCCCAGGCGCGGCGCGCAAGGCTCATATTCGGCAGGCTCGCCGTCGGATTCTGGCTGGTCATGGCTCCTCCCGTCGCGTGAAACGACGGGAGAAATTTGCGCATGGAGGACCTTTAGCGGCAATTTAGTAATTCGCCGATATTGTTAAGTTGAGCTAAGGATCATGCGCGTCGGGCCTATTCGCCCGGCAAGATATGCGTCGCCTCGGGCCGCCACGACACCCAGACCTTCGCGCCCGGCTCCAGGTTGAGCCGCGCCAGTTCCTCGTGGCTTTTCTGCGCTTTGATCGCGATGCGGTCGGCGCCCTCCAGATGGATGACCGCCGTGGCGCCGACGAATTCCTCGCCGACGACCGCGGCCTGCATGGCGTTGCAGTCGCCGGAAGGCGGCCGGTCGCTGAGCTGGATCCGGTCGTCCGACACGACGAAAGTGGCCTTGTCGCCCTGGGAGAGCGGCCTCGCGGCGTTGGGCGTGACGGCGAATTCGCCGGCGGGGGTGGCGATCTTCACCGAAGCGCCGTTGGCGTAGGAGACGCTGCCGGCGAAGATGTTGGACGAGCCGAGGAATTCGGCGACGAAGCGGGTGCGCGGCGCGCGGTAGATTTCCTGCGGCGCGCCGATCTGCTCGATATGGCCGCGGCTCATGATGACGACGCGGTCGGCCATGGAGAAGGCTTCCGACTGGCTGTGCGTGACATAGACGAAAGTGATGCCGAGCTCGCGCTGCAAGTTCGAGAGCACCGTCTGCATGCGCACCTTCAGATGCGCGTCGAGCGCCGACAGCGGCTCGTCGAGGAGAAGTATCTCCGGCTCCGTCACCAGCGAGCGGGCGAGCGCCACGCGCTGGCGCTGGCCGCCCGACAGATGCGCCACGTTGCGCCCCGCGAATTCGGCGATCTGCATGCGCTGCAGCCATTTGTCGACGCGCTCGCGGCGCTCCGGCTTGGCCACGCCGCGCATGCGCAGGCCGAACTCCACATTCTCGCGCACGGTGAGGAAGGGAAACAGCGCCAGGCTCTGCCACACCATCGGCGTGTCGCGCCGCCAGGTCGGCAGGTCGTTGATGCGCGCGCCGGCGAGGCGGATCTCGCCGCCCGTCGGCGCTTCGAGGCCGGCCAGCATGCGCAGCGTCGTGGTCTTGCCGCAACCGCTGGAGCCCATGATGGCGAGGAATTCGCCCTTATGGATTTCGAAATCCATCTTCTCGACGGCCACGAAGTCGCCGAAGCTCTTGACGACGCCGTCGAAGACGACGAGGGGCTGATGTGTCATGACGGCTGAACTCCGGCTGGCGCTTCCGACACGTCGGGCGCGGGGCTGCGTTTCATGAGAAGGATCTGAGCGAGGACCACCAGCGCCATCGACACGACGAAGACGAAGGCGCCGATGACATTGATGCGCGGGCTGACCTGTCCTTGCAGGAAGCCGAGCACCTTGACCGGCAGGGTCTCGTTGAGGCCGGACACGAACCAGGCCACGGCGAATTCGTCGAAGGACACGGCCATGGTGATGAACAGCGCCGCGAAGATGGCCGGCTTGCAGAAGGGGATGATGACGTGGCGCATGGCCATCCATTCCGACGCGCCGAGGTTCCACGCCGCCGCCTCCAGCGACGGGTCCATCTGCGACAGGCGCAGCCGGACGATGGCCATGGCGAAGGGCGCGCACATCACCACATGGGCGATGACGACCGAATAGATGGCCCCCGACAGATGGATGTTGGACAGGAAAGCCAGCATCGCCAGGCCGAGGATGACCACGGGGATCGTCGGCGGCAGCAGCGCCAGCGCCACATAGAACGTCTTGCCGAAGAAGCGGTAGCGGAAATCGGTATAGGCGGCCCCGAAGCCGATGGCCGTCGCCAGCACGGACACCGAGACGCCAGCGATCAGCGTGTTGCGCAGGCCTTCCCAGACCAGCGGATCGTTGGCCACCGCCTCGTACCAGACGGTCGAGAAACCACCCAGCGGCAGCGAGGGAAAGCGGTCGACGTTGAAGGAGAAGACGAAGCTCGCCGCGATCGGCGCGAAGATGAAGGCGAAGGCGAGGAGGACATAGAGCTTCAGGCTCCAGTCGATCAGCCGGTTGCGGTTGAAGGTCATCGTCCGCGCTCCCTGTAGGCGTAGCGCACCGCGGCGAAGGCGACCGCGAGCAGGGTTGCGATCATGGCGAGCGCGATCACCGCCGCCCGCGGCCATTGCTGGCCCGACTTGGTGGTGTCGGTGATGAGGATCGACAATGTCGGCGGATCGCCGCCGCCCAGATAGAGCGGGCTGACGAAATCGCCGAAGGTGAGGATGAAGCAGAACAGCGCCGCGATCACAAGCCCCACCCTGGCGGAGGGGACCACGACCGCGAACACGGTGCGCAGCCGGCCGCAGCGCAGATTATGCGCCGCCTCGATCAGCGACTTGTCGACGAAGACGAGGCTGAACAATTGCAGCAGCACGACCAGCGGAAAGCTCAGCGTGAGATAGCCGACCATCGTGCCGAAGACCGAATTGAGCATGCCGAACGGTCCCAGCCCGACCTTGGCGAAGAGCGCGTTGAAGACGCCGTTGTCCGAGAGGAATATCTGCCAGGAATAGACGCGCACCAGATAGCTGGTGAAAAAGGGGATGACCATCAGGAAAATCGCCCAGCGCCGCGCCGTCTCCGACAGCTTGAAGGCGATGGCGTAGGCGCAGGGAAAGGCCAGCGCGCTGGTGACGGCCGCGGCCATCGTCGCCAGCCCGAAGGTGCGCAGATAGGCGTCCCAGAAGACGCCGCGTCCCAGCATCCGCACCCAGTTGACGGTGTCGAAATCCGGCTGCATGCGATAGTTCCGCACCGTCCAGAAGCTGAGCGCGACCAGGAACAGGAGCGGAGCGAGAAAGAACGCCGCCTGCCATAAAAACATTGGCAGCGAAAAGGTCAGTCCGTAAAGCGTGATCGATTTGCGCATGGCGTTTCTTCCAGCCTCATACCGGAAAAGGGGGCGGCCGCGCCCGACGAGACCCGGCCGCCGCGAGCGTCTTCGCTACGAGCCGCGCTCAGGCGCCCTTATATTCGGACCAGAAGTCGTTCCAGTCCTCGAGGCTCTGCTGCACGGGCAGTTGCCGGTACTTGATGCGGCCGTTGCGGATCAGGTCCATCACGTTGCTCTGGTTGAGCAGCATGCCCTGGCGCTTCGCCTCCTCGGGCGTCTCCTTAGCCAGAAGCTCCCAGCCCTTCTTGTTGGGGATGAGGCAGGGATAGGCCTTCATATTGGCCGATTTCACCTGACCCTTGGCCGAGGTGATGTATTGAATCCACTTCTTCGCCAGCTCGCCCTTCTTCGTGCCCTTGCCGATGGAGAAGGATTCGGTGAATTGCAGCCCGCCCTCCTCAGGGATGACGCTGCGCACCTTGGCCCCGTTGCGCTCCAGCGTGCCGGTGATCCAGTCGCCGATGCCGGCCATGGCCAGCATCTGGCCGTTCTGCAGCGAGGAGAAGGTGCCGCCATAGTCGAAGAAGCCGCCGATCTGCGGGCGCAGCGTCTTCATCTTCGCCTGCAGCTTTTTCCACGCGGCATCGTCGATGTCGTAGGGCGAGGCGTTGCCTTCCAACAGGCTGATCTGGCCGAGATTGGGCAGGTGCCAGTCGAAATGCCCGACCTTGCCCTTCAGCTTCTCCGCCCAGTAGACATTGTAGCTCGACGCCTCCTTCTCGGTGATCGCCTCGGTATTGTAGGCGACGCCGAGGAAGCCGAAGCGAGTGAGCACCGAATAGAGCTTGCCGTCCTGCCAGTGGCCGGGAAACTTCTGGAACTCCGGGAAATAGTCGTCGAAATGATAGTCCTTCGGGTCCAGCTCCTCGATATAGCCGGCGGCGTTGAGCTGCTGCACATATTCCGCATCGGAGAGGATCACGTCGAAGGTGCCGACGGGGGACTGGGCGATCAGGCCCAGCATGTTGTCGCCGCCGGTGTAATATTTCGGCTTGAACTTGACGTTGTTCTCCGCCTCGAACTCGGCGACGACGTCCGGCTCGGCGTGGCCGTACCAAGCGAGCATGGTCAGCTCCATCGGCTCGGCGAAGGCCAGCCGGCTGAGATAGGGCGTGGCGAGCGCGGCGCCGCCAATGACGCCCACGCCCTTCAAAAGCCTGCGCCGGGTATGGGAGCCCGACAGAATATCCTCGATGGTCATCGCATTCCCCTTGTTGTCATTGTTCTCCCAAGGGTATGCAGGGCCGGCGCATTTGAAAAATTAATTATCATAATTTCCGCATTTGCGCCGCTTATCCGGGCGGCCTATTGGCGGTCCAGTTCCCCCTGCCGGCGCGCCGGGTCGCCGGAGACGCCCGCCTCGTCCAGCCGGGCGATGATGTGGTTGACCAGCCGGATGCCGGCGTCGGAAAGCCGCGGATGCTTGTAGAACAGGCCGACGCGGATTTCGGCCAGCGCCGGAAGCCCGTCCGCCTCGTCCAGCGCCCGCATGCCCGGCAGCATGGTGTAGCGGGTCAGCGCGCTCACCCCCAGCCCGTTGATCACCGCGTTCTGTAGGCCGCCGATGCCCGAGCCCGTATAGGCCACGCGCCAGCGGATGCGGGCGGCGTCGAGCGCCTGGATCATGCGCGCCCGATAGGCGCAGCCCTCGGGGTGGGCGGCCAGCGCCACGCCGTCGAGCGGATCGAACCGCGCGTCCTCTGCCGCCGCCCATATGGGCCGCTCGATCCACCAGCGCGACAGATATTGCGCGCGCTCGTCATGGACCATGGCGATGGCGAGATCGAGCTCGTCGGCGCGCAGCCGGTCCAATATGTCGGCGCTCCAGCCGCAATAGATCTCCAGCGACAATTCGTCGTGCTGGCGCGTATATTCGGTGATGACGCCTTGCAGGAAGCTGACGGCGTAGTCGTTGGGCAGGCCGACGCGCAGCACGCCCGAGATGCGGGCGCGGTTGAAATAGGACGCCGCCTCGTCGTTGAGCCGCAATATCTCGCGCGCATAGCTGAGCAGCATCTCGCCCTCGCTCGTCAGCATCAGCGCGCGCCCGACCTGGCGGATGACCGGCGCGCCGACCAGTTCCTCCAGCCGGCGGATCTGGAGCGAGATCGCCGGCTGGGTGCGCCCCAGCACCTCGCCGGCCTTGGTGTAGGCGCCGAGATCGATCACCGAGACGAAGGTGCGCAGCAGGTCGGTCTGGAAGTTGATGATGTTGCGCATGGATTTCCATTCCTCATGCGTGGATGACAATTATAAATTTCTCATATCGCGGCGGAGTCTCCAATGATGAATTCTTTCAACAAGGGAGAGGTCCATGCCTGAGCAATCCGTTTTCGCCGCCGAGCTTTCCTGGCCCGATTACGCGGCCAGGGTGCAGGACGGCGCGACGCCGATCCTGCTGCCCATCGGCTCGATGGAGCAGCACGGCCATCACATGCCGATGAATGTCGACGTGCTTCTGCCGGTGGAGTTCGCGCGGCGCGTCGCCGGCCGCGTCGGCGCGCTGGTGGCGCCGCCCTTCACCTACGGCTACAAGTCGCACCAGAAATCCGGCGGCGGCAACCACCTGCCGGGCACGACCAGCCTCGACGGGGCCACGCTGGTGGCGGCGCTGCGCGACGTCATCAAGGAATTCGCCCGGCACGGCGTGCGCCGCATCTGCCTGGTCAACGGCCATTTCGAGAATTCCTGGTTCATCGTCGAGGGCATCGACCTGGCGCTGCGCGAGCTGAAATGGGGCGGGATCGACGACATGAAGATCGTCGTGCTCTCCTATTGGGACTTCGTCGACAAGGCGACGATCGCCCGGCTCTATCCGAACGGTTTCGCCGGCTGGGACCTGGAGCATGGCGGCGTTCTCGAAACCTCGCTGATGCTGGCGCTCTATCCCGAGCAGGTGCGGCTGGAGCGGGCGGTGGACCATGCGCCCGCGAGCTTTCCGCCCTATGACGTCTATCCGCCCAAGCCCGAATGGACCCCCGCCAGCGGCACGCTGTCCTCGCCGAAGGAAGCCTCGGCCGAAAAGGGCGAGATCCTGCTGCAAGTCTGCGTGGACGGCGTCGTCAAGGCGCTGGAGACGGAATTTCCGCGCTGACGCCATTGCGCTCCTCATGAAAATGCGCGGCCTCCAGATAATCTGGAGGCCGCTTTTTCGCCGGCTAAGGAAAAGCGGGCGGCGGATGATCCACCGCCCGTTCGTGTTTCTCCGCAGCTCAGTTGCGGATGATGTTGTGCTCGGGACCGAAGGGGAAGCCGGTGATGTTGTCGGCCCCGTCCTCCTTGACGATGAGGATGTCGTGCTCGCGATAACCGCCCGCGCCGGGGGCGCCTTCGGGCAGCATCACCATCGGCTCCATCGACACGACCATGCCGGGCTCCAGCACCGTCTCGATGTCCTCGCGCAACTCCACGCCCGCCTCGCGGCCGTAATAATGGCTGAGCACGCCGAAGGAATGGCCGTAGCCGAAGGAGCGGTATTTGAGCAGGTCCCACTCGCGATACATCTCGTTGAGCTCGATGGCGATGTCCTTGCAGCGCGCGCCCGGCTTGATCAGCTCCAGACCGCGACGGTGGACCGCCACGTTCTTCTGCCAGATGTCGAGGCTGACATCGTCGACATGGTCGCAGAACAGCGTGCGTTCGAGCGCGGTGTAATAGCCGAAGATCATCGGGAAGGTGTTGAGGGACAATATGTCGCCCGACTGCACGACGCGGTTGGTGACCGGGTTGTGCGCGCCGTCGGTGTTGATCCCCGACTGGAACCAGGTCCAGGTGTCCATCAGCTCGACGAAGGGGAACGATTTGGCGATCTCGCGCACCATGGCGTTGGTGGTGGCGATGGCCACCTCGTGCTCGGCGACGCCCGCCTTGATCGCCGCGGCGCAGGCCGCGCCGCCTACGTCGCAGATGCGCGCGCCCTCGCGGATCAGCGTCTGCTCCTCGGCCGATTTGATGGTGCGCATCCACATGGACGGCTGGCCGATATCGACGAATTCGACCCCCGGCAGCGCCTCCTCGAGCTGGCGGCGGAAATCGAGCGAGACATGGTCGAACTCGATGCCGATGCGCTTGGCCCCGGCGGTCAGCTGCCGCACGGCGCGATAGAAATTGTCGCGGCGCCAGTCGGTATAGGTGATGTTGTCGCCGAAGCTGCGCCGCCACGGCTGGCCGCCGTCGATGCCGGCGGAGATGGTGGTGGCCGCATCGTGGTCGATGACCATGCCGTATTTGCGGCCGAAATAGCAGTATAGGAAGCCGGAATAATAATTGATGCAGTGATAGGACGTGAACAGCGCCGCGTCGACATTGTTTTTGGCCATCCAGCCGCGGACGTCATTCTGGCGGCGCGCCATCTCGGCCTCCGAGAACGGCGAGAACGCCTTGTCGCCATTGTGCCACTTCACGACATGCAGCATGTCGTCGGTCGCCGTGTTCGGTATCGTATCCATAGCCTCTCCTCCTTGCAATGAAAGCCTGTGCGAAGGAGAGTAGTGGCGGCGGAATTATTTCTAAAATTTATTCATATAATGCCGTCATAACGGAAGTTTATGCCCTATTAGGCCGGCCCCAGGAAGAGATGCGTCTCGGTCTTGGCGACGCCGTCCATGGCGCGGACGCCGGTGACGAGGCGGTGGAACTCGTTCATGTTGGGGATCTCGATCTCGGCGATCAGGTCCCAGGCGCCGTTGGTGGTGTTGAGCGCCGAGAAGCCCGGATTCTTGCGCAGCGTCGCGATGACGTTGCGGATGTTGCGGCCGCTCAGCTCGATCATCATCACGCCGCGGATCATGTCGGTCGAGCCGTGGTCCTTCAGCCGCACCGTGAAGCCGGCGATGACGCCCGAGGCGATCAGCCGCTCCATGCGGTTCTGCACCGTGCCGCGCGCCACGCCCAATATGCTCGCCAGCGTCGGGATCGACGCCCGCGCGTTGACGCGCAGCTCCGAGATCAGGCGCTGGTCGAGGTCGTCCATCCGCAACTCCAGAAATTGACGATTTCGTCGGTTCGATTGCGTTTATCGCAGATTGTTGCGCATATCTATACGGAAATGACGTTTTCGTTGATCCTATGCTTCGGTAGCGTGCGACGAAACAAAGCCGGACAAGCGCTCGCCGCGCAACCGGCCGGGGGAATTTCGGAGGTGGATCGGCGGGTTTTTCCGTCTTCCGGCTTCGGCCGCAGCAGGCCGGGGCTTTCGTCCGTTTCGAAACGATCCTTTGAAGGAACACGGCGCGGCCTTCGCCGAGGCGGCCGCGCCCGAGGTCACGACACGGTCATTTAGGAGAAAACGCCATGAAGTCGCTTCTGTCCTCTTTCATCGCCGCCGGCGTCGGCGCGCTGATGATGCTCGCGCCCGCCCATGCCGACGACCTCGACAAGGTCAAGCAGGCGGGCGAATTGCGCATCGCCATGAGCGGCGTGTTCCCGCCCTTCAGCTTCGTCGACAACGAGAACAAGGTCGTCGGCTTCGACGTCGACATCGGCGACGAGCTGGCCAAGCGCATCGGCGTCAAGCCGGTGATCGTCACCACCGCCTTCGACGGCATCATCGCCGGCCTGCGCGCCGGCAAGTTCGACGTGGTGGTGGGCAGCATGAGCATCACCCCCGAGCGCGAGAAGGCCGTGGATTTCGCCGGCCCCTATTATCGCGGCGGCCGCGGCATCTTCGTCGCCGAAAGCTCGCCCATCCAGAGCAAGGAAGAATTGCAGAAGGGCAAGACCGTCGCCGTCACCCTCGGCGAGACCAACGACAAATGGGCGCGCGAGCAGGGCGGCTGGACGGTGCACACCTATAAGGGCATCCCGGAGCTGCTGCTCGAGCTGCGCTCGGGCCGCGTCGACGCCATCATCTCCGACGACATCCCGATCCTGATCGCCATCAAGAACAGCGGCGAGAAGGTGCGCCAGCTCGACACGCCCGATCTCAAGGGCACGGACAATGTCGGCATCGCGCTGCGCAAGGGCAATCCGGAGCTCAAGGCCGCCATCAACAAGGCGCTCGACGACATGAAGGCCGACGGGACCTATGAGAAGATCTCGATGAAGTGGGTCGGCCGCGACATCCGCTGACCGCCCGCACCGGCCGGGGCGCGGCTGAGCTCCGCCCCGGCTTCTTACGACAGGAAGCGACGCGACAATGAATTTTTCGCTGATGGCGGAAGTGCTGCCCTACTTCCTCGAGGCCGCCCTGGTGACGATCGGCCTGTCGGCGCTCGCCGCCCTGCTCGGCCTCGCGGTCGCAGCCCTCGTCACCGCCGCCCGGCTGTCGCGCTTCCGCGCGGCGCGTTTCCTGGGGGCGGCCTATGTCAGCGTGTTCCGCGGCACGCCGTGCCTGTTGCAGCTTTTCGTGCTTTATTTCGGCGGGCCGCAGATCGGGCTCAACCTGGAGCCCTTCGCGGCCGGGGCCATCGGGCTCGGCCTCAACATCGCCGCCTATTACGCCGAGGCCATGCGCGGCGCGATCCTGACCGTCGATCCCGGCCAGAACGAGGCCGCCCGCTCCATCGGCTTCGCGCGCAGCCAGTCCATGCGCTATGTGGTGCTGCCGCAGGCGGCGCGGCTGATGATCCGCTCCCTCGGCGTCAACACCATCATGCTGATCAAGGGCTCGGCGCTGGTCTCGGCCATTTCGGTGATCGAGCTGACCTACACCGCCCAGCGCTTCATCGGCTCGACCTATCGCCCGTTCGAGATCTTCGGCGTCGCCGCCGTCCTCTACATGATCATCATCTATGTGGTGGCGCGCGGCGTCGATTTCCTCGAAGCCCGCTACGCGCTCAAATAGGCGGTGATCCCATGCAGCTCGATTTCTCGATCGTCCCGCCTTACGCAGCACTCCTGACCACGGGCCTGTGGTGGACGCTGATCATCGCCGTTAGCGCCGCTGTGGTCAGCTTCTTCGGCGGCGTCGCCTTCGCGCTCCTGGTGCTCTACGGGCCGTGGCTGCTGCGCTATCCCGTGCGCTTTCTGATCTGGCTGTTCATGGGCACGCCGCTCTTGCTGCAACTGTTCCTGCTCTATTACGGCCTGTCGCAGGTGGGCGTGAACATCCCCGCCGTCTGGACCGGAATCATCGGCCTCGGCCTGCATTTCGCCGTCTACAACGCCGACATTTTCCGCACCGCGATCCTGACCGTCGATCCGGGCCAGAACGAGGGCGCGCGCTCGCTCGGCTTCGGCCGCGGCCAGACGCTGCGCTACGTGATCGTGCCGCAGGCGGTGCGCAACGCGCTGCCGCAGGTGGGCAACAACATGATCGCGCTATTGAAGGACACGGCGCTGGTCTCGGTCATCGGCATCACCGAGCTGGTCCACGCCGCCCAGCAGGCGATCAGCGAGACCTACAGCCCGTTCGAATTCTACATCACCGCCGCCGTGATCTTCTATCTCCTCAATCTCATCCTGGAAGCCGGATTGCGCTGGATGGAAAAGAAAGTCGAGGCCTATCGATGAGCGACACCAAACCCATGGTCGAGGCGCGCGGCGTCCACAAGTCCTACGGCGCGCTGGAGGTGCTGAAGGGCATCGACCTGTCCGTCGCGCGCGGCCAGATCTTCGCCGTCATCGGCCCGTCCGGCTCGGGCAAGAGCACGCTTTTGCGCTCGATCAACCATCTGGAGACGGTCGATTCGGGCGAGATCCTGCTCGACGGCGTGCAGGTGAACCAGCCGCTGACCGGCCGCGCCTTCGAGCGCCACATCAACGCCGTGCGCCAGCAGATGGGCATGGTGTTCCAGCACTTCAACCTGTTCCCGCACCTGACCGTGATGGAGAATATCACGCTCGGCCCGATCAAGCTCAAGGGCAAGAGCCGGCAGGAGGCGCAGGAGCTCGCCGTCACGCTTTTGAAAAAGGTCGGCCTCGGCGACAAGGCCGCCGTCTACCCTTCCCGCCTGTCGGGCGGCCAGAAGCAGCGCGTGGCCATCGCCCGCGCGCTGGCCATGCAGCCCAAGGTGATGCTGTTCGACGAGGCGACCTCGGCGCTCGACCCGGAGCTGGTCGAGGAGGTCAACCAGGTCATGAAGCAGCTCGCGCAGGAGCATATGACAATGCTGATCGTCACCCACGAGATGCGCTTCGCGGCCGAAGTGGCCGATCGGGTGCTGTTCATGGACAAGGGCGTGGTGGTCGAGCAGGGCCCGCCCGACCTCATCTTCACCAATCCGCAGAACGACAGAACGCGGAGCTTTCTGCGCAAGCACCTCAACCTATAACCGTAGAACTCAAGCCAAACCGATCCGGCCCGCGCGCCTCCCCGCGCGGGAGCGGGCGTCTTTTATCCGAGGAAAGATCATGGCGTCCAACCCCCAATGGAACCCGGCCGCGCGCGTGCGCGCGCTCTCCTGCCGCATGGTGCGCTGGCCGAGCGAGACCGGCACCCCGGACGAGGCCTCATTCGGGCCGAAGCTGGTCGCGCTTCTGCGCGAGATCCCCTATTTCCGCGACAATCCCGGCGACATCGCGGTGATCGACAGCCACGGCGCGCCGATGACACGGAACGTGGTCGCCGTGGTGCGCGGCGCGGGCCGGCGCGCGCTGGCGCTGGCCGGCCATTACGACGTGGTGGAGATCGCCAATTACCGCGACCTCAAGCATCTCGCCTTCGAGCCGGAGGCGCTGCTCGACGCGCTGACTGCGGACCTGGCCAGCCGCCCGCTCGCCCCCAACGAGGAAAAGGCGCTGGCCGATTTCAGGAGCGGCGATTACCTGCCCGGCCGCGGCATGCTGGACATGAAAAGCGGCGTCGCGGCCGGAATCGCCGCGCTGGAACGTTTTGCGCAAAATCCCGACCGGCGCGGCAATCTCCTCCTCTTCGTTACGCCCGACGAGGAGCGCGGCTCGCGCGGCATGCGCAGCCTGCGCGACGCCCTGCCCGACCTGGCCGAGCGCTGGGGGCTGGACATCGCCGCCGGGATCAATCTCGACGCCACCAGCGACCAGGGCGACGGCGCCGAGGGCCGCGCCATCTATCGCGGCACCATCGGCAAGCAGCTGCCCTTCGCCTTCGTGATCGGCCAGCCGTCGCATGCGAGCTACCCTTTCGAGGGCGTCAGCGCGCATCTGATCGCCTCCGAGATCATGCGCGCCGTGGAGGCCAACGCCGCCCTCTGCGACACCGCCGACGGCGTCGTCTCGCCGCCGCCGGTCTGCCTCGAAGCGCGCGATTTCCGCGGCGGCTACGAGGTGACGACGCCGGAGCGCGCCTGGATCGCCTTCAACTGGCTGACCCATTCCATTTCGCCCGAGGCGCTGTTCCAGAAATTCCGCGCGCTGGTGGGCGAGGCGCTCAACCGCGCCATCGACGGCTTCAACCTCTCGGCCGAACGCTACGCCCAACTGGTCGGCGCGCCAGCCGGCGCGGCGCGCAAGGGCCGCGTGCTGACCGTGGCCGAATTGCGCGAGGCCGTGCGCGCCGCCGGCGGCGACGCGGCGCTTAACCGCATCGCCGCGCTGGAGGCGGAGCTTTCCCAAAGCGACAATCCGCTGCTGATCACGCGCGAGCTGGTGGACCGCATGGCGGCCGAGGCGCGGCTGACCGGCCCGGCGGTGATCGTCGGCTTCGGCAGCCTGGTCTATCCGCATGTGCGCATGGGCGACGACGGCGCGAACGAGCGCGCCTTCGCGGCGGCCATCGAGGCGGCGCGGCTGGAGACGGAGCAGCGTTTCGACACGACGATCAAATATCGCGAAATCTTCGCCGGCATTTCGGATATGAGCTTTTTCGGCCATATCCCCGACGCCGCCGACAGCGCGGTGGTGGCCGCCAACACGCCGGCGGCGCAGTTCATCGACCACGCCAACCCGAAGACGCTCGCCTATCCGGTGGTCAATATCGGCCCGTGGGGACGCGAATATCACCAGCGGCTGGAGCGCGTCTATGCGCCTTACGCCTTCGAGGTGCTGCCGCAATTCCTCTACGCCATCGCGGAGAAGTTTCTGGACGGAAAATAAGCCGGCTCACCAGAGCCAGAACCAGACGATCCAGTTGACCGCCGCGCATCCCGCCGCAGCCATGCCCAGAACCGTGGCGGCAAGACGGCGCGGCGTCGAGGTCGAATAGCGGCCCGTCACCCGCCATAGCAGCCGGCCGCACCAGAATTCCGCGCCGGCGAGCAGCGTCATGCGCAGGCCGTCGACGAAGGGCAGCGGAACGTCCTCGGCCTTGAGCAGCGTCACCGTGGTGGCCGACAGGCCGAGGAACACGCCGACGCCGGCCATCGGGATCAGGCATTGGACGAAATGGTGGAAGCGCGCCCAGCGCCAGCCGCCGAGGCTGAGACTGGCCAAGGCCAGCGCCCCGCCCACCGCGAGGCTGGTGAGGACGGCGACGCCGAGCGCATAGGCGATCATCAGCCCGCCGTCGAGCGGCGTCATCATGTCGTTATGGTCGGGATAATTGGTGAGGACCCACCAGGGCAGGCGCGGCTCCAGCAGCGCCATGCCGCCATGGTCCACCAGCCATTCGGCGGCGGCCTGCTTGACGGCGACATAGATCGGGCTGGAGGTCCACTGGAACGCGCCGGCGGCGATCCCCATCATGCCGAAGACGATCAGCACGCTTTCCCATGGGTTCGGCTCGTCGCCGGCGACCTCGACCACCTCATGCGACGGCGAGCGCGCGGCGAGCGTCACCGCCTCCTTGAAGCCGGCGCAGCGTCCGCACATGTGGCAGTCCGACGCCCCGCGCATGGTCCTGATCGGAACCAAGGGCGCGCAATTGACATGGGGAAGCGGCGCGGAACCCCGCTTCCAGCCGCTCCACGCCGCGCGGTCGACGCGGAAATGCAGCGGCGACAATTTGGCCAGCAGCGCGAAGACGCCGTTGACCGGGCAGAGATAGCGGCACCAGACGCGCTTTTCGCGCCCGTAGAGAAAGCCCACCGCCATGGCCGCCAGCGTCGAGCCGCCGAGCACGACGATGACCGGCTTGGGATATTGGTAGACGCTGACCATCTGGCCGTAGAGGGTGGTGCAGGCGAAGGCGACGAAGGGCCAGCCCTTCCACTTGATCCAGGCCGGCGTCGCGCGGCCGCGGCCGTGGCGGCTGGCGATTTCGGCCAGCGCCCCTTCCGGGCAGAACAGCCCGCACCAGGCGCGTCCAACCAGCACCATCGACACCAGCACGAAGGGCCACCACACGCCCCAGAACATGAACTGGGCGAAGAGCACGGCGTTGGACCAGATATGCGACAGCCGGTCGGGCATCGGCGTCAGCGCCGGGACGATCAGCAGCGCCGCATAGGCCGCAATGACGATCCACTGGACGAGGCGGACGGCGCGCTGATGGTCGCGCAGCCACAGGCCGGCGCGCGCCAGTTGCCCGCCCCGCTTCAAGGCCAGGCGCGGCGGGGACGGGACAGAAGCCATAGCACGACGATCCAATAGAAGACGAAAACCAGAAGCTCGACCAGGACCGGCCGGGCGCGATAGCCGGTGAGGCCCGACGCCAGCCCGCCGACCATGCCGCTGTCCGACAGAAGGGCGGATGTGTCCCACAGCCGCCTGGAGAGCGGCGGAACCACGCCGAGCGCGATCAGGTGATCGACGCCGGTCAGAAGCAGCGAGGCGGCGAGGAGCAGCAGCATCGCTTCAGTGACGCGGAAGAAGACGGCCCATGACAACACGCGGCCGCCCAGTTGCAGCAGCCCGTAGGTGGCGACGGCCGCGGCCACGCCGGCGAGCGCCGCGACGAGGGCGCCGTAATGGGAGGCCGAGGCGCCGGCCATGGCTCCATAGAGAAACACCGCCGCCTCGCTGCCCTCGCGCAGCACGGCGAGCGCGGAGAGGAAGAAGACGCCGAGCCAGTTGGCCCTGTCGGCCGTCCGGTCGAGCGAGGCGTGCAGCTCCTTCTTGAGCGTGCGCCCATGCCTGCGCATCCAGAACACCATCTGGACGATCAGCGCGGCGGCGAACAGCACGATAAAGGTCTGGAAATAATCCTGCGCCTCGTCGCCGAGCGCGTCGCCCACGGTGAGAAGCAGCGCGGCCAGCGCCACCGCGCCGACGAGGCCGACGGCGACGCCCGACCACAGCCAGAACCGGCCCGCGCGGCGCTCCAAGGTGGGGCGATGGGCGAGCCAGGCGTTGAGAACGCCCACCACCAGCAGCGCCTCGACGCATTCGCGCCAGACGACGAACAGGACGTTGAAATCTTGCATGCTCACGAGATCACCTGGCGATCAGGACGGCGGGCGCGGCGCCCGGATGGAAATCGTCGAAGAAGGGGTATTCGCCCGGATCGAGCCTGCGGATCACCATCACGGTCTGCGACTGCGGCGCGATCACCTTTTCCTTGCGCAGCTCCAGGCTCTCGAACTCCGCCGGCATGGAGCCGGTGTTGACCAGTTCGATGCGGAAGCGGGTATCGGCCGGAACCTCCAGCCGGTCGGGCGTGATGACGCCGTCCCGGAATTCGATGCGGAACGTCGGTTCTTCCGCGGCCGAGGCCGGCCCGGAAAAGGCCAGCGCCAAAACGGTCACGACCGAAAAGGAGATAAAACGCCGCGACATGCCTCAATAAGCGCCCTTCTTGCCCGTGCCGGCGTAGACGAATTCGTAATGGACCGTGATCGGCTCGAACCACGGGCCGACGCCGGTCTCCTTGTCGACATGGCGGCCGAAATGGGCGTGCGCATTGGCGGAGGGCGGCGAGACGACCAGCGTCAGCCTGTAGCGGCCGGGACCGTCGAGCTTGACGTTGTCGCCGTAATGCGGGCCGTCATTGGCGACCATGGGCATGAAATCGCCTTTCTGCGTCTCGCCGCCGTCGAGACGGGTCAGCGCATAGGTCACGACCAGATAGGGCATCCAGTCGCCCTCGGCGAAACCGTTCGGATTGTCCTTGGCCGCCTTGATGTCGGCCTCCATATGCACGTCGGAATCCCTGGCCGGCCGCATCATCCCCTCCGGCTCCATCTCGATGGGCTGGAGATAGACGGCGGCGATCTCCATGCCGGCGACCGTCTGCGGCTTGCCGATCGGCGTCTCCTTGGCCAGCGCCGAGCCCGCGAAGGCGAGCGGAAGCGCAAAGGCGGCGATCTGATACGAAATTTTCATCGGACGCTCGTTTCGAGGACGGCTGTCGGGTCTGCGAAACGCGTTTCCGCGGGCCGGACGGAGAATCCTGCCTTAAAAATCACGCTTGAGATTTGACGATGCGTCCTATGGAATTAAGAAAAACAATGACTTAGATATATAAGATGACAACGCATTCCCAAAGCCCGGTTTAGAGGGCGCATTTTCGAGCGAGATAAAAGTTCGCTCGACAGGCTCGCAACCCGACTGCAGATCGGCGCTCCTATGCATTGGAGAATGGATCGAGCACGCAGCCCTGAACTTAGACTTGTGCGATGATCGCCGTGTGCTGGATGCAGAAACGCCGGAGCCGAAGCGCCAGTTTGAAATGCTGCTTCAGCATGGCCTACACGCCGGCGATTCTCTCAATCGGCGCGAGGCCGCAAAGCCACAAGAACGACGGCAAGCAGGGGCGGCGAAAGCAAGCAACAGCAGCAGTCGCGCAACCAGGCGCAGCGGTAGCCTCGACAATTTGCGGCCACACAGGACTCAGGGAAGCGCGGCCAGAAACTGGTCGTTTTCCGAGCGCGAGCCGATGCTGACCCGCACGAAGCGCTCATAGCCCGGCTGCTTCCACGGCTTGGTGATCACGCCTTTCGCCAGCAGCGCCTCGCTGAAAGCGACGGCGTCGCCGCCGCAGTCGAAAAATATGAAATTGCCGCGCGAGGAGGCGGTTCGATAGCCGCGCTCCTTGAGGGCGGCGGCCACACGCTCGCGCTCGCTGACGGCCAGCTCGACGGATTTCCTCAGATGCTCCTCGTCCGCGAGCGCGATCACGGCGGCGCGCTGGGCGATGGCGTTGGTGTTGAACGGCGTCCGCGCGCGGTCGAGGAATCCGGCTATCTCGCGGCTCGCGGTGATCGCATAGCCGATCCGCAGGCCGGCCAGCCCGTAGGCCTTCGACAGCGTCCGCAGGACGATCCAGGTCTTCGACGTCGTCTGCAAGGCCGCCAGGGCGGATTCGTAATCGCTTCCCAGCGCATATTCGACATAGGCCTCGTCGACCACCAGCAAGGTGTCGTCGGGGGTGGCCTCGATCAGCCGGCGCATCTGGTTCGGGTCGAGCCATGCGCCGACGGGGCTCATCGGATTGGCGAAGATCAGCATGCGCGGGCCGCGGGCGGCCGCCGCCAGCAAAGCGGGCATGTCCACCGTCAATGCGGGCGTCACTTCGATACGCTCAATCCTGCCCCCCATCAGCGCCGCGTAATCCTCGTGCAGCGGGAAGGAAGGGTAGAGCGTCGTCACGACGTCGCCGGGCCTGACCACGGCGCGGCAGATGACGCCGATGAGGTCCTCCGAGCCGTTGCCGAGCACGATCCGATCCGCCGCGACGCCGAATTTCGTGGCGATCGCCTCGGAGACCGCGCGGCCCTTCGGATCGGGATAGAGACGCAGAAGCTCGACCGGCGCGCCGAGGGCCGCCGCGATCTTCGGCGAAGGCCCCAGCGGGTTCTCGTTCGAGCCGAGTTTCGCGATCGTCTCGACGCCGTATTTCGCCCGCACTTCCGCCAGCGTCAGTCCGGCGTTATAGGGTGGAACGCCCGCCATCTCGTCGCGGATCGGCAGCCTTGGATCGGTCATTCGGGTCCTCCATCTCTGTCGGCGACGATAACAGGATTTTTGCGATTGTCGATATATGTCTATACATAAAATTACGTAAATATGTATAGACATTGTCGGAGAATGGTGCTTGACTGCGCCAAAAGAAAAAGGGGAAAGACGGCATGTCTGCATTCGACCTCGATGGTAAAGTGGCGGTCGTGACGGGCGCGAGCCGCGGGCTCGGACAGGCGATTGCCATGGCCTTGGCCGAAGCGGGCGCGCAACTCTGCGTGACCGGCCGGTCGCTCGCCGGCCTCGACGAGACGCGCGAGAAGGTCGAGCGTTTCGGAAGACCGTGCCTCGCAGCCGAGCAGGACGTGAGGGACATCCCGTCCATCAAGGACGCCGTCGGCGGGCTTGCGCAGAAAGCGGGAAAGATCGACATCCTGGTCAACAATGCGGGCTTCGAGCATGTCAGCCCCTCGCTCGACGTCGACGAAGCGCTGTGGGATTCGATCGTCGACACCAATCTGAAGGGCGCGTTCTTCTGGTCGCAGGCGGCGGCGCGGGCCATGGCGGAGCGCGGCGCCGGCGGCGCCATCGTCAATCTCTGCTCGCTGACCTCCTATGTCGGCGTTCCGACCGCAACCCCCTACACCTCCTCCAAGGCCGGGCTTCTCGGCATGACGCGGGCGCTCGCCGCCGAATGGGCCGAGGCCGGCATCCGCGTCAACGCCATCGCGCCCGGCTATTTCCGCACCGCCATGACGGAAGGGTTCTACGCCGACGCCGACTGGCGGGCGCGCATGCTGGCCCGCATCCCGCAAAGGCGCTTCGGACAGGAGCAGGATATCGGCGGCGCGGTGGTGTTTCTATGCAGCGACGCGGCCGCCTATGTCACGGGCCATTGCATCCCGGTCGACGGCGGTTTTCTCGCCTCGATCTGAGGCGCTGCGGCGAAAAACGCGTCGCGGCTTGCTTCGCGGCGGATTACATGAGCATCACGGAATCATCCGCCGTCGCGGCGCGTCCCGCCGGCCGGCGACACGGAACAACAGAGGAACGCAAATGGCCAATGTCTCTTTCTATGACTATGCGAAGCTGAGCGCCGAACAGAAGGCGGCCCTGCTGAAGCGTTCGGAAACCGATATTTCCGGCTTCATCGAAAAGGTGCAGCCGATCATCGAGGCGATCCGCGCCGAGGGCGACGCCGCCGTCGCCCGCTTCGGCCGCGACTTCGACAAGGCCGACATCACCGAAAAGGATATCAAGGTCACCGAGGCCGAGTTCGACGCCGCCTTCAAGCTGGTCGACCCGGAGGTGATCCGCGCCATCGAATTCAGCGTCGACAATATCCGCCGCTTCCACGAGGTGCAGAAGCCCGAGCCGATGTGGCTGAAGGAGATCCGCCCCGGCGCCTATGCCGGCGACCGCTTCACGCCGATCGCCTCGGTCGCCCTCTACGTGCCGCGCGGCAAGGGCTCGTTTCCGTCCGTCACCATGATGACCTCGGTTCCCGCCGTGGTCGCCGGCGTGCCCGACCTCGCCATCGTCACCCCGCCCGGCCCCGACGGCTCGGTCGACGCGGCCACGCTGGTCGCCGCCCGCATCGCCGGCGTGAACACGGTCTACAAGGTCGGCGGCGCGCAGGCCGTGGCCGCCGTCGCCTACGGCACCGAGACGATCAAGCCCGCCCTCAAGATCGTCGGCCCGGGCAGCCCCTGGGTGGTGGCCGCCAAGCGCGCGCTGGCCGGCGTCATCGACACTGGGCTTCCGGCCGGTCCGTCGGAAGGCATGATCTTCGCCGACGACACGGTCCATGGCGGCCTCGCCGCGCTCGACCTGCTGATCGAGGCCGAGCACGGGCCGGATTCCTCCGCCTATCTGGTCACCCATAGCCGCCGCGTCGCCGAGGAGGCGCTCGCCGCCCTTCCCGAACATTGGGCGCGCATGACCGAGCAGCGCGTCGGCTTCTCCACCACCGTGCTGACCGGCAAGCATGGCGGCGTCGTGCTGACCTCGTCGCTGGAGGAAAGCTACGCCTTCGTCAACGCCTATGCGCCGGAGCATCTCGAAATCCTGTCGGAAGACGCCTTCGCGCATCTGGGCCACATCACCGAGGCGTCGGAAATCCTGATGGGCCTGCACACGCCGGTCAGCATCGCCAATTTCACGCTCGGGCCCAACGCCGTGCTGCCGACCAGCCGCTGGGCGCGCACCTACGGGCCGCTGTCGGTGACGGATTTCGTCAAGCGCAGCTCCATCGGCTACGTCACCCAGTCCGCCTATCCGCTTTTCGCCGAAAACGCGCACAAGCTCGCCATCTATGAAGGCTTCTCGTCGCACGCCCACGCCGTTTCGCCGGTGCGCGAGCAATATCTGGCCAAGAAGGGCTGAGGCGATGAAGGCCGTCAGGCTTCATGACGCGCTCGACCTGCGGGTGGAGGAGGTCGCGCCGCCGCCCGCGCCGCCGCCGCCCGGCCATGTCAACCTCAAGGTGCGGGCCGCGGGAATCTGCGGCTCCGACCTGCACAATTACCGCACCGGCCAGTGGATCAGCCGGCGTCCGTCCACGGCGGGGCACGAATTCAGCGCCCGCGTCACCGCCATCAGCGACGGTGTGACCCATGTCGCGGTCGGGGACGTCGTGGCGGTCGATTCCCGCGTCTGGTGCGGCGAATGCCCGGCCTGCCGCAGCGGCCGCAGCAATATCTGCGAGAAGCTCGGCTTCGTCGGCGAGGTCTGCGACGGCGGCTTCGCCGAGGAGGCGCAATTGCCGGCGAAGCTGCTGATCCGGCACGACCCGGCGCTTTCGGCGCGGACGGCGGCGATGGCCGAGCCGCTGGCGGTGGCGCTGCATGCGGTGCGCCGCCTCGCGCCGCCCGCCGGCGAGCCGGTGCTGGTCATGGGCTGCGGGACTATCGGCGGACTCTGCGCGCTGCTTCTGGCGAAGACCCATGACGGGCCGCTGCTGCTGTCGGACCTCAACGCCGACCGGCTGGCGCTGGTGGAGCGTGTGACTGGCGGCAGGCGCGTCGAACCGACAGGCACGTCCGTCGACGCGGCGCTTGCCGGCGCGAGGCTGCGCTACGCCATCGACGCCACCGGCAGCGTCGCCGCCATCCGGGCGGGGCTGGACCTGCTCGCGGGCGGCGGCGCGCTGGCGCTGGTCGGCATCAGCCACGGCCGGCTCGACCTCGATCCGAACCTTCTGGTCGAGCGCGAGATCGGCCTTCTCGGCTGCCACGCCTTCGCGAACGAGCTGCCGGACGCCGTGGCGCTGCTACCCGCCCTCGCCGACGATCTCGACCGCTTCTGCGAGCCGATCGCCTCGCTCGACGCCGTTCCGCAGGCCTATCGGACGCTTCTTAACGGCGGCGCGACCAGGCTCAAATCGCTGGTGGAGCTTGAATAGCAACCCCGGCGCGTCCCGACCTCAGGGAGAACAGAATGACTGAACACCATAGCCGCACCGCCGAAATCCGACAGCGCGCCAAGGTGCGCGACGGCGAGGCCGAAATCCTCCTGCGGGAGCTTCTCCGCGACCTGTTCGGGATCGAGGCGCGCGACCTTCGGATCAATCACGACCAGTACAGCCTCAACTCGCTCAACGGCTTCTTCGTCACCGACGAGGGCGAGTTCTTCTTCAAGTTCCACCAGGAGGACGGCGAGGAGGCGATGAGCGGCGAATATTACCGCGCCGACATCCTGGCCAAGGCCGGCCTGCCGGTCGACCAGCCGGTGCTGATGTCCGTCCTGCCCGGCGAGCAGATCCTGGTCTATCGGCGCCGCCACGATCCGCGCTTTTCGGACGTGCTGCGGCGGCTGGACATGGAGGACGATCCGTCCCTGCGCGACAAGGCGGTGCGCGCCGAGCGCGCGCTCAGCCGCGACGTGCTGAAGGTCTATCGCGAGACGCTGCATCCGATCACCCCGGATGAGGCCGCCGCCGAGCCGGTCAACCGCCTGTTCTTCGAGCGGCTGATCGATCCCGCCACCGGCGCTTTTCCCGGCGGCCGGTTCAAGGGCTTCTATGTCGGCCAAAATTTCGAGTTTCCCGGCGTCACGCTGCCTTGGGAGGAATTTTCGACGCTGCTCTTCCGCGTCAACGGGGTCGAATACAGCCATACGATCGGGGCGCTGTTCGAGGAAGCGCATGCGCGGCTGAACCCGGCCCGGCTGGCCGACGCCGGCGGCGTGACCGCGCATGGCGACGCGCACAACGCCAATGTCTGGTTCCACGACCGGGGCGCGGACGCGGCGCTGTCCTTCTTCGACCCGGCCTTCGCCGGCGAGAACGTCCCGACGCTGCTCGCGGAAGTCAAGACGACCTTCCACAACGTCCTCGCCCATCCGTTCTGGCTCTACGACCCGGCGACGGCGGCGGAGAAATACACGGCCGCAGCGCGCGTGGAGAACGGCGTCCTCGACGTGACGACGTCGTGGCGGCCGAGCCCGGTGCGGGAGGCGCTGCTGCATGTCAAGGCGGCCGACATGTGGAGGCCGCTGCTGCAGGAGCTGGCTGCGCGCGGCATGCTGCCGGCCGACTGGCGGCGGGCGGTCCGGCTCGGCCTGTTCCTGTGCCCGACGCTGGTGATGAATTTGCGGGCGGGCGCGACGTCGCATAATCCCATCTCCTCATTGATCGGTTTCTCGATGGCGGCTATGGCTGGCGGCGAGCCGGTCGGCGGCGCGGATTTCCTGTCGCGCTTCTTCGACGCGGTCGACCCGGCCTCGGCGGCCTGACGCAAGGGAGGAATTGGTTTGCA
The DNA here is from genome assembly GCA_900465915.1 of Hyphomicrobiales bacterium. Taxonomy (GTDB): domain Bacteria; phylum Pseudomonadota; class Alphaproteobacteria; order Rhizobiales; family Rhizobiaceae; genus Brucella. Next base: position 36,818 of record UBKJ01000005.1, read on the forward strand.
TCCATGGTTCAATATGACTATACATATTAGCGCACGGAGCCGCCTGAAACGGGTCTGGAGCCAATAAAAGCGAATGCGGTCGTGGCCTTCGGCCACGCGATCGATCATCATCGTGAAACAAAAGGGGATTCCCATGTATGCATCCATCAGAAAATACGCCCTTCGCGCCGCGCTGGCGCTGGGCGTCGCGACCGTCCTGGCGCAGCCGCTGACGGCTTCCGCCGAAGACCAGATTCCCGCCAAGCCCGAGGCCGGCGGCTTCAAGCTCGCCACCGAGCCGTGGATCGGTTACGGCCCCTGGCATATCGCCGCCGCCAAGGGCTTCTTCAAGGACCAGGGCATGGACGGCGTCGAACTGGTCAACTTCACCGAGGACAAGGATCTCAACGCGGCGCTGGTCAGCGGCCAGGTCGACGCGGCCAATGTCGCGACCCATACCGCCATGGCCATGGTCGCCGCCGGCGCGCCGGTGAAGATCGTGTCGCTGCTCGATTTCAGCCTCGCCGCCGACGCCATCCTCGCCGGCAAGGACGTCAACTCGATCGCCGACCTCAAGGGCAAGAGCGTCGCCTTCGAGGAAGGCACCACCAGCGACATCCTGCTCAATTACGCGCTCTCCAGCAACGGCATGAGCATCGACGACATCAACCGCGTGCCGATGCCCGCCGCCAACGCCGGCTCCGCCCTCATCGCCGGCCAGGTGCCGGTGGCCGTGACCTACGAGCCCTATATCTCGGTCGCCGTGGCGCAGGACAAGTCGGTCAAGATGCTGTTCGAGGCCGGCAAGGACCCCGGATTGGTCTCCGACGTCTTCGTCGTGCGCGAGGACGTGCTGAAGTCCAAGCCCGGCCAGGTGCTGGCCATGCTGAAGGCCTGGGACGCCGCCTACAAGGACTACCAGGCCCATACGCAGGAAGGCCGCGAGATCATCGCCAAGGCCGCCGGCGCGCCGCTCGAGGACCTCAAGACCGCCTTCGACGGCGTGCGCTACTACTCCACCGCGGAAGCCGCCAAGGCCTTCGACGGCGAGTTCCGCAACAAGGTCTTCGGCGACGTGCTCAAGGCGGCCAAGCAGGCCAAGCTCGTCACCACGGACGTGTCGGCCGACCAGATGATCGTCCCCGACTTCGTCAAGGCGGCGAACAAGTAACGGCTGGCGGAAGCGGATCATCATGCAGTCCCCCGAAATCCGGAAACCGGCCGCCTCCCGCACGCCAGCGCGTGCGGGGGTGGGGCGACCGCCCAGCGCGTTCCGCATCGGCGACCCGCTGAACGCCCGCGTCTATCTCGCCATCGCGGTGGTCGTCTTCGTGGCCCTGTTCGCGATCTGGTGGGCCTCGACGGCGCTCGGCTGGCTCAAGCCGATCTTCCTGCCGACGCCCGCCGCCGTCTGGTCCAAGATGGTCGAGCTGGCGGCGAACGGCACGCTGTGGAGCGACGCCTGGATCAGCATCTACCGCATGGTGGTCGGCTTCGCCCTCGCCTCGGCCATGGCGATCCCCATCGGCGTCATGATCGGCTGCTTCAAGACCTGGGAGGCGGCGATCGAGCCGCTGGTGGATTTCGTGCGCTACATGCCGGTGGTGGCCTTCGTGCCGCTGACCATCCTGTGGGCCGGCACCAGCGACCTGCAGAAATTCGTCATCATCTGGATCGGCACCTTCTTCCAGCAGGTCCTGATGGTGATGGACAACGTCAAGCGGGTGCCGCCGGATTTCGTTGGGCTGGGCCGTACGCTCGGCATGTCGGAAACGAAGATCCTCCGCCGCATCGTGCTGCCCTCCGCCCTGCCCGGCATCTGGGACACGCTGCGCATCAGCCTCGGCTGGGCCTGGACGTGGCTGGTGCTGGCCGAGCTCGTCGCCGCCACCTCGGGCCTCGGCTATCGCATCATCGTGTCGCAGCGCTTTTTCCAGACCCAGACCATCATCGGCTACATTCTCCTGCTGGGCGTTCTCGGCCTGGTGACCGACCAGAGCATGAAGGCCCTGGAGCGGGTGTTCTTCCGCTACAATTCGAGGCGCTGAGACGATGGAACCGAAACTCAAGATCGAATCCCTCAACAAGTGGTTCGGCGAAGGCAAGACCCGGTTCCAGGCGCTCAGCAACATCGACCTGGAGCTGGCCGACAACGAATTCGTGTCGCTGGTCGGCGCGTCGGGCTGCGGCAAGAGCACGCTTCTGTCCATCGTCGCCGGGCTGCAGGGCTTCAGCGACGGCGTCCTTTTGACCGACGGCGCGCCCATCGTCGGGCCGGGCCTCGACCGCGGCGTGGTGTTCCAGTCCTATACGCTGCTGCCCTGGCTGACCGCGCAGCAGAACGTCGAATTCGCGCTTCAGGCCGCCGGAACCCCGTCGGCCGAATGCCGGGAGATCGCCCGGCATCATATCCGCCTCGTCAAGCTCGACCGCTTCGCCGACGCCTATCCGTCGCAGCTTTCCGGCGGCATGAAGCAGCGCGTCGCCATCGCGCGGGCGCTGTCCTACCGGCCGAAGATGCTGCTGATGGACGAGCCCTTCGGCGCGCTCGACGCGCTGACGCGGCATCAGATGCAGGAGCTTCTGACCCAGATCTGGGAGGAGCATCGCCTCACCGTGCTGTTCGTCACCCATGACGTGGAGGAAGCCGTCTATCTGTCGGACCGGATCGTGGCGATGAGCATCAATCCGGGCCGGATCAACCAGACCTTCCATGTCGGCCTGTCCCGCCCGCGCAACCAGGAAATGATCGCGACGAGCGAATTCATGGCCCTGCAGAAGGAAGTCCTAGCCGCCATCCGCTCCGGCTCCGCCGGCGACGACGACCACTGAACTCAGTCCGCGCGGAAAACCCGGATCACGAAGATGTCCGCCTGCGCCTCCGGCGACAGGCGGATTTTTTCGTCATGGCGGAGGCCGAGCAGGACGTCCAGCGGCCGGGCGCTAAAGCGGGCCTCCGGCGTCTCCACCGCGAAAGCACCGTTGAAGACGAAGGCCGTCTCCTCGCCAGCGCCCTCGACGGCGACGGGGCCGTCGATCGTGAGCCGCTCCATCCTATGGCTGAACAGGCCGCGTCGCGTCATGACGTTGAGGTCGGTGGTCGGTCCGTCGAGGAGTTCGGCCTCGATGGGCGCCTCGCCCGGAAAGGCATAAGGCGGGCTTTGCGGCGTCAGCGTGACGCCGGCGGCGCCGCCGTCGAGCCGCATGCCCCGGCCTTGCAGCACCGCGATGCTGCGGTCGACGCCGTCGAAGCGGGAGAACGGCCCGGCTTTGTCCACCGTGGCGACGCTGATCCGCCACAGGAACTCGGGATGAACCGCGGGCTCCGCATGGACGGCGATCTCGCGCGTCACGCCGCCGCCGTTCTTCCACGGAACGACGGTCAGGTCCTCGAAACGCAGAAGCCGCATCGCGCTCAATCGCCCAGGATGCCGGGCAGGCGCAGGCCCTTTTCCCGCGCGCAGTCGAGCGCGATCTCGTAGCCGGCGTCGGCGTGGCGCATGACGCCGGTGGCGGGATCGTTCCACAGCACGCGTTCGATGCGGCGGTCGGCTTCTTCCGAGCCGTCGCAGCAGATGACCACGCCCGAATGCTGCGAGAAGCCCATGCCCACGCCGCCGCCGTGATGCAACGACACCCAGGTCGCGCCCGAGGCGGTGTTGAGCAGCGCGTTGAGAAGCGGCCAGTCGGACACGGCGTCCGAGCCGTCCCGCATCGCCTCCGTCTCGCGGTTGGGCGAGGCGACCGAGCCGGAATCGAGATGGTCGCGGCCGATGACGACGGGCGCCTTCAGCTCGCCGTTGCGCACCATCTCGTTGAAGGCGAGGCCGAGGCGGTGGCGGTCGCCGAGGCCGACCCAGCAGATGCGCGCCGGCAGGCCCTGGAAGGCGATCCGCTCGCGCGCCATGTCGAGCCAGTTGTGCAGGTGCTTGTTGTCGGGCAGCAGTTCCTTGACCTTGGCGTCGGTGCGGGCGATGTCCTCCGGGTCGCCCGACAGCGCGGCCCAGCGGAACGGCCCGACGCCGCGGCAGAACAGCGGACGGATATAGGCCGGCACGAAGCCCGGGAAGGCGAAGGCGTTTTCGAGGCCCTCCTCCTTCGCCATCTGGCGGATGTTGTTGCCGTAGTCGAAGGTCGGGACGCCCCTGTCCTGAAAGGCGATCATCGCCTCGACATGCTCGCGCATGGAGGCGCGCGCCGCCCGCTCGACGGATTTCGGATCGCTGACGCGCTTTTCCTTCCATTCGGCCATCGTCCAGCCCTTGGGCAGATAGCCGTTGATCGGATCATGCGCCGAGGTCTGGTCGGTCACCAGGTCGGGGCGCACGCCGCGCCGCACCATCTCGGGCAGGATTTCGGCCGTGTTGCCGAGAAGGCCGACGGACTTGGCCTCGCCGGCCCTGGTCCAGCGGCCGATCAGCGCCAGCGCCTCGTCCAGCGTCTCGGCTTTGGCGTCGACATAGCGGGTGCGCAGGCGGAAATCGATCGAATCGGGATTGCACTCCACCGCGAGGCAGCATGCGCCGGCCATGACGGCGGCCAGCGGCTGCGCGCCGCCCATGCCGCCCAGGCCGCCGGTCAGCACCCATCTACCCTTGAGGTCGCCGTCATAATGCTGGCGTCCCGCCTCGACGAAGGTCTCGTAGGTGCCCTGTACGATGCCCTGCGAGCCGATATAGATCCACGAGCCGGCGGTCATCTGGCCGTACATGGCCAGGCCCTTCTTATCCAGCTCGTTGAAATGCTCCCACGTCGCCCAATGCGGCACGAGATTGGAGTTGGCGATCAGCACGCGCGGCGCGTCCCTGTGGGTGCGGAACACGCCGACCGGCTTGCCCGACTGGACCAGCAGCGTCTCGTCGTCCTCCAGCGTCTTCAGCGTGGCGACGATGCGGTCGAAATCCGCCCAGGTGCGCGCTGCCCGGCCGATGCCGCCATAGACGACCAGCTCGTTCGGGTTCTCGGCCACCTCGGGATCGAGATTGTTCATCAGCATGCGCAGCGGCGCCTCGGTGAGCCAGCTTTTCGCGTTGAGAATGTCGCCGCGCGGCGCGCGAATTTCCCGAATATTGTGGCGTGGATCGATGGTCATCGGCTGGTTCTCCCGGATCAGGGTTTCAGGTCAGCGTTTCAGGGCGGAGGCGAGCGCCTCGATGCGTTGCAGAACGGCGCGCAGGGGAATGCGGAGCCGCGCGGCCTTGTCCTCGTCATAGGCGAAAGGCGGCGCCTCGGTCGCAAGATGACTCGCCTGCGCCAGCTCCATCTGGATGGCGTGGACGCCCGTTTCCGGCCGGCCGTAATGGCGCGTCGTCCAGCCGCCCTTGAAGCGGCCGTTGAGGATGCTCGTATAGCCCTCCGCGCCGGCGCAGACCGCATAGGTCGCCTCCTCGATCGCCTTGGCGCAGGTACGGCCCATGTCGGTGCCGACATTGAAATCCGGCAGCCGGCCCTCGAACAGGAAGGGAATGCGCGAGCGGATCGAATGGCAGTCATAGAGGATCGCCACGCCGTGGATCGCCTTGACGCGCGCGATCTCGGCGGCCAGCGCCGCATGATAGGGCGCGTGGAAATGGGCGAGCCGCTCGGCGATGTCGGCCTCGGTCGGGGCCTGGCCGTCCTTCCAGATCGGCGCGCCGTCGAAATCCGTTTCGGGCACGAGGCCGGTGGTGTTCTGGCCGGGATAGAGGCTTCCGCCGGCCGGATCGCGGTTGGCGTCGATGACGTAGCGGTGGAAGGTGGCGCGCACCGTGGTGGCGTCCTCCAGCAGCCCGTCATAGAGCCGGTGGATATGCCAGTCGGTGTCGGCGAGGATCTTGCCGTTGTCGTTGAGGCGGTCCCAGATCGCAGCCGGAACCTCCGTGCCTACATGCGGAAAGCCGAGGATGACCGGCGACGAGCCTTGCTTGACGTCGAAGACGGCCATGATCAGACCTCCAGCGCCGGCAAGAGGCCCGCCGAGACGGCGGCGGCGAGCCGCCCGTCGGCGACCAGCCTCGACGCCGCTTCGAGATCGGGCGCCATGTAGCGGTCGTCCTCCAGCGGCGGAACCACGGCGCGCACGGCGGCGGCGGCCTTCTCCAGCTCCGGGCTGGTCCTGAGCGGTCCGCGCAATTCCACCCCCTGAACGGCGCAGAGCGCCTCGACGCCGAGGATCGCGAACAGGTTGTCGGTCATGGGCAGCAGCCGCCGCGCGCCGTGGCAGGCCATGGACACATGGTCCTCCTGATTGGCCGAGGTCGGCGTGGAATCGACCGAGGCCGGATGCGCCATCTGCTTGTTTTCCGACATCAGCGCCGCCGAGGTGACCTCGGCGATCATGAGGCCGGAATTGAGCCCCGGCCGGCGCGACAGAAAGGCGGGCAGGCCGTAGGACAGCGCCGGATCGACCAGCAGCGCGATGCGTCGCTGGGCGATGGCCCCGATCTCGCAGACGGCGAGCGCGATCTGGTCGGCGGCGAAGGCCACCGGCTCGGCGTGGAAATTGCCGCCGGAAACGACGGAATTGTCGGAGAGCACGAGCGGATTGTCGGTCACCGCATTGGCCTCGATCTCGAGCGTCCGGGCGACCTGCCGCAGAAGGTCGAGGCAGGCCCCGTCGACCTGCGGCTGGCAGCGGATGCAATAAGGGTCCTGCACGCGCTCGTCGCCCTCGATATGGCTCTGCCGGATCTCCGAGCCTTCGAGCAGGCCGCGCAGCGCAGCGCCGGCGTCGATCTGGCCTTTATGGCCGCGCAAGGCGTGGATGTCGGGATGGAACGGCGCCGACGATCCCATCGCCGCGTCGGTGGAGAGCGCGCCGGTGATGAGCGCCGCCTGCGCGGCGCGATGGGCGCGGAACAGGCCGGCCAGCGCCAGGGCGGTCGAGGTCTGCGTGCCGTTGATCAGCGCCAGCCCTTCCTTGGCGGCGAGAACGACCGGCGTGAGCCCCGCCTTCTCCAGCGCGGCGGCGCCGGACAGCCGCTCGCCCATGAAAAAGGCCTCGCCCTCGCCCATCATCACCGCCGTCATATGGGCGAGCGGCGCGAGGTCGCCCGAGGCGCCGACCGAGCCCTTTTCGGGAATGACCGGGGTGACGCGCTTTGCGAGCATCGCCTCGATCAGCCGCACCAGCTCCAGCCGGACGCCCGACGCGCCGCGCCCCAGCGAGACGAGCTTCAGCGCCATGATCAGGCGCACGACGGCTTCCGGCAGCGGCCGGCCGACGCCGCAGCAATGCGACAGGATGAGGTTGCGCTGCAGGGCGGCGACGTCGGCGGCGTCGATCTTGATCGAAGCGAGCTTGCCGAAGCCGGTGTTGATGCCATAGACGGGCGCGTTGCCGCGCGCGATCTCGGCGATGCGGTCGGCGGCGCGGCGAATATGCGCGTCGGCCGCCGGATCGAGCGCCGCCGCCTCGCCGTCCCAATAGACGGCCATGAGCTGGGCCAGCGTGACGCGGCCCGGAACGAGTGTGACGGTCATGGTTCGATCCTTTGTCCCTTGAAGATGCGCGCATGAAGCGGATTGAAGCCGATGCGGTAGACGAGCTCGGCCGGCGTCCCGATGTCCCAGATCGCGAGGTCGGCGGATTTGCCGGCTTCAAGCGTTCCGGTTTCGCCGAGGAGGCCCAGCGCGCGGGCGGCCTCGCGCGTCGCGCCGGCGAGGCATTCCTCGACGGTCAGGCGGAACAAGGTGGCGGCCATGTTCATGGCCAGAAGCAGCGAGGTGAGCGGCGAGGTGCCGGGATTGCAATCGGTGGCGACGGCGATGCGCACGCCCTTTTCGCGCAGCAGCGCCACCGGCGGCTTGCGCGTTTCGCTGATGGCGTAGAAAGCCCCCGGCAGAAGCACCGCCACCGTGCCGGCCGCGGCCATCGCCTCGGCCCCGTCGGCGTCGAGATATTCCAGATGATCGACGGACAGCGCGCCGCGGGAGGCTGCGAATTTCGCGCCGCCCAGATTGGAGAGCTGCTCGGCGTGCAGCTTCACCGGCAGGCCGAGCGCGCGCGCCACGTCGAAGACGCGCGCCATGTCCGCCACCGAAAAGGCGATGCCCTCGCAAAAGCCGTCGACCGCATCGACGAGGCCTTCCGCATGGGCCTGCCGCAGGCCCGGGATGACGACCGCGTCGATATAATCGCCGTTGCGGCCCTTATAGGCCAGCGGCGTGGCGTGCGCGGCGAGATAGGAGGTGAGGATGCGGACCGGGCGGACGCCTTCCAGCGCGCGCGCCGCGCGCAGCATGTTCAACTCGCCCTCGACGGTCAGCCCGTAGCCGGACTTGACCTCCACCGTGGAGACGCCTTCGCGCAGCAGCGTATCGAGACGCGGCAGCGCCGCCTGCACGAGGCCGTCGACCGAAAGCGCGTTGGTGGCCTTCACCGAGGAGACGATGCCGCCGCCGGCGCGGGCGATCTCCTCATAGGTGGCGCCGTCGAGGCGCATCTCGAACTCGCGCGCCCGGTCGCCGCCATAGACGATATGGGTGTGGCAATCGATCAGCGCCGGCGTGACCCAGCGGCCTTCGAGATCGACGGCCTCAGCGCCGGCCTGAGCCGGCAATTCCGCTTCGGGACCGGCATAGGCGATTCGCCCGTCGGCGACGGCGACCGCGCCACGCTCGACGACGCCGAGCCCCGGCTTCGTCGGATCGAGCGTGGCGATGCGGGCGTTGCGATAGACGATGCGCTGCGGCGAAGGCATGGTCCGGCTCCCTTTTTTCTTCTTTCTTTTCGCCCAAACATGTATATACATAAACGGCGATTTGCAACCCGATTTTTCGGCGCGGCGAAAACGGCCCCTATCAGGCGGCATGGAGGGAAAATGACCAGCATCTATGCGGCGGCGGCGCTGCTTGGCGACGGATGGGCGGAAAATGTCCGCATCGCCTTCGACGGCGGCCGGATCGAATCCATCGAAACCGCCGCCTCCCCGCAGCCGGACGACGAGCGTCACGGCGTCGTCGTTCCGGGCATGATCAACCTGCACAGCCACGCCTTCCAGCGCGCCATGTCGGGCCTCGCCGAGCTCCGGGGCCCGTCCAGCGACAGTTTCTGGAGCTGGCGCAAGGTGATGTACGATTTCGCGCTCGCCTTCGATCCCGAGGCGGTCGAGGCCATCGCCACGCAGCTCTACGTCGAGATGCTCGAAGCCGGCTTCACCCGCGTCGGCGAGTTCCATTATCTCCATCACGACCGCGACGGACGCCCCTATGCCGACATCGCCGAACATGCGGCGCGCATCGCCGCGGCGGCCAGCGACGCCGGCGTCTCGCTGACGCTGCTTCCGGTGTTCTACGCGCATGCGGGCTTCGGCGGGACCGCGCCCGGCGACGGCCAGAAGCGCTTCATCAATTCGGTCGACGGCTTCGCCAGGCTGATGGAGCGCTGCGAGGCGATCGTCGCGGCGCTGCCGGAGGGACGGCTCGGGATCGCGCCGCACAGCCTGCGGGCGGTGACGCCGGAAGAGCTTGCGCAGATCCTGCCGCTCGCCAAGGACGGCCCGATCCACATCCACGTCGCCGAGCAGGTGAAAGAGGTCGAGGATTGCGTCGCCTGGTCCGGCGCGCGGCCGGTGGAATGGCTGCTCGACAACGCGCCGGTGGACGGCCGCTGGACATTGATCCACGCCACGCACATGACGGAGGCGGAGACGGCCGCGATGGCGCGGCGGCGGGCCGTGGCCGGCCTTTGCCCGATCACCGAGGCCAATCTCGGCGACGGAACCTTTTCGGCCCCCCTGTTCCTCAACGAGGGCGGCGATTTCGGGATCGGCTCGGATTCGAACGTCCTCATCTCCGTCGCGCAGGAATTGCGGCAGCTCGAATATTCGCAGCGTCTGCTGCATCGGTCGCGCAACGTCATCGCCCATGCCGGAGAATCGACCGGACGCCGCCTGTTCGACGAGGCGCTCAGGGGCGGAAGCCGGTCGCTGCGCGGATCGGGCGCTCTCGAAACCGGCGGCAGCGCCGACATGGTCGCCCTCGACACGGCGGGAGCGCCCTATTTTACGCTTGAAACTCTGCTCGACCATTGGATATTTGGATCGGGCGTCGGCGTGGACACGGTCTGGGTCGGCGGCCGCAAATATGTCTCGAACGGCCGCCACGTCGATCGCGACCGCGTCTTCGCCAGATTTTCCAGGCTTATGCGTGCGGCGCGATCGCGTTTATAACAGACGAAACGGCGACCGGCCGCGCGCAAGTCAAACGGGTTGAAACATGGAATCCAAGGCGCAAGCTCCTTCGACCCTGCACCAGCAAATCCTGAGCGACATCGAGAGGAACATCGTTTCGGGCGACTGGCCGCCAGGCTTCAAGCTGCCCTACGAAGTCGACCTGGCGAAATCCTACAACGTCTCGCGGATGACCGTGAACAAGGTGCTGACCAAGCTCGCCAGCGCCGGCCTGATCGAGCGGCGCAAGCGGTCGGGCAGCTTCGTCATGCAGCCGCAGGCGCAATCGGCGATCCTCGAAATCCACGACATCGAGGCGGAGGTCGTCTCCCTCGGCAAGCAATACCGGCTCGAAATCGTCGGCGACGCGGTCCGCAAGACGAGCGAGAGCGATCTGAGCCTGTTCGCCGTCAGCAAAAAGACGAGCGTGCGGGAGGTCACCTGCGTGCATTACGCCGACGACGCCCCTTTCTGCCTGGAATACCGCCTCATCAGCCTGAAAACCGTTCCCACCGCGCAGGCGGCCGATTTCACGGAGACGCCGCCGGGCAAATGGCTGCGGCTGCAGGTCCCGTGGAGCACGGCGGAGCATAAGATCTACGCCATCGCAGCCGACGCGGACACGTCGAAACGGCTCGGCATCGCGGAGGCGTCCCCCTGCCTCGTCGTCCAGCGCAGGACCTGGGGGGATCAAGGGCCCGTCACCTTCGCCCGCTTCACCTATCCCGCGGAGCGCCACGCCATCGTGGCCACCTTCACGCCGGCGACCAAGGCCTGAGCCGACGCGGCTGGAGTAAATTAAGCCGAGCAGGAACGAGCCTGCATGGCGAAGGCGAAGGCGCCTTACTTATCGCGCTCCATGATCCATTCGACATTGGGCGCGGCGACGAAGCGCCATTTGCGCAGCGGGCCGGCCATGACGTTGAGATAGTACATCTCGAAGCCGTAAGGCGCGCCGCAGGGGTGGTGGCCGCGCGGCACCAGCACCACGTCGCCGTCCTTCACCGCCATCGTCTCGTCCAGCGTTCCGTCGTCGGTATAGACCCGCTGCACGCCGAAGCCGTCGGCGGGGTCGAGGCGGTGATAATAGGTCTCCTCCAGATAGGTGACGCGCGGAAAATCGTCCTCGTCATGGCGGTGGCTGGGATAGCTCGACCAGTGGCCCGCAGGCGTGAACACTTCCGTCACCAGGAGGCTGTCGCAATAATCCTCGTTCTCCATGGCGATGTTGTTGACGTAGCGGGTGTTGGTGCCCTTGCCGCGCTCGGTGAGGGTGATGCCGTCGGGTCCGATGCGGCGGGCCTTGTGGCCGCCTTTGCCGGGCGCGGCGCAGACGGCGATCACGCAGTCGGTTTCGGCGGTCGCCGTCCAGCTTTCGCCGTTGGGCACGTAGAGGCAATGCGGCGGGGTCTTCTCGAACACGTTCATGCGCTCGCCCAGCACGCCCCAGTCCTGACTGGCCGCCTGGAAACCCGCCTTGCCCTCGATCATGACGAGGATGACCTCGTTCGATCCGGTGTCTTCCCCCACCGTCTCGCCCGCCCTGAGCCGGTAGAGCGAGAAGCCGACATAGCGCCAGCCGGCCGAGGCCGGCGTCACCTCATGCACCTTGCCGTGCGCGCCGAACGGTTTGCGGAGCAGGCTCGTCATCTCATTTCTCCCGCGCGGCGTTCCGCGCCTTGTCCCAGATATGGCAAAGTTTTTGGTAGCGTCCGGCCATTTGCGTCACGGCCGCCTCGTCGTCCGTCTCACCCTTGAGCCAGGCGCGCGCGACGTCGCCGAAAATGGTGCGCCCCACCGCAAAACCCTTCACCAGAGGATGGGCGGCGGCCACCTCGAAGCTCGCCGCAAGCTCCGCCTCCGGCGCGTCGAGGCCCAGAACCACCACGCCGCGCGTGTGGCGGTCGTTCTTCTCGATCGCCGCGATCGCGTTCTTCCACGCGGCCTGCGTCTTCATCGGCTCCAGCTTCCACCAGTCCGGGTAGACGCCGATCGCATAGAACTGCTCGATCAATTGCGCCGTCGTCGCGTCGTCCACCGGCCCGACCTTGGACGGGATCACCTCCAGCAGGAACTCCAGCCCGTTGCGGCGCGCGGCCTGGTAAAGCCGGCTGACCGTCTCCTCCTGACGCTGACGGGTCTGCTCATCGTCGGCCGGATGACAGAAGCACAGGACCTTGACCACGTTCTCCCGCGCCCATTCCTCGAGCCCGCCGCAGTCGAGCCCCAGTTCCGGCTCCAGCTCCAGCGGACGCGAGCCGGGCCATTCGCAGGGACGGCCGATCCACAGGTCCGTCCCGGACGCCGCATGCAGCGCCCTGCGCCCGATGCGGCTGTCGCAGAGGACGCCATAGCCCGGCCGGCCCGCCTGCACCTGCAAAGCGGCCTTCAGGCACAGTTCCTTGAACGCCCCGCCCTTGGCCGGCGTATAGCCCTCCATCTCCTCCATCTGGATGCGATGGTCGAAGGCGAAGATGCGGCAATCGGGCCAGTCCGGCAGGCTGCGCGTATGCCGCGTCGTCGACCAGTGCAACTGCTCCAATTCCTCGTCGTTGCGCAGGTCGGGCCGCTTCACGCCGCGCGCGAGGAAGAAGGTCAGTTCCTCCAGGCTCGGATAGGCGGGCGTGCAGCCGTGGCGGCTGACGGCGAAGGCCCCGCAGGCGTTGGCGTATTCCAGCGCCTTCGGCCAAGTCTCGCCGTCGAGCCAGCCCTTGAGCAGGCCGGCGAAGAAACCGTCGCCCGCGCCCAAGACGTTGAACACCTCGATGGGAAAGCCCGGACCCGACTGGCCTGCGTCGAGGCTGTCGGGGATCGGCCCCTCGAAGGCCACGGCTCCGGCCGCCCCGCGCTTGCAGACGAACGTCGCCGCCGAGACGCGGCGCACGGCTCGCAGGGCCTCGATCGTGTCGGTCGAGCCGCCGGCGATATGGAACTCCTCCTCGGTGCCGACGATCAGGTCGAACAGGTGCAGCGTCGATTGCAGCTTGGCGGTGACGGCGCTGCTTTCGACAAAGCGGCTTTCGCCGTCGCCATGGCCGGCCACGCCCCAGAGGTTCGGACGATAGTCGATGTCGAGCGCCGTCTTCGCCCCATGCTTGCGGGCGAGCGTCAGCGCCTTCTTGACCGCCGCCTCCGTGCGCGGGTTCGACAGATGCGTTCCGGTCGCCAGCACCGAGCGCGCCTCGGCGATGAAGGCCTCGTCGATATCGGCCTCCGACAGCGCCATGTCCGCGCAGTTCTCGCGGTAGAAGATCAGGGGGAACTGGCTTTCGTCGCGGATGCCCAGAAGCACCAGCGCCGTCAGCCGCGCCGGGTCGGTGGCGACCCCGCGCACGTCGACGCCCTCGCGCACAAGCTGCTCGCGGATGAAGCGGCCCATATGCTCGTCGCCCACCCGCGTGATCACCGCGCTCTTCAGCCCCAGACGCGCCGCCCCACAGGCGATGTTGGTCGGGCTGCCGCCGATATATTTCTCGAACGAGCCCATGTCCTCCAGCCGGCCGCCGACCTGCCCGCCGTACAAATCCACCGACGACCGACCGATCGTGATAACGTCCAAGGGCTTACTCATCCTCTTCTCCGGCTCCGGCTGAAACGCGGGCTCATCTCTAACCAACAATTGGCCTAGACCGCAATGGGCGTGGTCCAGCCGCCGGCCTTCGCCTCGGCGCTGTCCACCACCGCCTCGACGAAAGCCACGCCCTTGAGCCCGTCATAGGCGAGCGGCAGGTTCTGCCCCAGAAGCGAAGGCTCCCGCCCGTCGCGCCGGGCGCGAATGGCCTCAGCGAAGCCGGCGTAGAGATTGGCGAAGGCCTCCAGATAGCCTTCCGGATGGCCGGGCGGGGTGCGGCTGCGCAACCGGGCGTCTTCCGACAGATCGTCCGCGCCGCGCTTGATCACCTGCACCCGCCCGTTGAGCGGCGCGTAGACGAGCTCGTTCGGCTGCTCCTGGAACCAGGCGAAGGAGCCGGTCTCGCCGAACACCCGCAGCCGCACGCCGTTGGAATGGCCCAGCGCCACCTGCGACGACCACAGCAGCCCCCTCGCCCCGCCTTCGTAGCGCATCATCACATGGGCGTTGTCGTCCAGCGCGCGGCCCTCGACGAAGGTGGCGAGGTCGGCGCTCAGCGATTGCAGCTTCAGGCCGGTCACGAAGCCGGCCAGATGATAGGCGTGGGTGCCGATGTCGCCGATGGAGCCGCCGCGGCCGTTCTTCTTCGGGTCGGTGCGCCAGGCGGCCTGCGCGTTGCCCTGGCGCTCGATGGCGGTGGCCATCCATTCGAGCGGATATTCCACCTGCACGGTGCGCACCGCGCCGATCTCGCCGCGCGCCACGCGCACCCGCGCCTCATGCGCCATGGGATAGCCGGAATAGGTGTAGGTGACGCCGACGAAGCGGCCGCTGTCGCGGGCGAGCTTCTCCAGCGCCACGGCGTCCTCCAGCGTGGCGGTCAGCGGCTTCTCGCAGATGACGTCGAAGCCCGCCTCGATCAGCGCTTTGGCGATCGGGTAATGGGTGAAATTGGGCGTGCAGATCGCCACCGCGTCGACCCGGTCGTCCCGCGCCGCCTCGCCGGCGATCAGCTCCTGATAGGTGCCGTAGCTGCGCGCCGGATCCAACCCCTCGGCCTGCGCAAAGTCGCGCCCGCGCGCCGGGTCGACGTCGAAGGCCCCGGCGACCAGCCGCCACTGGCCGTCCAGCCGCGAGGCCAGCCGGTGGATATTGCCGATATAGGCGCCCTGCCCGCCGCCGATCATGCCCAGACGCAAGGGACGCTGCGCGCTCATTCTTCCTCCAGTCCGAGCATGGCCCGGTTCGCGTTGCGGTCCGCGCCCGACTTGACGAAATCGTCGAAAGCGCGGTCGGAGACGCGGATGATGTGGTCGGCGATGAATTTCGCGCCCTCGGCCGCGCCGTCCTCGGGATTCTTGACGAAACATTCCCATTCCAGCACCGCCCAGCCGTCGAAGCCGTAGGTAGTGAGCCTGGTGAAAATCGCGCCGAAATCGACCTGCCCGTCGCCGGGGCTGCGGAAGCGCCCGGCGCGCTTCGACCACGGCTGGTAGCCGCCATAGGCGCCCGACTTGCCGTCAGGGCGGAACTCGGCGTCCTTGACGTGGAAGGTCTTGATGCGGTCGTGATAGTGGTCGATGAAGGCGAGGTAATCGAGCGCCTGCAAGACGAAATGCGACGGGTCGTACATCAGGTTGGCGCGCGGATGCGCCTTGACCTTGTCGAGGAACATCTCCCAGCTATGGCCGTCATGCAGGTCCTCGCAGGGGTGGATCTCGTAGCAGACGTCAACGCCGTGGGCGTCGAAATCGTCGAGGATCGGCGTCCAGCGCTTCGCCAGCTCGCCGAAGCCTTCCTCGACCAGCCCTTCCGGCCATTGCGGATAGGGATAGACATAAGGCCAGAGCAGTGCGCCGGAAAAGGTGACGTGGCGGTCGAGGCCGAGCCGCCTGGAGGCGCGGGCGGCGAAGCGAAGCTGCTCCTCGGCCCAGGCGCGGCGGCGGGGCGGATCGCCGCGCACATGCGCCGGCGCGAAACTGTCCATGACGGCGTCATGCGCCGGATGCACGGCGACGAGCTGGCCGGTCGTGTGCGAGGCGAGCTCCGTGATCGCGAGGCCGTGGTCGGCCAGCATGCCCTTGATCTCGTCGCAATAGGCGTCGCTTTCGGCGGCCTTGCGCAGGTCGATGAGCCGCGTGTCCCAGGTGGGGATCTGCACGCCCTTGAAACCTTTGCCGGCGGCCCAGGCGGCGAGGCCCGGCAGCGTGTCGTAGGGGGCCTTGTCGGCGGCGAATTGCGCCAGATAGACGCCCGGTCCCTTGATGGTTCGCATCGCTCAGGCCTCCAGCCGCTTCGACGGCGCGGGGGCCGTCGCTTCATAGCCGCCCCAGACCGACTGGTCGAAGGGAATGACCGCGCCCGTCATCATGCCGCTGTCGGCGGAGGCCATCCACAGCACGGCGCGCGCCACCTCGGCCGGATCGAGCAGCCGCCCGAAAGGCAGTTGCGCTGCGGCGTGGTCGAGAAAGCCGGGATCGCCCGTCTCGCGCAGCACCAGCGCCTTTTCGTTGTCCGAAGCCATCCAGCCGATGTCGAGCTGGTTGACGCGGATGCGGTCGCGCAGCAGGGCGAAGGCGGAGTTGCGCGTCAGCGAGGCCAGCGCGCCCTTGGACGCGATATAGGGCGCGATGAAGGGCTGGCCGGCCATTTCCGAAATCGAGCCGATATTGACGATGGCGCCCGCGATCCCGTCGCGGATCATCCGCTTGCAGACCTCCTGCATGAGGAAGAACGGCCCGCGCACATTGACCGCGAACATGCGGTCGAACAGCTCGGGCGTCGTGTTCAGGAGATTGCCGCGATCCGTCATGCCGGCGGCGTTGACCAATATGTCGATGCGGCCGAAGGCCGCGTCGGCGGCCTCGATCACCGCGCGCGCGTCCTCGACCCGGCCGAGATCGGCCGCGACGAAGGTGATGGCCGCCCCGGTCCCGGCCCGGATGGCGGCGGCGGTCGCTTCGCCCTTTTCGGCGTTGCGCCCGCAGATGACGACGCCTGCAGCGTCGGCTTCGGCGAAGGCGCGGGCGATGGCCGCGCCCAGGCCCTGCGTGCCGCCGGTGACGACGGCGACCTTTCCATCGATCCTGTTCATCTGACCACCTCGTATCCCGCCGCGGCCATGACGCGCAGCAGCTCCCCGTGGCCCTTGCGCGCCATCTCCAGCGGCGGATGGGCGACCGGGTCCTGCTCGGCCTCGACCACGAACCAGCCCTCATAGCCCTTGCCCGCCAGCGCCTTGACGATGGCGTCGAAATCGAGGTCGCCGTCGCCCGGCACGGTGAAGGCGCCCTTGACGACCGCGTCGAGGAAGCTTTCGCGCGTCCGGTCGAGGCCGTCGATGACGGCGCGGCGGATGTCCTTGGTGTGGACATGGGTGATGCGAGCGTGATGGTTTTCGATGACGCGCATGACGTCGCCGCCGGCGAAGGCCATGTGGCCGGCGTCGAAGAGCAGCGGCACGGAGGAATGCTTCATCAGAAGGTCCAGCTCGGCCTCCGTCTCCACCGCCGCCGCCATGTGGTGGTGATAGGCGATCGGCATGCCCTGCCCGGCGCACCAGTCGGCGAAATCCGACATCTTGCGGCCATAGGCGGCCATCTCGGCCTCGCTCAGCCTGGGCTTGGTCGCAAGCGGCGCGGAACGCACGCCCTGGATGGAGCGCGCCGTCTCGCCATAGACGATGCAGGGCGCGCCGGCCGCGATGAAGAACTCCATCTGCTGCGCGACGCGGTCCTTTTCCGCCTCGATGTCGCCATCGAGAAGCAGGCCGGAGAACCAGCCGCCGCAGACCGAGATTCCATAGCGTTCCAGCACCGGCCCCAGCGCCGCCATGTCCATGGGGAAGCGGCGGCCGGTCTCCATGCCGGTGAAGCCGGCGACGGAGGCCTGCCGCAGGCATTCCTCGAGGCTGACGTCGTCCGACAGTTCGGCCAGGTCGTCGTTCCACCAGGCGATGGGGGCGATTCCGAGTTTGGCTTTCATGCTAGACCCCCACGCGCTGGGACTGGCGGATCTGTTCCTGCGCCTTGCGGGCGGCGCGGACCGATTCGAAATTCGAGACGGAGGGCACGCCCACGTCCCAATCGGCGTCGCCGGGAACCCATTTCCAGGCGTCGGAGACGATGGAAATCACGGTGACGCCGTCATTGCCCTGCGCCCATTTCATCGCCTCCTCCAGGTCGGCGAGGCTTTCGGCCTTGCGCGCCTTGGCGCCCATGGCCTCGGCGTGCTTGACGAAATCGACGTGGAGCGGGTCGGCGCGGTTCTGCACCCGGCAATCGGTGAGGAGATTGTTGAAGCCGGGAACGCCCTTGGCCTGCTGCAGGCGGTTGATCACCGCATAGCCGCCATTGTCGCACACCACGACGATCATCTTGTGGCCGGTCAGCGCCGCCGAATAGATGTCCGAATTCATCATCATGTAGGTTCCGTCGCCCACCATGACGATCGGCGTGCCGCCGGCGCCGCCGGGACCGGATTGCGCCATGGCGCAGCCCCAGCCGGCGGAGATCTCGTAGCCCATGCAGGAGAAGCCGAACTCGCAGTCGAAGGTGTTGGGGTTCTTGACCCGCCAGCCCTTGACCACCTCGCCGGGGGTTCCGCCGGCCGCGGCGATCAGCGTGTCCTCGGGCTTGGCGACCGCGTTGAGCACGCCGACCACCTGCGCATAGGAAGGAACCGGCGCGTTGGTGCGCATCTGGTGCTCGTCGAGAAGCCTGTTCCAGTCGGCGAACAGCGCCTTGGCCTTTTGCATGAGGCCGGCATCGGCCTTGTAGTCGCCCAGCGCCGCATCCAGCTCGCGCACCGTCTCCAGCGCGTCACCGACAACGGAGAGCGCCCGGTGCTTGACGGCGTCGAAGCGCGCCGCGTTGACGGAGACGATCTTCGCGTCCTCGGCGAAGGCCGTCCACGATCCGGTGGTGAAATCCTGCAGGCGCGTGCCGATGGCGAGGATGACGTCCGCCTCCTTGGCGAGCGCGTTGGCCGAGGTCGAGCCGACGATGCCGAGGGGGCCGGCATGCGCCGGATGCTCATGCGTCATCGCGCCCTTGCCGGCGATGGTCTCGACCACCGGAATCCCGCGCTTCAGCGCGAAATCGGCCAGCGCCTCCTCGGCGAGCGAATAGCGCACGCCGCCGCCGGAGACGATCAGCGGCCGTTTGGCCGATTTGAGCAGTTCGACGGCGGCCACCACCGCGTCGCGGTCGGGGCGCGGGCGCGGGATTTTCCAGACCTTGGGCTCGAAGAAGATGTCGGGATAGTCGAAGGCCACTTCCTGCGTGTCCTGCGCCAGGCCGATGAAGGCCGGGCCGCAATCGGCGGGGTCGAGCATGGTGGCGACGGCCTGCGGCAGCGACTGGATGATCTGCTCCGGCAGGGTGATGCGGTCCCAATAGCGCACGACCGGCTTGAAGGCGTCGTTGACGGTCACCGTCGGATCGCCCCAATGCTCGACCTGCTGCAGGACCGGGTCGGGCAGGCGGTTGGCGAACGTGTCGCCGGCCAAGAGCAGCACCGGCAGCCGGTTGGCCATGGCCACGCCCGCCGCCGTCACCATATTGGCCGCGCCCGGGCCGATGGACGTGGCGGCGATCATGATCTGACGCCGCCGCTTGGCCTTGGCGAAGCCGATGGCGGCCAGCGCCATGGACTGCTCGTTCTGGCCGCGCCATGTCGGCAATTGGTCCTGCACCGGCTGGAGCGCCTCGGACAGGCAGGTCACGTTGCCGTGGCCGAAAATGCCGAACAGCCCCGCGAAGAGCGGAACGCGCTCGCCGTCGATCTCGGTGAACTGGTTGCAGAGATAGCGCACAAGGGCCTGGGCCATGGTCAGGCGCACGGTTTTACGGGTCATCTCGCCTCCTCCTGCGGATGGATATGTCGGAAGATTACGGAATACATATTGACAATGCAATATTCTTGCAATGATTATTGCACAAAATTCCCGGAGGAGAATTGCATGCTGAAAATCGCAGTGCTCGGCGTCGGCCGCATCGGCCGGATGCACGCTGAAAACATCGCCGCGCATCCGCGCGCCAGCCTCGCCGGCGTCTTCGACGTCAATGTGGCGGCGGCGGAGGAGATCGCCCAAAAGTTCGACGTTCCGCGTTTCGCGTCGGCCGAGGCGGTCTTCGCCTCCGACGCCGTCGACGCAGTGCTGATCGCCACCTCCACCGCCACCCACGCCGACCTGATCGAGCAGGCGGTGGCGGCCGGCAAACCGATCCTGTGCGAGAAGCCGATCGACCTGTCGCTCGACCGCGTCAACGCCTGCGCCAAGGTCATCGCCGGCGCGACGGTTCCGATCATGCTCGGCTTCGTGCGCCGCTTCGACCGCGGCCACGCCGCGGTGCGGCAGGCCATCGCCGACGGCCGCATCGGGCAGGTGCAGCAGGTCTTCATCACCTCCCGCGATCCCGGCATGGCGCCCGACGCCTATATCGAAGCCTCCGGCGGCATCTTCCGCGACATGACCATCCACGATTTCGACATGGCCCGCTTCATCCTGGGCGAAGAGATCGAGGCCGTCTACGCCACCGGCTCGCGCCTGGTCGACCCGGCGCTGATGCAGCGCTGCGGCGATTACGACACCGTCGCCGTGGTGCTGACCACGGCTTCCGGCAAGCAATGCGTCATCAACAATTCGCGCCGCTCGGTCTATGGCTACGACCAGCGCGTCGAGGCCTTCGGCGACGCCGGCATGGCGATCTCGGAAAACCGCGCGCTCAATGGCATGCATCTCTACGGCGCCGATTTCACCGACGCCAGGCCGCCGCTGATGAATTTCTTCATCGACCGCTACGCCGAGGCTTTCGCCGCCGAGATCGGCGCCTTCGTCGACGCGGTCGAGAAGGGCGCCGCGCCGGCGGTCGGCTTCGAGGACGGAAGGCAGGCGCTCATCCTGGCCGAGGCGGCGCTGCGCTCCGTCGCCGAAGGCCGCACGATGTCCACGCGCGAAATCGGTTGAGACGATGTATCAGAATTTCGGACTTTTCATCGGCGGCGAATGGACGAAGGGCGCCCGGTCGGGCGAGGTGATCTCGCCGGTCACCGAAAACCCGCTCGGCGCGGTGGCCCTCGCCTCGGCGGAGGATACGGCGCGCGCGCTCGACGCCGCGGCGGTCGCATTGCCCCGGCTGCGCGCCATGGGCGGCTTCGCCCGCGCCGAGGCGCTGCACAAGGCCGCGGACGCAATGGTCCGCCGCGCCGACGAAGCCATGCGGATGATCTCCAGCGAGACCGGCAAGCCGCTGGCGCAGGCGGGCCGCGAATGGGGCCTCGCCTGCGACCAGTTCCGCTGGTATGCGGAGGAGGCACGGCGCATCTATGGCCGCATCGTCGACAGCCGCGTTCCCGGCGGCCGCTTCGAGGTCACCCACGAGCCGGTCGGCGTGGTCGGCGCCTTCACCGCCTGGAATTTCCCCGCCGCCCTGCCGGCGCGCAAGCTCGCCCCGGCGCTGGCCGCCGGCTGCTCCGTCGTGCTGCGCCCCTCCTCGCAGACGCCGGGCGTGGCCATGGTGATGATCGACTGCCTGCGCGCCGCGGGCCTGCCCGACGGAGCCTTCAACCTCGTCGTCGGCGACACGGGCGCGACCTATGCGCCGATCATGGCCGACAAGCGGGTGCGCAAGGTCTCGTTGACCGGCTCGACCCGCGTCGGCCAGCAGATGATCCGCGACGCCGCCGACACGGTCAAGAAAGTGTCGATGGAGCTGGGCGGCAACGCGCCCTTGATCGTCTATGACGACGCCGATCTCGACGCCGCGCTCGACGCCATCGCACCGACCAAATTCGCCAATTGCGGCCAGGTCTGCGTCACGCCCGACCGCTTCTTCATCCATGACAGCCTGCACGACGCCTTCGTCGACGGCTTCGTGGCGCGGGCGGCGAAAATCAAGCTCGGCGACGGGCTCGATCCCGAGACCGGCATGGGGCCGCTCATCAACGCCGGCCGGCTGGCGGAGATCGAAGGCGTCGTCGCCGATGCGCTCCGCGCCGGCGCGACGCTGGCCCATGGCGGCAAGCGCCCGGCCCATCTCAACCGTGGCTATTTCTTCGAGCCGACCGTGCTCACCGGCGTCGCCGACGACATGAAGGTCTTCGCCGAGGAGAATTTCGGCCCCATCGCCGCCATAACCCGCTTCCGCGACGAGGACGAGGTTCTGGCGCGCGCCAACGCCTCCGACATGGGCCTGTCGGCCTACGCCTTCACGCGCTCGCCCGACCGGGCGCGGCGCACCGTCGCGGCGCTGAAATCCGGCATGGTCGGCATCAACAGCTTCGCGCTGGCGGCGTCCGAGGTCCCCTTCGGCGGCGTCAACCATTCCGGCATGGGACGCGAGGGCGGGGCGGAAGGCGTCGCGGACTATCTCGACGTCAAGCTGGCGCAGATCGTGTTCTGAGGAGGCCCCATGTTCGCCAACAAACTCAAGAAGCTCTGGTCCGAGGGCCGCCCGGCCGTCAATGGCTGGCTGTCGATCGGCAACGCCTTCACGGCGGAGATCATGGCGGCGCAGGGCTACGATTCCCTCACCGTCGACATGCAGCACGGCGCGCTGGACTACGCCGCCTTCCTGCCGATGATGCAGGCCATGCGCGCCTCGGGCGTCACCCCCATGGCGCGCGTGCCCTGGCGCGAGCCGGGCGCGATCATGAAGGCGCTCGACGCCGGCGCGCAAGGGATCATCTGCCCGATGGTCAACAACGCCGCCGAGGCGGCCGAATTCGTCAGCTACATGCGCTATCCGCCCAAGGGCCAGCGCAGCTTCGGCCCGACGCGCGCCGCCATCGCCTATGGCGGCTACGGCGTCGCCGCCAATGACGAGGTGCTGGCGCTGGCCATGATCGAAACGCGCGAGGGCGTCGACAATCTGGAAGAGATCGCCGCGACGCCGGGCATCGACGGCGTCTATGTCGGCCCGGCCGACCTCACGCTCGGCACGCAGGAAGGCCGACTCGCCCCCGGCTTCGACCGCGAGGAGCCGGAGATGATCGAGATCATCCGGCGCATTCTCGCCGTCTGCAAGACGAACGGCATCCGCGCCTGCCTGCATTGCGGCACGCCCGACTACGCCGCGCGCGCCATAGGCTGGGGCTTCGACCTCACCACGGTCTCGGGCGATTCCCGCCTGCTCGCCGCCGCCGCCGCCGCCTCGGTGGCGAAATGGCGCGAGATGACGGGCGCCGCCCCCGCCCAGTCGACCGAAGGAGGCTATTGATGCCGCATCTTCTGGTGGCGGGAAAGCTGCATCCCACCGGCGAGGCGCTGCTGCGGCGGCTCGCAGGCGAGAATTTCACCGTCGATTACGTCGAGGAGATTTCGGAGGATTCCTATGCGCCGCTGATCGGCAGGGCGGACGCCATGGTCATCCGCACCCAGCCGCTTTCGGCGGCGACCATCGCGCGCGCCGACCGGCTCAAGGTCGTCTCGCGCCACGGCGTCGGCTACGACGCCATCGACGTCGCGGCGCTCAACGCCCGCGGCATCGCGCTGACCATCGTCGGCGACGTCAATTCCGTCTCGGTGGCCGAGCACGCCATGATGCAGCTTCTGGCCGGGGCCAAGCGCGTGCTCCTCGCCGACCGCGCCGTGCGCGAGGCCGACAAATGGGGTTGGCGCAACAAATTGCAGCAGCAGGAGATTTCCGGCAAGAACCTGCTCATCCTCGGCTATGGCCGCATCGGCCGCCACCTCGCCCGCATGGCGGCCGGCTTCGGCATGCAGGTGCGCGCCTGCGACCCGATGCTGGAGAAGATCGGCTGGCCGGAAGGCCCGGTGCCGCCCGTCTCGCTCGACGAGGGGCTGGGCTGGGCCGACTGCATCTCGATCCACATCCCCAAGAACGACAAGCCGGTGATCGCCGCCGCCGAGATCGCCCGGATGAAGCCCGGCGTCATCCTCGCCAATACGGCGCGCGGCGGCGTGGTGTGCGAAAAGGCGCTGGCCGACGCGCTGGCCTCAGGCCAGGTGGGGGCCGCCGGCGTCGACGTGTTCGACGAGGAGCCGCCGACGGGCGGCTCCCCGCTCTTCGCCCACGACACCGTCATCCTGTCGCCGCATATCGCCGGCCTCACCGCCGAATGCGGCGAGCGCATGGCGATCTCCTCCATCGAGAACGCTGTCAATTTCCTCTCCGGCGCCATCGATCCCGACCTGATCGTCAACCAGGATTTCGCGCATGTCTAGCAAACCGAAACTGCGCATCGGCCTCATCGGCGCGGGCTTCATGGGCAAGGCGCATGTGTTCGGCTTCGCCACCGCGCAGAAGGTCTTCGACCTGCCCTACGCAATCGAGTTGCATACGCTCGCCGACGTGACGCAGGAAGCGGCCGAGCGCGCGGCGGCGGATTTCGGCTTCGCCCGCGCCACCGACGACTGGCGGGCGCTGGCCGCCGACCCGGAGATCGACCTCGTCGACGTCACCGCGCCCAACGCCCTGCATAAAGAGATGGCGCTGGCGGCGATCGCGGCGGGCAAGCACGTCTATTGCGAGAAACCCCTCGCCCCGCTCGCCGCCGACGCGCGCGACATGACCGAGGCGGCGCGGGCCAGGGGCGTCGTCACCCAGGTGGGCTTCAATTATCTCTGCAATCCGATGCTGCGGCTGGCGCGCGACATGATCGCGGCCGGGGAATTGGGCGCAATCCGCGGCTATCGCGGCCTGCACGCCGAGGACTACATGGCCGACGCCGAAGGCCCCTTCACCTTCCGCCACGATCCGGCCGGCGGCGGCGCGCTGGCCGATATCGGCAGCCACGCGCTGGCGACGGCGGAATTCCTGCTCGGCCCCATCGAGGCGGTGATGGGCGACTGCGTCACGCTGATCGGCGCGCGCCCCGACGGGAAGGGCGGGACGCGCAAGGTCGAGGTCGACGACGTCGGCCGCGCCTTCCTGCGCTTCGCCTGCGGCGCACAAGGGTCCGTCGAGGGCAACTGGATCGCCACCGGGCGCAAGATGCAGCACGATTTCGAGGTCTATGGCGACAAGGGCGCGCTGGCCTTCTCGCAGGAGCGCTTCAACGAACTGCATTTCTACTCGACGCGAGACGCCGCCGGCCGGCGCGGCTTCCGCCGCATCGAGGCCGCGCCCGACCACGCGCCCTATGGCCGCTTCTGCGTCGCGCCCGGCCATCAACTGGGCTTCAATGACCTCAAGGCCATCGAGATCGAGGGCTTTTTGCGCGCCGTCGCCGGCGAGATCGCCGAGCCCTTCGGCTTCGCGGCGGGGCTGCGCATCCAGACGCTGGTCGAGACCATCCGGCGCTCGTCGGAGGCGGGACGATGGATGACGATTCCCGGCTGATCTCCTCCCGAGACGGACGGCGCGGCGCCCGGTTTCCAGGCCGGGCGCCGTTTTGTTTTCGCGCCGGGATAAGGCTTGGCATCCCGCAATGAATATTGCACATTGTCGCGATGGAGCATCATATGGACGCAAGCAGGACGCCGCAAAACTACGAGGAACTGATCAAGCTCATCCACGAGCAGCACGATCAGATGAGCAAGACCTACCAGCGCATCTCCGTCTTCCTGACGCAAAATCCCAACGACGTCGCCGTCCAGTCGGTCAACGCCATCGCCGAGCGCTGCGGCATCCACGCCTCCAGCTTCGTGCGCTTCGCCCAATCGCTCGGCTATAAAGGTTTCAAGGAGCTTCAGCTCCTGTTCCAGCAGCGGCTCGCCACCGCCGCGCCCGGCTTCGAGGCGCGCGTCAAGGCGCTGGAGGCGGAACTGCGCGACAGCGAGGACCGTTCCGACGCCGGCTTCCTGCGCGACCTCGTCGTGCGCGACATCGCCTCCCTGCAGGAATTGCTGGCCGAGACCTCGCAGGCCGACCTCGCTTATGCGGCGGACGCGCTGTTCAAGGCCGAAACGGTCTATCTTCTGGGCCAGTTGCGCTCCGCGCCGGTGGCCGAACTGCTGCGCTACGTGCTGACCATGCTGGGCAAGCGCTGCGTGCTGCTCGACCCCGGCGGCGGGCTCGCGACGCATATGGCGCGCACCATGCGCAAGGGCGACGTGCTGGTCGCCGTCTCGTTCCGCTTCTACGCCAACGAGGTGGTCAACATCGTCGAGGAGGCCGGCCGCAAGGGGATCGAGATCATCGCCATCTCCGACAGCACGCTGTCGCCGCTGGCCAAATCCGCCCGCGTGCTGTTCGCCGTGCCCGAGCACGACTACACCTTCTCGCGCTCGCTGGCCGCGCCCATGTGCCTGGCGCAGGCGCTGGTGGTGGCGGTGGCGGCGCGCGTGCAGCAGAACGACGACGCGCCGCGCATTCCCACCGTCACCGGCGATTAGGGCGTTTCTAGCACAAGCGCGAATTCAGGACCGCGCCACGGGCCGGCTGCGCATGCGCGCCACCGTCTCGCGCTCGGCGCGGCGGCAGAGCTGCGGCGGCAGGCCGCGCAGGATCAGCTCCACGTCGCCGAGCACCAGCCGGCCGATCTCCAGGAAACTCTCGCGCATGCCGCCGCTGCGGTGGCTGGACAGGAGCACGCCCTCGCATTGCCGGATCGGCGCGTCGGCCGGCAGCGGCTCGACCGGGAATACGTCGATCCCGGCGCGGACATGGCCGCCGCGCACGGCGCGCTCCAGCGCCTCGAAATCGATGATGCCGGCCCGGCTCATCACCAGCACCACCGAGCCGCGCGGCATGAGCGCCAATTCGCGCGCGCCGATGAAACCCTGGTTCTCGCTGGTGGAGCTCGCGAACAGGAAGACGACGCGCGACTGTCGGAACAGATCGTCCAGCGAGGACGGAACGCAGTCCTGCTCGACGATCCGCCGCTCCGCGAGCCACGGATCGAAGACGCGCACCTCGCAGCGGAAGGGAACCAGCATTTCGCGCAGGCGGCGGCCGAGATCGCCGAGCCCGACGATGCCCACCTTCGCCCCGGTGAGGAGGAAGCTGCCGGCGTTGCTCGCAAGCCCCCATGTCTCCGACCCGGCGCGGAAGGCTTCGTGGGTGGCGGTGATCTCGCGGCAGAGGTCCAGCGCCATGCCCAGCGCCGTCTCGGCGACGGACGTGGCGTAGACCGGGCTGGTGTTGAGCACATGGACGCCATGGTCCAGGCACCAGCCGTAATCGATATTGGGCAGGAAATTGCCCTCGACATTGAAGATCGCCCGCAATTTCGGCATCCGCTGCAGGCGCTCCGCCGGCAGGTCGATCTGGCCGATGCAGATGACGGCCTCGGCCAGCGCGGCGTCGAGTTCGGCGGCGGACAGGCGCGCGCCGTCGGCGTGCACGCGCACGGTCGCCAAGGCCTCGAGCTTCGCCATCACATCCGGCTCGAAGATCATGTCCAGCGTGCGCGGCTCGGGGTCAGCGATCAGGACGAGGGGTTTTTCCGGCGTCGTCATAATCTGCAATCCACCCATTCCCCGGTCGCGTTGGAGCGCACCGCCGCCTGCACGAATTTCACGCCCTTGGCCCCGTCGACCACGTCGGGATAGGCAAGCATGCCCTCGGGCAAGGCGACGCCCGAACGGCGCGCGTCGACGGCGATGGCGAGCTCGGTATAGAGATTGGCCCAGGCGTCGGTCAGCGCCTCCGGGTGGCCGCGCGGCATGCGCACGAAGCGCGCCGCCGCCGGCGCCATGCCCGCGCCATAGCCGCGGCTGATGATCTGGGTCGGGGAATCGAGCGGCGTGAAATAGAGATGCTCGGGGTTCTCCTGGCTCCATTCGAGCCCGGCGAGGCTGCCGAACACCCTGAGCCGCAGGCCGCATTGCGCGCCCGCCGCCGCCTGCGACACCATCAGCGTGCCGGGCACTCCGCCCGCGAAGCGCAGATGCATGAAGGCGGTGTCCTCCAGCTCCTTCGGCCGGCCGGAGACGTGGAACTGCGCCCGCACCGATTCCACGTCGCGGCCCGTGGCGAAGGCGGCCAGATGCATGGCGTGGGTGCCGATGTCGCCGGTGGTGAAGGACGGCCCCACCACGGCCGGGTCGAGCCGCCACGGGCGCTCGCCCGCCTCGCCGCTGACGCCGATGGCCCATTCCTGGAAATATTCGACATGGATTTGGCGCAACTCGCCCAGAAGCCCGGCGCGGATCATCTCCCGCGCCTGCCGCGCCATGGCGTGCGAGGCGTAGGCGTAGGTGACGCCGAAGACCAGCCCGCTCTCGCGCTGCCGGCGCACCAGATCGAGCGCGTCGTCGAGCGTGACGGTCAGCGGCTTGTCGGAGATGACGTCTATGCCCGCATCCATGAAGGCGGCCGCCGCCGCGTGGTGCAGGTGGTTAGGCGTGGCGATCACCACGGCGTCGATCCCGTCGGGACGCACCGCCTCGCGCCGCGCCATGTCGCGATAATCGGTATAGATCCGGTCCTCGTCCAGCATCCAGGCGCGGCCCGACCGGCGCGCCCGTTCCGGGTCGGAGGAAAGGGCGCCGGCGACGATGCGCCAGCGGTTGGACAGCCGCGCGCCGTTGGCGTGCACGGCGCCGATCAGCGCCCCCTCGCCGCCGCCGACGAAGCCGAGCCGTAAAAGGCGCGAGGGGGCGGGAAAATCGGGAACGGATGGATAATGGTGGGTCATCGGGTCGCTTTCCCGGCTGGAGAAAGGCGGTCCCGCCGGAGCGGGACCGCGACGGCTCACTTATATTGCTCGGCGTTTTCCTTGGTCACCAGCACCGTGCCGGGGTCGGTGACCATCGGCACCTCCTTGCCGGCCTTGAGGTCGACCAGCGCCTGGATGCCCATGCCGGCCATCTTCTGCGGCGCCTGCGCGACCGAGGCGGTCAGCTCGCCGGCGAGGATCGACTTGGCCGCGTCGGGATTGGCGTCGTAGCCCACCACCATCACGTCCTTGAGCTTCGCCGCCGCCTTCAGCGCCTCCACCGCGCCCAGCGCCATGTTGTCGTTGGAGCCGAAGATGCCCTTGATGTTGGGATTGCCGGTCAGGATGGTCTCGGTCACCGACTGGCCCTTGGCGCGGTCCCAGTCGGCGGGCTGCTCGGCGACCACCTTGAGGCCGCAGCCTTCCAGCGCCGCCTTGGCCCCGTTATAGCGGTCGGCGCCGTTGGTGGTGGTCATGACGCCCTGCAAGATGGCCACTTCGGAGCCGGATTTGAGCTGCTTGCACATGAACTCGCCCGCGAGCTTGCCGCCGGCCAGGTTGTTGGTGCCGATGAAGGGCACGTCCTTGTTGGTGCCCGCGCCGTCGACGAAGACCACCTTGACACCCGCCTCCTTGGCCTGGTCGACCACCGGGGCCAGCGCCGCTGGGTCGGTGGGCGCGATGGCGATGCCGGCCACCTTCTGCGCGATCAGGTCCTCGACCTGGCCGATCTGGGCCTGCACGTCGGTCTCGCTCGGCGGCGACACCACGATCACCTCGACGCCCAGCTCCTTGCCCTTGGCCTTGGCCCCCTGCTCGAAGGCGGCCCAGTAGGGGTTACCGGCGGCCGGGCCCTTCATGGTCACCACATAGGTGTCGGCGGCCTGGGCCGCGGCGGCCATGGCGACGAGCGCCGCGCCGGTAAGCAGAATTCTACGCATTTCAATTCCCTCCCAGAATTTGAAAGTCTCACCTGTCTTCACCGGCGCGCCGAGACGCGCGCGCCGGAATTGGGACCGTCAGCGCCGCACGGCGGCCTGGCGGCGCAGCACGTCGATATAGACGGCGATGATGATGACGAAGCCGATCAGGATCATCTGCCAGAAGGCGCTGACATTGTTGATGTTGAGGCCGTTGCGCAGCAGGCCCATGATCAGCACGCCGGCCATCACGCCCAGCACCGTGCCGCGGCCGCCGAAGAAGGAGGCGCCGCCGATGATCACCGCCGCGATGGCGTCGAGCTCGATGCCGATGCCGGCGTTGGGGAAGCCGCTGCCGCTGCGGCCGACCAGCAGCAGGCCGGCGAGCCCGGCGAAGAAGCCGCAGATCATATAGACCAGCACCAGGACGCGGTCGACGTTGACGCCCGACACGCGCGCGGCTTGCGGATTGCCGCCGATGGCGTAGATGTGGCGGCCGGTCGAGGTGTAGTTGAGGAACAGCCAGACCAGAACCGCGCTCAGCGCCACCACGATCAGGCTGACCGGCAGGCCGGCCGGCGGATTGAAGACGCCGAGGCCCCAATAGGCGATGCCGAGATAGCGCACCTCCGGCTGGAGGCCGGAGACGGGCGCGCCGCCGGTGAGCAGATAAGTGAGGCCGCGCGCGATGTTGAGCGTGCCGAGCGTCATGATGAAGGGATGCGGCAGCCGGAGCTTGGTGAGGCCGGCGCCGTTGATATAGCCGACCGCGAGCCCCACCACGGGGCCGATCACCAGGCAGACCGGCCAGGGCGTCCCCGCCTGCGCCGCCATGGCGATGCAGACCATGGCCAGCGCCATGGTGGAGCCCACCGAAAGATCGATGCCGCCGGTGATGATGACCACCAGCATGCCCAGCGCCAGCAGCGCCAGCGAGGCGTTCTGCTTGAGGATGTTGGACAGGTTCTCCGCCGACAGGAACACCGCCGGCTTAATGACGGCGAGCACCGCCATCATGACGATCACCACCACGACGATGCCGTAGGTTTCGAGGAATTGCGAGAGTTTGGGCCCGTATTTGGAATTGTGCAGCACGTCATTTCACCCGATCGTGAGCCAGCTCGTCGGCATGGTTCTTGGCGCCCATGATCCAGCCGATGACTTCGTTGCGGTTGGTGTCGGAGAGCTTCGCCTCCGCGAAATTGGTCCCCTGGAACAAGGCGATCACGCGGTCGCAGCAATAGAAGATGTCGTCCATGCGGTGCGAGATGATGATGACCGCCACGCCGTGGTCCTTGAGCGAGCGGATGAGGTCGAGCACCTTGCCCACCTCCTTGATGGCCAGCGCCGCCGTCGGCTCGTCCATGATGACCAGCTTGGCGTCGAAGGCGGTGGCGCGCGCGATGGCCACCGCCTGGCGCTGGCCGCCGCTCAGGTTCTCGGTGTTCTGGTCGATGGACTTGACGCTGATCTTCAGCTTCTCCAGGTGCTCGCGCGCCATGGCGCGGGCCTTGCCGTGGTCGACGATGCGCAGCGGCCCCAGCTTGCGGCCCGGCTCGCGGCCCAGATAGATGTTCTCGTAGATCGGCATGTTCCCGGCCAGCGCGAAGTCCTGATAGACCATCTCGATGCCGTGCAGGCGGGCGTCCTTGGGGCTCGAAAAGCGCACCGGACGGCCCTGGAACACCAGCTCCCCCTCGCTGGGCGTATAGAGGCCGGACAGGATCTTCATCAAGGTCGACTTGCCGGCGCCGTTGTCGCCGACCACGCCCAGCACCTCGCCCGGATCGACGTGGAAATTCACGTCGCGCAGCGCGGTGATCGCGCCGAAATATTTTGAAACGCCCTTCGCCTCCAGAAGCGGAGTAGGCGCTGCGTCCTCCGTCGCCACATGCTCCTCCCTTTTCGCCGCCGCTCGAAACGGGGCTTTCATCAAAAATTCCATATTTTTATTATTTGCAAAATTTGTTGCACACAAAAGACGGGCTGTCAACGCCGATGCGCCGCACGGCTCATGCAATAGATATAGCAAAATGAAAAGATATGATGTTTTTATTGCGTCGGAGGAAATCGCCATGCCCGACACACATCCGCCGGAGGCGCTCAGGCTCGCCCGCGTCGCCCATTCCTATGGGCCGAACCGGGTCCTGAACGGCATAGACCTGACGCTCCGCCCCGGCGAAACGCTGGCGCTGGTGGGCGAGAACGGGGCCGGAAAATCGACGCTGATGAAGATCGTCGCCGGCTATCTCGCGCCCGCCGAGGGCGAGGTCACGTGGGAGGGTCGGCCCGCGCCCGCCAATCCGCGCAAGGCCGAGGTTGCGGGCATCGTGCTGGTGCACCAGGAATTCGCGCTGATCCCGCATCTGTCGGTGGCCGAGAACATCCTGCTCGGCCGCGAGCCGACGCGCTTCGGCCTGATCGATTTCGAGCGCATGCGGACCGAGGCCCGCGCCGCGCTGAAGCTGCTCGACGCCGATATCGACCCCGAGGCCGGCCTCGCCGACCTGCCGGTGGCGAGCTGGCAGATCGTGGAGCTGGCCAAGGCCTTCGCGGCCAGGCCGAAGCTCCTGTTGATGGACGAGCCCACCGCCGTCTTGGGCGCGCGCGAGACTGACGCCCTGTTCAAGCGCATCGCCGCCTTCCGGGCCGAGGGCGGCGCGGTGGTCTTCACCTCGCACCGGCTGGAGGAGGTGCTGCGGATCGCCGACCGCGTCGCCGTGCTGCGCGACGGCGAGATCACGCTCGACCGTCCCAAGGCGGAGCTGACCGAGCACGCCATCGCCTCGGCGATGATCGGGCGCGAGATGCAGGACCTGTTCCCGCCGCTGCCGCCCCGGCCGAGCACCGCGCCGATCCTGTCGGTGGAGAACCTTTCCGTGGCGCGCGATTTCGGCGCGCCGGTGCGCGGCGCCTGCTTCTCGGTCGCACCGGGCGAGATACTGGGCGTCGCCGGACTGGTCGGCGCCGGGCGGACGGAGATGTTCGAGGGACTGGTCGGCCTGCGCCCCGCCACGGCCGACCGCTTCGAGCTGCGCGGGAAAAGCCGCCCCCTGCCCGACCTGGTCGAGGCGTGGCGGCTCGGCCTCGCCTATCTCACTGAGGACCGCAAGGAGCGCGGCCTTCTATTGAAGGAGAACCTGGAGCTGAACGTCAGCCTGACGCTGGGCGCATTGCAGGGCTCCGAGATCATCGACCGCAAGGCCGAGGCGCGCCGCTACGACGAGGCCCGCGCCCGCTACGACATCCGCGCCGCCTCGCCCCGGATCACGGTGGGCCAGCTTTCGGGCGGCAACCAGCAGAAGGTGCTGATCGCCAAGACGCTCGCCTCCGATCCCGACATCGTCATCCTCGACGAGCCGACGCGCGGCGTCGACATTGGCGCCAAGAGCCAGATCTACCACGTCATCGCCGGCCTCGCCGAACAGGGCAAGGCGGTGGTGGTGATCTCGTCGGAGCTGCCGGAGCTGATCGGCCTCTCGCACCGCATCCTGGTGATGGATCGCGGCCGCGTCGCCGGCGTGGTGGCGCCGCCCGAGGGCCGCCGCGCCGAGGAACACGAAATCCTGCATCTCGCCCTGGGGCTTGAGGCCAAACCCGACCAACAGGACAGTCTTTCATGATCCGCAACCTTCTGAGCCGCATGGGGCCGCTGATCGCGCTCCTGCTTCTGTTCGTGGCCGGCAGCCTTCTGAGCCCGACCTTCCTTTCGGCCGAAAACCTCCTCAACGTGCTGACCCGCTCCGCCATCATCGGCATCATCGCCATCGGGGCCACCTTCGTCATCACCGCCAAGGGGCTGGACCTGTCGGTGGGGGCGATGGCGGCGCTGGTCGCCGGCCTGTCGATCCTTCTGATGAACGCCATGCCGCCGTCCTGGGGCGGCTGGCAGGTCCTGTGCATCGGCTCGGTGCTGGCGCTGCTGCTGGGCGGCGTCGCCGGCTTCGTCAATGGCGGGCTGGTGGTCTGGGGCCGCATCGACGCCTTCATCGTCACGCTCGGCACGATGGGCATCATGCGCTCGCTCATCACCTGGATGTCGGACGGAGGTTCGATCTCGCTCAATTTCGCGCTGAGGGCCGTGGGCCATCCGCTTTATTACGGCACGGTGGCGGGCGTTCCCGTGCCGGTGCTGATCTTCGCCGTGCTGGCGGTGATCGGCGAGATCGTCATGACGTGGCTGCGCTTCGGCCGCCATGTCACGGCGGTCGGCTCGAACGACGAGGTGGCCCGCCATTCGGCCATCCGCGTCGACCGCGTGCGGCTCGCCACCTATGTGCTGCAAGGCCTCTGCGTGGGGCTTGCGACGCTGATCTACGTGCCGCGCCTCGGCGCGGTCACGCCCTCGACCGGCATGCTGTGGGAGCTGGAGGCCATCGCCGCGGTCATCATCGGCGGCACCGCGCTTTCGGGCGGCTACGGCCGCGTCTGGGGCGCCGTTGTCGGCGTGCTGATCCTCGGCCTCGTCGCCAACATCCTCAATCTCACCAGCTATTTCAGCCCGCATCTCAACGGCGCGGTGCAGGGCGTCATCATCGTGGTGGCCGTATTCCTGCAACGCCGCAAAACCCGATAACCCGTCCAAAGGAGGAAGACGAATGAAACTGACCCGTAGAAACATGCTGGCCGCGAGCGCCGTGGGCCTGGCCTTGCCCGCCATCGGCGCAGGCCGCGCCATGGCCGAGGAAAAGACCGACGACAAGGCCGGCAAGCCGGCCAAGATCGGCGTCGCCATCCCGGCCGCCACCCATGGCTGGACCGGCGGCCTCAACTTCCACACCGAGCGCACCGTCAAGGCGATGCAGGCCGCCTTCCCTTCCATCGAGTTCGTCGTCACCACCGCCGGCAACGTGCAGTCGCAGGTCAACAATGTCGAGGACCTGGTGGCGCGCAAGATCGACGCGCTGGTGATCCTGCCGATGGAGAGCGCGCCGCTGACCGAGCCGGTCAAGGCCGCCAAGGCGCGCGGCGTCTTCATCACCGCGGTGGACCGCGGCCTGTCGGAAGACGGCGTCGAGGACCTCTATGTCGGCGGCAACAACCCGCAATACGGCATCATCGCCGCGCAATATTTCAAGTCGAAATTCCCCAAGGGCGGCAAGCTCGTGGTGATGCGCGGCATTCCGACGGCGATCGACAATATCCGCATCGACGCCTTCAAAAAGACGATCGAGGGTAGCGGGCTGGAAATCCTCGACATGCAGTTCGCCAACTGGAACCCCGACAAGGCCTTCGAGGTCATGCAGGACTTCCTGACCCGCTTCCCGCAGATCGACGGCGTCTGGGCCGGCGACGACGACGCGGCGCTGGGCGCGCGCGCGGCGATCGAGCAGGCCAACCGGCAGAAGGGCATGGTGCTGCTCGGCGGCTCGGGCATGAACCGCGTCATCAAGACCATCATGGACGGCGATGCCCTCGTCGACGCCGACATCTTCTATCCGCCGACGCTGATCATCCCGGCGATCCAGGTGACGGCCATGCGCTACGCCACCCAGTCGCCGGTGCGCGGCCGCTACGTGCTGGACAGCCCGCTGATCACCAAGGAGAACGCCGCCGAATTCTATTTCCCCGACAGCCCCTATTGATCCGAAAGCCGGAAGCCGCCGCCGATGCGCGGCGGCTTCCTTCGTGACGCAAAAGATCGCAAGAAGCGAAGAAAAGCATCTAAAAGCCGACAAAACGTTCTTTTCGGTTCATCTTCAGTAATACACTGTAAATCTTCCGTATAATTTTGTGGCTATTTGCCTCCATTTGGACAGATTCGCCCAAGATTTCGCCACGCTGCTATGCATGAACTGCATGGCAGCAATGGAATAGTGTGACTGGTCGCAGCGGAAAAAAACTCTATCTTTGACGTCGGGAGGTCAACCGAAAGAGGTTTACCGATGTTGAAGCAGATCAGGAATTTCACCCGCGCCCTGCGCGTCCCGAGCACCGAAGAGCGGGAGCTCGCTTATCTGAACGCCTCCATGGATCCCTACGATCTAGAATATCGTCAGCGTCAGATCGACCGCGGCCTTTTCCGCCGCGCCCGCTAAGCCCATCCAAGGCGAAAGCATCCTGCAGCCGAATGCGAAATTCGGCGGCGCATGGATGCGGCGAAACAA
The DNA here is from genome assembly GCA_900465915.1 of Hyphomicrobiales bacterium. GTDB lineage: Bacteria > Pseudomonadota > Alphaproteobacteria > Rhizobiales > Rhizobiaceae > Brucella. The sequence goes on from UBKJ01000005.1 coordinate 72,114, forward strand.
AGAGGTGGAGTGGCGCGATCCGTTGCGCCACCGCGATCATCCCGCGATCAAGCGCCGTCGTCGGACGGCGGCGTTCTGTCCGGCATCAGGGCGATGGCCGCCTGCTCCCCCGCGATCGGCGGCGGCAGCGGCGTTCCGCGCTGGCGTTCGCGGATGAGGGTCAGGAGGCCCGATCCGACGATCAGGCAGATGCCGAAGCCCATGGTCCCGTCGACCTTGTCGTCGAACAGAAGATAGCCCAGCGCCACCCCCCATAGCATCTGGCTATATTGCGTCGGGCCGATATAGGCCGCCGGCGCGAAGATCGCCGCCTGCATCAGAAGCACGTTGGCGAAGGCCGCCAGCAGGCCGTAGCCGGCCAGCATGCCCCATTCCGCCGCCGTCGGCGCCTGAAACGACGGAATCATCACCAATCCGCAGATCACCAGACCGCCCAGCACGCCGGCGCCGTAGAGCGAGATTTTCTTCTCCTTCGGCCCCGCCGCGCGGAAGGTCACCACCGACACCGCCCCGCCGAGCCCGGCGAAGATCGCGCCCAGATGACCGATCGACAGGTCGCGGAAGCCCGGGCGCAGCACGATCAGCACGCCGAGGAAGCCGATGACGACCGCGCTCCAGCGCCTGACGCCGATGCGCTCCTTCAGGAACGTCATCGACATCAGCGTGACGAAGGCGGGCTGGAGGAAGATGAGCGAAAAAGCCTCCGCCATCGACAGCCGCGTGAAGGCGGTGACGCTGCCGATCACCCCCAGCGCGTAGCAGACGAAGCGCAGCAGCCATAGCGGCCGGCTGGTGGTGCGAAAGACGTCGCTCCAGCGGTCTCCGGGCTGCATCAGGAAGGGAATCGCCGTCAGCGCGAACAGCGCGCCGAAAAAGGCCGATTCGTAAGGCGGCAGCTTGCCCTCGATCAGCTTGACGCTGGCGTCGCTGAACGAAAAGGCGGCGAAGGACGCGAAACCGAGCGCGACGCCGCGCAGCGGTCCGCCCGCCGGTCTGGCGGTGGAGGCAGGCTTGGGGGATGTGGTCATCAGGACTTTCCGGTCTTCGCGCCTTTCGCGATATGGTCTCCGGCGCCGGCCTTGAGGGCGAAGCCGTCCCAGACGCCGATCAGCGCCGCGAGCGCGACGATGAGAAAGGCGACGCGGAACGGCGCGGCCGGGCCGGCCGAGGCGGCGACGCTCTCGCCGATGCGCCAGGCGATGGCCCCCAGCGCCACGCCCAGGCCCATGGCGAGCTGGAAGGCGGTGGAGAACAGCGTGTTGGCGCTGGTCATGTCGGGCTGCGGGATATCGGCGAAGGCGATGGTGTTGAGCGCGGTGAACTGCATCGAGCGCGACATGCCGCCGACGAACAGCACCAGGCAGACGACCCAGAGCGGCAGCGCCGGCGAGAAGCCGGCGCAGGCGGCGATGGCGGCGGCGTTGACGACGCCGTTGACCACGATCACCCGCCGGAATCCGAAGCGGCGCAGCACGGCGGTGGTCATCGGCTTCATGGCCAGGTTGCCGGCGAAGACCGCCATCAGCATGACGCCCGACTGGAAGGCGTCGTAGCCGAAGCCGATCTGCAGCATCAGCGGCAGCAGGAACGGCACCGCGCTCACCCCCATGCGGAACAGCGAGCCGCCCCAGATCGCCACCGCGAAGGTGGGGATCTTCAGCGAATCGAGCGCCATCATCGGATGCGCCGTCCGGCGCAGGTGCCGCACGCCCAGAAGCAGAAGCGCCACGCCGGCGACGGCCGAAAGCGCCGTCTCCGTCCAGTCGATTCGCGGCCGCGCCATGGCCTCGGTGGAGAACAGCAGGAAGAACAGCCCTACCCCGGTCAAAAGGAAGCCCGGCCAATCGAAGCTTTTGGCGCCGCCATGGATGTCGGCCGGCGTCAGCTTGAGCGCGAAGAGAAAGGCGACCAGCCCCAGCGGCACGTTGAGATAGAAGATCCAGCGCCAGTCGGCGTGGTCGACGATCAGCCCGCCCAGCGGCGGCCCCAGCACCAGCGACACCAGCGCCGGCCAGGTGAGAAGGGCGATGGCTCCGATCAGCCGCTCCTTCGGCGTGGCGCGCAGCACGACCAGCCGCCCAACCGGCACCATCATCGCCCCGCCGACGCCTTGCAGCACCCGCATGGCGACGAATTGCGGCAGGGTCTGCGCCATGCCGCAGAGCAACGAAGCGAGGGTGAAGAGCGCGATGGCGAAGGCGAAGACCTTGCGCGCGCCGAAGCGTTCGGCGATCCAGCCGGAGACGGGGATGAAGACGCCGAGCGTCAGCATATAGGCCGAGACGCCGGTGTTGAGGTCGACCGGCTGCACGGCGAAGCTCTGCGCCATCTGAGGCAGCGCCGGCGTGATCACCGTCGCGTCGAGATTCTCCATGAAGAAGGTCCCCGCCACCAGCAGCGCCAGCGCGACGCTGTTGTCGGCCGGCCTTTTCGCCACGGCGCTCATGGACGGCGCGCTCCGTCGCCGCCGGCGGCGGACGCGGGCGGGATCATGACGGCGCGGGCGGCCGGCGTCAGGCGGTTCGGTGCAGGTGTCGGACTCATTTTTCCCTGCATATACGCGCCGCGTCGCGGCGGCAACAGCCCCGCTCGCGGGCACCGGCTCAGAAGCGCAAGGAAACGCCGGCCCGGCGCAAGAGCCAGTAGAAGACCGCGCTCGCCGCCACGCCCAGGCCCATCGCCCAGAAGAAGCCGGCCTCGCCATGGGTGAAGGGCAGGCCGGCCGTGTTCATGCCGAAAATGCCCGCCACCAGCGATCCCGGCAGCAGAAGCGCGCTCATGATGGCCATGGCCTTCAGGCTGCGGTTGGATTCGTCGGCCAGCTCCGCAGCCATCTCCTCCTGCAGCAGGCGGGCGCGGTCGTTGACCATCACGATTTCGCGATCGAGCCGTTCGAGCCGCATCGACAGCCGCTGCATGGCGTCCTGGGCCTTTTCGGACAGGTCCCACTCCTCGCGGTCCTCTTCCTCGAACAGCGCCACCATGCCCGCCACCGGCCGGTGCAGCGACACGGCCAGCCGGCGGACTTCCTTCAGGCTGCGGCGCTCGTCGCTGAGCCGCTCGGTGACCAGCCGGTCCTCGACCGCGTCCAGAAGCCGGGTCGCCTCGGTCAGCCGCAGGCCGGTATTCTTGCAGAAGCTGGTGACGATGACCTCGAACACCTCCAGCGCCGAAGCGGGCTTGAAGCCTTCGGCGAAGGAGCGGCGCACCTTGTCCACCGCCTCCAGCGGATGCCGCCGGCCGGTGACGAGCAAGCGCTCGGTCACGGCGAAATGCAGCCGGCCGATGGTGGTCGACATGCGCTCCATGTCCTTCTGCATGTCGGCGGCGACGCCATGCGTCACCCCCTCCTCATGCCCGAGCGCCAGACTGTCGTCATGGCCTTCGAGAATGGCGCGCGCCGCCGCCGGCAGGGCGCAGCGCGACCCCACCCAACCCTGCGCGCGCTGGTCGACGAGGTCGACATGCAGCCACACCCAGCCGTCGCCGGACGAAAGCGCGGCGTCGATCTCCTCGGACGAAAGCTGGCGGACGCGCTCGCCGGCGCGTCCGCCATAGGCCCCGATCAGACCCGGAGCATGGTCTATGCCGCTCAGCAGATTCATGGGAGTCACGGGCCGCGATCCGGGCGCCTTCTTTCAATAGATTTCCGGCACGTAGATTTCCGACGGCAGCTCATGGCGGACATAGTCGTCATGGCGCACCCGCTCGGGCAGCGCGATCGGCGGCTTGGGCACGTCCTGATAGGGAATCTGCGACAGGAGATGGGCGATGCAGTTGAGCCGCGCCCGCTTCTTGTCGTCGGCCTCGACGATCCACCACGGCGCTTCCTCGATATGGGTGCGCTGCAGCATCTCTTCCTTGGCCTTGGTGTAGTCTTCCCAATGGATGCGGCTCTCCAGATCCATCGGCGACAGCTTCCACTGCTTCAGCGGATCGTGGATGCGCATCTTGAAGCGGAATTCCTGCTCGTCGTCGGTGATCGAGAACCAGTATTTGAGCAGGACGATGCCCGAACGCACCAGCATGCGCTCGAATTCCGGCACGGAACGAAAGAACTCCTCCAGCTCGTCGGGAGTGCAGAAGCCCATCACCCGCTCGACGCCGGCGCGGTTGTACCAGGAGCGGTCGAACAGCACCATCTCGCCCGCCGAAGGCAGGTGCGGGACATAGCGCTGGAAATACCACTGGTTGCGCTCGCGCTCGGTCGGCGCCGGCAAGGCGACGACGCGGCAGACGCGCGGATTGAGCCGCTGGGTGACGCGCTTGATGACGCCGCCCTTGCCGGCGGAATCGCGGCCCTCGAACAGCACCACCACCTTGAGCTTGCTGTGCTGCACCCAGTCCTGGAGCTTGACCAGCTCGTGCTGGAGGCGGAACAGCTCGCGGAAATAGACCTTGCGGTCGAGCCGGTCCTCGCCGGATTCGGAAAGCCCGTGCGCCTCGAGCATCTCCTCGTCCATCTGCAATTCCAGCTCCTCGTCGAAGCTGTCGGTGATTTCCGCCTTGATGCGATCCAGGCTGTCGTTCTCGTCCATGGGGTAAATCCGTCTTTGTCGGGGGAAACGGCCCGGAGGCGCTGGCGCGCCTCCGGTTTCGGTCGATCAGATCAGAAAACCTGACGCAGGACCAGATAGAGCACGAAGGCGATGGCGATCGAGGCCGGCAGAGTCAGCACCCAGGCCATGAGCATGTTGCGCACCGTCGACCATTGCAGGCCGGAGCCGTTGGCCGCCATCGTGCCGGCGACGCCGGACGACAGGACGTGGGTGGTGGAGACCGGCAGGCCGAAATGGTCGGCGGCTCCGATGGTGGCCATGGCGACCACTTCCGCCGCGGCGCCCTGGCCATAGCTGAGATGGGTCTTGCCGATCTTCTCGCCGACGGTGACGACGATGCGCTTCCAGCCGATCATGGTGCCGAGGCCGAGCGCCAGCGCCACGGCGACCTTCACCCAGATCGGGATGAACTTGGTCGCGTCGTCCACCGCCTTGTGATAGGCGGTCACGGCGGCGAGGTCGGCCGGCTCCATCGGAAGCAGCTTCTTCTTGTCGATGAGTTTGAGCGATTCGCCGATCAGGTAGATGTCGTTGCGCAGGTTGCTGACGACGCCCTGGGGCACGGCCTGGAGGCTCGGGAACTGGGTGATGTGGTTGCGGGTGGCCTCAATATATTGCTCCAGCGCGACCGTGGTCTCGTCGCTCCAGCTCTTGCTCTTGACCGCGTCGGACACCACCGTCTTGGGATCGGTCACGGTCACGCCGGGCTTGGCGTATTTGTTGAGCGCCGCTTCGACCTGGATGGAGGCCGACTTGAAGGCGTCGACATAATGCGGGTCGGGCGTGCGGTTGAGCGCAAAGGAGGTGGGGACCAGGCCGATCAGGATCAGCATGATCAGGCCCATGCCCTTCTGGCCGTCATTGGAGCCGTGGGCGAAGCTGACGCCGGTGCAGGTGAAGATCAGCAGGCAGCGGATCCACAGCGGCGGCGGATTGTCGGTCTTGGGCTCCTGATAGAGCGCCTGGTTACGCACCAGAAGCTTCATCGCCAAAAGAAGAAGCGCCGCGCAGCCGAAGCCGACGATGGGCGAAACCAGCAGCGACATGCCGATATTGCCGGCCTGCGACCAGTCGACGCCGCTGGTGGCGGAGCCGGCGGGCGCGAGGAACTGGTTGGCGAGGCCGACGCCGATGATCGAGCCGATCAGCGTGTGCGAGCTGGAGGCCGGCAGGCCGAGATACCAGGTGCCGAGGTTCCACAGGATGGCGGCGCTGAGCAGCGCGAACACCATGGCGAGGCCCGAGCCGGAGCCGACCTGGAGGATCAGCTCGACCGGCAGCAGCGACAGGATGCCGAAGGCGACCGCGCCGGTGGAGGTGAGCACGCCGAGGAAGTTGAAGACGCCCGACCAGACGACGGCGATCTCGGCCGGCAGCGAACGGGTGTAGATCACGGTCGCCACCGCATTGGCGGTGTCGTGGAAGCCGTTGACGAATTCGAAGCCGAGCGCGATCAACAGCGCCAGGCCGAGCAGAATCCACGGAACCGCCGCCGCGGTGGCCAACTCCTGCGACAGCGCATAGCCGACATAGCCCAGCCCGCAAAAGACGAGCAGCGCGAAGACCGGCATGAACCATTTGCTGGAGCCGCCGGCGTGAACCGGGTGAGTCGTGGATCGATTGCTTGCAATGGAGGCGGCGTCCGCCATCGTCCTGTTCCTTTCGTTGGCGTCCCGTCGTGCGGACGCTTTTCGAAAAACCCCTAGACCGCGGACATGAAGCTTTCATGACACCCCCTGATTTTGGCGGGCTGCGAATAGGCTGGAATCAGGCTTTCGCGTGCCGGTGCTGCCGGGATATGGAGGATTGGAAAAGACCGAAAACGCGCTTGGCGCCGATATTCGTCACGCGCAATATCAACTCGCTCCAAACGCAATGTCAGCGCTGCGGGGAGGTTGACAGTTGGCTCTCCTATCCAAGCGCGAACGAGCGCTCCATCCTATTTTTATGTAATAAATCAATTTAAAACAAATACTTGACGCAATACCGCGACTAAACGAGATCACACTGCGCTCTAAAAGTTAGAAACGCTATCCAAAAAGCGCATCGTTACCGATCTCTACCGGGAGCTGTCCATTCCCTTTCCGACTTTGGCGCTACTACCCGGTCGCCAGCGCCACAAATATAGAGGTCGGTCTCAAAGGACATCGGCAGATCCACGGCCCAATATATAGAAAACTGGATATTGAAAGCCTTCGTTGATGGCGCGAGATGGATGGCTATCTCTTAAAGCCGCTATATCGTCCTATTCAGCGCCATCGAAAGCGTTACATCTCAGCTTATGGACAGCGAACACATACAGCCTAGCCTTCACGACCGGATTTAACTCTTTCGCTTCGATTCATCCGGTCAGCGCTGAAATATGCCCATGGCGCTACAACACTCCATTTAAACGCTTCATGAGTGCTCTGAACATGCTGTGCGTGCTGATCAGAAGTCCTTGACGGAGATTATTAAAGGCCCTCCCCCTCAAAAAAGCCACCTGCTCCTATTCGACGTTTCAATACGACTTTTAACACGGCCATTCGTACCTCGTTCCGGGCAAGTCTCAGCAGTGCTTCCCGCACCCGCTTAAGCGCTCGGGATCAAGACTGGCTAGCCATCAGCCAAACCCTGTGGAATCTCATCCGAGAAATGCCTTCAGCGACAGCAATCCAGCATTTAAAACGCAAATGCTTTTCGCCTATTTATATTGATTTTTTTAGATGAAATGAAACCAAACATCGCCTTCTGTTTCGACAGAGGCGAGCGCAAAATTCTAACAATGAGGAAGAGAAAATGCCGTATATGGCATCGATTCGACTTGATTAATATACCCCGAAAAACGTTGAAAATCCACCATTCATATTCGGAGCCATTGCTCATTCGCCAATTAATAGGCGCGCAACCCGCCTGCATCCGCTCCTTATATAGGTCGAGACGACACCATCAAACTCAATGCACTGGAATCGACCTTGTCACTACCTACAGCGGCGCAACGAACCACAAACATCGAAGCAATCTTTACCCAAACCTCAATTCTGAGCGTTACCATCAAACTGACGCATAACGCAGCTTTTAAGGCTGCAATTCTCCAAATATCTTGGTTAAAGCATGCCCCATTGGAAGCACGCCAGAATCACTCGAGAACCGTAAGCCATATCCTGAATTTCATCCCCCGTTTTCCGTGGAAAACCGAGACGTTATATCCAACATTAATTAGACCGCCGTCTATTTCCGATAAAGCTTTTTAAAAACAAGTAGATGCATCGATTCGATTCGGCCTTGGCGAATTTTTTGCATCTGAACCGAAGACGCTAATGCTTTGTTAATAAGGGCGCCCCTTGCAGCAGCAAGAGAATCGGACATAATGACGGCATTTAGGCTGCATCCTTTCCGATGCCGTCACCAGGGATTCCGAACCGATGAATATCGCAAACAAAGCAGCACCCATGTCGTTTGACGACATGATCCTGACGCAAGGGCGAGAAATCTCGCGCAAGCTCAATCTGCTGCGCCATGAAAACTTCCCGCCCGACGCGCGCAAAAATTTGCGGCAGTTTTCCATGGCCGAAGCGGCTCATTTTCTCGGCGTTTCTCCCAGCAATCTGAAGAAGCTGCATCTCGAAGGCAAGGGCGTCGAGCCGACCATTCTCTCGGGCGGCCGTCGCGCTTATGACGTCGACCAGATTCAAGCCTTGCGTCAGTGGCTCGACCAGAACGGCCGCGCCGAGGTCAAACGCTATGTCCCGCATCGTCGCGGCGGTGAAAAGCTGCAAGTGGTCGCGGTAGTCAACTTCAAGGGCGGCTCGGGCAAGACCACCACCGCCGCGCATCTGGCGCAGCATCTGGCCCTCACCGGCCATCGCGTCCTCGCCATAGATCTCGATCCGCAGGCGTCTCTATCGGCGCTGCATGGCATTCAGCCGGAACTGGACGAATTTCCGTCGCTCTATGAAGCGATCCGCTACGATTCCGAGCGCAAACCGATCCGCGACGTGATCCGCCGCACCAATTTCCCTAGCCTCAACATCATCCCGGCGATGCTGGAATTGCAGGAATATGAATATGATACGCCGCTCGCCATGCAGAATGGCGGCGAGGGCAAGACGTTCTGGAGCCGCATCGCCAAGGCGCTTGCCGAAGTGGACGATCAATATGACGTCGTCGTGGTCGATTGCCCGCCGCAGCTCGGCTATCTGACCCTGACCGCGCTTTCCGCCGCGACCGCCGTCCTAATCACCGTGCATCCGCAGATGCTCGACCTGATGTCGATGTCGCAATTCCTGCTCATGCTCGGCGATATTCTCAAGACCGTGCGGCAGGCCGGCGGCGATGTCGAGCTGGACTGGTTCCGCTATCTCATCACCCGTTACGAACCAACCGACGTGCCGCAGGCGCAGATGGTGGGTTTTATGCAGAGCATGCTGGCGTCGCATATGCTGAAGCATCAAATGCTGAAATCGACCGCCATTTCCGACGCCGGCCTGACCAAGCAGACATTGTACGAAGTCGATCGCTCGTCGATGAACCGCGGAACCTATGACCGCGCCATGGAAGCCATGGAGGCGGTCAATATGGAAATCCGTGGGCTGATTCACGCGGCGTGGGGACGTTAGACCGCCGTCTAAAACGACGAACAGGAAATAAAATCAGGCGGATGTCTGATTTGAGGATAAGAGAATGGCGCGAAAGAACATTTTTGAGAGCGTGATGCGGACCGAGGCGGAAGAGGCGGCGCAACCGGCCGAGGCCGTGTCGCGTCGTTTCGGCGCGGCCAAGTCCCTCTCCGCCTCCATCGACGAGCTGGCGCGACAGGCCTCGCAACGGCTGGATGGCGAAACCGTAGTCGAACTCGATCCCGCCGATCTCGACGTCTCTTTCGTCGCCGATCGCCTGCCTGACGCCGACGATCAGGAATATCGCGAGCTTCTGGAAGCCATTCGCGAGCGTGGTCAGGACAGCCCCATTCTCGTCCGCCCGCATCCTTCCGTTAGCGGTCGTTACATGATCGTTTTCGGTCATCGCCGGGCCAAGGTCGCGCAGGAGCTGGGCGTCAAGGTGCGGGCGGTAATCAAGCCCCTCGCCGATCTCGAGCATATTCTGAGCCAGGGCCAGGAAAACTCCGCCCGGGCCAATCTCAGCTTCATCGAGCGGGTTCTGTTCGCAGCCAAGCTGGAAGAATTGGGCTTCGAGCGCGAAGCCATCCAGGCCGCGCTGACGGTCGATTATCAGACGCTATCCAAGATGCTGACGATTCCAAAATCCATTCCCGAGGATATCCTGGTCGCCATTGGCCCGGCCAAGGGTGTCGGGCGCGATCGCTGGCTAGAACTGCGCAAACTGCTCGACATGCCCGGCAAGAAGGACCTCGCCTATGGCGTGATCGCGGCGGACGATTTCGAGGACGCCCCGTCCAGCGATCGTTTCGAGCGGCTTTACGCCTCGCTCAAGGGCATGCGCCAGAAGAAATCCGTCACCAAGGCGGCGGCCCGACCCGGCGCGACATGGAATGCGGCCGACAAATCCGTCAGCGCCGTGATCAAGCAGAACGGAAAAACGGCGACGCTGGCCTTGAGTTCGACCAACGGGCCGCGTTTCGCCGAATGGATCTCCCGCAATCTGGATGCGCTTTATGCGTCGTTCCAGAACAAGGATTCCGTGTGAGTCAGCGTAAGGATGGGCGTGTTATCCGCCCGTCGCAGTAAAATCCATCGCTCTCGATGAGGGCCAAACGGAAAAGGAACAGCGCAGCAAAAGAAAAAGGCCCCCAAACGTCGCCGTTGTGGAAGCCCTTCTCATTGGTTTAGCAGCTAGAGAATCGCAAATCCACGAATCACTGTCAAGTGCTATCAGCGTCTTTTTGACGGGCGGATTTCTTTTGCCTTGTGGAAGGTGAAGGAAAATGGAGATTCAACTGGCGTCGACGCCTTTTGGCGGTCGAGGGATGACGCGTGCCCTTCTGGATATGCAGGAGAGGGCGCGCCGCATTCCGCAACAAGCATCCGTGGACAAGTGGAAGATTCACCGCTGGCTTTGCGAAGCCAAGACGGTTTTTCAGATCAACGACCGCTCGCTGGCCGTGCTGTCGGCCTTGCTGTCCTTTTATCCTGAAAACAATCTTTCCGCTCAGAACGGACTGGTCGTATTCCCGTCCAACAAGCAGCTCGCTCTGCGGGCGCATGGCATGGCCGACGCCACCTTGCGCCGTCATATCGCGGCCCTGATCGAAGCTGGATTGATCACGCGTCAGGACAGCCCCAATGGAAAACGCTACGCCCGCCGCACGAAGGAAGGCGGCGTGCAGATCGCTTTCGGCTTCTCGCTGTCTCCGCTGCTCGTTCGGGCGGATGAAATCGAGCAGGCGGCCCAGCGCGTCAATGCGGAAAAGACCGCTCTGCGTGAGCTACGCGAACGGGTGACGCTTCTGCGCCGCGACAACGCGAAGCTGATCGAGTTCGCGCTCAACGAGGAGATGGACGGTCCATGGACTGAGCTCCATATTCGCTTGCGCCAGCTCGTCGACGCCATTCCACGCCGTGCGGAGCCGGAAGAACTTGCTCGCTTGGCGCAAGCTCTGGAGCTTTTGCGCGCCGATATCGATAAAGCTTTGAATAATCAGCAAAAAGTTCAAAATATGAGCGGCTATGAATCTCAAAATGAGCGGCGCCATATTGAATCAAATCCAGATTCCCATCTTGAAAAACAGGATTTGCAGCAAACAAAAACGCCAGTCCCTTCCATTTCGCTCGACCAGATCATGCGCATTTGTCCGGATCTGGAAGATTATGCGACGTATCCAATTCGAAATTGGTCGATCTTCACCGAAACCGCACAGACGGTGCGTCACTTCCTCGGCGTCAACGACAAGCTGCAGGAATTGGCGATGAAAACGCTGGGAGAACACCAGACGGCTATCCTCATCGCTTATATCTTACAGCGGCATGCTGAAATTCAATCACCAGCGGCTTATCTGCGAAGTTTCATAGAGAAGGCGCGGGGAGGAGGGTTCTCGCTGGCCTCCCTGCTCACCAGCGCATTTCACACACGCCAGAAACAAACTTTATCCACTGTAGACGCCGTATGCCGAATCTGAGCAATGAAATGAAAGGGTATCCTAAGTTTCATAAAGCTTACAAAAGGTAAGAAAATTAGAACCATATAGTCAGGACTTTCTCACCCAAAAGGAAGCCAAAACAGAGCGATCACGAAGCGATCGCGGATCAGACGATATCGTTTTAACCAAATGAGCGAAGAACGTAACAGAGACGAGTCAACCAATGGGATCACCGCAATCCGTCAGCTTGCAGGAAATGTCGCTGACCTATACCGCACAGGCTTATTGAGGTCGCGGGCGGCGATAAGCGATCTGTTTGTTGAAACGACGGGCGAAGGCGGTTATTTCCAAATTCAATTCCTCGAACTTGGAGAGAGTCGTTGAGCATCTTCGTTTTCGGCAGTGTGAATGTCGACGTCAGCGCCCGCATGGCGGCGCTTCCACGGCCTGGCCAGACCGTCAACGCCTCGGGCTATGGCATCGGGCTGGGCGGCAAGGGGGCCAACCAGGCCGTCGCCATCGCCAAGATGGGCGGCGACATCCGTTTCGCCGGGGCGGTCGGCGACGACGCCTTCGGTGAGCTGGCGCTGAAGCAGATGCGGGATTTCGGCCTCGGCACTGAGGGCGTTCGCGTCATCGCCGGCGTCGATACCGGCATGGCGCTGATCCAGGTCGACGAAAGCGGCCAGAACACCATCGCCGTCTGCGCCGGAGCCAATGGGCGCTGGTCGCCGGCCGACGTCGATCTCTACGCCGCCGACATCGCGCGCGCGAAAATCGCCCTGTTGCAGCGCGAAGTGCCGCATGAGGCCAATCTGGCCGTGGCGGCCGCCGTCCGCGCCGCGGGCGGAGCGGTCTGCCTCGATCCCGCGCCGGTGGGCGACGCCGGCCGCATGGCCGATCTGATCGCGCTCAGCGACATCGTTTCGCCCAACGAGACGGAAGCGGCTGAAATCACCGGAATCGAGCCGGTCGATCTGGCGGCGGCGGAAGCGGCGGCGCGCGATCTTCTGGCGCGCGGTCCCAGGATCGTCGTGCTGAAGCTGGGCGGACGCGGCGCGCTTTTGGCGACGGCGACCGAAATGACCCATTTCGAGCCCTTCAAGGTCAAGGTCGTCGACACCGTCGCCGCCGGCGACAGTTTTAACGGCGGTCTCGCCGTGGCCTTCGCCGAAGGCCGTTCATTGCATGATTGCGTGCGCTACGCCGCCGCCGCGGGGGCCATCGCGGTCACCCGGCCGGGCGCCGGCGCGGCCGCGCCCACGGCGGGCGAGGTGGCGGCGCTGCTCGGCGAAGCCTGAGCCGTCAGCAGGACGCCTTCATCGTCACTGCGCCGCTTTGGTCTGCGATCCATAAATCCATGCGCGTCCCGTCTTGACGGGCATGAGCCGTGACCTGTCCGCCGGAAAACAGCGGACGCACCGCGCGGAACGAAAACGCCTCCGGCGGCTCGCCGTCGCGCAGTTCCGCCGCGAGATTGAGCAAGAGAGTCGCCTGAAGCGGCCCGTGAAACACCAGCCCCGGATAGTTTTCCTCTCCCGTCGCATAGGGCTGGTCGTAATGGATGCGGTGGCCGTTGAAGGTGATCGCCGAATAGCGAAACAGAAGCACCGGATCGGCTGCGATCGCGCGGTTATGCTCGCCTTGTTCGGCCGGCTGCGCCGCCGCTTGGCCGCCGCCTGTCGTTTCCAGCTCGCGAAAGACGAGGTCCTGACGCTCGTCCAGCGCCGCGCCGCGCGGGGTGAAATAGAGATGGCGCAGGGTGACGAAGATCAGTTCTCCGCTGCGGCCGCTTTTCATCTCGACATTCTCGATGGTCGAACGGCGGACGACCTCGTCGCCGACGCGGAAATCGCCGAGAAATTTCAGTTCGCTCCCAGCCCACATCCGGCGCGGAAACGGCACGGGCGGCAGAAAGCCGCCGCGCGCGGGATGGCCGTCCGGCCCCAGGGCGCTCATCGACGCGATGTCCGGGGCGAGGCACCAATGGACGCCGATGGGCGCCGACGCGCCGGCTTCCGTCTTCGCCTCGCCGTCCAGCACGGCGGCGAGGCTCGCCGCCAGGCGCGGCGTGATCAGGTCGGTCAAGGCGCGCTCGCGGCCGATCCAGCCTTTCAGATGCTCCATGTCGACGACGGTCATCGTAAGCTCCTTAATAGGATCGCGGCAGGCCGAGCACGTGCTCGGAGATGAAGCTCAGGATCAGGTTGGTCGAGATCGGCGCGACCTGATAGAGCCGCGTCTCGCGGAATTTTCGCTCGACGTCGTATTCCTCGGCGAAGGCGAAGCCGCCATGGGTCTGCACGCAGGCCTCCGCCGCCGCCCATGACGCTTCCGCCGCCAGCATCTTGGCGATATTGGCCTGCTCGCCGCAATTCTCGCCCTGCTCGTAGCGGCGCGCGGCCTCGTGCACCATCAATTCGGCGGCGCGCATCTGCGCATAGGCGCGGGCGATAGGAAACTGCACGCCCTGGTTCTGGCCGATGGGGCGGCCGAACACCACGCGCTCGCGGGCGTAGTCGCTGGCCTTGCGGATGAACCATTTGGCGTCGCCCACGCATTCGGCGGCGATCAGGATGCGCTCGGCGTTCATGCCCGAGAGAATATAGCGGAAACCCTTGCCTTCCTCGCCGATCAGGTTTTCCGCCGGCACCTCGACATTGTCGAAAAACACTTCCGTCGTGGCGTGGTTCATCATGGTGCGGATGGGGCGGATGCTCATGCCGCCCTTCAGCGCCTCGCGCATGTCGACGATGAACACCGACAGGCCGTCGGTCTTCTTCGCCGCATGGTCGGCGGGCGTGGTGCGCGCCAGAAGCAGCATCAGGTCGGAATGCTCGGCGCGCGAGGTCCAGATTTTCTGGCCGTTGACGATATAGCGGTCGCCCTCGCGACGCGCGAAGGTCTTGAGCGAGGTCGTGTCGGTGCCGCTGGTCGGCTCGGTCACGCCGAAGGCCTGCAGGCGCAATTCGCCCGAGGCGATCCCGGGCAGGTATCGGCGCTTCTGCTCCTCGCTGCCATGGCGCAGGATCGCGCCCATGATATACATCTGCGCGTGGCAGGCGCCGCCGTTGCAGCCCGAAAGCTGGATTTCCTCCAGGATGGCGGCGGCCCCCGAAAGCGGCAGGCCCGAGCCGCCATAGTCCTCCGGGATCAGCGCCGACAGATAGCCGGCCTTAGTCAGCGCATCGACGAATTCGGCGGGATAGGCGCCCTCCCGGTCGAGCCGGCGCCAATATTCGCCGGGAAAACCGGCGCAGAGCTTGGCCACTTCCGCGCGAATTTCGGCGTAGTCTTGATCAGCCGCCATCATGTCCTCTTTGAAAACTGCAAACCAGCGCCAAATCTACGGCCCCGACGCTATAACCACAAATACAGATTGGCGACGTCGCCTATAGACGAAAATTATGGCGTGGCCCGCCTGCGCCGCAGGATTTTTTGCGCGCGGGCCAGCACCGGCAGGTCGACCATGACGCCGTCCACCGCGCGCGCCGCGCCGTCGCCGGCCTGCGCGACGATTTTCTCCGCCCACAGCACCTCTTCGTCGGAGGGGGAGAAGCCGCGCCGCGCCGGCTCGACCTGCGCCGGATGGATCAGCAGCTTGGCCCCGAAACCGAGCGCCGCGCCATAGCGCGCGTCATCCTCTATGAGGGCGTCGTCCTTGATGGCGATCGTCACGCCGTCGATGGGGGCGGGGCGGCCGGCGAGCCGCGCGGCCAGCGCGATTTCGCTGCGCGCGAGAAGCAGCGCGTCGCGGCCATGCGCGCAGCCGAGATCGGCGGCGAAGTCGATGGAGCCGAAGGCGAGGCGGTCGGAGACCGCCGCGATGTCCCGCGCCGCCGGCAGCCCCCGCGCCGATTCGATGAGGGCGATTAACGTCATGCCGGCCGGCAGACGCGCGCGTAAGGATTCGATGTCGGCGGCGCTTTCGGCCTTGGGCAGCACCACGCCGTCGGGACGCCATTGCGCCGCCGCCGCCACGTCAGCGTCGTGCCAAGGCGCACCGACGCCGTTGATGCGGATGAAAGCGGGCGACGCCGGCCTTTCCGCCGCGAGCATGGCGGCGCGGGCGGCGTCCTTGGCGGCGGCCGCCACCGCGTCCTCCAGATCGACGATGATCGCGTCCGCGCCCGAAGCGGCGGCCTTGGGAAAACGCTCCGGCCGGTCGGCGGGGACGAACAGGAAAAGCGCGAGGTCCGAAATATCGACAGTCATAGCGGCCCGATCGTCACGAGAGGAGGGGACGGCCATTGTGGCCGCGCGCCGCGCGCTGCGCCAATATATTTTTGCGCCGCAGCCCATAGGGCAAGCTTATGGGGCGGGGATAACATTCCGCTATGGAGGCCGCATGACACTGTTATTTGAAGCGATGGCGGAAATCGGCGATATCTTGGCCGGACGCAACGGATGAAAGGGCGGCGGCGATGGCGGATCGGGCCAAGGATCTAGAGGGCGTGCTGGTCGTCTCGCTCGAGCAGGCGGTGGCGGCGCCCTATCTGTCCTGCAAGCTCGCCGACGCCGGCGCGCGGGTCATCAAGGTCGAGCGGCCGGAGGGCGATTTCGCCCGTGAATACGACCACCTCGTCCATGGCGAAAGCGCCTATTTCGTCTGGCTCAACCGCGGCAAGGAATCGGTCTGTCTCGATCTCAAGCAGGCGGAAGATCGTGCGATCCTGATGAACATGGTGCGCCAGGCGGACGTCTTCATCCAGAACCTCGCCCCCGGCGCGGCTGAGCGGCTCGGCTTCGGCGCGGAGGCGCTGCGGGCGGCTTTTCCGCGCCTCGTCACCTGCTCCATCTCCGGCTATGGCGAGGAAGGGCCGCTCAGCGACCTCAAGGCCTACGACCTTCTGGTGCAGGCCGAAAGCGGGCTCGCCGGCGTCACCGGCAACGCGCACGGCTCGGCGCGGGTCGGCGTCTCGGTCTGCGACATCGCCGCCGGCATGACCGCGACGCAGGCCGTGCTGACCGCGCTTTTCGCGCGCGAGCGGACCGGGCGCGGGCGGCACATCGCCGTCTCGCTCTATCACGCGCTCGCCGACTGGATGAACGTGCCCTATCTGCAATTCGCCTATGGCGGCAAGACGCCGGCGCGCTCGGGCCTCAACCATCCGACCATCGCGCCCTATGGCGACTACGCCTGCGCCGACGGCAAGTCCATCCTGTTCTCGATCCAGAACGAGCGCGAATGGGCAGGCTTCTGCCGCGACGTGCTGGGTCGGGCGGAGCTTGCGGCCGATTCGCGCTTTTCCTCCAACAGCGCCCGCGTGCAGAACCGCGCCGCGCTCGACGCCGTCATCATCGCCGTCTTCGCCGCCGTCCCGCGCGACGCTATGGCGGAGCGGCTCAAGGCTGCGCGCATCGCCTTCGGTCGCGTCAACACGCTGGAGGACGTGGCCGCCCATCCGCAGAACCGTTTCGCGACCGTCGACACGCCGAGCGGGCCGGTAAGGATGATGGCGCCGGGCGCCGTCGCCGACGGCGTGGTCCCGGCGCTCGGGCCGTCGCCGGCGCTGGGGCAGGACAGCGCGCGGCTGCGGCGCGAATTCGCCGCCGTTGAGCGTCCTTGACAGCGCGGCCCGCGTCCTGTCCAAAAGCGGAAAAGGTTTCGCGCAGCGTCGGTGATTGGAGGCCGGGGTGGATATTCGCCAGCTCCGCTATTTCGTGGCCATTCTGGAGCAGGGGTCCTTCTCGCGGGCCGCGTCGACGCTCAACGTGGCGCAGCCGGCGCTGAGCCTGCATGTTCGCAACATGGAGGCCGACCTCGGCGCGGCGCTTCTGTTCCGCACGCCGCAGGGGGTGGTGGCGACGGAGGCGGGCGAGATCCTGCTGCGCCACGCCCGCGCCATCATCGACCGTTTCGCCGCAGCCCAGGAGGAAATCCGCGGCCATGAGGCGGAGCCCTCCGGCGAGGTGCGGCTCGGCCTGCCCGGCACCATCAGCCAGATCTTGTCGGCGCCGCTGATCCTTGCGGCGCGCGAGCGCTATCCGAAAATCCGCCTGCGCATCGCCGAGGCGATGAGCGGCTATATCGCCGAATGGCTGCGCGAGCGGCGCATCGACCTCGCCGTGCTTTACGACCCGGCCGGCGACCGGGCGCTGGTCTCGCAGCCGGTGCTGACCGAGGCGCTGTGCCTGCTCGGCCCGTCCCAGCCCATACCGGGCGTGACGCTGCCCGAAGCGGGAACGGTGACGCTGCGGCAGGCGGCGGCGCTGCCGCTGATCCTGCCCGGTCCCGGCCACGGGCTGCGCGCGCTTCTTGAGCGCGAGACAAAGGGTTTTGCGCTCAACGCCGTCATCGACATCGATTCCTACGGCAACATCAAGGAGCTGGTGGAGAAGGGCGTCGGCTGCTCGGTGCTGCCCTTCAACGCCATCGCGCGCGAGGTGGGCGAGGGGCGGCTGCGCCACTGGCGCATCGGCGAGCCGGAATTGCAGCGCGTCGTGCATCTGGCGCGCGCCGCCGACCGGCCGGCGACCAACGCCGCCGCGGCCATCGAGACGCTGTGCCGCGACACGCTGCAGGAGCTGGCGGCGACCGGACGATGGAGCGGCGCCGAGGCGCTGCGCTGAGGAACGGGATCGGGAGGAGCATCGATGGACATTCGCAACTTCAACGGTTTCGTCGCCGCGGCGGAATTGATGAACTTCACCCTGGCCGCCCAGCGGCTCAACATCACCCAGTCGGCGCTGTCGCGGCAGATCAAGGGGCTGGAGGATTATCTCGGCGTCGAACTGTTCGAGAAGAACGGCCGCAACGTCCGCCTGACCGCCTATGGCGATGCGCTCTTGGAGAAGATCAACGACATCGTCGTCGCCGACCGCAGCCTGCGGGTGCTGGCCGACAACCTAGGCAGCGGCGAAAGCGGCGTGCTCAAGCTCGGGGCCTGCTCGCAATTGATCGAGCGCTACCTGCCAGCTTTCCTAAAACGTTGGAGCCGCGAAAATCCCGGCGTCAGCATCCGCATCGAGGACGGCGGCGGTCCGGAACTAGCCGACAAGCTGCGCGCCGGCGCGGTGCATCTCACCATCAGCGCCCGGCCCATGTCGCCCGTCACGCCCTTCGAGACGGTGTCGCTGGGGCGGCTGGGCTTCCTGGCGGTGGGGACCGCGGAGTTCCTGACCGAATCGACGGCCCCCGTCGAGATGGCCGAGCTGCTGCGCTTCCCGATCCTGACGCTCAACCAGCGCCACGCCTCGCGCGAGGTGTTCGACGCCGCCTGCAAGCTCGCGGGCGCGGCGCCGGCGATCGTGCTCGAAAGCTATTCGCCGCACACGCTGTTCTCCATGGCCGAGGGCGGGATCGGCGTGGCGGTGGTGCCGTCCTCGGCGGTGCGCTTCGGTCCGCCGCTGGTCGGCCGGCCCATCGCGCTCAAGGGCCAGATGGTGCATTTCGACATCTGCGCCATGTGGAGCTACGCCGCGCCCTTGCCGGATTACGGCCGGCGCTTCGTGCAGGGGCTCAAGGCGCATATCGTCGCCGACAGCGCGCAGGACGCGCTCTGGTGAGGCGCGGGCAGGTGCATCCATTCCAATATCGCATTGGTTTTTGATAAAATTATTCATTGGACGAATTGATTTCGCACCGATTACCTTCGCCATCCGGGCCGAAAGCGCAATGATAGGCGCACGGCGACGAGGGGATTCGGAAACATGCGCATGCGGGGCTTTGTCAATCAGGAGCGGATCGTGCTCGCGCTCGCGGCGGCGCTGTTCTGCGCGGCCGCCATCGGCCTGCCGGGCTTCTTGGCGCCGGACAACCTGATCGCCGTCGTCCGCTCGGTCTCGGTGCTCGGCATATTGGCGCTGGGCATGGCCATCGTCGTCATCGGGCGCGGCATTGATCTCTCCAGCGTCGCCATCATGGCGATGTCGGTGGCGTGGTACCTGCAATTGCTGGGCGCGGGCATCTCGGACGGCGCGGCGCTGGGCATGGTGCTGGCTGGCGTGGTGGGGATCGGGCTCCTCAACGGTTTCCTGGTCGCCTATGCCGACGTGCCGGCCATCTTCGTCACGCTGGCGAGCGGCTCCTTCGTCTTCGGCTATGTCCGCTCGCAGCTCATCACGCAGGACGCGGTTCCCGTGCCGCCCGACCACTGGCTCGAGGCGCTGGGCGGCCTGCGCTGGCTCGACGTGCCGGTCGAGGTCTTCATCTTCGCCGGCCTCAGCCTCGCCGTCTTCGTCTTCCTGCGCTTCACCAAATGGGGCCGCTACGTCTATTACGCCGGCGACAATCCGGTGGCGGCGCGCAACGCCGGCATGCCGGTGCGGCCCATGCTGCTCCTGCGCTACGTGCTGTCGGCGGTGACGGCCTTCGTGGCGGGGCTGCTGACGGCGGCGAGCCTGCATTCCATCAACACCCGCGTCGTCAATTCGACGCTGCTCTACGACATCGTGCTGGTGGCGGTCATCGGCGGCATCGGCCTGTCGGGCGGCAAGGGCGGGGTGCGCAACGTGCTGGTGGGCGCGGCGCTGATCGGCGTGCTGCTCAACGCCATGACCATCCTGGACATTCCGCTTCTGTACCAGAACCTGATCAAATCCACCCTGCTCTTGGCGGCCATCGTCATCGACGGCGTCGTCAATCCGCGCGACGAGCAGACCGCGCAGCAGGGCGATATTTAGGACGCATGAAACAAGACGCATGAAACCGGGGCGGGCTCGCCGCCCGAGAGGAGAAGGGAAGACATGAATTTCTTGGGTAAAATGCTGGCCGCGACGGCCATCCTGTCCTCGGCCCTCGTGGCGCAGGCGGCGCTAGCCGCCGAGGATCCGGGCCCGGCGGCCTATGAAAAGGCGCTCAAGGGCAAGCGCGTGCTCATGGTGCCGATGACCATGGGCTTCGACCTGGCGCAGGGCTGGGCCGCCTATCTCAAGCGCGAGGTGGAAGGCTTCGGCGGCGTCTTCGAGACCCGCGATCCGAACTGGAGCGCGGAAGCCGGCGCGCAGGCCATCACCGAGGCTATTTCCTCGGACACCAAGCCGGACGTGCTGGTGGTGCAGTCGCCCGACCTCAGCTCTTACGCCAAATTGTTCAAGAAGGCGCAGGCCGCCGGCATCTATGTGATCGCCATCGACAATCCGGTCAATTATCCCGTCGACGCCTTCATCGGCTCGGACTGGGACCGGCTCGGCCAACTCGAGGCGGAAGCGGTGATCGAGGGCTGCGGACCGAACTCGTCCAAGAAGATCGCGCTCATCCAGGGCGACCAGGTCAACGCGTCGAGCCTCTATCAATATAACGGCGTCATGAAGGTGCTCGACAAGCACAAGGACTTCCAGGTCGTCGCCAAGCCCGACTCCAACTGGGACGCCACCACGGCCCGCAACGCCGCCACCACCATCCTGCAGCAGCATCCCGACATCTGCGGCATCGTCGATTTCTGGGACGGCGACGCCACCGGCACGGCTGCGGCCATCCGCGACGCCAAGCTGCAGGACAAGGTCTATCTGGTCACCACCGGCGGCGGCGAGAAGACGGCCGATTGCGACCGGCTCGAGGACGGCACCTACGGCGCCGTGGTGATGACCGATCTCGCCCGCCAGTCGGGCGACATCAGCGCCATCATCAAGTTCCTGCTGCAAAGCGGCCAGCCGGCCGGCACCTCGAAGACCTTCATCTACACGCTGGAGAAGGCGACGACCAAGAAGGACCTGACGCCCGCGAGCTGCTGGGACGTCAAGGCGCTCCAGGCCCAGGCCAAATAAGCTTCGCCCATCCGCTCGAATACAGGCGGCCGCGCTTCCGCGGCCGCCTTCCCGTTGACCTTCGGAACATTCCATGTCGTTACGCGAACGCATCCAGGCCTGGCGCTACAACGCGGTCCCCGATCACCTGATCGGCGAGATCCTGACCAAGCGATGGACGGACAACGCCATCCCCTTCGCCGTGCTGGTGGCGACGATCGCGATCTTCGGCACGGCCGTGTCGGGCTTCTTCAAGGTGTCGTCCCTGCAGGAATCGACCCGGCAGCTCGGCGAGTTCTCGCTGGTGGTGACCGGGCTCACGGTGGTGATGCTGGGCGGCGGCATCGACCTTTCGGTCGGCTCCATCTTCGCGCTCTCCGCCTTCTCGGCCGTGTCGGTCTTCTTCATCTTCGAGCAGCCGGTCTGGCTGGCGCTGCTCGCCTCGCTCGCCACCGGCGCCGCCTATGGCGCCATCAACGGCTATCTCATCGGATTTTTGCGCCTGCGCGCCTTCATCACCACGCTGGTGACCTTCATCATCGGCCGGGCGGTCTACGACATCCTCGTGGTCAATTTCGCCGCCGCGGTGCAGACGTCGTCCGCTTCATCGAACGTGTGGGACTTCATCGGCGACGAGACCGTGTTCGGCCTCTCCGTCTCGGTGCTGGCGGCGATCCTCGTCGCCGTCGTCACCCATGTGGCGCTGACGCGCTCGCGCCCCGGCTGGCACGTGCTGGCGGTCGGCGGCTCGCGCCGCTCGGCCCACAACGCCGGCATCCGCGTGCGCCGCACCGTGTTCCTCACCTATGTCTTCTCGGGGCTCTGCGCCTCGCTCGCCGGCTTCCTCATCGCCTGCCGGCTGAGCGGCGTCGGCCCCGGCACCGGCCTCAACCTCGAAATCCTCGCGCTGACGGCCGCCGTGGTCGGCGGCAACAGCCTCGGCGGCGGCCGCGGCTCGGTGGTCAAGGGCGCGATGGGCGCGGTCATCGTGCTGGTCATGACCAACGGCCTGATCCGGCTCGGCTACGGCGCGGGCTCGGCCCAGCTCGTGCTGGGCGCCATGCTCGCCGTGGCGGTGACGGTCGACATCCGCTGGCTCAAGAACCGGCACAAGGTGCTCAACGAGATCTACGTCGCGCCGGTCTATCTCAAGATGGGCGAGACGCAGTCGGCCGCGCCCGGCTCCGGCACGCCCTACGAACTCGACGACCGCCTGTCGGAGACGCACCATATCGGGCTGGGCGAGCTGGAAGGCCCGGAGGACGTCATCCTCGACCGCGACGACCATCTCTATTGCGGCACGCGCCATGGCGAGATCGTGCGCTTCTTCGCGCCCGACTATACGCGCTCGGAAGTCTTCGCCCATGTCGGCGGCTTTCCGCTCGGGCTGGCCTTCGACCGCGACGGCAATCTCATTTCCTGCGTCGGCGCGATGGGGCTTTATTCCATCTCGCCCGAACGCGAGGTGAAGAAGCTCTCGGCCGAGACGGCGCGCTCCTGGACCTCCATCGTCGACGACGCGCGCCTACGCGACCCCAACGATTGCGACATCGCCCCGGACGGGCGCATTTATTTCACCGATTCCACCAAGCGCTACGACGCTCACGACTGGGCGCTCGATTCGATCGAGAACCGCCCGACCGGCCGCCTGCTGGTCTACGATCCCAAGGACGGCTCGACCAAGACGCTGCTCGACGGCTACCGCTACACCAACGGCGTCTGCATGGCGCATGACGGCAAGTCGCTGTTCTTCGCCGAAAGCTGGGCCTGCCGGGTGCATCGCTACTGGCTGGAAGGGCCGAAGGCGGGAACCGCCGAATGCGTCATCAAGGATATGCCGGGCTATCCCGACAACATCAACCGCGCCTCGGACGGAACCTACTGGATGGCGTGGCTGGGCATGCGCACGCCGAGCTTCGACCTGTCGCTGCGCCACCCCGCCATGCGCAAGCGCATGACGCGCCGCCTGCCGCAGGACGAGTGGCTGTTCCCCAACATCAACACCGGCGGCGTGGTGAAATTCGACGAGAGCGGCCGCATCGTCGACACGCTGGGCGACCTGTCCGGCGTCTCGCATCCGATGGTCACCTCCATGCGCGAGCACAAGGGCTTCCTGTTCGTCGGCGGCATCCTCAACAACCGCATCGGGCGCTACCGCATCGCCGGCGCCGATCCCGACTGGACGGGGCCGGTCTCCTATTGGGGCGCAAAGCCATGATCTTCGATCCGATCCTCGACCTGTTCCGCGGCAAGGCGGTCACCATCCCGCCGCTCGACGGTGCGTTCCGCCCCAACACGCAGCTCGACGACGCCGGGCTTTTCGCGCCGCTCAGTGAGGCCGACAATCTGGCCGTTTCCGGTGAAACGCTGTTCGCGAGCAGCGGCCCCGCCGTCTATCGCTTCGACGAAGGCCGCGAGCCGGCGGTGGCGGCGACCTTTCCCGCGCCGGTGACGGCGCTTGCGGCCGGTCCCGGCGGCGCGCTGGCCGTGGCGCTGGAGACGGGCAGGCTCTTCGTCGGCGATGCCGAGCAGGCCCTGCCGGAGGGCGTGGCCTGCGTCACCGCGCTGGCCTTTGCCGCCGACGGAACGCTCTGGCTCGCCAACGGCTCCGCCGACCACGCCATGTCGGAATGGTCGGCCGACCTGATGCGGCACGGCGCGTCAGGCTCGATCTGGAAGCGCGCGCCGGATGCTGCGCAATGGACCAAAGTCCTTTCCGGCCTCGCCTTTCCCTATGGCCTGCTGCCTGTCGACGGCGGCGTGCTGTTCAGCGAGAGCTGGAAGCACCGGCTGGTCCTCGCCGACGCATCGGGCGGACAGCGCGTGGTCGCCGACAAGCTGCCGGGCTATCCGGCGCGGCTCGCGCCCGCCTCCGACGGCGGCGCGTGGCTCACCTTCTTCGCGCCGCGCAACCGGCTGATCGAATTGGTGCTGCAGGAGACGCACTACCGCATGGACATGATCGAGCAGGTGCCGCGCGAATTCTGGATCGCCCCGGCGCTGTCCTCGGGCCGCAGCTTCCTGGAGCCGCTGCAATGCGGCGGCATCAAGACCATGGGCGTGCACAAGCCGTGGTCGCCCAGCCGCTCCTACGGGCTGGCGGCGCGGCTCGACAGGGATTTCCGGCCGCTCTACAGCCTGCATAGCCGGGCCAACGGCCGCAGGCATGGCACATGCAGCGCCGTCGAGCGCAACGGGCGGCTTCTGGTGGCGAGCAAGGGCGGCGACTGCATCGTCGACGCCGGACCGGCGGAGGCGCGGTGATGGACGACATGATCGTGGAGATGCAGGGCATCACCAAGGAATATCGCGGCGTGCCTGCGGTGAAGAACGTGGATTTCCGCCTCGCCCGCGGCGAGATCCATTCGCTCCTGGGCGAGAACGGGGCCGGCAAGTCGACGCTGACCAAGATGATCGCCGGCGTGGTCGAGCCGACCGCCGGGACCATCGTCTACAAGGGCGCGCCGGTGCGCTTCGCCTCGCCCAACGAGGCGCTCGACGCCGGCGTGGCGATGGTGTTCCAGGAGACGAGCCTGGTGCCGTCGATGACGGTGGCGCAGAACCTCTATCTTGGCTCGGAAAAGTTCCTCAACCGGCTGCGCGGAACCTACATCTCGGCGCAGCAATTCCTGCAATCGCTCAATTTCTCCGTGGATCCGACCGCCATGGTCGAGACGCTGGGCGCGGCCAAGAAGCAGATGGTCGAGATCGCGCGCGCCGTGCATCACAACGCCGAGGTCATCATCTTCGACGAGCCGACGGCGACGCTGACGCCGGAGGAAAAGCGGCATTTCTTCGCGCTGATCCGGCGGCTCAAGGCGCGCGGCGTCTCCATCGTCTTCATCAGCCACGCGCTGGAGGAGGCGCTGGCCATCTCCGACCGCATCACCATCCTGCGCGACGGCGAGCTGGTGGCGACCGGCCCGGCGGCATCGTTCGACCGGGATCGGGTCGTCGCCGCCATGGTCGGCCGCACCCTTTCATCGGCGCTCTATCGCGAGCGCGACCCGGCACGTCTGCGCAAGGCGGGCAAGAAGATCCTGTCGGTGCAGGACATCTCCATGGGCGCGATGGTTCGCAACAATTCCTTCTCCATCTTCGAGGGCCAGATCACCGGCGTGTTCGGGCTGATCGGCTCCGGCCGCACCGAGACCTTCAAGGTGGTGTCGGGCATCTACAAGCGCGATTTCCTGCGCGGCGGCGCCATTGAACTCGATGACAAGCCGGTGCGCTACACCGTGCCGCGCGAGGCCGTGAAGGCGGGCGTGGTCTACATCACCGAGGACCGCAAGAGCGAGGGCTTCTTCGAGACGATGTCGGTCGCCGAGAACCTGTTTTCCGGGCTTCTGGCGGCGGACCGCGAGAAATCCGCCGTCATCAGCATGAAGGAGATGCACGCGCTGTCGGCCGAATGGATCAAGCGGCTCAACATCCGCGCCATCAACGAGAATGCCCGCGTGGTCGAGCTTTCGGGCGGCAACCAGCAGAAGGTGGTGATCGGCAAGGGGCTGGTGCAGGCGCCGCGCCTCGTCATCTTCGACGAGCCGACGCGCGGCGTCGACGTGGGCGCCATCGCCGAAATTCACCAACTCATCAACCAGTTGGCCGATTCCGGGCTGGCGGTGGTGGTAATTTCGTCCTATCTGCCGGAGATCATGAATCTCTCCGACCGGATATTGGTGTGCCGGCAGGGGCGGATCGTGGAGGAGTTCTCGCCCGTCGAGGCGACCGAGGAAAAAATCATGTATGCCGCGGTGCATTGAGCCGGGCAGAAAAGGAAGCGACATGGCCGACAAGGGACACAAGGGACCGATGTGGACATATTACAAGGGCGAATGGCGGGAAGGCGACGTGCGCGTCCTGGGCGCGGCCTCGCACGCCACCTGGCTCGGCTCGCTGGTCTTCGACGGCGCGCGCCTGTTCGAGGGCGTGACGCCCGATCTCGACCGCCACTCCCGGCGGGCCAACGATTCCGCCCGCGCGCTGGGGCTTGAGCCGACGCTGACCGCCGAGGCCATCGAGACGCTGGCGCGCGACGGGCTGAAGAAATTCGCGCCCGGAACCGACGTCTATATCCGCCCCATGTACTGGGCCGAGGACGGCGATTCCAGCACGGTCGCGCCGGAGCCGTCGAGCACGGATTTCGCGCTCTGCCTGGAAGCGATCCCGATGGTCGAGCCGAAGGGCTTCACCATCACCACCACCTCCTTCCGCCGGCCGTTCCTGGAAGTCATGCCGGTCAACGCCAAGGCGGCCTGTCTCTATCCCAACAACGCCCGCATGCTGCGCGAGGCGAGGGCGAAGGGCTTCCACAACGCGCTGGTCACGGACGTGTTGGGCAACGTCGCCGAAACCGCGACCTCCAACATCTTCATGGCGCGTGGCGGCGAGGTGCTGACGCCGGTCCCGAACGGAACCTTCCTCAACGGCATCACGCGCCAGCGCGTCATCGGCCTTCTGCGCGCGGCCGGCGTCACGGTGCACGAGACGACGCTGTCGGTGCAGGATTTCCGCGAGGCGGACGAAATCTTCTCCACCGGCAATCTGAGCAAGATCGTGCCGGTGATCGGCTTCGACGACCGCGCGCTGGAATATGGCCCCATCGCCCGCCGCGCCCGCGCGCTGTACTGGGAATGGGCGCACGCCTGAAGGAGGAAAGATCATGGCGACTGTCAAATTGTGGACCGACGCGGAGGCAGAGGCCAATCCGGCGGTGAAGGCGGTGTTCGACGACATCCGCGCGACGCGCAAATCGGATTTCGTCAATAATTTCTGGCGCGGCCTCGCCAACGATCCCGCCGGCCTGAAGCGGATATGGGAGCAGCTCAAGGCGATCATGGTCGCGCCGGGCGCGCTCGATCCGGTGATGCGCGAGATGATCTATATCGCCGTGTCGACGGCGAACGGCTGCCAGTATTGCATCCATTCGCACACGGCCTCGGCCCGCGCCAAGGGCATGACCGACGCCCAGCACGCCGAGCTTCTGGCGGTGATCGGGCTGGCGGCGCAGACGAACCACATCGTCACCGCGCTGCAAATCCCGGTCGATCCGGAATTCGAGGTCAAGAGCTGAGGCCATGAGCAAAGCGTTCGTCGCCCATAAGCCGGGTGGGCCGGAGGTTCTCGCGCTCACCGATGTCGCCACGCCGCCGCCCGGTCCGGGCGAGGTGCTTGTGCGGCACACGGCCATAGGGGTCAATTTCATCGACGTCTATTTCCGCAGCGGGCTTTATCCCTGGCCCGAGCCGACCATGATTCCGGGGGCCGAGGCCGCCGGCGTGGTCGAGGCGGTGGGCGAGGGCGTGACGGGCTTTTCGCCCGGCGACCGCGTGGCCTATGTCATGCGGCACGGGGCCTGTCGGACCGAGCGCAACGTGCCGGCAGCGCAGCTCGTGCACGTTCCCGACGCGCTGAGCGACACCGTGGCGGCGAGCGTGATGCTGAAGGGCCTCACCACGCAATATCTCGTCACCTCGTCTTATGCGGTGCGGCCCGGCGACACGGTGCTGGTCCATGCGGCGGCGGGCGGGGTGGGGCTGCTGCTCGGCCAGTGGCTGAAGGCGCTGGGGGCGACGGCCATCGGAACGGCCGGCTCGGCGGAGAAGGTGGCGCTGGCGCTGCGGCACGGCTACAGCCACGTCGTCAATTACCGAGAGCAGGATTTCGTCGCCGAGGTGCGGGCGCTGACGCAAGGCGCGGGCTGCGCTGCGGTCTATGACAGCGTCGGCGACGACACCTGGCGCGGCTCGCTCGCCTGCCTGCGGCGCTTCGGCATGTTCGTCAATTTCGGCCAGTCGTCGGGGCCCATCCAGGGCTTCGCTTTGTCCGACCTCGCCAAGGGCTCGCTGTCGGCCTGCCGGCCGATGCTGTTCGACTATATCGCCGAACGCGCCGACCTGGAGCGGCGGTCGGAGGAGCTGTTCCGCCGGCTCACATCGGGCGAGGTCCGCGCCGACGCGATCACGCAGCGCCCCTTCGCGGAACTCGCCGAGGTGCACCGCGACCTCGAGGCGCGCCGCACCACCGGCTCCATCGTCCTGATCCCATAAGCGAAAGGCCCGGCCGCCGCGCCGGGCCTTTCGCCCGTTCCATTGCGCGGGCGTATCTCTTTGTTTGCGCCGCATTATGCGACGCCAAAGGTTTCCATTCGGCTGCAAAATGCTATAGCCTCGTCGGCGCGGCCAGCCCGCCTCATTTCCTGAAGGTGAAAAAGAATGTCCAGGCAACCCAACTCCATCGAAGCGCGTGACATCGAGTATCATTTCCACTCCAACACCAACGCCCGCCGCCACGAGGAGATCGGCCCGATCGTCATCGAGAAGGGCGAGGGCGTCTATGTGGAGGACAATAACGGCAAGCGCTATATCGAGGCGATGGCCGGCCTGTGGAGCGTCGGCGTCGGCTTCTCCGAGCCGCGCCTGGCCGAAGCGGCCTACAAGCAGATGCTGAAGCTGCCCTATTCGCACACCTTCACCCACCGCTCGCATCCGCCGGTGATCGAGCTGGCCGAGAAGCTGATCGGCCTCGCGCCGGTCCCGATGAGCAAGGTCTATTTCACCAATTCCGGCTCCGAGGCCAACGACACCATCATCAAGACGCTGTGGTACCGCGCCCACGCCATGGGCCAGCCGCAGCGCACCAAGATCATCGGCCGCAAGCGCGGCTATCACGGCGTGACCATCGCCGCGGCCAGCGCCACGGGCCTGCCGGTCAACCATAAT
This sequence comes from Hyphomicrobiales bacterium, assembly GCA_900465915.1. Taxonomy (GTDB): domain Bacteria; phylum Pseudomonadota; class Alphaproteobacteria; order Rhizobiales; family Rhizobiaceae; genus Brucella. The sequence goes on from UBKJ01000005.1 coordinate 101,117, forward strand.
TCCTTCGGCCTGCCGCTGCCGGGCTTCCTGCATGCGACCTGCCCGCATCATTATCGCGACGCGCTGCCGGGCGAGACGGTGGAGGAATTCACCACGCGCCTGGCGCGCGAGCTGGAGGAGATGATCGTGGCCGAGGGCCCCGAGACCATCGCCGCCTTCATCGGCGAGCCGGTCATGGGCGCGGGCGGCGTGGTGGTCCCGCCCGCCGGCTATTGGGAGAAGATCCAGGCCGTTCTCAACAAATACGACATCCTTCTGATCGCCGACGAGGTCATCACCGGCTTCGGCCGCACCGGCGCGATGTTCGGGTCTGAAACCTACAACATCAAGCCCGACATCATCACCATGTCGAAGCAGATCTCCTCCTCCTACCTTCCGATCTCGGCCTTCATGTTCAACGACCGCGTCTACCAGCCGGTGGCCGACGAAAGCGCCCGGCTCGGCGTGTTCGGCCATGGCTACACCGCCTCGGGCCATCCGGTGGCGGCGGCGGTGGCGCTCGAAAACCTCAAGATCATCGAGGAGCGCGACCTCGTCGCCAATGCGCGCGACACCGGCGCCTATATGCAGAAGCGGCTGGCCGAATTCGCCGATCATCCGTTGGTGGGCGAGGCGCGCGGCGTCGGCCTGATCGGCGCGCTGGAGCTGGTCGGCGACAAGGCGACCAAGGCGCCGCACGAGAAGACCGGCGTGCTGGGCGGCCTCGCCAATGCGGCGCTGTTCCGCAACGGCGTCATCACCCGCAACATGGGCGACGCCATCGCTTTCTGCCCGCCGATGATCATCACGCCGGCGCAGGTGGACGACGTGGCGGCGGCGATCCGCAAGTCGCTGGACGAGGTGCAGGCCGCCATCCAGTAAGGCCGGCGCGTTCTGGAAAAAGCCCGCATCGTTCCGCGATACGGGCTTTTCGTTTATGCGCCGGCTTGCAGGCGCTCGAAAATCAGGTTTCCGATCGGAAGCGCCGAGGTGGCGGCGGGCGAGGGCGCGTTGCATACATGCAGGACGCGCTTGGTTTGCAGGAACTTGAAATCGTGGATCAGCGCGCCGTCGCGCGACACCGCCTGCGCGCGAATGCCGGCGCGGTAGGGGCGCAGGTCCTCCAATTGCAGCGACGGGCAATATTTGCGGCATTTCTCCAGATAGCTCGCCTTGAACAGGCTGTCCTTCATCTCGCCGAGCCCGGAAGAGAAATGCGCGGCGATGACCTTCCAGAAACCCGGAAAGCGGGCGTAGGTGGCGACATCACGCAGGTCGACGGAGAATTTCGCATAGCCCTCGCGCGAAAATCCCAGAACCGCGTTGGGGCCGACCGTCAGGCCGCCGTCGATCATCGGTGTCAGATGAATGCCGAGGAACGGCATGGACGGATCGGGGACCGGATAGATCATCCGCTCGACCAGCCTGTTCAGCTCGGGCCTGAGCGCGTAATATTCGCCGCGGAACGGCACGATCTGGAAATCCACCTCCGCGCCGGAGCGCTGGGCCAGCCGGTCGGCCTGCAGCCCGGCGCAGGCGATGGCGCGGCGGCTTTCCCACGCTTTTTCGCCCGCATGCACGCGCACGCAGTCGCTGCGCTCCTCGATGCGCTCGACCTGGACGCCGAGTTCGATATCGCCGCCGGCAGCGCGGATGAGATCGCCCATGGCGCGGCATACGGCGCGGTAATCGACGATGCCGCTCTGCTCGACCAGCAGCGCCCCGAGCCCCGTCACCGCCGGCTCGATCTCCCTGAGCGCGCCGTCGTCGAGCCGCCGGCAGGCGATGCCGTTGGCGGCGGCGTTGGTTTCGAGCGCCGCGAGGCGCTGAAGCTCGACCGCATCGGTGGCGACCACCAGCTTGCCGGGGACGCGGTAGGGGATGGCGTTCTCGTCGCAGAACTGCTTGGTCATGCGCTCGCCGGCGCGGCAGAGCTCCGCCTTGAAGCTGCCGGGCTGGTAATAAATGCCGGCATGGATGACGCCGCTATTGTGGCCGGTCTGGTGCGCGGCTAGCGCGTCCTCCTTCTCCAGCACCAGGATGCGCGCCGACGGCTCCTTGCGCGCGATGGTGAGCGCGGTGGCCAGACCGACGACGCCGCCGCCGACGAGACAATAGTCATACATGGGAAACCGACCGCTGTTGACGTGCTGTCCCGAAGGCTTTCCACAAAGCCCGCGACGCGTCAATGGCCGCCGATTCCACGGCGGCCCGATCAACAAAATTGAACCAAAGCCTTCAGTTTTATTTGTTTGCTGAAAGGAGCCTCCGCGCCGATAGTCGCCCGGCGAACAATTCATCCAAAAGCAGGTTTCGATGCAGGAAGAACGGCGCATCCGGTTTCCCGCCGGACGGCTCGCTCTGGCGATGGCGATCGCCGGCACGGTGGGCGCTTTCGCGACGGAGGCTGGCCTCGACCCGGTCACCACCGTGTTCTGGCGCTGCGTCTTCGCGACGGCGTTTCTAGGCGTCTGGTGCTTGTGGCGCGGCGCCTTGCCCGACCGCAGCCTGTCGCCGGGCCGGCTCGGGCTCGCGGCGCTGGGCGGGGTCTGCATGGTGCTGAGCTGGACCGCCTTCTTCGCCGGCTTTTCGATGACCTCCATCGCCACCACGACGATCGTCTATCACATCCAGCCCTTCTTCGTGATCCTGATCGGCGTCGCCGTGCTGGGCGAGCGCATCACGCTGGACCAGCTCGTCTGGATGGCCACGGCCTTTATCGGCGTGGCGCTGGCGAGCGGCCTCGTCTTCGCCAGCGCGCCGGCCGGGCCGCAATGGGCGCTGGGCGTGGCGCTGACGCTCGGCGGCGCGCTGTGCTACGCCGTCGCCACCATCCTCGCCAAGGGACTGGGCGGGCAGAAGCCGGAAATCACCACTTTGTGCCAGACGGCGGTGGGCGTGGTCCTGATGGCGCCCTTCGCCGATTTCGGCCATATGCCGGCGGGCGCGGCTTGGGGCTGGCTGGCGGGCATCGGCGTGCTGCATACCGGCGTCGCCTATGTGCTGATGTATTCGGCCTATCCGCGCCTGACCACGCCAGTGATCGGCGTGCTGACCTTCATCTATCCGGTGGTGGCGATCCTCGTCGACCGCGTCTTCTATCATCACCCGCTCGGGCCGGCGCAGGCCCTGGGCATGGCGCTGATCGCGCTCGGGACGCTGGGCGTGCGGCTCGGCTGGCGGGTGGGCAGGAGCAGATCAGGCGGCGCTTCCGCGCCGCCGGTCAGCGTCCGTGATCGCGCATGATCTCGGCCACCCGGCCGGCGCGGCCGTCGGCGGCGAAGGCCGCGGCGTCGACCGGTAGCCGCAGCCGCCAGTTGGGAAATTCGGTCACGGTGCCCGGCAGGTTGGGCTGGCTCTCCATCTCCAGCACGATCTCGGCCTGCACGCCGACCAGCGCCGAGGACGAGCGGGCGAGGAAGGCGTGCAGCGAATCCTCGCTCGCATCCGGCAGCAGCCAGTCGAGCGCCTGCACCTCTTCGTTGCGCAAAGCGTATTCGGCGGCGCGCTGGTCGTCGTTCTTGCCGGAAATATCGGCCCGCGCCGCGATGTCCGCGCCCTTGCGCCAGCCGCGCCAGGTCGGCAGGTCGTGGGTGGAGAAGCTGGCGATGGCGTTGGCGTCGTAATGCTCCGGCGGGCGGAAGCGCGGCGGATGCCAGCTTTCGCGCTCGAACATGGCGAGACGGCAGCCCAGCACGCCCGATTGCGCCAGCGCGCCCTGCAAGCCGTCCGGCAGCACGCCCAGATCCTCGCCGACGATGACCGCGCCGGCGCGCGCCGCCTCGATCCGCGTCACCGCGAGCAGCGCCGCGCGCGGCATGCGCATATAGGCGCCCGCCGCGCCGCCGTCCGGCACCCAGAAGGCGCGCTCGAAACCCAGCACATGGTCGATGCGCAGCGCGCCGGCGAAGCGCAGATGGCGGCGCAGCGTCTCGGCGAAGGGCGCATAGGCCCGCGCGCGCAAGGCGCGCGGATTGAAGGGCGCGAGGCCCCAGTTCTGCCCGTCCGGCCCGAGCGGATCGGGCGGCGCGCCGAGCGAGATGCCGGAGGCGAAGCTGTCAGGGTCCTCCCAGGTCTCTGCGCCATGCGGATGGGTGCCGACCGCGAGATCGAGATAAAGGCCGTAGCGCATGCCGGCCTGGCGCGCGGCGGCCTGCGCCCGCGACAGGGCCTGCTCGGCCCGCCATTGCAGCCAGGCGTGGAAGCGTATGCGCGGCTCCAGCTCGGCCACGGTGGCGGCGTCGACGCCCGACGGCGCATGCAGCGCCGCAGGCCATTGGCTCCAATAGGCGCCGTGCCGCTCCGACAGCGCCTGGTGCAGCGCGAAACGGGCGAGGCTGTCGCCCTCCGCCCTCCGCCAGTCGTCGAAGGCCGGGTCGCCGTTGAAGGCGGCGTAGTCGTCACGCAGCGCCGCCATGCGGACGGGAATGTCGCGCGCGTAATCGACCAGAGGTCCGATTTCGCCGCCGCTTGTCGACAGGTGCAGCACGTTGAGCCGGCGGCGATGCGACGGCGTATAGGGGCTGAACAGGTCCGGCTCGACCGGAAAGCCGGCATGCACCGGATTGACGCCCAGAAAGCTCGCGCCGAGCCGGCCCATGCCGGCGGCGAGGTCGGCGAGGTCCGCGTAGGAGCCGATGCCCCGTTCCGAAAGGCCGTAAAGCGGGCCGATCAGCCCCCAGCAGCGCGGCGGCGCCGGCAGGCTCGCGGGCGCGGCCAGCAGCGTGTAGCGGCGGCCATGGCTTTCGAGCCGGTGCACGCCGAGCGGCAGCTCCGGCAGGCCGTGGGGGCCGCGTCCTTCCAGCCGCGTTCCGTCTTCAAATGTCAGTTCCCAGTCCTGATCGTCGGCGAGGCCGATCTCCGGCCGTCGCCCCGTCTCGCACACCACGTCCTCGGGCAGGTCGTCGCGGATTTGCCCCAGCGCGTCCCAGGCCTCGGCCTCGGTCGCGGCGCCGACGCCCATGCCCGCCAGAAGCGCCGCCGCCGTCTCCACGGACGTGTCGCGCCGCGTGCCCGTGAGGTCGTAAAAACTCGGCAGAACGCCCAGTTCGGCGGCGAGCGTCAGGCGGGGATCATTCGTCATGGCGCTCCAGCTCCAGAACAAGGACGGATTCGGCTTCCACCGCCAGCGCCGTGGCCTGCACGGAACGCTGCGGCTGCGCGGGCTGCGCCGTGTCGATCTCCAGCCGCCAGCGCCAGCCGGCGGGCGGCTGCGGCAGCTTGACGTCGACGGGGCCGCCGGCGTTGAACACGAGGAACAGCGCTTCCTCGCGCTGGCCGTAGGTGGGGGTGCTGGAGGCGATGCGCATTTCGGCGCACAGCACGCGCAGCTCGGGCGCGGCCCAGTCGACCGTGGTCATCATCTCGCCGTCGGGCCGCCACCAGAACAGGTCGCCCAGGCCGTCGCTGAGGCGCGGCCGCGAATGCAGGAACCGCTTCTGGCGCAGGATGGGATGGGTGCGGCGGAAGGCGATCAGCTTGCGCACGAAGGCGAGGAAGGCCGGGTCGGTCCGGTCCCACTGCACCCAGCCGATGGCGTTGTCCTGGCAATAGGCGTTGTTGTTGCCGCCCTGCGAATTGCCCAGCTCGTCGCCGCCGAGCAGCATCGGCGTGCCCTGCGAGAACAGGAGCGTCGCCAGCATGTTGCGCCGCCGGCGCGCGCGCGCGGCGACGACGGCCGCGTCGTCGGTCGGGCCTTCCACGCCCATATTGTCGGAGTGGTTGTCGCTGTGGCCGTCGCGGTTGTCCTCGCCATTGGCGGCGTTGTGCTTCTGGTTGTAGCTGACCACGTCCATCAGCGTGAAGCCGTCATGGGCGGTGAGGAAATTCACCGACGAGGTGGCGGGGCGGCCGGAATGGTCGAATTGCAGCGCCGAGCCGGTCAGCCGGTCGGCGAGCTCCGCCACCTGGCCGGCGTCGCCGCGCCAGAAGCGGCGCACGCCGTCGCGATATTTGTCGTTCCATTCCAGGAAGGGCGGCGGAAAAGCGCCGACCTGGTAGCCGCCGGGGCCGATGTCCCACGGCTCGGCGATCAGCTTCACCCGCGTCAGCACCGGGTCCTGCCGGATGGCGTCGAAGAAGGCGGCGCCGGGGTCGAAATGGCCGCGCCCGGTGCGCCCCAGCGTGGCGCAGAGGTCGAAGCGGAACCCGTCCACATGCATGACCTCGACCCAGTAGCGCAGCGAATCCATCACCATGCGCAGCACCATCGGATGGTCGAGGTTGAGCGTGTTGCCGGTGCCGGTGTCGTTGATGTAGTAGCGCTGGTCGTCCTGCAGGCGGTAATAGCTGCGATTGTCCAGCCCGCGGAAGGAGAGCGTCGGGCCGAGCTCGCTGCCCTCGCAGGTGTGGTTGTAGACCACGTCGAGAATGACCTCGATGCCGGCGGCGTGCATGCGCGCCACCATGTGCTGGAACTCGGCGATCGACCCGCGCGACAGATAGCGCGGCTCGGGCGCGAAGAAGCCCAGCGTCTGGTAGCCCCAGAAATTCACCAGCCCCTTCTCGACCAGGAAGCGGTCGTTGAGGAAGGCCTGCGGCGGCAGAAGCTCCAGCGTGGTGATCCCGAGCTTCTGGAGATGCTCCAGGATGGGATCGGAGGCGAGGCCGAGGAACTTTCCGCGATGCTCCACATCCGGATGCAGCGCGGTCAGGCCCTTGACATGGGCCTCGTAGATGATCGTCTCGGTCGGCCGCACGCGCGGCGGATGGTCCGGCCCCCAGGAGAAGGACGGGTCCTCCACCACGCAGCGCGGCATGAAGTCGGCGCTGTCGCGCGCATCGAAGCTGAGATCGGCGTCGGCGGCGCCGACCGTATAGCCCATCAGCGCATCGCGCCAAATCGGATGCCCGGTCAGCCGCTTGGCGTAGGGGTCGAGCAAGAGCTTGTTGTAGTTGAAGCGGTGTCCCTGCGTGGGCGCATAGGGCCCGTCGGCGCGCAGGCCGTAGAGCTGGCCGGGGCGTAGGCCCGGCACATAGCCGTGCCAGACGTCGCCGTTGCGCTCGGGCAGGTCGATGCGATGCGTCTCGCGGGTTCCGTCGGGCGAGAACAGGCACAGCGTCACGCGCTGGGCGTGTTCGGAGAACACGGCGAAATTCACGCCGTCGCCATCGAATGTCGCGCCGAGCGGCTCGGCGCGGCCTTCCGTCATCGTCAACGCGGTCATCAGGCGGTCATGGCTCCGAACAGGTCGGCGTAGAGCCGGGCCGATGCGTCCCAGCCGACCGGCTGGGCCATCGCGTTGCGGGCCATGCGGGACCAGAGGTCCGGCTTGCGGTAGAGCGCGCAGAGCCGCGCCAGGCTGCGGCCGAGCGCCTGCGCCGTCACCGGATGGAATTGCAGCCCGGTGGCGACGCCCGCGGCGACCGCGGCGGCGGAGGCGTTGATGACCGTGTCGGCCAGGCCGCCGGTCAGCGACACCAGCGGCAGCGTGCCGAAACGCAGGCCGTAGAGCTGGGTGAGGCCGCAGGGCTCGAAGCGCGACGGCACCAGGATGGCGTCGCCGCCGGCGATCATGCGCCGCGACAGCGGCTCGTCATAGCCGAGCCGCAGCGCCACGCCCGGATGCCGGGCGGCGGCGTCGGCGAAGGCGGATTCGAGCCGGCCGTCGCCGGAGCCGAGCACGGCGAGCTGGCCGCCATTGTCGATGAGCGAGGGCAGCGCCTCGATCAGGAGGTCGAGCCCCTTCTGCCCGGTGAGGCGCGAGACGACCACGCAGAGCGGGCCGTCGGCGTCGGGCAGGCCGAATTCCTCGCGCAGCGCCGCCTTGTGGCCGGCCTTGCCTTCCGGCGCGTCATAGGGCGGCTTCCACACGTCGGTGTCGATGCCGTTGAGGATACCGACGAAATCCGAGCCGCGCTCGGCCAGCACGCCTTCCAGCCCCATGCCGAATTCCGGCGTCATCAGCTCTTCCGCATAGGTCGGGCTGACGGTGGAGACCTTGTCTGCGAAGACGGCGCCGGCCTTGAGCGCGCTGATGCGGCCCCAATATTCGAAGCCCTTCGAGGTGAACAGATGCGCCGGCAATTGCAGCGCGCCCAGCATATGCGCCGGAGCCAGCCCCTGGAAGGCGATGTTGTGGATGGTCAGCAGCGTCTTGACGTGGCTCGCGCCCGCCTGCTGCAGGTAGATGGGCGTCAGCGCCGCCTGCCAGTCGTGCAGGTGCAGTGCCTGCGGGCGCCAGTCCTCGACGCCGTCGGCGGCGAGGATCGCCGCCGCCTTGCTGAGCGCGGCGAAGCGCTGCGGATTGTCCGGCCAGTCGCGGCCGTCCGGTCCGAGATAGATGCCGCCGTCACGATCGAAAAGATGCGGCGCGTCGAGAATGTAGAGCGCGGCGTCGCCGAGCGCGCCGCGCCGGACGCGCGCCGGCCCGCCGAACAGATCGTCGATCTCGCGCAAGACGGGCGCGTCGGCCTGCGCCTCAAGCACTGCCCGGTAACCGGGCAGGAGCGTGCGCATCTCGACCCCGTGCGCGGCGAGCGTGGCGGGCAAGGCGCCCGCCACGTCCGCCAGGCCGCCGGTCTTGACCAGCGGCACGCATTCCGAGGTGACGGACAGAATCCGTGTCATGAAGAAGCTTCCCTGCGGTCCAGCATGTCCTGCGTGATCAGCGTGACGCCGCCTTCCGAGACGCGGAACCATTTCGCGTCCTCTTCCGGGTCCTCGCCGACCACAAGGCCTTCGGGGATCCTCACGCCGCCGTCGATCACCACGTTTTTCAGCCGGGCGTGACGAGCGACGTTTACGTAAGGGAGAGCCACCACCCCGTCAAGTGTGGAATAGGAGTTGGTGTGGACCTGGGTGAAGAGCAGGGAATGGCGGATCTCGGTGCCGGAGATGATGCAGCCGCCCGAAACCAGCGAGCTGACGGCGCTGCCACGGCGATCCGGTTCGTCGTGGATGAACTTGGCCGGCGGGGCGGCTTCCGAATAGGTCCAGATCGGCCAGTTGCGGTCCCACAGGTCGAGATCCGGGGTGAAGTCGGTCAGGTCGATATTGGCGCGCCAGAAGGCGTCGATGGTGCCGACGTCGCGCCAGTAGACCGGCGCCTCCTCGCTGGAGCGCACGCAGCTCTGGGTGAAGCGGTGCGCCTGCGCCTTGCCGCCCTTGACGATGGCCGGGATCAGGTCGTTGCCGAAATCGTGGCTGGAGTTCTTGTCCTCCATGTCGCGGATCAAAAGGTCGCGCAGGAAATCCCACTTGAAGACGTAGATGCCCATCGAGGCCAGCGAGACTTCCGGGTCGTCCGGGGTGCCGGGCGGGTTGGACGGCTTTTCGAGGAAGGAGGTGATGACGTCGTTCTCGCCTACGGCCATGACGCCGAAGGCGGTCGCCTCCTTGCGCGGCACGGTCAGGCAGCCGATGGTCACGTCGGCGTTGGCCTCGACGTGATGGCGGATCATCTGCTCGTAATCCATCTTGTAGATATGGTCGCCGGCGAGGATCAGCACATAGTCGACGCGGTAGCTGTCGATGATGTCGATGTTCTGCGCCACCGCATCGCAGGTGCCGCGATACCACATGGATTCGTCGTAGCGCTGCGAGGCGGGCAGGATGTCGAGAAACTCGTTGCGCTCGGCGCGGAAGAAGTTCCAGCCGCGCTGCACGTGGCGGATCAGCGAATGCGCCTTGTACTGCGTGGCCAGCGCCATCTTGCGGATGCCGGAGTTCAGCGCGTTGGACAGGGCGAAGTCGATGATGCGGGACTTGCCGCCGAAATAGACCGCCGGCTTGACGCGCCGGTCAGTCAGCTCGCGCAATCGCGACCCGCGTCCGCCCGCCAGCACGAAGGCCATGGAACGGCTGGACAATCTTTCGGTGCTTTGCATCTTTATCTCCTCCCTAGATATGCCCGCAACTCTATGCTGTGGGAAAGAATGCTCGGTTATGCCTTTATTGTCTTGTCCGCGGCGGCCTTCTCGTCGGCCTGACGGATGAAAATCAGCGTCGACAGCGGCGGCAGCACGATGTCGGCATGCGCGGGCTGGCCATGGCTCTCGCCCTCCTCGGCGACGACCTGGCCCAGATTGCCGCGCCCGCCGCCGCCATAGGCGGAGGCGTCGGTGTTGAGCGCCTCGGCCCAGACGCCCGCCTGCGGAAAGCCGATGCGGTGATGCGAGCGCTCGACCGGCGTGAAATTGCACACCACAACCACTTCCGGCTCGCCGGGGCGGCCGCGCCGCACCCAGGCGTAGATGGAGTTGTCGGCGTCGTTGGCCTCGATCCACTGGAAGCCGGCGCCGTCGCAGTCGAGCGCATAGAGCGCCGGCGTGTCGCGATAGAGCCGGTTGAGGTCGCGCACCAGCTGCTGGACGCCGTAATGCAGCGGATTGCCGATGCAGGCCCAGTCGATCTCGGCGTCGTGGTTCCACTCGTGGCCTTGCGCGAATTCCTGGCCCATGAACAGGAGCTTCTTGCCCGGATGGCCCCACATGAAGCCGTAATAGGCGCGCAGATTGGCGAATTTCTCCCAGGAATCGCCGGGCATCTTCGACAGCATCGAGCCCTTGCCGTGCACCACTTCGTCATGGCTGATCGGCAGGATAAAATTCTCGCTGAAGGCGTAATGCAGCCCAAAGGTCATCTGGTGGTGATGATGCTTGCGGTAGACCGGATCGAGGCTGATATAGCTCAGCGTGTCGTTCATCCAGCCCATGTTCCACTTGAAGCCGAAGCCGAGGCCGCCGTCATGCACCGGCCGCGACACTTTCGGATAGGAGGTCGATTCCTCGGCCACCGTCATCACGCCCGGCTCCTCGCCATAGGTCAGCGTGTTCATGGCCTGCAGCATGGCGATGGCTTCGTAATTCTCGCGGCCGCCGTCCTTGTTGGGAATCCACTGGCCCTCGGCGCGGGAATAGTCGCGGTAGAGCATCGAGGCAACCGCGTCCACGCGCAACCCGTCGACGTGATATTCCCTGAGCCAGTAGAGCGCGTTGGCGGTGAGGAAATTGGCCACTTCGCGGCGGCCGTAATTGTAGATCAGCGTGTTCCAGTCCTGGTGGAAGCCCTCGCGCGGGTCCTCGTGCTCGTAGAGCGCGGTGCCGTCGAAGCGCATGAGGCCGTGCGCGTCGGTGGGGAAATGCCCCGGCACCCAGTCGAGGAGCACGCCAATGCCGGCCTTGTGCGCGGCGTTGACCAGGTCGCGGAACTCGTGCGGCGGGCCGAAGCGGATCGTCGGCGCGTAGAGGCCGAGCGGCTGATAGCCCCAGGAGCCGTCGAAGGGATATTCCGAGATCGGCAGCAGCTCGATATGGGTGAAGCCCATCTCCTTAACGTAGCCGACCAGCTCGACCGCCGCCTCCTTGTAGGAGATCGGCCGGCCGCCTTCCTTGCGCCGCCAGCTTCCCAGATGCACTTCGTAGATCGAGATCGGCTGGTCGACGCGCTGGGTTCCGGCGCGGGTGTCCATCCAGCCCTTGTCGGACCAGCCGTAGCCGGTGATGTCGCGCACCATGGAGGCGGTCTGCGGCGGATGCTGCGCGCCGAAGCCGACCGGGTCGGCCTTCTCCATGCGCTCGCCATGGGCGCCGAGGATTTCGTATTTGTAGATCGCGCCGTCGCCGAGGCCGGGGACGAAGATCTCCCATACGCCGGTGGCGCCGCGCCGGCGCATGACGTGGCGGCGGCCGTCCCAGGCGTTGAAGTCGCCGATCAGCGAGACGCGGCGGGCGTTGGGGGCCCAGACCGCGAAATGCGCGCCGGCGACGCCTTCGTGCTGCAGGACATGCGCGCCGAGCGCGTTCCACAAATGGCGATGCGTGCCTTCGCCGAGCAGATATTCGTCGATCTCGCCCAGGACCGGGCCGAAGCGATAGGGGTCCTCGACCTCCCAGCGCGCGTCGCCGCGCTGGCCGCGCAAGAGATAGGGCTTGGCGCCGGCGACCTTGCCGTGGAACAGGCCGGAATAGCCGGCGACGGGGTCGAGGCGGGAGGCCTTGCCGGCGACCACGGCCCACATCTCGTCCGCGCCGGGATCGTAGGCGGTCACATAGCGCAGGCGGCCCTTGCGATGCGGCCCGAGCACCGCGAAGGGATCGTCGAACCGGCCTTCGACGATCCGGGCGAGCACGGCCGGATCAGCTACTTCCTTCGGATCGATCTCTGCCATGCGCCTTCCCCTTCTTCTGACAGGTTACGCCCTATGTCTGCGTCGCGTGCGGGTCAGCTCCCGCCGTCGAGCAGGCTTTTCGCGCCCCAGACGTCGGCCATGTAGCCGCGGATGGTGCGGTCCGACGAGAACCAGCCGGAACGGGCCACGTTGAGCGCCGCCTTGCGCGCCCAGTCGGCGGCGTCGCGATAGGCCGCGTCGACCTCGCGCTGCGCGCGCCAATAATCGGCGAAATCCGAGGCGACGAGGAAATAGTCCGGGCCGGTCAGGTTCTCGACGATATTGGCGTAGCGCGCCGGCTCGTCGGGGCTGAAGACGCCCGTGCGCACCGCCTCGATGGCGCGGCCCAGCCGCGGCTCGGCGGCGATGGCTTGCGCCGCATGGCCGGGAACGGCGCGGCGGGCCTCCGCCTCCTCGGCGGTGAGGCCGAACAGGAAGAAGTTGTCGGCGCCCACCAGCTCGCGGATCTCGACATTGGCGCCGTCCAGCGTGCCGACGGTCAGCGCGCCGTTGAGGGCGAACTTCATGTTGCCGGTGCCCGAGGCTTCCTTGCCGGCGGTCGAGATCTGCTCCGACAGGTCGGCGGCGGGGATCAGGCGCTCGGCCAGCGTGACGTTGTAATTGGGCAGGAAGACGACCTGCAGCAGGTCGCGCGTCGTCTCGTCGGCGTTGACCACCGCGGCGACGTCGTTGATGAGGCGGATGATGTCCTTGGCGAAGAAATAGCCCGGGGCCGCCTTGCCGCCGAAAATCTTCACGCGCGGGGTCCAGCCGGCTTCCGGGTTCTCGCGGATCGCCTGCCAGAGCGCGATGGCCTCGAGGATGTTGAGGTGCTGGCGCTTATATTCGTGGATGCGCTTGATCTGCACGTCGAACAGCGCGTTCGGGTTGAGCATCAGGTCGTGCTCGCGCGCCACCCAGTCGCAGAGGTCGGCCTTGTTGTCGGCCTTGACGGCGGCGAAGCGCTTGAGCCAGGCGGCGTCGGTCGTGTGCGGCTCCAGCTTCTTCAACTGGTCGAGGTCGCCGACCCAGCCGTCGCCGATCGTGTCGGTGATCAGCTTCGACAGGCGCGGATTGCACGAATGCAGCCAGCGCCGCGGCGTGACGCCGTTGGTCTCGTTGACGATGCGATTGGGGAACTGGCTGTGCAGGTCGGCGAAGACGGTGGTCTTCATCAGCCCCGTATGCAGCGCCGAGACGCCGTTTACGCGGTTGGACATGATGAAGGACAATTCGCCCATCTTGACGCGGCCGTTGTCGCGCGGGGCCGACTTGCGGTTCGGATGCGCCTTGGCGTGGGCGTCGTCGATGCGCTCGATGATCTCGAGATGGCGCGGCAGCAGCGAGGCGAACAGGTCCTCGCCCCAGCTTTCCAGCGCTTCCGGCATCAGCGTGTGGTTGGTGTAGTTGACGCAGCCCTGCGCGATCTCCAGCGCCTCGTTGAAGGCGAGGCCGCGCTCGTCGTGCAGCAGGCGCACCAGCTCCGGCCCGGCGATGGCCGGATGGGTGTCGTTGAGCTGGATGGCGACGCGCTGCGGCAGCAGGCGCAGGTCGCGGTGGTCGGTCTCGAAGCGGCGCAGGATGTCGCGGATCGAGGCGGCGGAGAAGAAATATTCCTGCGTCAGGCGCAGGCGCTTGCCCTTCTCGGTGGAATCCTCCGGGTAGAGCACGCGCGAGATGGTGCGCGCCAGCGCCTCGTTCTCGGAGGCCGCGGCGTAGTCGCCCTCGTTGAAGCGCTTGAGGTCGAACGGGTCGACCGCGCGGCCGGCCCACAGGCGCAGCGTGTTGGCCCAGCGGCCCTTCCAGCCGATCACCGGCACGTCGAAGGCTTCCGATTCGACGAAGATCGCCGGCTCCCACACCGACTTGCCGGCGCGGTTGGAGACCTCGCCGCCGAAGCCGAGCGTGAAGCGGGCCTCGGGACGCTCGAACTCCCAGGCGTAGGGCTGCTGCAGCCAGTCTTCCGGGGATTCGATCTGGCGGCCGTTGTCGAAGGACTGGCGGAACAGGCCGTGCTCGTAGCGGATGCCGTAGCCATAGGCCGGGCAGCCGACCGACGACATCGATTCCAGGAAGCAGGCGGCGAGGCGGCCGAGGCCGCCATTGCCGAGCGCGGCGTCCGGCTCGTCGAGAAGCACGTCGCGATAGTTGAGGCCGTAGCTTTCCAGCGCCTCGCGCGCCTCGTCGGCCAGCTCCAGATTGACGATGTTATCCTCGAGCAGACGGCCGATCAGGAACTCCATCGACAGGTAATAGACGCGCTTGGCGTCGGCGCGGTAGGTGGCGCGGGTCGAGGCCATCCAGCGGTCGACGATGCGGTCGCGCACCGCGTAGCTGAGCGCCATGCGCCAGTCGAAGGTCTGCGCGTGTTCGGGGTCCTTGCCGAGCGTATAGGTCAGATGCTGAAGGATCGCATCCCGGAATTCGGTGTTTTGCATGTCCCTCTTCAGCATGAATCCTCCTGGAGGCTTAAATCGATTTACACACGACAGACACGCCTATTGCATCGCGGATATTTTGGCTCATGGCAAGGGGAAATTGATGAGCGCGGCAAATTGTAAAAACCGTCCTTGCCGCTATCCACACGCGAAAGTTCAAGCCGTCGCGCCGGGGTTTCGGGGCAGGATTTCGCGCGGAAGCGCGATCTCCATGATCTTTTCGATCATTTCGACGCCCAGCTCCACCAGGCTGCGCAGATTGTCGCGGTTGAGACCCGCCTCGATCCACAGCCCGTCCAGCACGGCGTGGACGGCGACGGCCATGCGCTCCACCTCGGCCGGCGGGCGCGGGCGGCCGGCGGCGGCGAAGACGTCGGCGATCAGCGGCTCGGTCGCGCGCCGTAGCCGCACATAGCTTTCGTCGCGCACGGCGGCGATCGCCGGGTCGACGCGGCTCTGGCTGACGAAGGTCGCCCATAGCGACAGCATGCGGTATTCCGACGCCTGCCCCTCCAGGGTAGCGGCGACGAAACGCACCAGCCGCTCGCGCGGCTCGCCGTCGCGGGCGGCCAGCACCGCCATGCTGGAGGCGGTGATCAATTCCATCGTGCGGCGATAGGCGGCGACGATCAGGTTTGCCTTGCTGGCGAAATGATGCCGGATCAGGCCGTTGGTGACGCCCGCCCGCGCCGCCACGGCGCGCACGGTGGTGGCCTGGATGCCGCGCTCCGCGATGCAGTCGAGCGTCGCCTCGACGAGCGCGTCGGGGGCGCTGCGGCGTTCGGTTTCGGGCGCGGGGCGGGGCGGATGCGGCATGCGGTTCACGGTCTCCTTGCGCTCCTTCTGCCATGGATGACGGCCGCGGCAAAGCGCGGCTGCGGCAAATTATGCGCTTGCATAGCATTATGCGCTTGTATAGTCGGCGCTTCCAAAGTTTCCGTTGCGGCCGGTCCCGGCCAGGTAGACAAGCAGACAAGGCGCGCGCCATGCGAGATCCACGTTACGACATCCTGTTCGAGCCGGTGAAGATCGGTCCGGTGACCGCCCCCAACCGCTTCTACCAGGTACCTCATTGCTCAGGGATGGGCCATCGCTATCCCGAGGCCGACCGGCACATGCGCCGCATGAAGGCGGAGGGCGGCTGGGGGGTCGTCTCAACGCAGGAGACGGAGATCCACCCCACCTCCGACATCACGCCCTCCAACCAGGGCCGCATCTGGGACGACCGCGACCTGCCGCGCCTGATCGAGCTGACGCAGGCCGTGCACGAGCAGGGCAGCCTGGCCGCGATTCAGCTCGTCCATAACGGCATCCACATCGCCAATCGGCTGACACGCCTGTCGCCGCTGGGGCCGTCCGACGTGATGGTCGACGTCGAGGACCCGGTGCAGGCGCGCGCCATGGACAAGGCCGACATCGCCGCCTTCCGCAAATGGCACCGCGACGCGGCGCTCAGGGCCAAGCGCGCCGGCTTCGACATCGTCTATGTCTATGCCGGCCACGACATGACGCTGCTGCAGCATTTCCTGCTCAAGCGCTACAACAAGCGCACGGACGAATATGGCGGCAGCTTCGAGAACCGCCTGCGGCTGTTCCGCGAGGTGCTGGCCGACACGCGCGACGCGGTCGGCGACCGCTGCGCCATCGCCATCCGCTTCGCGGTCGAGGAGTTTCTCGGCCCCGACGGCATCACCCATGACGGCGAGGGCCGCGACGTGGTGGCGGCGCTGGCCGACGAGCCGGACCTTTGGGACGTCAACCTGTCGGGCTGGTCCAACGACAGCCAGACGGCGCGCTTCTCGCAGGAAGGGTTCCAGGAGGAATTCGTCTCCTTCGTCAAGCCGCTGACCTCCAAGCCGGTGGTGGGCGTCGGCCGCTACACCTCGCCCGACGCCATGGTCCGGGCGATCCGCAAGGGGATTTTCGATCTCATCGGCGCGGCGCGGCCCTCCATCGCCGATCCGTTCCTGCCGGTGAAGATCCGCGACGGCCGCGTCGACGACATCCGCGAATGCATCGGCTGCAACATCTGCACGGCGAGCGACAACATCGTCGCGCCGCTGCGCTGCACGCAGAACCCGACCGTGGGCGAGGAATGGCGCAAGGGCTGGCACCCGGAGATCGTGCCGGCGCTGGTGAAGCCGCAGACAGCGCTGATCGTCGGCGGCGGCCCGGCCGGGCTGGAGGCGGGCCGGGCGCTGGCGCAGCGCGGGGCCGACGTGATCTTGGCCGAGGCCGGGACGGAATGGGGCGGCCGCGTCGCCCGCGAATGCCGCCTGCCGGGGCTGGCCGCCTGGGGCCGAGTGCGCGACTGGCGCATGGGGCAGTTGCGGCAGGCGCCCAACGCCGAGCTTTATCTCGACAGCCGGCTAAGCGCCGAGGACATCCTCTCCTACGGCGTGGCGCATGTGGCCATCGCCACCGGCGCGCGCTGGCGCACCGACGGCGTCGGCCGCGCCCATCGCGATCCGCTCGCCTCCCTGGCGGAAGGCGTCACGGTCGGCGTCGACGCGCTTTTGGACCAGGGCGCGGCCGCGCTGCCCGACGACGGGCCGGTGGTGGTGTTCGACGACGACCGCTATTACATGGCGAGCGTGCTGGCCGAGACGATCGCCGCCTCGGGCCGCAAGGTCGCCTTCGTGACGCCCGCGCCCATCGTCGCGCCCTGGACCGAGCACACGCTGGAGCAGGGCCGCATCCAGTCGAGCCTGATCGAACGCGGGGTGGAAATCGTGCCTCTGCATCGCTTGTCGAATCGCTCCGGGGATCGGATCGAGGTCGAATGCGTCTATTCCGGCAAGAAGCGCGTCCTCGACTGCGCCGCGCTGGTTCCGGTCACGGCGCGCATGCCTGTGGACGGCCTCTGGCATGATCTCGTAGCCGTGCGCGAGCAATGGGCGGATCACGGTATTGAAAGCGTCGAACGCATTGGTGACTGCCTGTCGCCGGGCATTATCGCGGCGGCCAATTATTCCGGCCATCTCTACGCGCGCAATCTGCAGAACACCGTCGAAGGCGATAATTACGACATCTATCGCTGAGCGTTCCCGGCCCCGCTTCGGCGGGGCCGTTTCGTTTCAGTCCCCGGCGTCGACGCGGGCGAGCAAGTCGACGAGGAGCGGGCGCAGCCGGCGGATCTCCTCGCGATGCGTCACGCTCAATTCGGCCAATATGTCCTCCGCCTGCGGCGTCAGCCGCAACAGGGCCTGCCGACGGTCGTCAGAGCAGGACACGCGCTCCAGCAGCGCCAGCGCCTCCAGCCGCGCCACCAGCCCGCTGGCGCTGTGCGGCTTCAGCACCAGCCTTTCGGCGACATAGCCGATATTAGCCGCCCCCTCCGGCGCGGCGCGGATGGCCAGCAGCGCCTGGTGCTGCTGCGGCGTCAGGTGGAACGCCGCCGCCTTGCCCTCGCTGAAAGCCAGGAAGCGGCGCAGCGAATAGCGGAAATCCGCCAGCACCGCATAATCCGCGTCGCTCAGTCCGCTCGTCCGGGCCATGGCCGTTTCCTCTCTTGATAAATATCGTAATACGATATAATTCGCCTCCGTCTCTTCCCCCGGACACGGAGCCCATATGTCCTCGCCCGCAGCCATACCAGACCTTCCCCGCCTGCGCGACCACAGCGTCGACCGCCGCATGCTGATCCTGTCCGCCGCGGCGCTCGCGGTGGGAACCGGCGGCGCGCTGGGCGCGTGGCTGCTGCTGAAGCTGATCGCGCTTTCCGTCAACCTGTTCTGGTTCGGGCGGCTGTCCTTCGCGCCGTCCGAGATCGCCGACAACCATATGGGCCTGTGGGCGCTGTTCATCCCCATCCTCGGCAGCCTGATCGTCGGGCTGATGGCGCGCTTCGGCTCGGAGAAGATCCGCGGCCACGGCATTCCCGAGGCCATCGAGGCCATCCTCTACGGCGAAAGCCGGCTGTCGCCCAAGGTGGCTTTGTTGAAGCCGCTCTCCTCCGCCGTCTCCATCGGCAGCGGCGGGCCCTTCGGCGCGGAAGGCCCGATCATCATGACCGGCGGGGCCATCGGCTCGCTCTTCGCCCAGCGCTTCCATCTCAGCGCCGCCGAGCGCAAGACGCTGCTGGTCTCGGGCGCCACCGCCGGCATGACCGCCATCTTCGGCTCGCCCATGGCGGCGATCCTGCTGGCGCTGGAGATATTGCTGTTCGAGTGGAAGCCGCGCAGCTTCGTGCCGGTCGCGGTCGCGGTGCTGGTCTCCTGGGCCTGGCGTCCGCTGCTGGTCGGCTCCGGCCCGCTTTTCGCCTTTGCGGGCGTCGACGCCGGCGGCCCGCAGGCGCTCCTGCTGGCCGCGCTTCTGGGCGTGGCGGTGGGGCTCGAAAGCGCTTTCCTCTCCTCCTGTCTCTATCGCATCGAGGACTTGTTCCACCGGCTTCCCGTCCACTGGATGTGGTGGCCGGCGCTGGGCGCCGTGGTGGTCGGCCTCGGCGGCCTGGTCGATCCGCACGTGCTGGGCGCGGGCTATCAGAGCATCCAGCATCTCCTCGACGGCTCGATGACGCTGAAGGCGATCCTGCTTCTCCTCGTGGTGAAGGGGGTGGTGTGGCTGGTGGCGCTCGGCTCGGGCACCTCGGGCGGCGTGCTGGCGCCGCTCCTGATGCTGGGCGGCGCGCTGGGCGCGCTGATCGGCCAGTTCCTGCCCGGCGGGCCCGGCTTCTGGGCCATGATCGGCATGGCCGGCATCATGAGCGGGGCGATGCGCGCGCCGCTGACCGGCGCCGTCTTCGCGGTCGAGCTGACCGGCCATTTCGCCGCCCTGCCCGAGACGATCGCCGCGGCCGCCGCCGCTTACGCCGTCAGCGTCCTTCTCCTGCGCCGCTCGATCCTCACCGAAAAGATCGCCCGGCGCGGCAGGCACGTGCAGCAGGAATATTCGGTCGATCCTTTCAGCTTCCTCCAGGCCGAGCAGGTCATGACGCCGAACCCGGAATGCCTCCAAGGCGAAAAATCCATCGCCGACACCATCGCCTTCTTCACCCGGACGGCGCGGCATCGCAGCTATCCGGTCGTCGACGCGGAAGGGCGCCTGCTCGGCCTGGTGTCGCGCTCGGACATCCTGCAATGGCAGGTGTCGGGCGCGCCGGCGGCGGCGTCGCTGGCGGAAGCCGTGTCCGACGCCTCGCAGCCTTTCAGCCTTATTTCGACGCCCATCGGCGACATCGCCGACCTGATGGTGGCGAGCGGCCTGCCGCGCATTCCGATCCTCGATCCGAAAAGCGGCAAGGTGGTGGGCTTGGTGTCGCGGCACGACCTCCTGAAGATCCGCGCCGCCCATAGCCGCGCCGAGCACCGGCGCGAGCGGTGATCCCCTTCACGCGGCCGGGTTTCCGCCCGGCCGCTTGAAATTCTCGCGATAGCGCGTCGGCGGCAGGCCCTTCAGCGCGCGGAACTGACGCGCGAAATGCGCCGCATCCGAAAAGCCGCATTCGGCGGCGATATGGCTCATCGGCTTGTCGGTCTGCAACAGCATCTGGCAGGCGCGGCCGACGCGCAATTGCGCTACATATTGGCTGATCGACATGCGGGTCGAGCGCTTGAACACGCGCTGCAACTGGCTGTCGGTCAGATGCGCGACGCGGCGCAGCGGATCGAGCCGCAGCGGCCGGTCGTAATGGGCGTGCAGCCAGCTCAGCACGCGCTGCATGCGGGCGCGGTCGCGCGGCAGGTCGCCGACCGACACTTCGCCGCTGGCGAGCGGCCGGCGCTCGGCGGCGGCCAGATCGAGCAGGATCGCCTGCAATTCCAGCACCTGCCGCGCCGGCGCGAGCCCGCTCAGCGCCAGCATGCGCGGCCGCAGCCGCGCCACCGTGCCGGGATCGAAGGCGAGCCCGTGGCCGGCCTCGGCGAGAAGCCGGGCGACGGGGGCGAATTCCGGCACCAGCCCGGTCAGACCCTCGCTCCATTCGCGCGTGAACCAGCACACGATGGCGCGGTGCACGCCGTCCTCGGCCACCAGCGCCTCCGACTGCCAGGCGTGCGGCAGGTTGGGGCCGAGCAGCACCAGGTCGCCGTCGCCATAGCGCTCGACATGGTCGCCGACGAAGCGCATGCCGCTGCTGTTGACCGTCAGCGTCAGCTCGAATTCGGGGTGGTAGTGCCAGTTGAAGGGAAAGCCCGGCAGCCGCCGGTCGAACAGCAGCCACGAGCGGTCGGGCGGGATGGCGACGGTCTCGTACCAGGGCTGCATTGCGCGATTGCTCCATCGGGCGGGATCAAGAATGCGGTGATCGTACAAATTCTTGCGGCCGCGAGGAATAGCGTAAAATCGGCGCATGCGTATCTTGCACGCCGATGGAGCGGAACCGCTCCGTCTCCTTGTTTTGACGCAAAGCCGCTTGGCGCCTTTGCCGCAAGTGCTCGGGCGAGCGGGAAGAAGGCGCGGAATGGACAGGACGATCAGGCCGGACGTGGTCATCATCGGCTCGGGCGTGGGCGGCGGTACGGTGGCGCGGCAGCTCGCCGGCACGGGCGCGCGAATCCTGATCATCGAGCGCGGCGATTTCATCCCCGACGAGCCGCAGAATTCCGACGCGGAAGCGGTTTTCGTTCAGGCGCGCTACCGCACGCGCGAGGAATATCAGGACGAGACCGGCCGCCGCTATCGCCCCGGCCAATATTATTATGTCGGCGGCCACACGAAATTCTACGGCACGGCGATGTTCCGCTTCCGCGAAAGCGATTTTGCGGAAGTGAAGCACGAGGACGGCGTCTCGCCGGCCTGGCCGGTCTCCTACGCCGAGATGGAGCCCTATTACGGCGAGGCCGAGCGGCTGTTCGGCGTGCGCGGCGAGGCGGGGCTCGACCCGGCCGAGCCGCCGCGCGCCGCGCCCTACGCCCACGCCGCCGTGCCGCACGAGCCAGTCATCGCCCGCATGGCCGAGAAGCTGCGCGGGCAGGGGCTGCGGCCCTTCCACATGCCCTCGGCCATCGATTTTGGCCCCGGCGGCCTGTGCCGGCGCTGCGGGACCTGCGACGCCTTCGTCTGCCGCCACGGCGCCAAGGGCGACGGCGAGACGCGGCTGATCCGGCCGCTGCTCGACCATCCCGACGTGACGTTGTGGACCAGGTCGCGCGTCACGCGGCTCGTCCCCGGCGCGGACGGCCGCATCGCCGCCGCCGAGATCGAGCGCGACGGCGGGGCGCTGCGCGTCGAGGCCCCGCTCTTCGTGCTCAGCGCCGGCGCGATCAATTCGGCGCTGGTTCTGCTGCGCTCGGCCAGCGAGGCCTATCCGCAAGGCCTCGCCAACCGCTCCGGCGTGGTGGGGCGCTATCTGATGAACCACCACCTGACCGGCCTGATGGGCGTCATGCCCTTCGGCGTCAACGAGACGAAATTCCCCAAGACGCTGTCGATCAACGATTTCTACCATGGCCTGCCGGACGACAAGGCGGCGCGTGGAAACATCCAGATGCTCGGCAACATCCAGGGGCCGATGATTCGCGCCGCCTATCCGTGGATGCCGCGGCCGCTCGCGGACCTGTTTGCGCGCCACAGCGTCGACTGGCTGTGCATGTCGGAGGACCTGCCCAACGCCGAAAGCCGCGTGCGGCTGCTGCCCGGCGACCGGGTCGAGGTGGCCTACAGGCCCGGCGATTTCCCCGCCCACCAGCGCTTCGTGAAGCATGTGCGCAAGCGGCTCAAAAAGATCTTCCCGCTGGTGCTCGAGCATAATTTCGGCATCGAGGGACCGTCGCATCAATGCGGCACGGTGCGCATGGGCGACGATCCGGCGGCCTCGGCGCTGGATCGTATGTGCCGCGCGCACGACCACAGCAATCTCTATGTCGTGGACGCGGGTTTCTTCCCGTCCTCGGCCGCGCTCAACCCGGCCTTGACCGTCTGCGCCAACGCGCTGCGCGTCGGCGCGCATCTGCGCGAGGCCTGGCGGCGCGACACGCTCGCCGCTTAACTTCAGGAGAGAGACCATGGCGCATAATTTCCTTTCCCCGCTCACCGGCTCCTTCGCCATGCCAGCGGCCGAAAACCCCACCGTGGCCATGGTCGAGGCCGCCTATCGCCATCACGGCCTCGACTGGCGCTACCTGAATTGCGAGGTCGCGCCCGAGCATCTGGCCGACGCCGTGCGCGGCGCGCGCGCCATGGGCTGGATGGGCTTCAACTGCTCCATCCCGCACAAGGTGGCGGTGATCCAGTATCTGGACGGGCTGGGCGAATCGGCCCGCATTATCGGCGCGGTCAACACGGTGGTGCGGCGCGGCGACAAGCTGATCGGCGAGAACACCGACGGCAAGGGTTTTGTCGCCGCCCTGCGCGAGATCGTCGATCCGGCCGGCAAGCGGGTGGTTCTGTTGGGGGCGGGAGGGGCCGCGCGCGCCGTGGGCGTCGAAATGGCGCTGGCGGGCGCGGCCGACGTCACCGTCGTCAACCGCACCGCGGCGCGCGGCGAGGAGGTGGCGAAGGTCATCGACGCCCACACGCCGGCGTCCGCGCGCTACCAGCCGTGGGACAGCCTCTACCGCCTGCCGGAGGAGACCGACATCGTCATCAACGCCACCTCCATCGGCCTCTATCCCGATGTGGAGGGCATGCCGGCCGTCGACGTCGACAGTTTCCGGCCCCATATGGTGGTGGCTGACGGCATCCCCAATCCGCCGCAGACGCCCTTCCTCAGGGCGGCGCAGGCCAAGGGCTGCCGCACCGCCGACGGGCTGGGCATGCTGGTCAACCAGGGCGTCATCGCCATCCGCTACTGGACCGGCGTCGACGTCGACCCCGCCGTCATGCGCCGGACGCTGATCGACCTGAAGCTTTGACCCGATGAGAAAAAGGCCGCCCATACGAGGCGGCCTTTTTCATGAATCCTGGTCTTTCGGCCGCCGCTTGTTGCGATGCGACCACCAGCAGAAATAGACCTTTCCGATCTTGTAGGTCGGGACCCGACCGGCCCTTTCGTCGGAGCGCAGGCTCCAATGGTCCCTGATCTTGAGAACGCCCCCCGGCAACCTGATCCTTGCATAGGTTGTCATAGCGAAATACCCGGAACGTGAAGCGGTGAGCGGACAGAATAACGTGAATCATGCGGAAATTCGGGCATAGACCCTCCTGAAAGCGATATTCCTGACAAAGGCGCCAGCGCCGACGCGCGGTCGAAAGCCTGGCCAAGATTCTTGAGCGACAGGCCCATGGTCTGCCGCTCGCCATCGGCGGCGGTGTGGAAATCGACGCTCAGCCGGCCCGCCTTCCTCGGCGTTGCGTAGCTGATGGCGGCGCAACGAGCGGCCGCGCCGAAGACGGCGAGCCTGGATTTAAAGACCATAGCTGCGATTTCCCGATGCAAGTGTGACGAAAGGCGCTGGCCCGCCCTCCAGCGCCTTTCGTCCGCCGGGACGCTAGAACTTCAGTTCCAGCGTCGCCTTGGCGCCGTGGTCCTGCGTGCGGCCGCTCAACTGGCCGACATAGGAAACGCCGAAGCTCAGATTGTTCGTCACCTTGCGGTCGACGCCCAGCTCCAGCGTCGCGACGTTGCGGGCGATGGGAACGCCCGCGGCCGAGAAGCCGTCTCCGCCGGAAACGAAGTTCAGCGCGGTCGAGGGCGTCAGGTCGTTATAGGCGTAGCGCCAGCCGGCCGAGCCGTAGAGGCGTGTGGCGCCGTCGGCGGAGATCGCCGTGCTGGCGCGCAGGCCGATGGTGGTGAACAGCGTGTCGGCGTTGCTCGCGTCGCCATGCAGCGCGGCCGCGCCGCCCTTTTCGGTGAAACCGTCCGTGTGCAGATGCACATAGGCCAAGTTGGCGAAGGGCTCCAGCGCCACGTCCTTCACGTCGAAGCGGTGGCCCACCTCGCCGAAAAGCTGCGTGACCTGGCTGTCATAGCTCGCCGACAGCGCGTCGGAATAACCGGCGAAGCCGATCCCGCGCGACGTGTCGAGCTTCTGCCAGCTGAAGCTCGCGCCCAGCCGGACGTCGAGGAACCCGGCCTGGCCGCCGCCGTAAAGGCCGACATGGTAGCCCTTGGCCTGCGCCTCGGAGTCCACCCAGCGCGTGCTGAAATTGGAATAGCTGTAGCCGGCCAGCGCGCCGACCCGCCAGCCTTCGCCCACCGCCGTATCGACGCCGGCGAAGGCGCCGCCGATGCTGCGCGTGAGATCGGAGGCGGAATCCGACGCCGTTCCGTCGAAGCGGCCCTTGGAGCCGAAACCGCGGCTCCACCAGGTCAGGCCGTTCTGGTTGGCGTCTTCGGCGCCGTTGCGCAGGCGGTTGAGCGCGGCCTCGCGGACGAAGCGGCCGTCCTCGATCGCCATCGACTGCGCCGAGGCGTGGATGTCGCCGGCGAGCTGCGAATAGGCGTTCTTCGCTTCGTTGGCGTCGTTCAGGTAGCCGACGGCGTCGTGCAGCGCATTGGCGTCTTCCATCGACTGCAGGGCCTCGGCGGCCGCGTTCTGGTTGCGGTTAAGGCCGTCGATGTCGGTGAAGGCGCGGATCTGCTGGGTCTTCAGCACAACGGCGTCATTGCTGTAGTCGGCCGTAAGGTCGTAGAACATCGACAGGTTCGTATCGCCCGTCAGCGTGTAGCGTCCCGTCACGCCGCCTTCGGCGCTCAGCACGGTGTAGGCGCGGCCGAGCGCGTAGCGCCCGCCGGACGCGTTGGTCACATCCAGCACCGCGCCGTCGATAATCGTCGCGGAGCCGCCGACATGGACGGCGTCGCCCTGGCCAGCGCTTCCGAGCTGGACCGACCACAGCGAGCCGCTCTGTTGGACGAGGTTATTCGCCACGGTCAGGGTGCCGACGCCGTCATCGCCCGTCGCCAGTTCCGCGCCGCCGGCGACGGTCAGGCCGCCCACCGAACCCGCGCCCGACAGCCGCGCGCCGTCGCCGACCATGAAATTCGCCTGGCTGTAATCGGCGTTGACCGAAACGCCGCCCTGCTGGACGCCGACCGAGCCGGAGAAGCCGCCGCCTCCGGTCATGTCCATATCGCCCGCGCCGGTCTTGACGAAGGAGCCGGAGCCTTCGAGCTCGTTGACGAGAACGCCGTCCTGCGCCTGGGCGATGGTCACCGCGCCGTTGTTGAAGAGGGCGCCGGAGCCGAAGCTGGCCGCGGTGCCGATCGCCGAGGCGCCGGCGTTGATGATCGTGCCGCCCGAATAGCTGTTGACGTCGGCCAGCGTCGTCGCGCCGCCGCCGATGATGGCGAGGAAGCCGGTTCCGCTGACGGCGTTGGTGAAATCGACGGCGTCGGAGCGATCGATGATCAACACGCCGTTGTTCACGATGTCGCCGGTGATCGATCCCGTGGTTCCGCCGAGGCCGAGCCGCAGGGCTCCGCTCTCGATGGTGGTTCCGCCGCTATAATCGTTGTCGCCGCTAAGGATCACCGTCTCGTCGCCCGTTTTGGTGAGCGCGCCGGTTCCGTGCAGCGCGCCGGCGACATGGCCGTCGCTGACGTCGAAGGCGTCGGAGGCCGTGACCGAGGCGTCGCGGGCGAGCATGCCGCCGGTGAGCGTATAGTCCGTCACCGTCATGTCGCCGTTCTTGACGACGCCGCCGTTCTGGACCAGCGCCGCCTGGGTCTGGCTGGTGGTTCCGAGATCGAGCGTTCCGCCGTTCACCGTGGTGGTGTTGTCGGCCGCGCCGAGCGTGCCGGCGCCCGCGAGGATCACCGTGCCGCTGTCGATGGTGGTTCCGCCGGTCTGGCTGTTGGCGCCGGACAGTATTATGGTTCCGCCGACCGGGTCGAACGACATGAGGATAAGCCCGCCGCCTTCCGCCAGGGTGACGCCTCCGGAGCCCGTGATCGCGCCGGAAAGGTTGGCCGTGCGCCCCGCCGCCACGGTGATCCTGCTGCCTGTCGCATCCCGAAGGAGAATGGAGCTCGACAGGTCGATGTCTTGCAGAAGGCTCAACGTGCCCCCGCCCAGCGTCAGCGCGGTCTGCTCGCCGAAGATATTTGCGTATGCGTTCAGATTTCTCGAATCGGAGATCGCCAACGTGCCGGAAGCGATGTCGATGGCCCCGATGTTGTTGGTCAACCCCGTCAAGGTCACGGAGCCCGAGCTTTCTTTCACGAGATTGGTTACGGCCAAGGCGTTCGACAGGACCAGAGAGGATGACGGCGCGGACGCGGCATCGTCCAGGATCAAGGTTCCATTGTCGTAAATCCGCCCCTTGAGAACATCGGCGCTGTCGGCGATCGCGGCGTCGAAGCGCAGCGTGTTCGTTCCGGTCAGAAACAGGGACGAGGCGTTGCCGGGCGTCGGTTGTCCGAGAAAATCGCCGTAGAGCCCGCCCGCGACCAGAGCGCCGGATCGAAGCGTGATGTCGAGGTCCGATCCGATAATGCCGGCGTTGGCGTAATTCTGCTGGCCGCCGTCGCCGCCCTTCACCGTCCCGGCGATGTCGAGCTTGACGACGCCGCCATTGCCGACCCGCTCGACGCCCGCGCCGCCGGATACGGTCGATATGGCGTCATATCCCCCGTTTCCGCCCGCGATGGCGGCGCCGCTGTTCACCACGATGCTTGCGTCGACATTCGCAGCTTGCAGCAACAGGCCATCCCCGCCGAGGCCGCCGGCTCCATGGCCGCCCATGGCGGACAGGCCGCCGTCGCCGCCCTGTCCCCCGGTCACATCGGCGCCGATGACGGTTTGCGACGCGTTCGCCAAATCCAGCACGAGACCGACGCCGCCGCTGCCGCCGCCCCCGCCATTGCCGACCATCGGGGCGCCGTCGCCGCCGTCGCCGCCCTTGCCGCCGGTCACGCTTGAAGAAATCTCGTTGCTCCCGGAAACATCGGTCAGCACGGCGCCGTAGCCGCCCGCGCCGCCGCCTCCGCCGGACGCATTCGCGCCGGTGGGCGTTCCGCCCTTGCCGCCCGCGCCGCCGGCCACCGGTCCCGACAGGCCGAGGGCGGAGCCGTAATAGCCATGGGCGCCGCCACCACCGCCGCCCGCGTTCAAGCCGACCGCTCCCACGCCCCCGTCGGGATGGGCGGCGTCGCCGCCTGCGCCGCCCGGCTGTCCGGCGGATCCCGCGCCGCCGGCCCCGCCGGTCACGCCTGCGCCGCCGCCGCCGCCGCTCTCGCTATATCCGGTGCGGCCCGATCCGCCGTCGCCGCCCGCGCCGTCGATGCTGTCGCCGCCGCCGGTTCCCGCGCCGCCGAAGCCGAGCGTGGAGCCGCCCTGCGCGTAGCTTTTGTCAAGTCCGAGCGACGCCGGCAGCGCGACGCCCAATGCAAGCGCCGAAATGCTCAGCGACAATATCCGCAGCAGAGGAGCGGCGTTTGGAAGCATGCCCATCGCGGGATGCGGGCGCGTCGGATTGTGGAACCCCCTCGATGCCGTATTTGCTTTGGTGATCAAAGAATAAGTTTGACGCATTGGAGTTCCATCGACTTGGTGGCTGTTTCAATCTGACAATCGGTTGTCGGGCTAAAGATCAGCCCTGCGTCGATGTCTAGGCGGGATTGAAACTTGCAACAACGCAAGCAAATGTAACGATTGAATCTATATGTAACGCAATGTAACGAAAGCTGTGCCCAATGGATCACAGATCATGCGCAATCGGCAGGACCATGCGCACGGTCGTTCCTTCGCCCTCGACGCTGTCGGCCTCGACGGCGCCGCCATGGGCCTCGATGATTCTGGCGACGAGGAACAGTCCGAGGCCGGAGCCTTCCACGGTCTCGGCGTTCGAGCCCCGCACCATGGCGCCGAAGACATGCGGCAGCTCCGCCGCCGGAACGCCGATGCCCTGGTCCTCGACCGCGATCACCGCATGTTCTTCGCTGCGATGCAATGAAAGCGTGATCGCGCCGCGGCCTTTCAGCGAGGTGTATTTGACGGCGTTTTCGAGAATGTTGACGATGGCGATCTCGAGCATTTCCGCATCGGCGCGGATGGCCGCCTCGGCGGCGTCCTCGGCGAGGTCGAGCCGGATCTCGGCGGCGTTGAGCAGGTCCTGCGCGCGCTGGTGGGCGGCGGTTACGACAGGCCCGGCTTTAATAAGAGCCATGCGCGGCCGGAAGGATGGGCCCTGTAGCCGGCTGCGGATCAGGTTGGCCTCCAGCAACTCCACCAGCCGCGACACGGCGCGGCGGATGCGATTGATGCGGCCGTGATTGCCGGCGTCCTCGGGCGGCAGGGCCAGTGCAATGCTGTCGATGCTGGAGCGGATCGCCGCCAGCGGCGTGCGGTACTGGTGCGAGACGACCTCCAGAAAGCGCACCTGCCGCAATTGCGACTGCATCTCGGCGCGCAGCGCCTCCTCGGCGGTGTGGCGGGCGGCGACCAGCTCGCGCGTGCGCTCCTCGACCCGCTGCGCGGCGATGCGCTCGGCCGCCTGGGCGGTGTGCAGCGCCTGGGCCTGCATGTCGCGGTTGCGGTTCTCCACGTCGCGCAGGCGCACGGCGAGCGAGCTGGTCAGCAGCAGCGTCTGGGTCAGCACGGCGAGACCGTAGGCGTGGAAGGTCCAGTGCGACAGCCATTCCAGGCCGAGCCGCGACAGCATGCCGAGCGTGGCGCCCGCCGCCATCACGCAGAAGGCGGCCGCCCGCATCTGGCTGGCGACGCCCTCGCTGCGCCGCTGCCGCAGGCTCTCCACCGTGATGAGGGCGACGCCGACGATGCTGAGCGTCGAGCCGAAGGGGCCGACCTGCGCGGTATAGCCCGCCAGCGACAGGCCCGCGCCGACGATGCCGAACAGGGCGCAGAATTTCAGCACCTTGTTCAGCCACGGCGCCCGCCGCCGCGTGCGCAGGATCTTGTTATAGGCGAAAGCGCTGGCGGCCATCCCGCTCCAGGCGTTGAAGCCGATGAAGGCGTCGTTGGCGGCGCCGGCGCCGCGGAACAGATAGGCGTGGCTGAAGCCGAGATTGCCGAAATAGATCAGGAGCACGCCGAAGGTGCTGAGCGCCAGCAAGGGATATTCCGACCGCCGCACGAAGTAGTAGAAGACGAGCTGCGTCAGGCACAATATGCCCATGCCGCCGAACCAGAGGCCATAGACGGCGCCGTTGGCGAGCACGCGATAGTCGCGCCCCTCGGCGTCCTCCAGCCGCAGCGAGAACAGGGTCGAGGAATTGGTGTTGGCGATGCGGACATAGATTTCGGTTTTCTTGCCGGCTTCGAAAGCGACGGCCGCCGCATTGTCGAGGCTGGAGATGCCGTTCATCGGCGGCGGCCGGTGGTCGCCGCCTTGATAGTCGAGGAAATCCGCCGTTGCGTCGCCCCTGCCGGGCGGGGCGACATAGATGTCGACGAAATCGAGAAAATTGGGCGTGACGGACAGGACGCCGCGCGCGTCGGCCGCGCCGAGCAGCGAAAGCCTTATCCAGATGGCGGTCTTGCGGAAGCCGAAGTTGAAATTGCCGCTCGGCGCGGGCTGAAATTCCTTTTGCCGTTCGGGCTTGAGAACGTCTTCGAGGCGGAGCGCGAAGGAATCATCGGTAAGGACCGATATGCCGCCTTCGAGGCCGGGCAGGGGCGGGACGTCGGCCGCTAAAGCGCTGTCCGCCGTCGCGAAGGCCA
The DNA here is from genome assembly GCA_900465915.1 of Hyphomicrobiales bacterium. Classification (GTDB taxonomy): domain Bacteria; phylum Pseudomonadota; class Alphaproteobacteria; order Rhizobiales; family Rhizobiaceae; genus Brucella. Next base: position 131,147 of record UBKJ01000005.1, read on the forward strand.
GCGCGAGTTCGCAGAAAAGCAGGAGGACAAAACCGGTCGCGAAGGCGCGGATTTTTTCCATCCCCTGCTTGGCGGGCGAAGACCGTTTCGCTAAACCCATTCGATAATCTCTGATTCTTTTACTGATCGCTCAGGCTTATGGTCGTTCGCACATTGAATTCGCCGCGGGCGGGGGCTGATCCGTCCAGCCCGATCCGCGTCATTCTGGTGGAGGATGATCACGATCTCCGGCAAAGCCTCGCCGACTATCTGCGTCTTCGCAGCCTCGTCGTCAGCGAGGCGGCGTCCGGTATCGAATTTTACAAGGCGCTTCGTCAACAGTCTTTTGACGTCGCCGTGCTCGACGTCAACCTGCCGGACGTCACCGGCTTCGACCTGGCCTCCGACATCGCGGCCAACCGGGACATGGGCGTCATCCTGCTGACGGCGCGCACGGCGCGCGAAGACCGCATCCGCGGCTATGGCGAGGGCGCCGATCTCTATCTCACCAAGCCGGTCGACAGCGAGGAGCTGGTGCTGGCCATCGGCAACCTGGCGCGCCGCACCCGCAAGACCGCCCGCCCGGAAGCGGCGGAACCTATCCGGCCGCGGCTCAAGCGGGAGAAGCGGCTGCTGCGGATGGGCGAGGTGGTGATCCGGCTGTCGGCGCGGGAAGTGCTGCTGCTGGAGCATCTGGCCGCGCGTCGCGGCGAGACGGTCAGGCGGGAAGAGGTTTTGCGCCTGTTCGGCGAGCCGGAGGTCGACCCCGACAGCCGCCGGCTCGACGCCGCCCTGACGCGGCTGCGCGGCAAGTTCCTGGCGCGCAACGTGGAATGTCCGTTGCAGGTGGTCTACGGGGCCGGGCTGCGGCTGGTCCAGGACATGGACATCGTCTGACCCACCCCGACCCAACGCTGGTCTATCCCGCCAGCGCCTTCTCCACCCAGGATTTCACCTCGTCGCCGCTGCCCATGTCGGGCCGCGCCAGCCCGTCGATCATGAAGGTCGGCGAGACGTGGATTCCGTTCTGCCGGGCGTATTTGCAATGCCACTTGATCTCGCGATCGAGATCGGGGATCGCAAAAGCCTCCTTCAGCGCGACGCCGCTATAGCGCTCCAGCCGCTCGACGATCTGTTCGGGCGTGGTCTGCATGTTGGGGCCGCCGGCGTGATGCTCGAATTCGAACTCCTCGCGATGCGCGCCCACCGCCGCCAGCACTTTCTTGGCCGTCTCCCTGCCGCCCGGCAGCGTCGACGCCGCGATGACGCAGCGTGTCACGACGCCGGAATACATATGCCAGGGCTGCGATTGCAGGCGGATTTTCACAGTGACCTTGTCCTTCCCCGCCTGGGCGAGGAAATCGTCGAGCTTGTTGAAGGCCTTGACCGAAAAGGGGCAGGTCGGCTCCAGAAAAACCTCGAAGAGGCGAGGGCCGGTTCCCCATGTCAGCGGATCGGCGCGCCAGGCGGTGGTCGTCATGCTGTCCTCCTTGCCTTGAAGCATGGTCCTGCCCAGATGTAACGCAGCCCGCGCCCGATGCAAGAGCGGCGGCCTTGCATCGCTTGCCGCTTCCGGGTTTAAAGGACCATCGGCGTTTTCAACCGGGGGGATTTCCACTGCGCGGCCTAGATTTCAGTTCCTGGCAAAGCCTCGCCGCCACCTTTCTTGGGCTGGCCCTGATCACGCTGATCGGCGTCGGCATCCGGCTCTTGATGATGATGACCATCCAGCAGCGCCGCGAGCGGATGAACCGGCAGATCAACGAGCGGCTCAAAACCCTCATCGCGGCCTATAAGACGCTCGGCGGTTCCTTCACCGGCGACCTGACGGTCGATCCCCGCCATTTGCGCGACCTGCGCGCGGCCGGACGCCACGGCGAACCGGCCGAGGACGAGAAGGTCGAGATCGTCATGCTGTCGGAACGCACGCGCCGCATCCGCGACGCGGTCGAGGCCGCCCTGTCCGACGTGCTGCTGCTCGGCACGGAGGAACATGTCCGCCTCGCCGAACGCGCCGCGCGCGAGCTGGTCGCCGGCCATCCGGTCCATACCTATGAATTGGTCACCTCGCTGCGCGACTTCATCCGCAAGGCGCTCGACCTCGATCCCATTCCGGCCGATTTGCAAATCCCCTATCAAGGCCCGACCCGCCAATCCGCCGCTGGCGGCCGTGGCGGCGAGCGCGGCAAAGGCGAAGGCGGCAAGAGCGGCGGCGGTGGTGGCGGCATGGGAATGGGTGGAGGCGGCGGCGGAATGGGGATGGGCATGGGCGCCACGACGGATGACGACGCGTCCTCGTCAGGCCATCATTCATAGCTGATTTTGGCGCTGTTTCTTATGGTGGAAGCCGCCCTGTAGTTCAGCTGCAAAGTTAGACGCTTGCGGCGGAAATTTGGGATTGTACGGCTAATCGAGTGCGTCAACGCTGGTCCAGTAAAGAACGCCAGCTCGACCGTTCGAGCTGATATGAGGGCGGCCTATAGGGCGCGCGCCTAACCCCATCCGTCTTTTCAAAGCGATAAACGCTTCCGGGGCAGCCGATTGTCCTCGTCTGCTGAAACTGCGTTCCTGCAATCAAACCATCACAAAAGTTTTCTAGGCTGGAGGCGAATTCGTCACAACCGTCCCGATCCGGACGCAGGCTCGAAAAGGCGCTTCACGATGCAGCAGCTCAGCAGGATTTTCATCGCTTTCCTGATCGCAGGCTTTCCTGTCGCTTCGGCCAGCTACGCTTTTGACGCGCCCGCGCCCGCACAGGTCGCGCCTGTCGCCGGCACGGTCACCTCCGCCAATCCGAACCCCGATTATCGCGCCTTGCTCGCCGCCGCGCGCGAGGGCCTCGTCAAGAGCCTGAAGAGCGGTCATCAAGACAAGCTCACGCAGGAAATCGTCGACAAGACGAAGCAGGGCGCGCCGCTTGGCGACGACGACTGGCTCAAGGCCAGCGGCTATGATTTTGCGGTGAAGAGCAACCAGGAAGCCGGCGTCAAGGTGTTGTCGGCCTTCTCCATTTTGCCGCGCTGGCAGCTCGAACGCAGCGGGATGATGGTGACCGAGATCAACCATCTCGCCGCGCCCGAGCAGCAAAGCCACGCCATCGTCGATGCGCAAGGAATCTCCTATCTCTATTTCCTCGCGGAGGCGCTCGGTCCGAAGTTAGGCCACGCCTTCCTCCGGGCCTACGATAAGGGCGAAATCGGCAAGGCGGCGGCGCTGATCAAGGCGAGCGAGATCAGCACCAGCGCCGCCAAGACCTATTTCAATTATCCGCGTCCGTTCCTGATCGACGGCAATTCGATCCAGCTCGTGCCGGACAACGACGTCACTGAGGACGGCGCCGTCTATAAGTCGGCCGGCGGCGCTTTTCCGAGCGGCCACACCAATGTCGGCTATACCGACGGCCTACTGCTGGCCGAGATGCTTCCCGAACGCTTCACGGCGCTGATCGACCGCGCCGCCGGCTATGGCTATTCGCGCGTCGTGCTCGGCGTTCACTACCCGCTGGACGTGATCGGCAGCCGCATGATCGTGGAGCGCAACGTCGCCCATTTCCTCAACGATCCCGCCTATAAAAAACTGTTCGACGAAGCCCGCGACCAGTTGCGCGCCGCCCTCGAAAAGGAGTGCGGCGCCACGATCGCAGAATGCGCCAAGCCGGCGGACGCCGCTTCCGATCCGTGGACCGCGGCGGAGATGCGCGGCTTCTATAATTTCACGATGACTTACGATCTCCCGCAGAGCGGCGAAACGGACGTCGACATGGTTCCGCCGGAGGGGGCGGAGGTTTTGCTGGCGGTTCTTTTCCCCGATAAATCGGCTGCCGAACGCCGGGAAATCCTCAAGCGCACAGCCCTTCCATCCGGTTACCTGCTGGATTCGAAAGACCCACAATCCGGCTTCTGGCAACGGATCAATCTGCACGAGGCGGCCCTGGCTGGACAAGCGCATTGATCGCTGCGGCGACCGGCGAGCCCGGCGGTCGAAACGCCAAAAGCGCTGCTGCGTCAGGATTTTAACAGTCTGCGGAACAAGCGACCGATTTTGCAGCTCAAAGGATCATTGTCTTGGGCTGCAAACGGCTGTTTCGGCCGAACATAGCCGGTCTCGCCCATTCCACACCAAGGCGTTTCCGGCCTTTCGGTCCCTTGCGAGGCGTCCGGGCTTGGGTTATGTAAGCTATGCAATGTTATACCATAACAATTTATGGCGAACGCTTATCGCCCCCATGCCAAGGACCAAAACAATGAAAAAAGCGATTTCCAGACTCGCCGTCGCCCTTGCGGTCGGCTCGGCCCTGACCTTCTCGGGCTCGGCGCTGGCCCATAGCCATGGCTCCAAGAATCAGAACTCGGTCTATGACGGCTATTTCAATGACGACCAGGTGAAGGCTCGCCCTCTCTCGGACTGGGAAGGCGAATGGCAGTCCGTCTATCCCTATCTGAAAAGCGGCGCGCTGGACCCGGTCATGGCCCACAAGGCCGAACATGGCGGCAAAACCGCCGCGGAATATCGCGCCTATTACGAAAAGGGCTACAAGACCGACGTCGATCGCATCGACATCCAGGGCGACAGCGTGACGTTTCATCGGGGCAAGGACGCCGCCAAGGCGACCTATGCTTCGGACGGCCACCAAATCCTGACCTATGAAAAGGGCAACCGCGGCGTCCGCTTCATCTTCAAGAAGACCGCCGGCGACGAAGCCGCGCCGAAATTCATCCAGTTCAGCGATCACAACGTCGCGCCGGTGAAGGCTGAGCACTACCACATCTTCTGGGGCGACGACCGCGCCGCCACGCTGAAGGAACTCGACAACTGGCCGACCTATTATCCGGCCAATCTGTCCGCCAAGGAAATCGTCGAGGAATTGGAAGCGCATTGATACGCCTCGGCGCATCTCGCCAGGTCGCCCTCGCTAATGCAGGTTGTCGATGAAAGGTGGCCGGTCGAACCGGCCACCTTTATTGTAAGCGCTTCTTGTTGTTCTCCCACCGTAGCGCTCGGTTCGACGCGCCGCTATTCGATAATGGTCACCTTCGAGCCATTGAGGAATTTCGCCGGCTCGAAGCCGCGCGCAAGCGCCATCGGCACCATCAAGAGCTGGATCGGAAGAATCTCCAGAACGGGAAGCAGCCCTTCGGCCACTGTGGGCAGCAGAAGCTTCTGCTCGTCGTCGGAGAGCGCCGTCGCCGCGTTTTCCGGCGCGATGACGAGGCAGCGGCCGCCAAAGCGGGCTACATCCGCGACGGTCTTCAAGTTAAGGTCCAACGTCGCGCCGGGGCCGCCGAGGAACAGCACGCTGCGGAATCCCTCGCGGACCAGCTCCAGCGGGCCGTGGCGGAACTGGCCGGCGGACAGCGCCTGCGTCGGCGCCTTCGCCGCTTCCGCCGTCACCAGCGCCGCCATCATGGCGCTGGCGTAGCTGCCGCCGCGGCCGATGAAGGTCAGGGGCAGGTCGTGGCCGAGATAGGCCAAAGTCTCGTCCAGCTTGCCCGGCATGGCGTCGAGGACGACTTCGATGGCGTCGGCGAGCGCGGCGATTTCCGCGGCGAGCGCGTCGCCCTCGCCGATCAGCAGACGCTCGAAGATGTAGAGAGCGACGAGGCCGGCGGTGTAGGTCTTGGTGGAGACGGTCTGCTCGGGACCGGCCTCGGTCGCCAGCGCCAGCGAGGCCCAGCGCGCCAGCGTGTTGTCGCGCGTGTTGGTGATCGCCGCCTTGACGCTGGCGCCGGCGTCCAGCTCCGTCATGCGGCGCAGCTCGACGCTTTCGCCGGATTGCGAAACAGCGATCACCATGGCGCCGGGGCGCAGCACGGCCGGCGCCTGCTGAATCAGCTCGGACGTGTCCCAAAGCGAGACCGGAACCGGCAGCGACTGGCTCAGCCTCTGCCAGGTCCCGTAGGCGCTGAACAGCGAGCCGCCCATGCCGGTGAGAACGACATGCCGCACCTCGCCGCTATCGATCGCCGCACGGATCACCTGGACCTCGGCGACGAGGCCGGGCGTTATCAGCCGGGGGAGCTTGCGGATCGCCGACGGCTGTTCGGCGATTTCGTCGAGATAGGATTGGGACATGGAAACTCCATCAAGGCTTGGTGTTGAGAAAGATCTGCGCCGCGGCGCCGATGACGCCGGCGTCGTTGCCGAGCGAGGCGAGGGCGAAGCGCACCGGCGCGAGATACAGGGGAAGGCCGCATAGCCGGGCTTCCCGTTCGAGCGGCCCCAGCAGCAGATCGCCGGCGGCGCTAAGGCCGCCGCCGAGCAGGATGACGTCGGGGGCGAAGATCTGCGCCCAGGTCGCGGCGCCGCGCCCGAGCCAGCGCCCGACATCGGCGAGCATCGCGATCGCGGCCGGGTCGCCCTCGAGCGCCGTCACGACGACGTCCGAAGCGTCGGCCTCGCGTCCGAGCTGGCGCGCCCTTGCGGCGAGCGGGCTGTCCGGCGCCTCGGCGCAATAGCGCCGCGCGACGCCGTTCAAGGCGTCTCCCGAGGCCAGCGATTCCAGGCAGCCCACGCAGCCCTGCCGGCAGGGCCGGCCGTCGCTGCCTTGCATGATGAGCTGGCCGGCGTTTCCGAGGCCGCCGCCCGAGGTGATGAAGGGCTGGCCGTCGACGGTGAGCGAGACGCCGATGCCGGTGCCCGCCGCGACCAGCAATATGCGCCGGGCGTGGCGATCCGCGCCGAACATGGCTTCCGCCAGGCCGGCGGCCGTGCCGTCGTTCTCCATCCGGGCGGGGAGGCCGAACGATGCGCCGAGGCGCTCGGCGAGGGGAAAATCGTCGAGGGCGGGGATGTTGCCCAGATCGCCGGAAAGGTTGCCGGCATGGATGCGCCCCGGAAAGCCGATGCCGACGCCCGAGGGCTTCGCCCGCGGATGGGCGGCCAGCATCTCGCCGATCGCCGCGGCGTAGCGCTCGACGATGATGTCCGCGTCGTCGGCTTCGCCAATCACGACGCGCCGCCGCGCGACGATCTCGCCCGCCGTCGAGACGAGGCCGATTTTCGTGCTGCCTCCGCCGATATCGACGCCGATGGCGAAATCCTGTTGCGGCACGGGCGGGCTCCTAGAGACGATAGCGGTTGACGTTGAGCATGAAGCCGTCGCCCTTGTAGACGGACTTCACATATTCGACGGCCTGGTCGGTGTCGGTGACGGTGACGCGCCAGACGGTCAACACCGGCGCGCCGGGCTCGATCTTCAGAAGGGCGGCTTCCTCGGCGGTGGCCGCCGCCGGCTCGAACAAGGCGTCCGTCCAGGTGGGAACGATGCCCCAGGTCGCCGTCATCTCGGCGTAGAGCGACGAGCCCTCGAACATCGCCCGCGTCGCCGACGGATAGAGCGCGGCGGGCAGATAGGCGTCCTCGAGCGCCACCGGCGCGCCGTCGATGCTGCGCACGCGGCGCAGGAAAATGAAGTCCGGGCCGCTTTCGCCCTCGGTCTGCAGATGCTTGCGGAAGGCCTCGGACAAGGGCCGCCCCTGCTCGAAGGCGACGATGGTGGAGCCCGGCTCGGCCCCGAGCTTGCGCACCTCGGTGGTGAAGCTGTGGAAGCCCGAGACGCCCTTCATGCGCGAGGCGGTGCTGAAATAGCCGCGGCCGTGCTCGCTGTAGATCACGCCGCGGGTTTCGAGCTGCTTGAGCGCCTGGCGGATGGTGACGCGGGAGACGCCGAATTCGCGCGACAGCTCGCCTTCGGAGGGCAGGGCGAAATGCGCCCCGTTGCGCGCCTTCACCTCGCGATCGAGGATTTCGGCCACCTGCACATACATGGGGACGGCGCCGCTCTTGCGGATGGGTTTCTTCCTCAGCCACGTCTCGGTCATCGGTCTTCCTTTCCCTTGAGGCGAATGCAGCCGACAGTCTCTAACATGTCGAGACAAGTCGGCAAGCGCGCCTCTGGAATATCCCCTCGTCATCGGCGTTCCGTCATGGAAGCGGCGATCTTTTCCGCCGCCATGAGGATCGGGCCGTTGACGTTCGCGGAGGGAACGCGCGGCAGGATGGAGCCGTCGACGACGCGGAGCTTTTCCAGCCCGTGCACCCGGCCCGAGGAATCGGTGACCGAGAGGTCGTCCCGGCCCATCCGGCAGGTGCTGGTCGGGTGATGCTCGGTGTTGGCGACGGTGCGCAGCCAGGCTTCGATTTCCGCGTCCGGGGCCTTGACGTCGGGCGTATCGACCGGCCGGCCGCGATAGCGGCTCCAGGCCGGCTGGTGCGCCATCTCCAGCGTCTTGCGGATGCCGTCCACCATTTCGAGCGTGTCGCGCCGGTCGGTGAGATAGTTGAAGCGGATGGAGGGCTTTGCGGCGGGATCGGCGGATTTGAGCCCGATGCGGCCGCGGCTATAGGGGCGCATCTGGCTGACGAAATATTGGAAACCGTCGGAGATCGTCACCTTGCCGGACTGGAAATCGGCGAGGAAGGGCAGGAATTCGTGCTGCATGTTGAAATAGGGGATCGCGTCGGCGCTCTTGAAGAAGGCGCCGACCTCGAAGAAGTTGGTCGCGCCCAGGCCGCGCTTGAAGAGCAGCCATTCGGCCCCGAGCTTCAGGCGGCCGACCATGTTGAGCTGCCGGCGGATGGAGACGCCGTCGGGCGCGGTGAAGCGCAGCGGGGCGACGACGTGGTCCTGCAAGTCCGCGCCGACGCCGGGCAGGTGGGCGACGCCGGCTATGCCATGCTCCTTCAGCGCGTCGCGGTCGCCGACGCCCGAGAGCATCAGGAGATGCGGCGAGCCGACCGCGCCGGCCGAAAGGATGGTCTCCCGCGCGGCGCGGATCGTCATGCGCTCGCCGCGGCGGACGATCGCAGCGCCAGTCGCCGTGCGGCCGTCGAAGACGATCTTCTCGACGAGGCAGCCGGTCATGACGGTGAGATTGGGGCGGCTCCCGATCGGCGTCAGATAGGCCAGGCTGGCGCTGCAGCGCACGCCGTCGCGGATCGTCGCCTGGGTGACGTGAACGCCGTCCTGCGCGCCGCTGTTGTAGTCGCCGGCGTCGCGCAGGCCGAATTCCTGCCCCGCCTCGAGGAAGGTCCGGTAGAGCGGGTGCTCGGCCTTGCTGCGCACCACGCTGATCGGGCCGGAGCCACCGCGCATCGGGTCGCGTCCGCCCTCGAAGCTCTCCAGCTTCTTGAAGAAGGGCAGGCAGTCCTCGAAATCCCAGCCCTCGACGCCGAGGTCGCGCCAGCCGTCGTAATCCTGCTTCGCCCCGCGCACGAAGACCATGCCGTTGATCGAGGAGCTGCCGCCGAGGCCGCGCCCGCGCGCCTGGCCGATGCTGCGGCCGTGCAGCTCGGTTTCCGGCTCGCTCTCGAATTTCCAGTTGTAGCGGTCGCTTTCGATGGGAAAGGTGAGCGCCGCCGGCATCCGGATGAAGATGCTGCGATCGCTCGGGCCGGCCTCGAGAAGGCAGACCGAGACGGCGGGATCAGCGCTCAGCCGGTTCGCCAGCACGCAGCCGGCCGAGCCGGCGCCGACGATGACATAGTCGAATTCCTGGGGCGTGCTGGGCATGTGCGTCTCCGTGTGCGGCGATCCCGCTCGTCCTCGCCTGGTTCGGCTCTCCGTTCCGGGAGTTTTTCCGAAGGGGATGGACAGCGTTCCGTCTCTGTGTTAGCTAACTGTCTAACATGTAGTAACAAGTTGTCAAGCGGTCAACTTATCTATATGTCGTCAAAACAACGGGAACGAGACAATGAAACGAAGGGAATTCATCACGTTAGCGGCGGCGCTCGCCGCCTCGGCCTGGTGCTCCAGCGCCCTGGCGATCGACTGGAAAGGGCAGTCCGGCCAGGAAATCACGGTCCTGCTCAGCGAGCATCCGTGGACGGCCGAGCTGCGCAAGCATGTCGGGGAGTTCGAGGCGCAGACCGGCGTCAAGGTCAAGATCGACGCCTTCGCCGAGGACCTTTACACCGATCGCATGAATCTCGCCGTCCGCTCGACCGAGTCCGTCGCCGACGTCTATATGGTGCAGATGGATTCGGCGCTTTACGCGCAATGGGAGGCCGGCGTCGTCGAGCCGCTGACGCCCTATCTCGAAGACCCCGCCAAGACCGATGCCGATTACGATCTCGCCGACTACCCGGAAAGCTTCCGCGCCGGCGCGTCGTTCCCGGTCGGCGGGCCAAATCCGCAGCTCTATGCGATCCCCATCTCCTTCGAGGCCTATACGCTCTTCTACAACAAGGACCTGGTCGAGAAATATCTCGGCGGCAAGGTGCCGGCGACCATGGACGCGCTGATCGCGGCCGCCAACGACATCAGCGCCAAGGGCGGCGGCAAGATTTTCGGCGCGTCGATGCGCGGCAAGCGCTCGGCCGAGCTGGTCGACACGATGACGGGGATCGTCCTCGACGCCTGGGGCGCCGAGCCGGCGGCGCTTCCCTACAATATCTGGTTCGACGGCGACTGGTCGAAGCCGCGCTTCGACGATCCGCGCATCGCCAAGGGCCTCTCCTATTACGCCGGCCTGCTGAAGGCCGGTCCGCCGAGCGCGCTTTCCTATGGCTGGGAGGATGCGAGCCGCTTCTTCTCGCAGGGCAACGCGGCCTTCTTCGTCGACGCCTCGGTCTTCGGCCCGGGCTTCGAGGACCCCAAGACTTCCGCCATCGCCGGCAAGGTCGGCTATGCGCCGCTGCCGCCCTCGACGGGCGACGTCGGCTATAGCGGCCACTGGTCCTGGGGCGTTTCGATCGCCAAGAACTCGAAGAAGAAGGACGCCGCCTGGCTCTTCGTGCAATGGGCGACCAACAGGAAGATGACGGCGGAGCTGGGGGTGGCCACCGGCGGCGCGCCGCGCGACTCCTCCTGGGCCGACGCCGGCTACGTCAAGGCGCTCGATCCCGGCTACGTCGCCGCGGTGAAAACCCAGATGAAGCACACCCGCCCCACCTCGGTCTTCCGCCAGGGCTGGAACGACGTCGTGCTGATGATCGTCGACGCGATCCACCAGATCTACCAGGGCGCTTCCCCCAAGGACGCCGTGGCGGAGCTGCAGGAGAACGTGAAGAACACGCTCGAATAGGCCGGCTTCGCGGGGCCGGCGCGACCGGCCCCGCATCTTCCGAAAGCAGGATCGACCATGCGCCGAGAAAAACATATCCGTTGGCTGATCGCGCCGGCCCTCGCGCTGCTGGCCGCGGGCACGCTCTATCCCATCGTCTACGCCGGCTATCTCTCGCTGCTCCAGTGGAACTGGGGCTCGGAGGCCAAGTTCGTCGGGCTGCGCAATTTCACGCGCATCCTGTCGGGCGCGGCCTTTCCGAAGGCCTTGTTCAACACCTTCTATTTCGCCGTCTTCGCGGTGGTCATCGAGACGCTCCTCGGCCTCGGCCTGGCGCTCGCCATCAACCGCATCCGCATCGGCGCCGGCCTGATCCGCACGCTGATGATCCTGCCGCTGATGGTGTCGGGCATCGCCGTGTCGCTGATCTGGAAGGTCATGCTCGATCCCACGCTGGGCGTCGTCAATTACCTCCTGTCGCTCGTCGGCGTCGCCGGCCCCGCCTGGCTCGGTACGGTATCCACCGCCATGCCCTCGATCATCATGATCGACACCTGGTGGCAGACGGCCTTCACCTTCATCATCCTCTCCTCCGCCCTGAAGAGCCTGCCGGCCGAACCTTTCGAGGCCGCGCGGCTGGAGGGGGCGACGCCGTTCCAGACCTTCCGTTACGTCACCCTGCCGATGCTGAAGCCGGTGCTGATCACCGTCGTCATCTTCCGCACCATCGACACGCTGAAGGTCTTCGACATCATCTTCGGCACAACCGGCGGCGGGCCGCTGCGGGCCACGGAAAGCGTGCAGACGCTCGCCTACCAGACCGCCTTCAAATCTTACAGGTTCGGGGAATCCGCGGCCATCGCCGTCGTCTTCTCCCTCATCATCCTGGCGCTTTGCGTCGTTTACCTGATGATCGACACCGACGATGGAGAAAAGGCATGAGCGCTTCCGTTTCCGCCCGCCGCGCCATATGGCCCTATGCGGTCGCCATGCTGGCGGTCGCCGTGTCGCTGTTTCCGATCTTCTGGATCCTCACCATCGCGCTCAAGACGCGGGTCGACGCCTTCGCCATGCCGCCGGTCTGGTTCTTCACGCCGGTCTGGGAGAATTTCGGCAAGGCCTGGTCCTCGACGGGCTTTTCCGGCGCCTTCTTCAACAGCCTCTTTGTCTGCGCCATCGGCAACGTGCTGGCGCTCGCCGTCGGCATTCCCGCCGCCTATTACCTCAACCGGAAGCACGCGCCGGGGCGGCGCACGATCCTGATCTGGCTGCTGATCTCCTACATGCTGCCGGAATTCCTGTTCATCGTGCCGATGTACGTGCTCTTCCAGGCGATCGGGCTCTACGACACGGTGATCGGGCTCGCCCTGGTCTATCAGGTCTTCACGCTGCCCTTCACGATCTGGCTGCTGCGCGCCTTCTTCGCCGATATTCCCGAGGCGCTGGCCGAGGCGGCGCGGCTGGAGGGCGCGAGCACGTTTCGCATCGTCTGGACGATCTACGCGCCGATCGCCGCCCCCGGCATCGCCGCCACCGTCATCCTCAACTCCATCAAGATGTGGAACGAGCTGACCATCGCCCTCGCCTTGACCTTCGAGAAGGCGCAGACCGTGACGCTCGCCGTCGCCGGCTTCCGCGGCTACGCCTCCATCGACTGGGGCGCGATGTCGGCCGCCTCCATCATCATCATCCTGCCCATGGCCCTGTTCGCCATCCTGGCGCAACGGCGCATCGTGCAGGGCCTCAGCCTCGGCGCGGTGAAGTAAGCCCCCGATCAATCAAGGAAAAAAGCCATGTCCGCCGTTTCCCTTCAGGGCGTCGATATCTCCTACGGCTCGGTCGACGTCGTCCGCAATCTCGATCTCGACGTCAAGGCGGGCGAGTTCGTCGTCTTCGTCGGCCCGTCCGGCTGCGGCAAGTCGACGACGCTGCGCCTGATCGCCGGGCTGGAGGAGGGCCGCTCGGGCCGGGTCTCCATCGGCGGCCGCGTCGTCAACGACGTCGATCCGGCCAGGCGCGACGTGGCCATGGTGTTCCAGAACTACGCGCTCTTTCCGCATATGTCGGTGGCCGACAACATCTCCTTCGGCATGCGGCTGCGCGGCGAGGCGAAGGAGAAGATCGCGGCGAGCGTCGCCGACGTGGCGCGCATGGTCGGCCTGCAGGACCACCTGCACAAGCGGCCGGGCGCGCTTTCCGGCGGCCAGCGGCAGCGCGTGGCGCTGGCCCGCGCCATCGTGCGCAAGCCGGCGGTCTTCCTGTTCGACGAGCCGCTCTCCAATCTCGACGCCGAGTTCCGCGCCGCCATGCGCTATGAGCTCAGCAAGCTCCATCGCGAGCTCGGCTCGACCATGATCTACGTCACCCACGACCAGATCGAGGCGATGACCATGGGCGACCGCATCGCCGTGCTGGCGCCCCTGAAACAGGCCGGCCGCTCCAATCTCATGCAGTTCGGCACGCCTGAGGAGGTCTATCACCGTCCCGCCAATCTTTTCGTCGCCAAGTTCATCGGCTCGCCGCCGATGAATTTTTTCGAGGGCCGGGCCGAGGACGACGGCGTCCGTGTCGGCGCCCTGAAGCTGCCGGGCGCGGAGCATCTTCCGGCGTCGCTGATGGTCGGCATCCGCCCCGAGCATGTCCGCCTCGGCGCGGGCGAGGGGCCGTCCATCGCCGGGACGGTCGAGGGCGTGGAAAATCTCGGGCACGAAAAGCTCTGGTTCCTCGCCACCGCCGAGGGCCGCATCGTCGCGCGCACCGCGGACGGCGCCGCCTATGCGGTCGGGGAGACCGTCGGCGTGCATTTCGAGACGGAAAAGCTGCATCTCTTCGACCGCGCGACGGGCGAAAGGGTGGATATCTAGGGGCGGCGCGCCCTCACCACCCGGCGAATTGCGTCATGGCGGCGTCGGGGACGGTGTGGAAATCGGTAAGCGCCCGGTCGAGGATATCGAGCGCCGCGCGGATTTCGTCTTCCGTGACGGTCAGCGGCGGCGTCATTTCCAGGACGTTCCCGTTCATGCCGACATAATAGAGCACGAGGCCCAGCTCATAGGCGCGGTAGATCAGCCTGGCCGTCTCGGCGCGGGCGGGTTCGCGGCTCAGCCGGTCGCGTACGAGCTCGACGCCGCAGGCGAGGCCGCGGCCGCGGATGTCGCCGATCAACATATGGCGCTCGGCGAGCCTGGCCAAGCCGTCGCGCAGCAGCGCGCCCTTGCGTTCGGCCGCCTCGGCGAGGCCTTCCTCGTAGATCGTCTCCAGCACGGCGAGGCCGGCGGCGGCGGAGATCGGGTTGCCGTGCAGGGTCTGCATGGCGAAGCTCGCCGCGCAGTCGAGGATTTCGGCCGGCGCGATCACCGCCGAGAGCGGCAGGCCGCCGCCGAGGCCCTTGCCGAGCACGAGAATGTCGGGAACGAAGCCCTCATGCTCGAAGCAATGCAGGCGGCCGCTGCGGGCGAGGCCGACCTTCACCTCGTCGCAGACGACGAGAACGCCATGTGCGCGGCAGATAGCGGCGAATTTGCGCAAAAAACCGTCGGGCGGGACGATCAGCCCGCCATCCGACTGGATCGGCTCGACGAAGGCCGCCGCGACCGATCCCGCCGGGACGGCGGCGAGCCGTTCCTCGAGCAGGGCGAGGACGGCGTCGCCGGTCGGGTCGTCGCGATAGGGCCGGTAGGGATCGGGATAGGGGAGCAGGATCAGCCCTTCCGCCTTGGCGGCGCCGGCCTGCACGCTGTGGCCGGAAAAGGCCATCGAGCCGACCGTGCAGCCGTGATAGGCGCCGACGAAGGCGATCACGCCCGAGCGGCCGGTCGCTTTGACGATCGCGCGATAGGCGGCCTCGTTGGCGTCCGAGCCGGAATGGCCGAACCAGACCTTGTGCGTTCTGGCGCCCGGAAAGCGGGCGAGCAGCTTTTCGGCCAGCGCCACGGCCGGCGTGTTGGAGGCCGAAAGAATGCTCGCGCCCGCCGGATCGGCGACGGCGGCGGAAACCGCCTTGACGATGGCCGGATGGCCGTAGCCGAGGCTCGCCGCGCCCCAGGCGCCGGAGAGGTCGATCAATTCGCGCCCGCTTTCCTCGATGAGGCGCGCGCCCTTGCCGCCCTTGACCGCGAGCGGGAAGAAGCGAAGCTTCTGCAGGTCGCCGATGGCGGCGGCGTCGCGGTCGTAGAGCGTCTGCGTCATCGGGCTTGCTCCTCCAGCGCTCCGGCGAGGCAGCGGGTGAGGCGCTCGCCCCATTCGCTTACGCCCGAAAGCGTGTCGATCAGGTCGTGCCGCACCTCGATGAGCGCGCCGGCGAGGCCGCGCGCGTCGGCATGGACGGGCACGGTATAGTCCTCGTCGGGATGGATGTTGTAG
Source organism: Hyphomicrobiales bacterium (assembly GCA_900465915.1). Classification (GTDB taxonomy): domain Bacteria; phylum Pseudomonadota; class Alphaproteobacteria; order Rhizobiales; family Rhizobiaceae; genus Brucella. Next base: position 146,491 of record UBKJ01000005.1, read on the forward strand.
GGCTGGTTGTCGCCGACGGTGAGGCCGGCGTCGGCCTGCAATGCGCGGATCAGCGTTCGGCCGAAGTCGGTCGCCTTTCCGTAGAGGACGCCGGCGTGCCACGGCCGCTGCCGGCCGAAATAGACCGGCGTGAAGGAATGGACGCCGACGACGATGGGCCGCTTCCCCTCCGCCTGCAAGCGGTCGAGCCGGCGCGCGACGGCCTCGGCGAAGGGGGTGAACAGCGTTTCGACGCGCTGTCGCCTTTCGGCCTCGGTCAGGTTCAGGTTGCCGGGGATTTCCGTCGTCTCGCTGATTTCGGGGATCGCCGAGGGCGCGTGCAGCGGCCGGTTGCAGTCGATGACGAGGCGGGAATAATTGGCCATGAACAGCGGCGCGTCGAGTGCGCGGCTCAGATGCTGCGACAGCGCGCTGACGCCGATGTCCCAGGCGATGTGGCGGCGGCGCTCGGCCTCGGGCAGGCCAAGATCGCCGAGCGCGCGCGGGATGCGGTTGGAGGCGTGCTCGCAGAGAAGCAGATAGGGCGAAGACCCGTCCGGATTGATCACGGTGTAGGGCGGCGGCTCGTCGATGGCGAGCAGCGGCTGGCCGGGATCGGGCCGTGCGGGCGTATCGGGCCGCGGGATGACCTTGGTCGACGTCATGATCGCCCCGCCGCTCAATAGACGGCCGCGTAGCGCGCGCAGAGTTCTTCGGGCGTGAGCGCCTCGACGATCTCGATCTCCTTGCGCTTCATGGCGAAATAGCAGTCGAGGAAATCCTGCGCGAACCAGCCGGTCACCACCTTGTCGGCGGCGAGCGTGTCCAGCGCCTCGGAAAGGCTCGCCGGCAGGCGGCGGATGCCGAGGTTCTCCTGCTCCGCCGGCGAAAAATCGGACGGATCGGCGTTGATCAGCGGCGGCTGCTCCAGCCCGGCGCGGACGCCTTCGAGCCCGGCGCGCAGCAGTACGGCCAGCGACAGATGCGGGCTCGCGCAGGCGTCGGCGGCGCGATATTCCATGTTGAACTGCCTGGCGGGATTGCTTCCGGGCAGGTCCAGCGTCGGACAGATGCGCAGCGTCGCCTCGCGGTTCTTTTCGCCCAGGCACGTATAGGCCGCGCTCCAGTGATGTGGCACCAGCCGCATGTAGGACAGCGCCGAGGGCGCGGTGAAGGCGACCAGCGCCGGCAGATGCCTGATCACGCCGGCGGCGAAAGAGCCCGCGACCTTGGACAGCCGGCCGGGGCGCGACGCGTCGAAGGTGGCGGGATTACCGTCGAGGTCGGTGAAGCTCACATGCAGGTGCACGCCGTTGCCGACGCCGTTCGGATCGGTCTTGGGCGCGAAGCTGGCGTTCCAGCCGAAAAGGGCCGCCACTTCCTTGACGACGGCGCGGATCGTCGCGCCGCGGTCGGCGGCGACGAGCGCCGGGGCCGGGCGGCAGGTGACCTCGAACTGGTCCTTGCCATATTCGGGCAGGAACATTTCCGGCTCCGCGCCGGCCTCCTTCAGCGCCGTCATCAGCAGCGAGCCGAAGGGCTCGGCGCGGCGCTGGGCGCGCAGGCCGAAGGCGGGGGCGGCGGGCCAGTCGGCGCCGAGGATCTGGAATTCCTGCTCGACGGCGGCGACGACCCTGAGCCCGGCCTCCTTCTCGAAATCGGCGAGCGCGGCCTTGAGGAAGCTGCGCACGCAGCAATTCCACGGCTCGCCCTTCAGGTCGGTGATGTCGGAATGGTAGAAATGCAGCGGCGTCTCGCCCGGCAGGCAGGTGACGCGCGTCTTGCTGGCCGGGTCCGCCATCAGGCGCAGGTCGCCGGCCGAGCCCCAGGGGTTGGGATCGGCGATGAGGTCGAAGGGCGTCAGCGCCAGGTTGGCCGGCACCCAGCCGACGCCCTTGCGCAGATAGTCGTCGATCTCGGAGGCGGCGAAGCTGCGGCCGCGCGTGACGCCGGCGATGTCGGTGGTGACGAAGGTCGCCAGTTCCGTGAGGCCGGAGAGCGTCTCGCCGTTGCTGCTGTCGTTCATGATGTCTTCCCTTGCAAGCGGTCGGAAACGGTCAGGCCGGGCCGAGCCCTTCGAGGCGGCGGACGACGGTGTCGGCGTCGGTGGTCCAGCAATAGCCGGAATAGGCGCGCAGCGCCGCTTCGTGGCGCTCCGGGCTGTAGGTGGCGCAGGCGTCGTCCACCACGGTCACCAGATAGCCGCGGTCGGCGGCGTCGCGCACGGCCATGTCGACGCATTGGTCGGTGATGACGCCCGCGATGATCAGGTAGCGCGTGTTGAGGTTGCGCAGCACGTAATCGATATTGGTCGAGTTGAAGACGCCGGAGGAGGTTTTTGGCAGCACGATCTCGTTGTCGACCGGCGCGAGCGCGTCGATCACCCGGCCTTCGGGCGAGCCTTTCGGCACATGCATGTCCGAGAGCTTGTGGTCGAGCGAGCGGTCGCGGCCGTCCAGCGTCAGGCTCTCGATGATCGTGTGCAGCACGTTGCAGCCGGCATTGCGGCCCGCCTCCAGGATGCGGACCTGGTTGGGGATCACCGTCTCGCGCAGGCGGCGGTGGTAATAGCTGTCCGCGTCCTGCGGATGGGTGGGGTCGAGGTTGGGCTCGCACCAGATGCGCTGCATGTCGACGAAGAGCAGCGCCGTCATGCCGGGCTCGTAGGCGCTGTCGCGCCGGAGCATGTCCCTTCCGTGTCGAACTTCAATCATGTCGGTCCTCCAATGCGTGTTCGTTCAGGCGCCGCCGCCGGCGGGCGCGCCATAGGCGTCCTCGGTGATGCCGTAGCTGCGGCGCAGCTCCTCCATGCGCTCGATGCGGCCGCGCGACTGGGCGGCGAGGCGGGCGGTGAGGCCCGCGACCAGCGCCTCGGTCTGGGCGATGGCGGGCACCATCGTGTCGTAGGGCGAAACGGTGTCGACCGGCGCCGTCAGCGTGACGGCGGCGAATTCGGCGATGGGCGAGATCCAGCGGTCGGTGAAGAGCACGATCTTCGCGCCCTGCTTCGCGGCCTGGCGGGCGAAGCGGATCGTGTCGATCTGGTAGCGCCGGTAGTCGTAGACGAAGAGCACGTCGCGTCTGCCGAGATCGACGAGCTGGTCGACCTGGTCGGCCTGGGCGCCGTTGATCCAGCGGGTCTCGGCGCGGAGCTGCTTCATATGCGCCCACAGAAGCCCGGCGAGGAAGCCGCTGAAACGGCCGCCGAGGCAGTGGACGCGCAGGCTCAGGTCGGCGGCGGCGTCGATGGCCGCCTCGAAATCGTCGGGCGGCAGCATCTGCATGGAGGATTCGAGCGCATGGATGCTGGCGCGCAGGAAATACTGGTAGAAATTCTCCTGCTCCAGCGAGGGCTTGCGCGTCTCCAGCATGGAGAGCGGCGAGCTCATGCGCTCCTGCACCTCGCCGAGCAGCGCCGCCTGGAATTCGGGATAGCCTTCATAGCCGAGCTTGTTGACGAAGCGCACCACGGTGGGGTTGCTGACGCCGGCGGCGGCGGCGAGATGGGCCACGGTGTTGAGGCCGGCCGCCGGGTAGTTCGACAGGAGCTGGCGCACGATCTTCAGCTCCGCCCGTGTGAAGGCGGCTTCCCCGTCGGTCAGGCGATCTCGAATGGCCATTCCCTTGCCTCCCCTTCGCGTTCGGCCCCTCGTGATCGGGTCACGGCGCGATTTTAATTTTGTTACATTATTGCTATCAGACAATAAAAAATGAAACAAGATTGACATGCGCATTTTCTCGATTAAGGATTGTTGCGGGAACGGTCCCGGCAAACGGGGCCATAATCGGGAGAATGCTGATGGGGCGCATAAGGCGTGGAACCGTCGTCGGTATCGTCGCGACGGCGCTTCCCCTGGCGGTCGCGGCCGTGGTCGCGGCGGGCCTCTTTCCGGGGGCGGGCGAGCGGCTGGTGACGCTGTTCCTGATCAATGTCGTCGCCGTGATCGGCATCGGCGTCTATAGCGGCAATTCGGGCGTCATCTCCTTCGGCAATGTCGGCTTCATGGCCATCGGCGCCTACGCCTCGGGCCTTCTGACCATCAACCCCATCGTGCAGAAGACGGCGCTGCCGCACCTGCCGGAATGGCTGGTGGGCTGGGGCATGCCGTTTCTTCCCGCGCTTTTGATCGCGCTCGTCGTGGTGGCGCTGGTGGCGGTGGCCATCGGCGTTCCGGTGGCGCGGCTCGGCGGCTCCTCGGCCTCGATCTGCACGCTCGGCTTCCTGGTCATCGTGCATGTGGTGCTGGTCGCCTCCAGCGACTTCACCCGCGGCAGCCAGACCTTCTTCGGCATTCCGCGCGCGGTGAACATCTGGGTGGCGCTGCCCTTCGCGATCCTCGCCGTGGCCGTCGCCCGCATCTATCGCGACAGCGCGGCCGGCATGAAGCTGCGCGCATCGCGCGAGGACGAGATCGCCTCCATCGCGGTCGGCGTCGACGTGCGGCTGCACCGCTTCCTCGCCTGGGTGCTGGGGGCGATCGTCTCCGGCGCGGCGGGCGTGCTCTTCGCCCATTTCATCGGCGCCTTCTCGCCGAAGGATTTCTACTTCAACCTCACCTTCATGCTGCTCGCCATGCTCATCCTCGGCGGCGTCACCACCGTCTCGGGCGCCGTCGTCGGCGCGGCGGTGATCATGGTCATCGTGGAGCTGCTGCGCAAGCTCGAGGGCGGCGTCGACCTCGGCCCCTTCGCGCTGCCGACGGTGTTCGGCCTCACCGATATCGGCATCGGCCTCGCCATCCTGCTTGTCATGTACCGCCTGCAGGACGGGCTTCTGGGCGTGCGCGAGATCGACGAGCAGGTTCCGTTCCTGAAACGCCTCGCCGAGGGCGGCGCCAGGCTCGCGTCGGCCGCGCCGGCGCCCGTCTCCGAGGGTGGCCTCTTGCGCGTCGAGAAGGTGGGCAAGCGCTTCTCCGGCTTGGTGGCGTTGGAAGACGCCGATTTCGACATCCGCCCCGGCCTCGTCACCGGCCTGATCGGCCCCAACGGCGCCGGCAAGTCGACCCTCATCAACAGCGTCTCGGGCGTCGTGCCGCCCTCGACCGGCCGGGTGACGATCGACGGCGTCGACGTGGCGTCGCTCGCCGTCCATCGCGTGCCGGCGGCGGGCCTGGCCCGCACCTTCCAGAACATCCGCCTGTTCAAGAATCTCACCGTGCTGGAGAACGTCACCGTCGCCGCCAGCGCCGTCGCCAGGGACCGCGACCCGGTCGACCTAGCGCGCGAGGCGCTGGCCGAGGTCGGGCTCGGCGAGGTCGCCGGCCAGCTCGCCGGCACGCTTTCCTACGGCGCGCAGCGGCGGCTGGAGATCGCCCGCGCGCTGGCCCTGAAGCCGCGCTACCTGCTGCTCGACGAGCCCGCCGCCGGCATGAACCCGGCCGAGACGCAGGAGCTGATGACCGTGCTCGACCGCATCCGCACCCGGCATCGCCTCGGTCTCCTGGTGGTGGAGCACGACCTCAAGCTCATCATGCGGCTCTGCGACGTCGTCGTGGTGCTCAACAAGGGCCAGCAGATCGCCATCGGCGCGCCGGCCGAGATCCAGAACGACCCGGCCGTGATCGAAGCCTATATCGGCCGCCGCCGGGCCGCGCCGCGCACGCCCGCCATCGACGCCGCCGCGCCGGAGCTCGACCCGCGCGCCGCCGGCAAGCCCGCATAACCACCAGAGGAGAATAAAATGAAAGCGGCATTGAAAGTTTTCGCCCTGTCCGGCGCGCTCGGCGCGCTGGCCTTCCCGGCGCTGGCCGAGGACCTCGTCATCGGCCTCGCCACCGCGCAGACCGGCAGCCTCGCGCCCTACGACCAGCCCTCGCTCAAGGGCTTCCAGATGGCGGTCGACGAGATCAACGCCAAGGGCGGCGTCGCCGGCAAGTACCCGATCAAGCTCGTCGCCAAGGACACCCGCTCGGACGCGGCCCAGACGGCGCTGGTCGCGCAGGAGCTGGTCGACCAGGGGATCAAGATCCTGATCACGCCCTGCGACGCCGATCCGTCGATCGCCGCCGGCCAGATCACCCAGGCGGCGCAGATCCCCGCCTTCTCCTTCTGCGCCACCACGCCGACCATGCCGCTCGCCGTCGGCGACTACATGTTCGGCAATTACCCGGCCGACAACGTGCAGGCCGCGGTGCTGGCCAATTACGCCAAGGAGAAGGGTTTCAAGACCGCCTATGTGCTGAAGTCGCCCGACACCGCCTATACGCTCAAGCTGCCGGAATATTTCGCTGCGAGCTTCAAGGGCAAGGGCGGCGAGGTGGTCGGCGAAGGCACCTACAGCATGGGCCAGCAGGACTTCTCCGCCGAGGTCACCAAGATCAAGGCGTTGAACCCCGCGCCCGACGTCATCATGACCGCCGCCTACGAGCCCGACTTCCCGGCCTTCATCCGCCAGCTGCGCGGCGCGGGCGTGGCGACGCCGATTCTCGGCAGCGACGGCATCGATTCCCCGACCACCTTCGGCCTCGGCCAGCTGGTCGACGGCGTCGTCTTCACCACGGCGGGCTTCGCCGTCGACGGCAGCCCGCTCGCCGCCTTCAACGAGAAATACAAGGCCAAGTTCGGCCAGGACCCCGACACGATCTATATCGCCAACGGCTACGATCTCGGCAAGGTCATCGAGGCGGCGGTGACCAAGGCCGACGGCGTCGAGCCGACGGCGATCCGCGCGGCCATCGCCTCGCTCGAGAACGTCGAGGGCGTCACCGGCAAGATCAGCTACGCCGGCACGCAGGGCATGCCGCTGCGCTCCGTCTCGCTGGTGCGCATCGAGGGCGGCAAGCGCTCGCTGGTCAGCCAGGGCGTTCCGGCCGCCGCGGACGTTCCGGCGCCGTGATCCGCAAGCGACCCTCTCCGGCGCGGGCCGGAGGGCGTTTCTTCATCGATGGCCGCGGCCGGGGCCGCGGCGAGGATTTGCCCGATGACGTATGACAAGCACGATCAGAACCCCCTGCTGGAGGTCAGCGGCCTCAAGGTCGCCTATGGGCCGGTCGAGGCGCTGAAGGGCGTCGACCTCACGGTCCGCCGCGGCCAGATCGTCACCCTGCTCGGCGCTAACGGCGCCGGCAAGAGCTCGACGCTCAACGCGCTCGTCGGCCTCGCCGCCAAGAAGGCGGGCCGGGTGCGTTTCGCCGGCCGCGACATATCGGCGACGCCGCCGGAAATGATCGTGCGCATGGGCATGACGCTGACGCCGGAAGGCCGCCGCATCTTCCCGACGCTGACGGTGGACGAGCATCTCCTCCTCGGCGGCGCCATGCACAAGGCGCGCGGCCGGATCGACGCGGTGCGCGAGGACATGCTCACGCGCTTTCCGATCCTCAAGGAGCGGCTGCACCAGAAGGCGGGCTCGCTGTCGGGCGGCGAGCAGCAGATGCTGGCCATCGCCCGCTCGATGATGTCCTCGCCCGACCTGCTTTTGCTGGACGAACCGTCGCTCGGCCTCGCGCCGCAGATCGTCGACCAGATCTTCGAGCTGATCGCGGGCCTGCGCGAGCGGGGCCTGACGATCCTGCTGGTCGAGCAGAACGTCTCGCTGTCGCTGGAGATCGCCGACGCCGGCTACGTCATGGCCAATGGCCGCATCGTGCTGTCCGGTCCGGCGAGCGAATTGCGCGACTCCTCCGAAATCCAGGGCGCCTATCTGGGCGCGTGAGCGGCGACAAGCCGGCGACAAGGAAACCGATCCATGGACATGTTCCTGCAACAGCTCGTCAACGCGCTCAGCCTCGGCGGCACCTACGCGCTGCTGGCGCTCGGCCTCGCCGTGGTCTTCTCGATCATGGGTCTGATCAATTTCGCCCATGGCGAGCTGATGACGGCGGCCGGCTACGGCCTCTGCTTCGCGCTGGTGGCGGGCCTGCCCTTCGGCCTCGCCGTGGTCGTCGCGCTGGCGGTGGCGATCGTCCTGGTGCTTCTGATGGAGCGCGTCGCCTTCCGGCCGGTGCGCGGGGCGAGCGGCACGACGCTGCTCCTGACCAGCTTCGCCGTCAGCGCCATCCTGCGCGTCCTGTTCCAGAATTTCATCTCCGCCCGCCCCAAGCCGGTGCCGATGCCGATGAGCCTGTCCGGCACCATCGAGATCGGCGGCCTGCATATCGGCGTCATCCAGGCGATCTCCATTCTCGTCACGGCGGTCATGCTGACCGGGCTCAACCTGTTCCTGCGCACCACGGTGCTCGGCCGCGCCATGCGCGCCGCCTCCGAGGATTTCGCCATCGTGCGGCTGATGGGCATCCGCGCCAACGCCGTCGTCGCCACGGCCTTCGCCATTTCCGGCCTTCTGGCCGGCGTCGCGGGCATCCTCTGGGTGGCGCAGCGCGGCAGCGTCGATCCGCTGATGGGCTTCCTGCCTGTGCTGAAGGCCTTCATCGCCGCCATCATCGGCGGTCTCGGCAGCCTGTCGGGGGCGGTGGCCGGCGGCTTCCTGCTCGGCTTCATCGAGGTCTTCCTGCAGGCCTACCTGCCGGAAAGCCTGCTCAGCTATCGCGACGCCTTCACCATCCTGCTCGTCATCGGCGTTCTGCTGTTCGCGCCGCAGGGGCTGCTCGCCCGCAAGACAATCGTCAAGCTCTGAGCCGCCTCACGCCATGTGCCTGTCGAACCAGCCGACCAGCCTTTCGGGATGCTCGCCGTAATAATTGTAGCCCGAAAAGCGCTGGTCGGAGCCCTCGATCCAAAACATCTCCTTCTCGGCCGCGCCGACGGCGTCGAACAGCGCCTCCATGGCTGGCCGGGTGATCATCCAGTCCCGTTCGAGCTGCGATAGCATGGTGGGCTTCGTCACCGCGCCGGCATGGGGCGTCGGCGTCATCTGCTCCAGGCGCAAGCCCGACAATTCGTGGATGCGGTCGCTGACCGCGCGCACCGTATTGTCCGGGTCGAGATGCAGCTTGCGCGCCGTCGCCTCGACCAGCATCGGCCCGGGCGCGGGCTGGTGGAACAGGAAGGCCTCCACATGCTCGAATTCGTCCGGCCATTTGGAGACGGCGACCATGGTCGAATTGGCGCCCATGCAGCGGCTATAGACGCCGACGCGCATGGCGGCCGTGTCCGGCCGCGATCGCGCATGGCGGATCGAACCGACCACATCGCGGCATTCGAGCAGCCCGATGGCCGCCAGCCCGCCGCTTCCGACGCCGCTGCGCCCGTGATTCCGCATGTCGTAGGTGAGGATATTGTAGCCGGCGTCGTGCAGATGCTTCAATTCCGGCAGGAAATTGACCTCGAAACCGCCGAACATGGCGTTCCACGGCGCGATATGCCCGGGAAAGCCGTAGCGGTTGCAAGGCATGGGGTGGTTGACGATCAGAAGCCGGTCCGACCGCGCCGGGATGAACCATCCGTCGAGCGGCACGCCGTCCAGCGAGGGGAAGAAGATGTCCTCATAGGCCATGCCGTACTGGTCGGGAGAACGCAGCACCGGCGTGCGCGCGCCCTTGGTGAAAAGCTGCGCATATTGCTCCACCAGCGGATGGATTTTCCGCGACATCGCCGCGCCTGCGGCGCTCATCATATCGCCCACGACGCCGGAAAGGCTCGCGTCCTTCTCGCCCTGTTCCTGCTTGCCGGTCATGCCGCCGCTCCTTCCGTTGTTCCTCCGACGTCAACGCCGTCGGAGGCGGAAGGTTTCGGCGGCTTGGCGATCAGGCGAGGCCGAGGATCGCGGGACGCAGGGTGGGGCGAGGTTTCCGGCGGGTCTCGATCAGGCCGGCCCGGCTCGCCGCCTTGGCGAAGCGCCGGCGCGCCTCGGCGTGGCTTCTCAGGCTGTCCAGCGCGTCGCGGCAGGCCTTGACCGCGCTGCGCCAGCTTCGGCCGCGCGCCTCTTGCGGCCACTCGCCGTCAAGGCATTCGAGCGCCTCGAAGCTGGTCGCCACCTTGCGCCTGCGGCCATCGTTGAAATAGAGGATCACAGGTTCCGAAAACGCAACGTCGTTCATTGCAGGCTCCACTGATCTCAAGATATCGAAGGACGGGCTCGTCTTCAGGATCACGTGGTTATGGCCGGGCGGCCGTTCAAGCGGTCGGGCGATTTTATTCCGCAGCGAATGGGGTCGATTGCGCTCCGGGATCGGCTTATTGTAATTGCGAAGCAGCGAAGCTGGACCGACCGCGTGAAAACACCCCGGCGCAAGCCCACGATCTACGACATAGCGACGGCGAGCGCGACCTCGCCCACCACGGTCAGCATGGTGCTCAACGGGGCGTGGCGCAAGCACCGGATCAAGGCCGAGACGGCGGCGGCGATCCTGCGCTGCGCGGGCGAGCTCGGTTATTCGGTCAACGAAAAGGCGAGGGGGCTGCGGCTGTCGCGCTCGGGGCTGGCGGGCATGATCCTGCCGCATTACCGCAACCGCTTCTTCGCCGGGCTCGCCGAATCCTTCGAGGCCAAGGTGCGCGAGCGGGGCCTGTGCCCGGTCGTGGTCAGCACGCAGCGCGACGGCGCGACCGAGGCGAAGGTCACCGAGACCCTGCTCGCGCAGCGGATCGAATTTCTCTTCATCGCCGGGGTGCGCGACCCGCAGCCGCTCAACGCGCTGTGCCGGGCGGCCGGCGTCCGATGCGTCAACGTCGACCTTCCGGGCGAGGACGCGCCGTCGGTCGTCTCCGACAATCGCGGTGGCGCGCAGGCGCTGACCGAGCGCCTGATCGAGAAGCTCGAGGCTCGCGGCGGCGTGCTGGATGACTGGCTGTTCTTCGGCGGCGTGCAGGACGACAATTCGACCCGCGAGCGCATCGAGGGCTTTTGCGCGGCGCTGGCCGGGCACGGGGTGGCCGCCAGGCCCGGCTGGTTCCAGTGCCTCGGCTATTCCCCGGCCACGGCGGTGCGCACGCTTTCCGCCCGATATGGCGAACTCGGCCGGCTGCCGGCGGCTTTGTTCGTCAACGGCGTTCCTGCGCTCGAAGGCGCGCTGGACTTCACCGCGACGCTGCGGCCCGAGGAAAAGGCCCGCGTCGTGGTCGGCGCCTTCGACTGGGACCCCTTCGCCGCGCACGCCTCGCTCGACCTGACCATGGTGCGGCAGGACGTCGAGGGCATGATCGAGGCGAGTTTCCAGCTTCTCGACGATTTCAAGGAAGGAAGAAATCCCCGCATCGTGGTGCAGACCGCGCTGCGATAAGCCTCGTCGCCGGCAGGAAAATTCCGCTAAACATTTTGCTAAATCCATTTAGCAATTGATTTTTCGCCCTTCGGTTATTATCGATCGAACATCAGGCGGGAGGAAGCCTGCGATCGGAAGCGGATTTCACGCCCCGCCGGAAACGTCGGCGGAGAGCGGTCCCGCGCCTTCCTCCCGCGCCCGGAGCATCGACGGAGGAGACACCATGATACTCGACAGATTCAGGCTCGACGGAAAGGTGGCGCTGGTCACCGGCGGCACGCGCGGCATCGGCCTGGCCATCGCCCAGGCGCTGGGCGAGGTCGGAGCCAGCGTGGTCATCAGCGCCCGCACGCGCCTGCCGGAGGCGGAGAAGACGCTGAAAGAGGCCGGCGTCGAGGCCGAGTTCATCGAGGCCGATATGCGCGACGAGGCCGCCGCCGACAGGCTCGTCGCCGAGACGGTGGCGCGCAAGGGCAGGCTCGACATCCTCGTCAACAACGCCGGCGTGGCGATCCACGGCGACAGCGGCGATTTCAAGGACGAGACCTGGCGCGAGATCATGAGCCTGAACGTCGATTCCGTCTTCCGCGCCTGCCGCGCCGCGCTCGCGCCCATGCGCAGCCAGGGTTCGGGCGTCATCGTCAATATCGGCTCGATGTCGGGCATCGTGTCGAATATCCCGCAGAACCAGGTCGCCTATAACAGCTCCAAGGCGGCCGTCCACATGATGACCAAGAGCCTCGCCAGCGAGCTTGCGGCGGAGAATATCCGCGTCAACGCCATCGCGCCGGGCTATGTCGACACCGACATGTCGCGCGGCGGCATCGCCAATCCCGAATGGTTTCCGATCTGGCGCGGCATGACGCCCATGGACCGCGTCGCCCAGCCGGAGGAAATCGCCGCTGCGGCCCTTTTCCTCTGCGCCCCGGCGTCGAGCTACGTGACCGGCGAGGTGCTGGTCGTCGACGGCGGCTACACGACGCGCTGAGCCAGGTCTGCGCGAAAGGCTCGCCCGCGGTCCCCGCGGGTCCTCCCGGGAAGCCGGCGCCTCGGCGCCGGCTTCTTCGGACGCCTAGCCCCGTCGGCCGATAGAGGGAAGCGAGAAGCCGATATGGTCGATCGTCAGGTCGCTGCGATAGCTCGCGCCGATCTGCAAGCCGTCCTTGCTCCAATGATCCAGGTCGATGTCGCCGTCGTCCTCCTGCGTCTCGTATGGATCGCCGAAGGCCCGCAGCGCCTCGTCGCGGGTGCGGACGGGCATGCCGCTGAAGGGAACGGGTTCCTCATAGGGCTTTTTCTTCTCGGACGTCCGGCCGTTCGGATAGACGGAGACGCAGCAGAGGATCGCCTTGCCGCCGTCCCTGGGCGCGCCGAAGCGCGGTTCGTAAACGGTGCTGAAATAGAAGGCGAGGTCGAGACCCTCGCTTTTCAGTTCGCAGAACGCGTAACCGGAATTGCGCTGCGCCTGTCCGGCCAGTTTGGAAGCGTCGTATCCGATCGTCGCCAACAGGCTCGACAGGTCCGCATCCTGTTCGGAGCAGCCCAGATAGGGCAGGAAAACGCTCGCCTGCATGACTATCCGTCCTGCTTCAGCCAATAGGAGACCACCCGGATCTTGTCCGGGCTTTTCCATTGGATCGTCAGCCTGAAATCGGGCAGTTCCCAGCGATGGATTTCAAAACGGCCGATCCGGCTCGGCTCTCCCAGCTTTGCAATGGCGTCCGCCTGCGTGTCGGAGAATTGCAAATCCTTCCATAGCGGGCCTTCATAAGTCCCGCATTCGTCCTCGTGGCCCCAGAAGGCGCAATGCGTCAGGACGAACGGCCCGTCGCCGACCTTGTGATTCTCGCGTTCGGACACCAGGCCGACGTCCTTGTAGGTGAGGCCGAGGCCGAAGGCCTTGTCCCGGCTGATATCGTATATCTCCAGGTTGCGGTCGAGCCCGACGGCGTCCGACCAGACGACGCCGAACGGCTCCGCAATCCTGCGCCCCGATTCGCTGTCGAAAGGTTGGGCGATGGCGGAAACGAAGTCCTGCGCCGAAGGATATCGGATTGGCGTCTTCATGCGGAATTGCGGCCCGTGGTTCGATTGACGGCGTAAAGCTCAACGATGACAGGACGAATATTGGTCGAAGCCCGTCGAAGAGTCCAGATGGTCCATGGCGTGCTTGCCAAGCGACGGCGCTAATCCTGCGGCAGGCGTTTCGCGGCCCATTCGCTTTCGGGAATGGGCCTGCCGATATCGTAGCTGAAGCTTTTGATGGCCATGGTCTTCGTGTCGGCCTCGCACCGAAAGCCGATCGCGTACCATTGCGCGCGGCTGCGGAAAGCGCCGTCATGGACGGTGAGGCTGGTCTCGGAAATGGCGCTGTCGTTGCGCGCCAGCATGTCGGGCACGTCGCCGGGGCGATGATGGCGGATCTGCTCCAGCGCCTCGATGCTGCACATCTGCGCGATCCGCTCTTTCGGCGGCAGTTTGCCAAGGGCCTGCTTGACGCGCGGATCGGCCAGCGCCTCCTTGGCGTAGAGCCGGCGCGCCGGCTTGAAATTGTCCGACTTCAGGGGCGATCTGGCCGCGTCGGGCTTGTTGGCGTCGGTCGCGGGCTGCTTTTGCGCGACGGGCCGGCCTTGCTGCGCGGGCGCGGCGGATGCGTCGTCCGGCTGCGCGCCTTGCGCGTGGAGGATCGGTTCGGACGCAGGCGGCTTCGCCTCGGCCGGCTTGCCGCCGTCGGAGGTCTCGCCCTTTTCGGGCGCGCTCGGCGGAAGCTCGGGCTGCGCCTTCGTTTCCTTGTCCGGCTTGTCGGAGGCCGATTCGAAGGCCTGCGGCGGCGGCGCGGCGGGCGCGGCCGGCTTGGGGGGCTGCCGCTTTTCGGGTTTCTTCCGCGGCTTCTCCTTCGGCTTCGGCGGCGGAACGAGGTCCACATTGACGCTTTGCTCCGGCGCGGGCCTGGGCGCGTCCGGCAGGCGGACGAAAAGCAGAAGCAGCAGCAGAAGATGCAGCGCGACCGAGATCGGCGCGCCCCATCCGATTCCTTCCCATCGCTTTCCGCCGAATTGCTGCATGACCCATACTTACCGACACCACGCGCCGAAAACAAAGCGCCGGAGCGATTTCGACGGCCGGTTTTACCGCAATCGCGCCCGGTGAAAAGCCGCGTCTGCAAAAACGCGGCGGATGGACCGTTCAAGGAATGTTGAACCCGATCCAAAAGCGCTTTCAGCTTGCTGTCAGGTTTCGGGGCCATGGGAGAAGGGTTGAGTGGCCCCGATCGCCGGATGATGCATGAACAAGCGCCTTGATGCCCCGAGTTTTCTCCATGGAATCGCGCATGCTTTTTCCATGAAGGCGTCGCTTTTTCCGCCGGCGGTTCATAACGCGGCTGTTTCGCCCGCGCGGCACGCAAGCGGTGGCGGCAGATGGGTTCTGTAGCATGCGTCCTGTTTTTTCCCGGGCGCCGGACCATGACTGAAAGCAAGCGCGGCGGGATGTTGAAACGCTTCCCCGTCTTCATCGGCGGCTCGGCGATGGGGGCCGTGATCGATTATGTCGTGACGCTGTCCGCCAGCGATGTCCTGCATCTGCCCCCGACCGTCGCGCTGGCGCTGGCGATGGTCGCCAGCGGATCGCTCGTCTTCTTCTTCCATGACCGCGTCACCTTCGGGCGGGCGAAGGGAAGCCTTCTTCGGCGCTACGCTCTCTTCATGGGTTGGACCTGCCTCGTCTTTTTCCTGCGCGCGCTGCTGCTGCAAGCTGGCCTCCATATCGGCGTTCCGCTGGCGGTCGCCCTCATCCTCGCGATCGGGATCGCCTCGGTCGTCAATTTCGCCATTTCCTCCGCCGTCATTTTCGCGAAGCGCCCGTCATGACCGCCAAAACGCTTTGCATCATCGTTCCGGTCTATAACGAGGCGGAGAACCTGCCGGCCCTGCTCGGCCGGCTCGATCCGGTCGCGGACCGCATCGCCGCCGAATTCGGGCTTTCCGTCGAGTTCATCTTCATCGACGACGGCAGCGGCGACGGCGGCTTCGACCTTTTGAAGGCGCATGATTTCGGCGCCCGTCCCGTCCGCCTCATGCGGTTCTCGCGCAATTTCGGCAAGGAGGCGGCGCTGTCCGCCGGCATCGACGCCGCCGAATACGACGCCGCCGTGCTGATGGATGCCGACCTCCAGCATCCGCCCGAAATGATCGCCGATTTCGTCCGCATCTGGCTGACCGAGGAGGCGGACAGCGTCTACGCCTACAAGGCCAGCCGCCGCTCCTCGGACGGCGTGCTGAAAGCCGCCCTGTCGCGAGCCTTCTTCTGGGTGATCAACCGCGACCTGCGCTATAAGATCACGCCGGACGCCGGGGATTTCCGCCTCATCAACCGCCGTTTCATGAAGGCCCTGCGCAGCCTGCCGGAGAACGACCGCTTCATGAAGGGCTTTTACGGCTGGGTTGGTTTCCATCAGATCGGCCTGCCGCTCGACCCGCCGCCGCGCCTCCGCGGCGCGAGCAATTACAGCCTCATCCAGCTGCTGCTGGTCACGGTCGGCGCGGTGACGAGCTTTTCCACCACGCCTTTGCGCCTCATGGCCATGGGCGGCATGGCCGTCGCGGGCCTCAGCGTGCTCTACGGGCTGTTCGTGGTGCTCCAGCACTTCTTCTTCCCGGCCGTTCCGGTCGGTGTCGCCTCGATCCTGGCCCTGATCGCCTTTTTCGGCGGCGCGCAGCTGATGTTCCTCGGCCTTCTCGGCGAATATGTCGGCAAGTCCGTGCTGGAGGCCAAGAAGCGCCCGATCTATATCCTGGCCGACGACATCAGCCGCAAGGAAAGCGATCATGCGGATCGCGGATGATTTCGGGCTGGGACGCGGCCATGACCGGATCATCCTCTCGCTCATCGAAACCGGACGGCTCGACGGCGCCTCGGTGATGGTGAACGACGCCATCGCGCCCGAAGACGTCGAGCGATTGCGGCGAGGGCGCGCGGAGGGCGTGCAGGTCGGGCTGCACCTCAACCTCATCCAGGCGCTGCCGGGCACCGGCCCCGTCTGGCCGCTGGGCCGGCTGATGCGCCCGACCTTGGACACTGAAATGCTGGACCGGATCGCCGCGTCGCTGGCCCGGCAGGCGGAGGGCTTCGCCGCCCTCTTCGGCGGCCCGCCGGATTTTTATGACGGCCACCAGCATTGCCATTGCTTTCCGTCGATCGCGCCATGCGTCGCGCGCCTGCCCTTCGGGCCGCGAACATGGGTGCGGGTTCCGCTTCCCGCGACATGGGCGGGGCGGTGGCTCAATTTCCGCGCCGGCGGCGTCAAGGCGCCGGTGGTCATGGCGCTGGCCGCAAGGGCGCGCGCCGTCTTCGCCAGAGCGGGCCTCGCGACCAACCGCGATTTCACCGGCTTCCTCCGCCTCGACGATCCGTCCGCCGTCCGCCGCTGGCTGCCGCGCCTCCTGGCCGCGGCGGGCCGGGACTGCCTGGTCATGCTGCATCCCGGCGACGGCGCCGACCCCATGCAATGCGCCGGCCACGCCCCCGGCAGCCGCGCCGCCGAAACCCAGATCCTCATCGAAAGCCCGTTCAAATGACCAAAAGCCGCGCCATTCTGTGGGGCTTGTGCTTGCTGTTCCTCGTGCGCCTCGTCGCCATGGCCTGGCTGCCGCTCACCGATCCGACCGAGGCGCGCTATGCCGAGATCGCCCGCAAGATGGTCGAGACGGGCAACTGGATCACGCCGCAATTCGACTACGGCGTGCCCTTCTGGGGCAAGCCGCCGCTGCACACCTGGCTGTCGGCCGGGGGAATCGCGCTGTTCGGCTCCACGCCTTTCGCCGCGCGGCTGGGCATATTGGCGGCGACGCTCGCGACCCTGCTGATCCTGTGGCGCTGGGCGCTCACCTTCACCGACCGGCGCACAGCCGCCGCCGCCATCCTCGTCATCGCCAGTTCGGGCGTGTTCTATGTCTCGATCGCCTTCGTCCAGACCGACATGGCGCTCACGCTCGGCGTCGTCGCCTGCATGGCCGGTTTCTACAACGGCCTGCGCGGCGAGCGCCGCTGGGGCTGGCTCTTCTTCCTCGGCCTCGCCATCGGGCTTCTGGCCAAGGGGCCGGTCGCGGTGGTGCTGTCGATGACGCCGATCGTCGTCTGGATGATCCGGCGCGGCGGCTGGAAGGACCTTGCGAAATTGCCTTGGACCGGCGGCGTGGCGATGTGCGCCGTGCTGGTCGTGCCCTGGTACGTCGCCGCCGAGATCGCCACGCCCGGCTTCCTGCATTATTTCCTGATCGGCGAGCATATCCAGCGCTTCCTGCAGCCGGGCTGGAAGGGCGACCTCTACGGCGCGGGACGCGAGCATGCGCGCGGGTCGATCTGGCTGTTCTGGATCGTGGCGGCCTTGCCGTGGAGCCCGCTTCTGCCGGCGCTTTTGTGGCGGCTGCGCAGGCAGGGCCTGCCGGACGGCGGCGGGCTCTATCTCTACCTGCTCCTGTTTGCGCTGACGCCGCTGGTCTTCTTCACCGCGGCCGCCAACATATTGCTGACCTATGTGCTGCCGGGAATCCCGGCGGCGGGGCTGCTCGCCGTCATGCTGTGGAGCCGCACCGGCCCTTCTGGCGCGAAATGGCTGAAGATCGGCGTGGCGGAAATCCTCGTCGTCGCCTTCGCGATCTGCGTCGTTCCCCTGCTTCCGGGCCGCCCTATCCTGCCCACCGAAGCGGGCCTGATCGCCGCCTATCCGGGCGGCCGGCTGGCCATCCTGGACGACCGCAGCTTCTCGGCCGAGTTCTACACGCAAGGCAAGATCGTCCGGCTGAAGACATTGCCCGAGCTGGCGGCGTGGCTCAAGCCGGGCGACGGCGTGCTGGTCCCGCAGGAGCGGCGGGACGCCTTCGCCGCGCAATTCGGCGGGACGAAGCCCTTGGCCGAGGATCGCAAGTTCGGCCTGTTCGTGCCCATGCCGGCGGCCGCGCACTAAAGGGTGATCGTCACCTCGAAGCCGGAGGTTTTTCCGCGCGCGGGCGACGCCAGCTCCAGCTTTCCGCCCATCTGCTGCAGGATGCGGTCCGCGATGGCGAGGCCGAGGCCGGAGCCTGCGGCGGCGGTCTTGCCGCGGTGGAAGCGCTTCTTCAGCTCCTCCAACTCGGCGGCCGGCGCGACGGCGGATTCGTTAGCGACGCGGATGACGCCGGCCTCGTCGACATGGATGGCGATGGGCGTGCCGGGCGTGCGGTGGATCACCGCGTTCTCGATGACGTTGCGCAGCACGATGGCGAAGGCGTCGGCGTCGACGGCGCGCATCAGCGGCGCGGCCGAGGCGTCCTCGTAGAGAATCCGGCCGGCGGTATCGCGGTTGCGGCCGAATTCCTGCACCAGGAGGTCGAGGACGCCGAGCAGGTCGATCTGGTCCTCGCGCGCGCCGATGCCGGCGTCGGCGCGGGAAAGCTGCAGGAGTTTTTCCGACAGCCGGCCGAGATCGGAAAGCGCGCCCGCCAGCCGCGCCGCCCGGCCGCGCGCGGCGCCGCCTTCGGGCAGCTCCTGCACCAGCATCTGCGCCTGCGCCAGCGCGCCGGCGATGGGCGTGCGTAATTCATGCGCGCTGTTGGCGGTGAATTCGCGTTCCGTCTCCAGCGCCGTGCGCAACCGTTGCAGCAGCAGATTGACCGAGCGTACGATGGGTTTCAGCTCCCGCGGCAGGTCGTCGGAGCTTTCGATGGGGCGCAGGTCGCTGCCGTCCTTGGTGGCGATGGCGTCGCGCAGGGCGCCGATCGGCCGCAGGGCGCGGCCGACGATGAACCAGATGGCGACGAAGCTGCCCGGCGCCAACACCAGAAGGGGCAGCAGCATGGCGAGCACGCTTTCGTGCAGCGCCTCGCGCCGGTCCTTGAAACGGTCGGCGAGCTGGAGGAAGACGGTGCCGTCGGCGTTGGCGGTGGTGTAGATGCGGTATCGCCGCGCATTGTGGAAGCCGACCTTGAGCGGCGCGTCGAAGGCCGCCTCAGGCGCGTCGCGCGATTTCAGCGCCACGGCGCCGTCGGGCGTGCGGAGCTGGTAGAGCAGATATTCGTGCTTGGGCGACATGTCCGGCTCGACGTCAGCCTTCAGCGGATCCGCGCCGCGCAATTGCAGGTCGGCCTCGATCAGCGCCAGAAGCCGCTGCGAGGTCTGCTGCAGGGCGCCGTCGAAAATCTCGTCCAGCTCGTGCTGGATGACCTGCAATCCGATGACGATGGCGATCAGCCAGAAGCCGATCAGCGCCCCGGTCAGCGACAGCATCAGCGAGCGGGTGACGCTGGGTTCGCGCCTCATTTGTCCTCCAAAAGGTAGCCGATGCCGCGAATGGTCCGGACGCGGTCCTTGCCGACCTTCTTGCGCAGGCGGCTGATATAGACCTCGACCGTGTTGCTCTCGATCTCCGAGCCGAAGCCGTAGAGCGTCTCCTCGATCCGGTCCTTGGGCACGATCACCCCCGGCCGCGCGGCGAGAAGGTCGAGCAGCGCCCATTCGCGGCTGGTCAGGAAGACGTTCTTGCCCTCGACCGCCAGCGTGTGGTTGGGCCGGTCGATCTCGATGTCGCCGAAACGCAGCACCGGCTGCCGCTTGCCGTCGTAGCGCCGCGAGACGGCCGATATCCGCGCCTCCAGCTCGCCGATGTCGAACGGCTTGACCAGATAGTCGTCGGCGCCGGCGTTCAGCCCCTCGATGCGGTCGGTGATCTGGTCGCGCGCGGTGAGGATGATGACGGGCGTGGTGAAATCCCTGCGCCGCAGGTTCCTCAGCAGGTCCACGCCGTTGCCGTCGGGAAGCTGGAGGTCGAGCAGCAGCAGGCCGTAATTCACCGACGACAGGGCGTTCTCCGCGTCCTCCACCGTCTGCACCCAGTCCACCGCATGGCCGATCGCGGCGATGTGGTCCCTGACCGCCTCGCCGAGCAACCAGCTGTCTTCAATCAGCAAGATTCTCAATTCATCTGTCTCCGGCCTGCCTCTCGCATATAAAGCAGGAAAATCGTCCGGCCCATAGCCGGCGTTCAGTCTGGCGTCAGCTTTGTCGCCTCGCGTCGTGGATATCGGCCGGAATCATGCGGCGGGAAAGCGGATCGTCACGCGCAGGCCGGGGCCGTTGTCGCCGAGGCTGACGGCAGCGCCGTGCAATTCCGCCACCGCCTTGACGAGGCTGAGGCCGAGGCCCGTGCCGGGCGTGGTGCGGCTCTTGTCCATGCGGTAGAGGCGCTGGAAGACCTTGTCGCGCTCCTCGACCGGGATGCCGGGCCCGTCGTCGGCGACGATGGCCGCCACCTCCGCGCCCTCACGATGGACGCCCATCGTTATCCGCGCGCGCGGCTGGGTGTGGCGGATGGCGTTCTCGACCAGATTGGCGAAAAGCTGCGTCAGCAGCTCCCAGTCGCCGAGGATCTTTCCCGGCTCCTCCAGCGGCTCGACCGTGAGCAGCCGGTTCTCGTCCTCGGCCACGTCGACATAGATCTCGGCGATGTTGCGGACGACCTCGCCGAGGTCGAGCGGGCTGAAGCGGGCCTTGCGCGCGCCGGCCTCGATCTGGGCGATGCGCAGCAGCGCCTCGAAAGTGGCGTTGATCTGGCCGATCTCGTTCTGCGCCTCCTCGATCTCCGCGCCGATGCCGGGGGGCGGGGCGGCCTTCATCGCCGCCCCTTCCAGGATGAGCTGCAGCCGGTTCAGCGGCGTCTTCAATTCGTGCGCGATGTCGGCGCTCACCTGGCGGACGCTGCGCACCAGCGCCGACAGCCGGTCCAGCGCCTCGTTGACCTGGCCGGAGACGCGGTCGATGTCGTCGCCGTTGCCGATGAGCGGAATCCGCGCATCGAGCTTGCCGTGCGACACCGCGTCCATGGTGGCGGCGATGGCGTCGAGCCGGTGCTGCACCCGGATCGCCAGCAGCGCGCCGCCGATGATCGCCAGGCCGGCGACCACGACCATGGCCCAGCCGAAGCCGGCCAGCATCAGCGTCTCCACCTCGTCGGTCTCGCCGTAGCTGAAGGCGACGGTGAGCAGATTGTCGCCGACGCGGCCGGAAAAGGCGCGGTAGCGCGTCTCCGACGCGATGCCGAACGCGCCGTCGCGCAGGTCGGAAAAGCCTTCCGACAGGCCCTTGGCGTCGAAATTGCCGGCGATGTGGCGGCCGTCGGCGGCGGTCAGCGAAAAGAGCCGCTCCTCGTCGGGGGCGAGCCGGGCGTGGCTGTCGACGGAGGCGATCAGGTCGTCGATGTCGCGGTCGCTATAGGTCTGGGCGACCACCGAATAGGTCTGGCTGACGGCCTCGTCCAAGCGTTCGGACAGGTCGGCGCGCATCAGCTCGTAGATCGCCGCGCCCGCCAGCAGGAAGCCGACGACGAACAGGAGCGCGAAGGTCAACGCCAGCCGGAACGGCGTGCTGCGCAGAAGATGGTCAACGCGGGGCATGCAGGCTGTAGCCGGTGTTGCGGATCGTGTGCAGCAGGGGGACGTCGAAGGGACGGTCGATCTTGGCGCGCAGCCGGCTGATATGCGTCTCCACCACGCTGGTCTTGGGGTCGAAATGGAAATCCCACACCCGCTCCAGAAGCATGGTGCGGGTGATCACCCGGCCCTCGCCGCGCATCAGCACCTCCAGGAGGCGATATTCGCGCGGCTGCAGGTCGATAACGGCGTCGCCGCGTTTGACCTGCCGGGTGATCAGGTCCATTTCGAGGTCGTAGACCTTGAGCCTGGTGCGGGCGTCGTGCGTCGGCGGGCGGCGGCCGAGCGCGTTGATGCGGGCGAGCAGCTCCGAGAAAGCGAAGGGCTTGACCAGATAATCGTCGCCGCCGACCTCCAGCCCCTCGACCCGGTCGTCGACGCCGCCGACGGCGGACAGGAACAGCACCGGGATGGAGACGCCGCCGCCGCGCGCCGACTTCACCACCGAAAGCCCGTCCAGCCCCGGCGTCATCCGGTCGACGATGAAGATGTCGTAGGCCTCGCGCATGACCTGGAACAGGGCGTCGCGGCCATCGCTGACCGCGTCGCAGACATGGCCGGATTCCGTCAGGCCCCTGACGACGTATTCGGCAGTGCGTTGATCGTCCTCGAGCAGCAATATCCTCATCGTCGTCCGTCCCGGTCTGACGGAGGCCGCCCTGGGGCGGCCTCCGTTCGGTTGAAGCGAAGCCGGGCGGCCGTCACGGCCGCTCGACCTTCAGCGCGCGCGCATCGTCCGCCGTGTGCCGGCTCACGGTCATGTAGACGACGAGAAGCACGATGGCGGCGAGGAAGAGCAGGCTGGTCACCGTGGTGCCGAAGCCCAGCCCGCCATATTCCGTCGGCTGCGAGAGCAGGTCGCCGAAGGACGCGCCCAGCGGCCGGGTCAGGATATAGGCCAGCCAGAAGGCGAGGATGGCGTTCATCCTGAACAGGTAATAGGCGGCGGCGATCACCGCGATCACGGCGCCGAAGATGAGGCCGCTGGCGAGATAGCCGAGGCTGAAGCGTTCGGCGACGAGGTCGCCGGCCGAGGTGCCGAGCGCGAAGGTGAACAGGATGGCGAGCCAGTAGAACACCTCGCGCCGCGTGGTGTAGATCGTGTGGATCGACAGCGTTCCCTCGCTCGCGTACCAGGCGGCGAAGGTGGCCGCCAGCGCGACGCTGAACAGGATGGTGGTGGTTTCGAGCGCGACGCCGAAATTGTCGACCAGGTTGTCGCTGACCAGCGTGCCGACCACGCTGATCATCACCACCGCGAGCCAGTAGGCCCAGGGCGTGTAGCGCCTCTGCTCGAACTGGAGCCACAGGGCCAGGACGAGCAGGACGCTCATGATCACGGAGGTCACCGGCAGGCCGAGGCCGAGATTGACCGCCAGGTAATCGGCGGCGGTCTCGCCCATGGTGACCGCCAGCAGCTTGATCAGCCAGAAATCCACCGTGACCCTGGGCACGCGGTTGGGCGCGATTGAGACTGTTTTCGTTGTCGACGTCATCGCCGGCTTCCTTTCCGTCAAGGCCTCGAAACGAGGCTTACTTGCCCAAGATCTTCAGCGCCTGGCCGAAGAAATCGTCGGCCCGCTTGTCGTCGTCGGCGTTGCAGCGCTCGACGCCCTTGGCCTCCAGCGCCGCGACCTTCGCCTTGTCGGCGTCGCTCGGCTTCGCGGTCGCCTCGGCGTCGCGCAACTGCTTCAGCATGTCTTCGCAGGGAACGCCGGCGGCCTGGGCCAGGTTGGAGGCGCAGAAGGCGGCGCCGAGCACGGTCATGGCGAGGAGAAGCTTCTTCATGGGATCGTTCCTTTCGTCGATCGGGGTGGCGCGGTCCGCATCGGGACCGGACGACGAAAGGGTTAAGCGCGAAAATTCACCGCCGCCTGTCCGGCGGTTTACAAATTCGTAATGTCCGGCGCGCGCGGCCGATCGGGTCGAAACCGTGGCGACACGGCGCCGGCTCCGCCACATAGATTGCGGAATTGTAAGTCTGGCGAGAGGTGCGGGAGACATTGGCGGGCCATCATGGCCGCGTTGGGAAGCGCCCGCTTCCGGAAAAAGGAGCATATGATGAGAAAACATGTCATCCTCGCCGCCGTTATGGCCGTTTGCGGCGCCGCCGCGGCCCATGCCGAAAACGGCTCGAACGGCGCGAACGAGCCGGCCGAGAGCAAGGCTTTCCTGGGCTCCAAAATCGCCATCGCGCAGGCGATCGCGAAGGCGGAGGCCCAGGCCGGCGGCAAGGCTTCGTCCGCCAATTTCGTCGCGGACGGCGACGGCGCGGCCGCGCCGTTCTACCATGTCGAAGTCGTCGCCGCCGACGGAAGCCAAAAGGACCTCGCCGTGGACGCCGCCACCGGCGAAGTCACGAAGGTGCTTTCGATGGAAGGCGACGATCACGGCGATAACGGTAACGACGGCGAATAGCCGGCCCTCACGCCGCGCGCCGGCCCGGCCTGATCCGGGCCGGCGCGAAGGCTCCGTCCTCAACCGAGGCCGAGCTTGGAGCGGAGCGTCGCCAGGTCTTCCGCCAAAGTGTTGATGGCGGCGGAAAGCGCCACGCGGTCGGCCTCGCTCAATTTGTCATAGGCGACATAGCCGTCGCCGGCCTTGTATTTGGCCAGCGTCGTGTCGATGGTCGCGAAATTGGCGTCCACCTTGGCGAGGAAGGCCTTGTCCTCGACCAGCGGCCGCACCAGCTCGACGATCTTGCGCGCGCCGTCGAAATTGCCGCGGAAATCCCACAGGTCGGTATGCGAATAGCGGTCCTCCTCGCCGGAGATCTTGGTCGCGGCGACCTCGTCCATCAGCCCGGCCGCGCCGCCCACCACCACTTCCGGCGGAAAGGTCAGGCCCTCGATGCGGGCGTGCAGGTCCTTCACGTCGGCGAGCAACTTGTCGGCGACCGGCCCCAGCCCCTCGGTGGAGTTCTTCTCCCAAAGCCCGTATTCGATGCGGTGGAAGCCCGGAAAGGTCGGGTCGGCCTCCTTCTTCTCGTAATCGTCGGCGCGGCTGTCGATCGACGCGTCGAGGTCGGAGAACAGCGAGGCGATGGGCTCGATCGATTCGTAATGCATGCGCGTCGGCGCGAAGAGTTGCTTCGCCTTGGCGACGTCGCCCGCCTTGACGGCGGCGACGAAGGCCTCGGTGTCCTTGAGGAACCTGTCGGTTTCCTCGGTCACGTACAGCTTGTAGTCGCTGATCGGCCCCACGAGGTCGAGGGGCGCGGCGGCGTGGGCGGACTGCGCCGTAAGCAGGGCGCCGAGGGCGGCGAGGGTGAGGATGCGCATGGAAGCTCCTTTTTGCGGTTTCAGATGGCTTCGATCAGGGACCGGCCGAGATAGTCTCCCGCGGCGGCGAAACCGGGCGGCGCGAAGAAATAGCCGCCGCCGATCGGCCGGATATATTCCTCCAGCGGCTCGCCATCGAGGCGGCGCTGGACGGTGATGAAGGCCTTCTCCAGGTCGGACTGCCAGGCGATGAACAGCAGCCCCTGGTCGAGCTGGCCGTTCTTGAGCACGCCGTTGACGTAGTTGAACGGCCGCCGCAGCATCAGGCTCGGGGCGGATTGCGCCGTGCGCGGATTGGCGCGCCGGATATGGCTGTCGAGCGCGATCCTGGCTCCGTCCGGGTCGGCGGCGAAATCGGGAACGTCCGCTTCCGTCCCGCCGCGCCTGTCGAGCGGCGCGCCGCTCAGCTTGGCGCGGCCGAAAATCCGCTCCTGCTCGCTCAGGGGCGTGCGGTCCCAGCGCTCGACGAGGTTGCGGATGATGCGCACCGCCTGGTAGCTGCCGCCCCGCGCCCAGGCCGGCTCGCCGGCGTCGGCGCCGACCCGGACGATGCGGTCCATCGCCGCCGCGTCGTCGCTATCGGGATTGGCGGAGCCGTCGCGGAAGCCGAGGAGGTTGCGGGCGCTTTCCGTCGCGCCGGCGGCGCGCGCCGTGACGATCGGCACGCTTCCGGCCTGCGCCCATTTCAGCACGAGCTGGTCGGGGATCGACTTGACCACGTCGCGCAGGGCGTGGACCACCGTGTCCTGCCGGTTGGCGCAGAACTGGATCGCGAGGTCGCCATGGCAGAGATCGGCGACCAGCGCGTCGTTGCGGAACCTGTTCATCTGGCCGAGCGCGCGCGGCTTGAGCCGGGCGAGCCAGGGCCGGTTCTCGAACAGCGACGCGCCGAGCGAGACGGTGATGGTGGCCGCGTCCGGCTCCGCCACCGGCCCCAGAATGCCGCTGTCGAGCGGCGGCAGCTTCGGGTCGGCCTGCGGCAGCGGGCCGCCATGGGCGAGGGCGACGATGCGCGCGGTGAGGCGGCGGAAAAGCCGCTCCAGATCGGCCGGGGTCTCGGCGAGCACATGGAAGGCGGCGACCATGCCGTTGGCGGGGCGCGGCGTGGTGACGCCGGCCTGATGCGCGCCATAGGGCGAGACGAGGTCGCTTTCGTTCGCCTTTCCGGCGACGGGCGCATTGGCGACGTTGCCGACGCCGGCGAGCGCCGCGACGGGCGCGGAGGCGGCCAGCGCGGCCGCGGCGCCGAGCAGGCCGCGGCGGGTCGGGGAGATGGGATGTCCCGTCATGCCGGCCTACTCCAGCCCGATCGCCGGATTGACCGCGCCGGCGGCCTCGGCCACGGCGCGGAACGCCTGGGCGATTTTCGCCCGGCCGTCCTTGTCCACCTCCGGCCAGGCGGGAAAGGCGTCGCCGCTCCTGAAGCCGTCGAGCGTCTGCCGCGCGCCGTCCAGCGCCTTGTGCAGGGCGGCCGAGGCGGCGGGCGCCGCCTCGGATGCGAGCGGGTCGACCAGCAGCACGGATTTGGTCAATCCGTCGAGCTGCGCCGACAGCTCCGCCAGGTCGTCGCCGGCGTAAGGCGACTGCGCGCCGCCGGCCTGGTCCGCGACGCGTCCCGCCGCCATGGCGGCGTTGGCGGCGAGCGCCGCCGGCGCGACCGTCAGGGCGCGGACGCGGTCCTTCAGCGTCGCCGCGTCGTCGGCGAGGGCCTGGGCCACCGGCTGAAGCCCTGCGGTCGAGCCTTGCGACCACAGCCCGTATTCGATGCGGTGGAAGCCGGTGAAGGCGCCGTCCTTTTCCCGCGCGGCCAGATATTCGGCGCGCGGGTCCATGCGGGACTGGAGGTCGCCGATCGTCGGCCAGACCGGCGCGAGCTCGTTCCAGGCGGCGCGGGCGGCGCGCCAGGCGTTCTTTGCGCCGTCGCCGTCCCCGGCGTCGATGCGTTGCTTCAGCGTCGTGGCCGCGTCGAGAAGGAGGACGGCGCGGCGGCTGAGGAAGACGCGATATTCCGACAGCGGGCCGATGAAGGCGCGCGCCTCGGGCTGGCGCTTGACGGCCTCCGATTCCGTGGTCGCGGTGACGGTCAGCTTGCCGCGCGGATTGGAGAGCAGGCCGCAGGTGATGTCGTATACGCCCGGCTTGAGCCGCTGCGTGACCGTGACGCTGAGGCCGGGCGTGATGTTCTCGCGCTCGGCGACGACCATGACGCCGTCGAGGATCTCCCATTCGAGCGTGCGCTCCGAGGCGTTGTGGATGACGAAGCTGCGCCGTCCCGCAGGCACGGTCAGCTCGGCCGGCTGGCAGGCGGCGTTGTCGACCGTGAGGCGGACGGCGTCCTTGTCCGCCGGCGGCGTCCCGCGGCCGGCGGCCAGCCAGAAGGCGGCGCCGCCGAGAAGCACGAGAAGCCCCGCGCCCGCCGTGGCGAGGATGGCGGCGTTGCTCGATGGAGGCTGGGTCTTGGCCATAGCTCAGGCCCTTTCTTGCCGCGGCTGCGGCGACGGCCGCAGGAAGAACCAGAGCGTGACGCTCAGGACCACGGCCCAGGCCAGCACCTCGCCGAGGACCGCCATGTCCTGATAGCCGAACATGGCGGTGAGGACGGTCCCGGTGACGGAGGTGACGGGCAGGCTCCGCGTCAGGTCCCAGACGGGCTCCTGCAGCACGTTCCACAGGCCCGCGTCGTGCAGCTTGCGCAGGATCGACGCGGCGAAGCCGGCGGCGACCAGGATGATGAAGACGCCCGTCCAGCGGAAGAAGCGCCGCAGGTCGAGATGGACGCTGCCCCGGTAGAGGCCGTAGCCCAGAATGGCGGCGGTGACGACCCCAAGCAGGGCGCCGGCGGGCGCGCCTGGCCCCGGGCTCTGCTGGAAGATCGCAAGCAGGAAGAAGACCGATTCCAGCCCGTCGCGCGCCACCGCGAAGAAGCTCATGCCGATCAGCGCCCAGGCGGAGCCGCGCGCGCTCAGCGCCGCGTCGACGTCGCGCTCCATGGTGCGGCGGATCGAGCGGGCGACCTTCTTCATCCAGAACACCATCGAAATCAGCAGCGCCACGGCGAAGGCCCCGACCAGCGCCTCGAAGACCTCCTGCGCCTTCTGCGGAAACTCGCCGCCCACGGCGAGCACCACGGCCCCGACAAAGAGCGACACGGCGACGGCGAGGAGGATGCCGATCCACACCGCGGGCAGCCAGGCGGACCGCCCCGTCCGCGTCAGATAGCCGGCGATGATCCCGACGATCAGCGACGCCTCGATGCCTTCCCGCAGCATGATCAGGAACGACGGCAGCATCACGGACGCCCTTTTCGGGGCCGGAAATCCGTCATCTGAAACGGCGTCCGCTGGGGAGCGTATCGGTTGGCGAGGAGTGGAAACGCAGGTTTTGACATCTGAAAATCGACAAGCCAGCAAGTATGGATGCGCAAAAAGCTCGCCGTTTATGTTCGGCCAGCTCGGTGAAATTCGGTGATTTCTCCCTAGGCGGCGATCCTGACAATAACCTGAATGTGATTGGCAACTTATCGATCGACTGGCGGCGGGCAAGCGTTGCCCGTTGTTGTCCCTCCGGCTCCGTTGCGGAGGCTATAGAGGCGAAGACCAAATCGCACCCAAGAGCGCAGAAGGATTACTGTCTAAAAACATCAGTATGAAAGTCTGACGAAGGAAGCCGGGTTCACGAAAGGGAAGGTCCGGCCTGACTCTCTCGCTGCCCGTAAATGTCGCCGTCGATCAGACGAGGTTTACAGGCGCGAAAGAAGTTCTTCCGACGCCTCGGATGTCCCCGATTCAAATCGAGGCCGCGAGTTCAGCGAGCTTCGCAATAGTGTTGATGTTCCGGGCCGTGCCGTTCGCGCCGGCTGGAATCTGCAACTTCGAGCGCCCCATGCCCGCGCCGAAGGCCACGTAGATCTCCCGCTTGCCCAGGCGAATCTCTTCGTCCGCCCTGCCTTTTACCGCTTCCAGCGCATCGCCGGGCGGCGAAGCGTCGAGGAAGATGGCGACCGTCCAGTTGGACGGCGCGTGGGGAAAGGGATTGGCGTCGAGAACCTCCGCCATCTCCTGCGCCGTGCGCACGACGACGCCGACCGGCTTGCCGGCATAAGCCGTCAGACGGGTCTCCAGCGCCGCCTTGACCTCCGGCTCGGATCGTTCGGCCGAGAAAACCACATTGCCGCTGGCGATATAGGTCTGGACCTTTTCAAATCCTTCCGCGACGCACATCGCCTTCAGCTCGGACATGGGCAACCTGCCCGTCCCGCCGACATTCACCGCGCGCAAAAGCGCAACATACGAGGTCATCCGGCTTCTCCTTATCGCCGCGCTATGTTTCTACGATAGCGCGGCTATCTCCCCCGATATTTCTTGATGGCTTCAAGAACGCTGAGCACGGCGCGATCCCGGCCGCTTTCGGGAAGCGTCCAGGCGGTGATCGACAAACCCAGCGGCACGGGCAGGCCGAAGGGCGCGACCAGGGCGCCGGCGTCGAGATGCTGCTGGACAAGCGATTGGCGGCCCATCAGCACGCCGGCGCCGGCGAGGGCTTCCTGCACGGCGATGGCGTAAAGCGAATAGCCGGGGCCGGTGGGGATGACGCGGCTTCCGGGCATGGCGCTGGCGGCCCAGATTTTCCAATCCTGCCACACCACGTCCGAGATGCAGTTGACGCGCTCCAGATCGGCCGGCGCGGCGAGACGCTCGGCCATGGCGGGCGCGCAGACCGGCAGCAACTGCTCGTCCCACAGGGTGATGCGGTCCGGCCTCGGCCTGTCATAGAACAGGCAGATGTCGAACGGGGTGCGCTTGAGGTCCGGCGGTTCTTCGAGCGCGGTCAGCGAGATGTCGATATCGCTCAGCAAGGCGCGCAGCCGGACAAGCCGCGGCGCAAGCCAGAGCTGCGCCAGAGCGGGCGAGGTGACGATGTGAACCTTGCGCGGGGCCGAATGGCGGCGCAGTTCGCGCACCGCGTCGCCGAGCGCGTCGAAGGCCGCGATGAAAGCCGGGGCGACGCGCGCGCCCAGCGGCGTCAGCTCGACGCCTTTCGCCTGGCGCTCGAACAAGGCCGCGCCATAGTCGGCCTCCAGCGCCTTGATCTGGGCGGTGACGGCGCCGGGCGTCACCATCAGTTCCTCGGCGGCGTGCCGGAAACTGCCGAGGCGCGCGGCGGCTTCGAAGGCGCGCAGCGCGTTGAGCGAAGGCATCCGGCTGAAAGGGGGCGAAACGGGCATGGGGTGCGGCCAAGGATCAGTTTTTCTAAGCCTAGAATACTCGAAA
This sequence comes from Hyphomicrobiales bacterium, assembly GCA_900465915.1. Taxonomy (GTDB): domain Bacteria; phylum Pseudomonadota; class Alphaproteobacteria; order Rhizobiales; family Rhizobiaceae; genus Brucella. The sequence continues at coordinate 176,583 of UBKJ01000005.1, forward strand.
ACTGAGTTGTCACAAGCGCCGCGATGCCGGAATTTCGGCTTCATGCAACGAAGGGAACGGGACCATGAAGATATCGGCAATCGAGATTTACGAATACGACCTGACCTACGCCCACGGCGTCTATGTTATGTCCAAGGGCCGCTCGGCCAAGCAGCAGCCGTCGAACCTGGTCCGGGTCATCACCGACGACGGCGTCGAGGGCTGGGGCGAGGCGGCGACGCTGTCGGGAAACTACCTGCCGGTCTTCGCGGGCGGAACCCGCGCCGCGCTGCGCGACCTGGCGCCGCTGCTGATCGGCCTGGACCCGCGACAGACCAGCCGGTTGCAGCGCGTCATGGCCGGCCAGCTGATGGGACAGGCCAACGCCAAGAACGCCTTCGACGTCGCCTGCTGGGATATTTTCGGCAAGTCGGTGGGCCTGCCGATCTCTGCGCTGATCGGCGGCGCGCTCAGCGCCGATCTGCCGATCTTCGAGGCCGTGCCGCTGTCCTCGGTCGAGGAAAGCATCGCCTATGTCGAAAAGCGCAGCGCCGAAGGCGTCATGCGCTACCAGATCAAGATCGGCGACGATCCGGTCAAGGACGCCGCGCGCGTCCGCGCCATCGTCCAGTCCTTCCCGGACATCTTCTTCTTTGTCGACGCCAACGCCGGCTATACGCTGCTGGAGGCGCAGGTCGCCATGCGCGCGCTGGACGACACCAACCTGTTTTTCGAGCAGCCCTGCCGCGACCTGGCCGATTGCGCCATCCTGCGCCGCACCGGCCGCCTGCCGATGATCATGGACGAATCCGTGCTGAACCACGCCGATCTCTATCGCGCGAAATACGAGGTGTCGGCGGCTGCGGTCAACATCAAGCTGGGTCGGCTGGGAGGCATCACGCCCACGGTGGCCTTGCGCAACGCCGCGCAGGACCTGGGCATGCATTTCGCCATCGAGGATACCTGGGGCGGCGACGTCACCGCGGCGGCCGTATCCCATGTCGCGGCCAGTTCGAGTCCGGAGCACCTGCTGCATACGTCCTTCTTCAACGACTGGACCAACGAGCATGTCGCGGGCTATCAACCACGTTCGAAGAACGGCCGCGGCGCGGCGCCGACCGGCCCCGGCCTCGGGATCACCGTCGACCGCGCGATGCTCGGCGCGCCTGTCGCCAGCTTCTCTTGATTGGAGACCCATATGTCGCCCACTTTGCTGATCCTCGAAGACAGCGTTCCGGCGTTGACCTGGCCCGGTGCGGTCGACGCCCTGCGCCGCGGCCACCGGCTGCCCCGGCCGGAGCAGGGCGATTTGCTGCTCGGCTCGGGCGGGGCGCAGCTTCTCAACCGCGCCGCCCGGATCGACGGTCTCGGCTTTGCGATCAAGGGCGACAGCATCTTTCCCGGCAACGCCGTGAGGGGACTACCGACCGTCCATGGCGCGGTGCTGCTTTATGATCCCGATTGCGGCGCCTTGCGCGCCGTGATCGACAGCGCGGTAGTGACGCAATATAAAACCGCCGCCGATAGTCTCCTGGGCGCGGAATGTCTGGCGCGGCCGGATAGCCGCCACCTGCTGATCGTGGGCGCGGGCGTCGTCGCCGCGACGCTGGCGCGCGCCTATGACGCGAACTTCCCCGGCCTCGAACGCATCTCGATCTGGTCGCGCCGTCCCGAACAGGCCAAGGTGCTGGCGGCGACGTTGACCGGCCTGCGCGCCGACGTTCACGCCGTCGGCGATCTGCCGCGGGCGGTGGGCCAGGCCGACATCGTCTCGACCGCGACCATGGCGCAATCGCCCGTCGTTTTGGGCGAATGGGTGCGGCCCGGCGCGCATATAGACCTGATCGGCGCCTTCACCCCCGAAATGCGCGAGGCCGACGACGCCCTGATCGCCGCGTCGCTGGTCTATGTCGATTACGTCGACACCGTGGTCGACAGGATCGGCGAGATCATGCAGCCGATCCGATCCGGCGCCATAGACCGCAGCCATGTGCGGGGCGACCTTTACGATCTGGTCGCGGCCGGCAAGCCGAGCCGCCAGTCGGACGACCAGATCACCGTCTTCAAAAACGGCGGCGGCGCGCATCTCGATCTGATGATCGCAAACTATGTCGTCGAGACTGTGAGCGCGGATCAAGGAGATCGGATTACGACGCCGTCAGTTTGAGCAGGCTTGAATTACTCAAAGATGTCCGGCGACGAGATGGCGTGGCGAAATACCTAAGAGTCGGGCGTTTCGAAAAAAATGCTGAGGATGACCTTTTTAATCACGCCAAGTAATCTGCACCGAGATGTGCTGTCGCAGCGCCTGGTCAATGGCGTCTGGGCATCCATTGACGACTGTATCTCGAAGAAAGCGGTGGGAGTCGAGTTCACCCACTTTATTTTGGGTAGCGTGCCATTCCTTGCAGAAGACGACCAATAAATGAGGAGAAAGTCGTCGCCAGGAGCGGAACAGAAGCTCATTTTCACTGAGAGACATTAACTCCTGGTGGAATTTCACGTCGCATTGCGCTTGAGCCAGCGCGTTCGGTCTTTTCGACAGAAGCGCCATTTGGGCCAGGACGTCGTCAACTGCGCTTATCGATTGTGGAAATTTATGTAGCTTCTTGGATGCTTTGAGCATACCGACAGTCTCCAGGGCATAACGCAGCTCCCGAACTTCCTGGATGGTTTTCTCGGAAAAATCCGCGACCTTCAAGCCACGTTGCCCGGCCGGAACCAAAATCCCCTTTTCTTCCAAGCTCAACAATGCTTCGCGCGCCGGCACGCGGCTCACCTGCATTATTTCTGCGACGCCTCCCTCCGTCAGCCTGGCGCCGGTCGGCTGCTCGCCGTTCGCGATCGCCAGGACCAGTCTTTCCGCAACTTCTTCGGCGATCGTCGAGTGACGGATGATTGGTCCCAACAGCTTTTTATCGTCAGTTTCGTTCAATTGGATCTCTCTCATCCCGGGTAGGATATTCCGCATTTTAGAGCGCAAAGATTAAATCGAATATATGATGTGGTCATGTTTTCGGCGAGGCGAGTGGGGCGGTTGAAAGCCCCAAGTGCTCCGCCCGCTTTTTGCGGGTGGAAGGCGCGTCGTCGCCATGCCGGGCAATCGGGGCGATGGACGGAGTTCCACGGCCTTCACGCATAACCCGCTATTGCAAACGATTCTTTTTCCAAACGACGCCTGAACGAGCTTGATAGAAATACGGTATACCGTGTACTGTAACATCAATTCTTTAGGGAGGCGACATGGAAGAGACGACGAGCTTGCGATCTCAGCGATGGTTCGGTGGGCGCGATAAACAGGGCTTCCTGCATCGGGCGATTCAACGGGCGCTGGGCTTGCCGGATCACGCATTCGACGGACGGCCGATCATCGGCGTCTGCAACACGTGGTCGGAATTCAATCCATGCAACGGCGGGCTTCGCGAACTGGCGGACTATGTGAAGCGAGGCGTGTGGGAGGCCGGCGGCGTCCCGCTGGAGTTTTCGGTCCTGTCTCCCGGCGAGGATACGATGCGTCCCACCGCCATGCTGTATCGTAATCTCGCCGCGATCGAAGTGGAGGAAATGCTGCGCAGCAATCCGATCGATGGCGTCGTCCTGCTGGCGGGATGTGACAAGACGACCCCTTCGCTGCTGATGGGAGCGGCGACCGTGAACCTCCCGACGATCGTCTGCTCGACAGGGCCGCAGCTCAGCGGACGTTTCCAAGGGCGCCCTGTAGGAGCGAGCGACGCCTGGAGGCTGAGCGAGGAGCGCAAGGCTGGCACGCTCAGCGCCGACGATTATCAGGAAGCCGAGCGCGCCTTCTCCCGCAGCGTCGGAACCTGCCAGACCATGGGCACCGCCGCGACGATGGCGAGCATCTGCGAGGCGATGGGCGTCGCCTTGCCGCAAAATGCGGCGATACCGGCGGTGGACGCGCGCCGAAAAGTACTGGCGCATAATTCGGGCGTCCAGATCGTCGAAATGGTCCGCAAGGGGCTCACCTTGTCGCGCTTCTTGACCGAACAAGCCTTTTTCGACGCCATCCGGACCGTCGCCGCTCTGGGAGGCTCGACCAATGCGGTCATTCATCTCATCGCGATCGCCCGTCGGTTGGGCGTTCCATTGTCGCTCGACGACTGGGATCGCTTGGGCAAAAATATTCCCTGCATCGTCGATATCCAGCCGGCCGGCCGGTATCTGATGGAGGAGTTCTTCGATGCGGGAGGGCTTCCCGTCGTCATGCAAACCTTGCTCGAGAAAGGCTTGATCGACGGGGAGCGCTCGACGGTTTCAGGACGCACGATCGGGGAACAATGCCGATCCGCGGTCAATTACCGGCCGGACGTTATCCGCCCTTACGACGATCCGGTTACGCCGGATGGCGGAATCGCGGTCCTGCGCGGCAATCTCGCGCCCAGCGGCGCCGTGATCAAGCCGGCGGCAGCCACCCGCGCCTTGCTCAAGACCCGAGGCCGCGCCGTTACCTTTGAGAATATGGACGATTACCGCGCCCGGATCGACGATCTCGACGTCGACGTGTCGAGCGTTTTGGTGCTGAAGAATTGCGGTCCCCGAGGCTATCCGGGCATGCCGGAAGTCGGAAATTTTGGACTGCCGCCAAAGCTCCTGAAAAAGGGCGTGAGGGACATGGTCCGGATCTCCGACGCGCGCATGAGCGGCACCGCATATGGAACGATCGTACTGCATGTGGCCCCCGAGGCTGCGGTCGGCGGCAATCTCGCGCTTGTCGAGGATGGGGACCTGATCGAGCTCGACGTCGACGCGCGCATCCTAAACCTGGCAGTCGACGAGGCTGTTCTCGAAGAACGACGCAGAAAGCGAAAAGGACAGGCGCCGGCGGTCGCCGAGGCGGGTTACGCGCGGCTCTTCGAGTCGCAGGTCACGCAGGCCGACGAAGGTTGCGACTTCGGCTTTTTGCAGGGGCCGCGTCCTGCGCTCGACGAGCTCACTTCTTATTAGAGGCGACCGTCTTCCCTATATCCGGAGGGTCGTTTCATTGGGGCAGGCTGAGTTTCGCCATCCTACCTCCATCGACGGTCCAGACTTGCCCGGTGACGAAAGAAGCCTCCGGCGACGCAAGCCAGGCGACCAGATTGGCCACCTCCTCCGGCCGCCCCGTGCGGCCGACGGGATGGATCTTGCCGATCGAGCGGCGGAACGCCTCGGGATCGGGCATGCTTTCGATGAAGTCGATATTGAGGTCGGTGTCGATCCAGCCGGGGGCGACGGCGTTGCACCGGATTCCTTCGTCGCCGTGATCGACGGCGACGGCGCGCGTCAGCCCGTGTAGCCCGGCCTTCGACGCGCAATAGGCGGCGTGGCGCGGATTGGAGCCCAGCCCTTCGATGGAGCCGACATTGACGATGGCGCCGCGCGTCTTGCGCAGATGCGGAAGCGCCGCCTTGATCGTCATGAACGGCGTCGTCAGGTTCACCGCAAGGGTTCGCTCCCAGTCGTCGCGGCTCATATCCTCGACCAGCGCCTCCTGCATGACGCCCGCATTGTTGACGAGGACGTCCAGCCCGCCGGCGCGCTCGACGACGGTTTCCACAACCCGCGCGGCCGCCGCCGGATCGGTGAAATCCGCAGCAATGCTCTCGAACTCGCCGTCGCCGCCGCGTTGCGCCGTGAAGACGCGCGCGCCCTCATCGCGTAGCTTTCGCGCGACCGCCCGGCCTATTCCGCTGCGTCCGCCGGTGACGAGGGCGACTTTTCCTGCAAATCCGCTCATTTCACCGGCTTCCCCCCGTTCACCTCGACCAGCGAGCCGCACATATAGCGCGCGGCGTCGGAGGCGAGAAACAGCGCCACGTCGGCGATGTCCTCCGGCTCGGCGATCCGGCCCAGCGGCACGGTCTTGCCCAGTTCCGCTATGGCCGTATCGGGGTCGAAGCCGCGCTTGATGAAGCCTGAGCGCAGCATGGGCGTGTTCACCTCGTTCGGGCATACGGCGTTCACGCGGATGTTCTGATGCGCGTGGTCCATGCCCATGCACTGCGTGAGGGACGCCAGCGCCGCCTTGGTCATGCAATAGACGGCATGGTTCGGGCCGGGCCGGAGGCCCCAGCACGAGGCCGTGTTGACGATCGCGCCGCCGCCCGCCGCGGCCATGATGGGAATGGCGGCGCGGCAGACGCGGAAGGGCGCTTCGACATTGACGCCAAGCGACAGGGACCAGTCCGCATCGGTGGTTTCCGTCACGGAGCCGCGCGTGATCACGCCGGCGTTGTTGATGACGATGTCGAGCGCGCCCAGCGCGGCGAAGGCGGCTCGCGGCAGCCCGTCCGCATAGGCGGGGTCGCGCAGGTCTCCGGGCAGACGCGCATCGGCTTCGATACCGGAGACGTCCCGGTCGGCCGCCGCGACCACGGCGCCCTCGGACCTCAGCCGCCGCACGATCGCCGCGCCTATGCCGCCGGCGGCGCCCGTCACCAGTGCGGCTTTGCCATGAAATCTGTTCATTGCTGTTTCCTGGAAGTTCGGATCGGAGATTGTCGGAGGCGGCCGCTATGACCGAAGGAGGCGGCCGGTCAGAAATCGACCTTCACATGACCTATGGGATGGGAGCAGCAGGCGAGGATGTAGCCTTCGGCGATGTCCTCGTCGGTGATGCCGCCATTATGGACCATATGCACCTGTCCTTCGATCTTGTGGATCTTGCAGGTTCCGCAAATGCCCATCGTGCAGCCGGAAGGGATCACCAGGCCCGCCGACCGCGCGATGGCGAGGACGGTGTCCGTCTCGGCGCAGGCGGCGGTGACGCCGGAAAGGATGAATTCGACCTCGGCCCGGCTCGTCTCGTCGGGCGTCACGTCGTCGGGAACCGCTTCGGTTTCCGGCAACGGCGCATGGAAGCTTTCCTGATGGTAGCGGTCCATGTCGTAGCCCAGGCCGATCAACGCCTCGCGCACCGCCTGCATGAACGGCTCCGGCCCGCAGCAGAACACTTCCCGCTCCAGATAGTCCTGCGCCATCAGGCCCAGCATCAACTGATTGAAAAAACCCTTGTAGCCGGTCCACGGACTATAGGGGTCGCTTCCCTCCACGACCCATTTGAGGTCGATCCCGTTGACCCGCGACGCCATATGCTCCAGCCGCTGGCGGAAAATGATCTCCGACGGGCGACGGGCGCAATTGACGAAGACCACGTCCATGTCCCGCCCGGAATCGTAGAGGCAGGTGGTCATCGACATCATCGGCGTGACGCCCGATCCGGCCGAGACGAAGAGATATTTCTTGGCCGGATGATGCGCGATCGAGAATTTTCCGCCGGGACCGATGGCGCGCAGCCGCATGCCGGGGCGCAGATGGTCGAACATCCAGCGCGTTCCGATGGAATCGGGCTGCGCCTTCACGGTGATCGTCAGCGAGGTCGGTCGGGAGGGGGACGACGAGATCGTGTAGGTCCGATAGACGGGCCCGCCCGGCACGGGCAGCTCCCATGTCAGGAACTGCCCCGGATTGAAGCTGAACAGCGCGCCCGACGGCGACTGAAAGCAGAAGGTCATGACATTCGGCGCTTCCGGCAGGTAGGAAACGCATTCCAGCTCCTCCGCATCCGTCCAGAATGCGGGCTTCGGCCTGGTCACCACATGCATGCTTTCACTCCGCCGCCATCTGGAACGGCGTCAGCGAACGCTCCAGCCAATGCGCGTACCAGTCGACGAACTGGATGACGCCGCCTTCCTGGTTGGGCGAATAAGGTCCCGGCGTATAGGCGGGGGAAAAAATGCCCTGCTGGTTGGTCTCGACGATTTCGCGGTCCTCGTCGTTGGTCTCGATCCACACTTCCGTCAGCCGCTTGAGGTCGTAATCCACGCCCTCGACCGCATCCTTATTGACGAGCCATGTGGTGGTGACTTCCGTCTCGGTCGGGCTGATCGGCGTGACGCGGAAGGTGAGCGAATGGTCGGGCAGGAAGTGGTTCCACGTGGACGGATAATGAAACACCAGCAGCGACCCGGCGTCCGGCACGGCGACCCGGCCAAGCTGCCTGCTCACGCCGGGTTTGCCGTCCATCGTGTAGCTGACCGCGCCTTCCTGCAACGGCATCCGCGCCAGACGGTATTGGCCCTCGCCGGCCAGCAGGAACTGCGCCGGCGCGCCCGCCGCCTCGCAGCGGTCGAAATGCGCCTGGAGCCGCGGGGAGGCCGAACCGTCCGCCGACACGCCCGCCACTTCGGGATCGAGCGGGAAGGAGCGGCAGAGCGCGGGATGGTTGCCGCTGCAATGGTAGCATTCGCGGTTGTTTTCCCAGACGAGCTTCCAGTTGCCCTTTTCCACGATGGTCGAGCTGTAGGCGACCTTCGCGTTCTCGAGGTCGTGGACTTCGAGATAGGGGCGGGCGGCCTCGGCGAAAGGCTCGAACGGCGGCGGCGTTTCGGAGAGGCAGATATAGATCAGCCCCACGAGATTGCGCAGGTTGACCGGCTTCAGTCCGTGCCTGGACGGATCGAAATCCGGACCCATGTCATTGGCCCAGATCAGCTTGCCGTCCAGTTCATAGGTCCATTGATGATAGGGGCAGACCAGCTTGGCGACCTGTCCCTCGCGCGCCTTGCAGATGGTCGAGCCGCGATGCCGGCAGGAATTGTGGAAGGCGCGGATCTCGTTGTCGCGACCCTTGACGATGATGACGTCATAGGCCCCGACGCGCATCGTCGCATAGCTGCCCGGCTTGACCAGCTGGCAGGCGGGAAGGGCGAAGAGCCAATCCTTGTAGAAGATATGCTCCAGATCGAGATCGTAGATTTCGCGGGACGTATAGAAGGGCTGCTCCAGGGCGTGGCCCGGCTTGCGGCGCGCGAGCAGCTGCTGCGCGGAGAGATGAGCGTTCATGACTATGTTCCCTGCCATCAGTTTTGAACCGATCTAAAAACTTTCCCGCCAGTCCCACCCTTTGACAACAGCACTTTTTTTCATCATGCATTAGTTTAGCTAAACTTGGCGTTCTCCGGTCTCGCGCCGCGCTCGAAGCAAGGCCGGGAAAAGAGGAAAGGTTCTCATGGCCAGACATTACGACCTTTCATCCATCACCGCGCTGGTCTGCTTCGAGGCGGCGGCGCGGCGTCTGAGTTTCAAGCAGGCGGCAGGCGAGTTGAACGTCACGCCGGCCGCCGTCAGCCATCAGATGAAGGCGCTTGAAGCCGATCTGGGCTGCGCGCTGTTCACGCGGCGCAGCAAGGGCGTGGAGTTGACCGAGAAGGGGGCCTTCCTGTTCGTGGCGCTGCAACGCGGCTTCGAGGGGATTTCCGACGCTGTCGGCCAGATACGCGGCCGCCCGGAAATCGTGGATGTGACCATCCGCTCCACCACGGCGGTCAGCGCGCTCTGGCTCACGCCGAAGATTTCGGCCTTCTGGAAGGTTCATCCCGCCATCACCGTGGCGCAGATCGTCAGCGACGTCGCCGCCGGCGCCAGCCGCTGCGACCTCAGCGTCCATTACGGCGATCCCGAAGCCGATCATGGCGAATGCCGCAAGCTGTTCCAGGACCGGATCGTGGCGCTGGGAACGCCGCGCTTCGCGGCCGAATATCGCATCACATCCATCGCGGATTTGCTGAAGGTCCCGCTGATCCATTCCAGCGGCGAGGAGACCGACTGGACGAAATGGTCCGATTGGTTCGCCGCGCTCGGCCGTCCGCCGCCGCAGGGCCGCAATTTCTACGTCAACAATTACATGATCGCGCTTCAGACCGCGCAGGACGATGTCGGCGCGGTTCTGGGATGGGACGGGCTGGTGGTGCAATTGATGCAGGAGAAGCGGCTGGTCCAGCTTGTACCGGAAAGCATTCCCTCGCCGGCGTCGTTCTATCTCAAGATTCACCCCGGCGCGACGGCGAAAGCCCGCATGTTCGCCAACTGGCTTGGCGAGAGCGTCTAGCGACAAGGCTGTCGCGCGGCGCGTCCGCTGCGGTAGGGCGCGTATTTTCAGGCGTTCGCCAGCTCTTTTCGTTGAAGTTGAAAGCGCTACGCCCTCAAAACAACGTCAATCCGAGGACGAGCACCAGCAGCAGCCCGATCAGGCTCAGATAGAAGTTCAGGTGTCCCGATTGCAGCAGCCGGAGTCTTTTGGAGAGTCTTTGCACGAGCTGGACGGCGGGCTGGAACAGCAGCGGCCCGAAGATCGGGGCGACGTCGTGCTCGAAGACCAGTTTTCGGATGAAATAGCCGCCGGCGTCGGCGTCCCGTTCGGTGTCGGCGGTGGGGCGGTAGACGAAGCTGTAGAAGGTGCGCATGGCGTTGGAGAAGGACAGCGCGGTGGTGGAGGCCCGCGCCGGGTCGGGCGCGAGGCCGCCATACCATACGCGCGCGCGCCGTATCGCGCGCCGCTTGCTTCCCAGGATTAGGGCGATCGGGATCAGCGCCAGCAAGGGCATGACGACGATCAGCAGGCTCGGCGCGATGAAGGCGAATTTGGCGGTGAGGGGAACGAGCAGCGGCCCGTCATGCATGTGCGTCGCCACCGATGCGCCGAGCGGCGGCGAGGGAACCGCCGTCAGCGCGTCGAGCCAGAAAGGCGCTCCGGCCCCGAGGGCGAGCACGGCCAGGCCCAGCACGCCGACCGCCGCCGCATGGGGCCGGCCGATGGGGGCCGGGCGCCGCGGATCGCGCGACAGGACGCCGAGGCCGATCAGCTTCACGAAGGTCGCGAAGGCGATGGCGGCGGTCAGCGCCAGGCCGCCGCCGGTGAGGACCAGAACCAGACGGCCGCCGAGATTGGGCAGGTGGAAGCCCTGGAAGACGGTCTGGAACACGAACCATTCGCTTACGAAGCCGGCGGTGGGCGGCATCGCCGCCAGGCTCATTCCGGCGAACAGCGCGCCGGCGCCGAAGAACCAGTGGCTCCCCGCGCCGCCATAGGCGATGCGGTAGCCGCCGTTGGCCTTGCGCAACCCGTCGGCGGCGAGGAACAGCGCGCCCTTGGCGAGGGCGTGGCCGGCGAGGTGCAGCAGCGCCACCGTCCAGGCGAGCGCCGCCAGCTCAGTGAGCGCATAGGCGCGGAACAGCATCGCCGCGCCGAGGGCGACCACGGCGATGGAGGCGTTCTCGGCCGAGGAAAAGCTGAGCAGCCGTCGCCAGTCGTCCTGCTGGAAGGCGTAGAGGATGGTGAGGATGGCGCTGCAGGTTCCGACCGCGACGACGACGATGGCGAGGATGGGCGCGGCGCCGTCCGGGACGATCGGCAGCCAGTCGGTCAGCGCCCGCGCCAGCGCGAAGAAGGCCGCGTTGAGCACCACCCCTGACATGATCGCGCCCGAAGCGCCGCTGCCGCTGCCATAGGCGCCGGGGAACCATTCGTAGAAGGGCAGGAGCCCGAGCTTGGCGCCGAAGCCGGCGAGAAGCAGGAGGCCGACGAAGACTTGCGTCGCCGGCGAGAGGCTGGCCGCGCCGGCGTCGAAGGCCGCGAATTGCAGGCTCGACGCATACAGGCCGAGCATTGCGATGGCGAGGACGAGCGCGACCGCGCCCGCTTCGAGAAGGGCCAGCATGAAGAAGACGGTCCGGCCTCGGCCGGGTTCGAGGCCGTCCGACAGGATGAGGATCGCGCCGCCGAGGCTCATCGCCTCCCAGGCGATCAGCAGCGCCGCGCCGTTCTGCAATCCGAACACGCCGAGCGCGCCGAGAAGGCTCAGCCCCGCGCCGAACAGCCAGCCGCGCCGGCCGTCGCGGGATGGCGGGCCGAAGGCGCAGGCGAACCCGGCCGGCGCCAGCCCGAAGGCCATCAGCCAGAAGCCATGCGGCTCCATGCGGAAGCCGACCGTCTCGGCCATCAGCCGTCCGGGAAGCGTGACCGGCGCGCCTGCGCCGGGCAGCGCCGCGGCGGCCGCCAGCATGCCTGCGGCCGCGCCCAGCGCCAGGGCGATGCGGCCGGGCGTCGGCGCGCCCGCGAGGCCGAGGACCGCGCCGGCGGCCCACAAAAGCGCCGCGATCAGGAGAAGCTGGTCAGCCATCGATCCGCCCTCCCGAAACGCGTTGCGGCGCGCGGTCGAGGAACATCAGCAGCGCCTCCATGATCGCGGCGGGGTTGGGCGGGCAGCCCGGAAGATAGAGATCGACCGGAAGCACGCCTTCGAGCCCCGCGCCGCAGGCGTGGTTGCCGCCGGCAAGGCCGCCGGAGACGGCGCAGGCGCCGACGGCCATCACCCAGCGCGGATCGGGCATGGCCTCATAGGCGGCCATGAGCGGCTCGCGCATCGCGTGGGTGACGGGGCCGGTGACCAGAAGCAGGTCGGCGAAGCGCGGCGAGGGCGTGAAGAAGATGCCGAGCCTATGCAGGTTGTAGAAGGGATTGCCGAGCGCCTGCAGCTCGGATTCGCAGCCGTTGCAGGAGCCGGCGTCGACATGGCGGATATGGAGGCTGCGCCTGAAGGCCTTGCGCTCGCCGGCCGGTCGCGGCGCGGGCCGCGCCGGGCTGTCCGACCATATCAGGTCCTCGCGGGCGCGGGCCCCGAAGGCCCAGTCCTGCGACGGCTCCATCGCGCCGCTCGGGCAGGCCTCGGCGCAGAGCTGGCACGCCACGCAGCGGCCGTAGTCGATGGCGAGGCGGCCGCCGCGCGCCTCGATGGCGTGGGTGGGGCAGGCCTCCGCGCATGCGGCGCAGCCTTCCATGCAGGCTTCGGGATTGTGGCGCGGCATGCCGAGCACGCCGTCCTGGCCGTCGTCGCCGCCGGCGCGGGGCCAGGCGGTCGTGGCCTTGCCGCGCGTCAGTCCGAACAATGTCCACAGCGCCATGGGTCGCTCCTATCGGTCGCAGCCGGCCACGGTGAGGCCGAAGCTCGCTTCGTTGATCGCGTAATCCATCATGTTCGTGTCGTGCACGGTGAAGGGGAAGGCGCGCCAGTTAGAGAAGGACGGCGACTTGATCTTGACCCGCGCCAGCCGCCCGTCCGCCCCGACATGGACGGCGTAGAACAGCGATCCGCGGGGCCCCTCGGTCCATCCGAGGCCTTCCGCCAGCGGCGCGACGCGGCATTCGGCCTGCACCGGGCCCGGCTCCAGCAGGACGAGCGCGCGCCGGCAGAGGTCGAAGGACGCCTCGATCTCCGCCATGCGCACCCGCTGCCGGGCGTGGGCGTCGCCGTCCTCGAACGCCGGAACGGCGGGCGGCAGGCCGGCGTAAAGCGCGTAGGGATGGTCGCGCCGCAGGTCGCGGTCGAGGCCGGAGGCGCGCTCCACCGGGCCGGTCGCGCCCTGGTCGAAGGCGACGCGCCGGGGCAGAAAGCCCGTCGTCATCAGCCGGTCGAGATGGCTTTCCGAGGCTTCGAGGCGGTCCGTATAGGCGACGCAGTCGGCATGCAGCGTCTCCAGCGCGCCGCCGAGCCATGGGCCGGGATCGAGATCGCGCCGCAGGCCGCCAGGCGCCAGCAGCCCGCGCAGGAAACGGCTGCCCGTCAGCCTGCCGTTGATCTGCTTGGCGCGCTCCTCCAGCAGCTTGCCCTCGGCCTCGCCGACCTTGAGCGTCGTCGTGTGGCAGAGATGGCCGAGATAATGGAGATGGTTGTAGAGCCGTTCGAGCTCGGCCATCAGCACGCGCAGCGTCCGGGCGCGTGGGGGAACGTCGCAGCCCGCGGCGCGCTCCACCGCCTCGCAATAGGCGAGGGCGTGGGCGACGGAGCCGACCGCCGACACGCGCTCCGCCACGACGGCGCCGCGCAGCGGATCGCGGCCCTCGAAGCAGGTCTCCATGCCGCGATGCTTGAAGAACAGCCGCGGATGGTAATGGATGATATGCTCGCCGACATAGAGGAAGGTGAACTCGGCCGATTCCAGCACGTCGGCGCGGATGGGGCCGAAGGGGAGATGCTGCACGTCCCCGGCGTCGATGTCGGGCAGGTGCGGAAGGCCGTTGGCGTTGCCGTTCGGACCGCCGTTGGGGCGCAGGACCAGCGGATAGGGTTCGGGATGCCCCTCGAAAACGAGGCCTTGCAGGTCCATCATCTCGCGCTCGTACCAGCCCAGCAGCGGCAGGATCGGGGTGAGGCTCGGCAGGGTGCGATGGCCCGTCACGCGCCATGTCTCGAATTGCGGCCGGCCGGGGAAGGCCGAGACGTAGCGCGCTTCCGGCGCGCCGGCGGGCGTCGTCCAGGCATAAGCGAATTGCAGGCGGCCGCCGGCGGCGCGGAACGCTTCGGCCGCAGCCTTAAGGCCGGCCGGTTCGAGGTCGCGGATATGGGTCCCCATCATCGCGCCGCCTCCATCCCGTGCGCGGCGTCGAGCGCCTGCGCGATGGCCTGGAAATGATCCCACAGGACCGAAGGCCACCACAGCCCCATGACGAGAAGCGGCGCCAGCGCCAGCGCCATGGGCAGCAGGAAGGTCAGGCCGAGCCTCGCCGGCCTCGTCGGCTCCTCTTCCCCGTCCTCGAAATACATCATGCGGAAATGATTGAGGAAGCCGACGAAGATGACGACGAGCAGCACGGCCATCAGCGCGATCAGGAGATAATGGCCGCCGGTTAGACCCGCGCGCAGGATCGCGAGCTCGCTCAGGAACAGCGCGAAGGGCGGCGCGCCGGTGATCGCCACCGCCCCCGCCAGCCACAGGCCGCCGAGCATGGGAAGCCGGCGCATGACGCGGCGGATGCCGGGAATGCGCTTGGTCCCGTAGACGCGCATGACCGCGCCGGCGCCGAAGAACATCGCCGATTTGTTGAGCGAGTGGTTGAGCATGTGATAGAGCGCGCCGGCCGTGCCCAGCGGGCCGCCGAAACCGAAGCCCAGCGCGATCATGCCCATATGCTCGACGCTGGAATAAGCCATCAGGCGCTTGAGCCCCCTCTGGCGGACGATGAACAGCGCCGCGACCAGAAGCGAAAAGGCCCCCAGCGCCAGAAGCGCGCCGCGCGCGAGCGGCGCGATCCCGGCGGCGTCGGCGACGGCAAGATAGCGCACGACGCCGACCATGGCCGTGTTGAGAAGCGCGCCGGACAGGAGCGCCGAGACCGGGGCGGGGCCCTCGCTATGCGCGTCCGGCAGCCATGTATGCATGGGCGCGAGGCCGACCTTGGTGCCGTAGCCGATGAGCACCAGCAGGAAGGACAGCGAGACCAGCGCCGGATTGAGCCGCGGGGCGGCGTCCTCCAGCGTCCGCCACGTCATGTCGTAGGTCGGGCCGAGCACGAAGGCGCCGCCCCAGTAGAACAGCACCGTCCCCAGCAATGCGAGGCTGATGCCGGCCGAGACGACGATGATGTATTTCCAGGCCGCCTCGATGCTGGCGGCCTCGCGCTCGAAGGCGACCAGGAAGGTGCTGATCAGCGTCGTCAGCTCGATGGCGATCCAGTAGAGCCCGGCGTTGTTCATCAAGGGGCCTGCCAGCGTGCTGAGGCCGAAGGCCGCGAACATGGCGTAGAAACGATGAAGGCGGTCCTCCTCGCCGAGCAGGCGCATATAGCCGACGGCGTAGAGCGAGGCGAGGAAATAGACGATGGCCGCGCAGAGCACGGCCCAGGTTCCGAGCCCGTCGATGACGACATAGGCGCCCCAGAAGGCCACGTCCCCGTCGGGCCGGACGAGAAGCACGCCGAGGATGGCGAGCAACGAGACGGCGCTGGCCGCGAGGTTGAGCGCCTCCGCCGCCCGCGGCCGGCGGATGAGGAGAATGAGAACGATGGCCGCGGCCGGCGCCGCCGCCATCGCCAGGGTGAGGGCGCCGAGCGTGCGCATCATCCCACCAGCCGCTTGAGTTGCAGCGCGCTCGTGGCGCCCACATGGGTCAGCAGATATTGCACCAGCACGCCGAAGCAGGCGACGACGATCAGAAGGTCGAACAGGATGACGATCTCGATCAGCAGCGGCATGCCGGGCACGAGGATCTGCGCGCCGAGGAAGACGCCGTTCTCCAGCACCAGAAGGCCCAGTATCTGGCTGATCGCCTCGTGCCGGACCGAGAGCATGAGAAAGCCGATCAGCTTCATCGACAGCATGACGGTGAGCGCCAGCACGATGATGGTTCCGGCGAGGCCGAGGGCGGCGCCGATGCGGTAGGACACGGCCAGCGCGAAGATGACGGAGAAGGCGCCGATCACCAGAGTGGAGCTGGGCTGGATGACGAGATGCACCTCGCGATGCACCGTCAGCCGGCGAATGATCCTGAAGATGAGATAGGGCAGCAGCAGCCCGCGGAAGACGGCGGTGAGGACGGCGACGATGTAAAGCTCGGAATAGCCGCCGTAATAGCCGACCGCGCCCGACAGCACGGCGATCAGCCAGGACTGGGCCGCGAAGGCGAAGAGATAGTGCCGCAGCCAGCGCGAGCCGAGCATGACGAAGGACAGGAGCAGGCTGCCGATGGCGAGCAGGCTGAACAGGGCGGCGGGAAGCGGGTTCAGATGCGCGGCCAGCATGGGATCACCTCAATTGCGTGCTGACGATGGCGAGGATCGCGAGCAGGAAGGATGCGGCGAGCGGCTCCTGGTATCGGTAGAAGCGCAGCCGCGACTGCGTCGTTTCGACGAAGACCACGACGCAGGCCACGACGAGGAACTTGAGCGCCAGCGCGCCGATAGCGCCGAGCGCGCCCAGCGCCTCGCCCCGGTAGGACAGGCCCCAGGGGAACAGGAGCACGTTGCAGAAGATGGTGTAGAGGATGAACTGCTTCATCATCGACGCCCAGCGCAGGATGGCGAGCATCGGGCCGGAATATTCGAGGATGCGCGCCTCCTCGATCATGTAGACCTCGATATGGGTGCTCGAATGGATCGGCAGGCGGTCCGTCTCGACCAGCAGCAGCACGAAGAAGGCCGCCACCAGGAACAGATGCGTCGGCCCCCAATAGATCGCCGGCTCGGCCACCAGAAGGTGGTTGACGACGAAGGGCAGCATGGCCCTGGCCAGCAGCGTGATGCCGACGAAGACGAGGATCAGCGTCGGCTCGGCCAGGATGGCCACCATCACCGCGCGGCTCGACCCGACGCCGCCATAGGCGCTGCGCGTGTCGAGGCCGGCGAGCGTGATCATGAAGGAGCCGAAGGTCAGGATCAGCCCGCCGCCGAGGATGTCGCCCATGTCGGAGAGCGGCAGCGGATAATTGGTCAGGACGGGGATGAGGATCGGCACGGTCAGCACCGTCGTGAAGGCCACGACCGGCGCCGTCCAGTAAAGCCAGGAGGCGGTTTCCGGCGCGACGATCTGTTTGTGAAACAGTTTCCACAGGTCGCGATAGGGCTGCAGCGCGCCCGGACCCTGGCCGCGCTGGACCCGCTCCTCGAACTGGAGGATCACGCCTTGCAGAAGCGGCGCGAGCAGCATCGTCGTCAAGACCTGCGCGACCTGAAGGCAGACGGCGGCGACGGTCATGGGCGACCGTCCTTTCCGCGCATTGCACGGGAAAGTTTGAAGAACAAAGCCGGGAAATCGAACCGCATATCCAAGGCGAACCTCCCATCTGCCAGAAAACTGGCTCGACAGGAGTCATCAGCCCTGTGGGCGGTTAAACGGCGAACTCCATCGCCTGACGAATAGGCTGATCCAGCCTCGTTCCGTTGTCAAGGGGCGGGCGAGCCCAGCCGGCGAAACTTTCCCGCCCGCCGGCCTTAAACAAAGTTTGAATGTCCTTGCGGGCGGGAAAGGAATAAAATTCGCGCCGAGAATGGAGTTTTGAAAATGGACGGCTTCGAACAGGCGTTCCTGCTCCGCATATTCATCGGCGAAAACGACCGCTTCGACGGCGGGCCGCTTTACGAGGCCATCGTGCTCAAGGCGCGCGCCGCGCATCTGAAGGGCGCGACGGTGCTGCGCGGGCAGGTCGGCTATGGACGGTCGGCCGTCAGGCATTCCGGCGCCGGTTTCTGGTCGGTGCAGGATTATCCGCTGATCATCGAGATCGTCGACACGCGGGAAAAGCTCGAAGCCTTCATAGCCCTCTTGAAGCCGATGACGGAAAACTGCCTGATGACGCTGGAGAAAGTGCGCGTTTTCCAGAAAGCGTCGTGAGGCGTCCCATCCCCAGCCATCCGTTCCCCATCAAAGAAACCGAAATCGCATGAGCCTCGAAACGTCCCTTCTGGTCCTCGTCGGCGGCTTTATCGGCGGCGTTCTCCGCTTCGCTCTGTCCGGCTTTATCGGGCGGCGGATCGGCGAGACCTTTCCCTGGGGAACCTTCGTGGTCAATGTCAGCGGGGCGCTGGCGATCGGCGCCATGGCGGGGCTCGGCGCCTCGCTGGGCGGCGTCTTCTCCACCGACGCGTTTCGCGATTTCGTCATCGTCGGCGTCATCGGCGGCTATACGACGGTGTCGTCCTTCTGCCTGCAAAGCCTCAACCTGATGCTCGACGGCGAGCGGCGGCAGGCCTCGTTCAACGCCGTGGCCTCCGCCCTGCTGTGCGCCTTCGCCGTCGCGGCCGGCTATGGCGGAATATTTTGGCTGGCAGGGCGCTGGGCATGAGGAACTGGCGGCGGATCGAGAACATGCGGCTCTATCTGGCGGTGGGATGCGGCTCGGCGATCGGGTCGTTCCTGCGCTTCCTCAGCGGCTGGGTGGTCGTCGCCGTGCTGCATCAGAGCCCGCTCTGGGGCACGAGCTTCGTCAATGTGGTCGGCTCCTTCGTCATCATGCTCTTCGCCACCGTCACCGGGCCGGAGGGCCGCTGGTTCGTCGGGCCCGTCTGGCGGCAATTCGTCATGGGCGGCCTCTGCGGCGGCTTCACCACCTTTTCCTCGATGAGCCTTGACGCCTTCCTGCTGCTCCTGCGCGGGAACGTTCCGCTCGCCGCGGTCTATCTCTGCGGGCTGGTGTTCTTTTCGCTTTCGTCCGCGGCCATTGGGTCCATAATCGGCCAAAGGCTCAATCGATAATCGGGAGAACGATCATGCAACTGCCCCGGGAATGCACCTTGCTGCGCATCTTCTTCGGCGAGGAGGACGAGACGGAGGACGGCAAGCTCCTCTACGAGGCCATCGTCGGCAAGGCGCGCGAGATGGGAATGGCGGGGGCGACGGTGCTGCGCGGGCCGCTCGGCTTCGGCCATTCCAGCGTGCTGCATACGGCGAAAATCCTGCGGCTGTCGCAGGATCTGCCCATCGTGGTCGAGATCGTTGACGCCACGGAAAAGATCGACGGGATCATTCCCGAGATCATGAAGATGACCGGCGGCTGTCTCATAACCACGGAAAAGGTTCAGGTCGTCCAATATGGCGGCGAGGGCTTGGCCGGGCGCTAGGCCGCCCGCAGATGCAGCGTTTCGTTGACGGAAAGGATGCGGACGCCCCTCTCCGTCACCTCGATCTCCGTGATGGCGCAGGGCGACTGCTCGAAGCGCCAATAGGCCGAGAAGGGCAAATCCATCAGCGTGAGAAGCAAAGCGCGGTTGGTGCTGTCGTGCCCCACCAAGACGACGCATTCGCCGTCATGCAGCCAGAGCACGTCCCGCACCGCTTCCGACGTGCGCGCCACGAAGGCTTGCAGCGAATCCCCGTTGGGCGGGCGGACGAATTGCGGCTGCGTCCACCAGCGCTCGTAACGCCTGCGGTCCGTTTCGGCGATTTCCGCATGAGTCTTTCCGGTCCAGGCGCCGTAGTCGAAATCGATCAGCTCGGGAAGGACGGCCGCCTCGACATGCGTTTCCTCCGCGACGAACGCGCCCGTCGCCACGCAGCGCGACAGCGGGCTGGTGTAGATCGCGGCCGGCTTGTAGCGGCCGGCGATATGTTGGGCGAGCAGCCGGGCCTGCGCCTTGCCGGTTTCGGTCAGCGGCACGTCCATCCGGCCGCGAAAGCGGGGCGGGTCGATGCCTTCGACATGGCCATGCCGGGTGAGAACGATCCTCGTCATGATTGGCTTTCTCCTTTGATCGTAGCGGCGACAGGCGGCCGGGCCTTGCAGGCGTATTTTCGCGGATGCGCGCCGAGATATTTTTGGACCCAGGGATGGTCGCTGCCGGCCAGCGCGCCCGGCGGCGACAGCGCCACGATGGCTCCGTCGACCAGCGCGGCGACCCGGTCGCACACCGAAAACAGCGTGTCGATATCATGCGTGACGAGCACGGCCGTCATCCGCGTCGTGCGCACGACGGTGGCGATGAGGTCGTCGATCTGCTCGGCCATGACGGGGTCCAGCCCGGTGGTCGGCTCGTCCAGCAGCAGGAGATCGGGATCGATGGCGATGGCGCGGGCCAGAGCGGCGCGTTTCCGCATGCCGCCGGACAGCGCGTCGGGATATTTTTCGGCCGTATCGATCGGAAGGCCGCAAAGAAGGATTTTGAGCCTGACCAGCTCGCCGATCGTCGGCTCGGAAATATCGGTGAGCATCCGCAAGGGCACGGCGACATTCTCCGCCACCGTGAGCGACGAGAACAGCGCATCGGCCTGGAAAAGCACGCCGCACCGCCGGCGGATCGCTGCACGCTCGGCGTCGTGAGCCGCATAAATATCCGCGCCGAACAGCCGGACCGTCCCCGCCGCAGGCGCGAGCAGGCCGGTCAACACCTTGAGCAGCAGCGACTTGCCCGACCCGGAATTGCCGATGACGCCGATAATTTCGCCGCGCTTCACGGCAAGGGAAAGATTCCTATGAACGGTCTGGCCGCCGATGGCGGTCGTCATGCCGGTGATATCGACGATGGCGGGCTCGCTATCGATGGAAGACGGCGTAGAACCGCTTTCGCTAAACTCGAAAAGAGGAGTCCTCATCCTGTCTCCTGCCTTGGGATACGCCCAAACGAGCCCTCGAAGGGCATTGGCAGGAGTCATCAGCGACAGCGCGGTTGGCGGGAGACTCCATTCCCGTGATCGCCATGCGATCCGGTTGGGAAAATATGGCCGTTCGCCGAAAACGTCAACGAGAGCATTGACCCGATTCGACAAGCCGCGCATCATGCCAACGGGGATGGAGTTCCCCCTTCGCAAGCCGGCCGGCTGATGACTCCTACCGTTAGGCGCAACGGTGGAGATATGCCCGGTCCAACGCCCTCATCGCCCGATATCCTGCGTGCATCGTCCCGACGAACGAATGGTCGGCGGGGCGCGACGATGACGAAAATCGAAAAACTCGATGTCTTGCATCCCGGCGGTCGGCAGGTCCGAGCCCAACGGTATGCGGCGGGTAGACCTCCTTTGCGCATGTCGGTAGGGCGATATGAAGCCGGCGAATTGCCAGCCCGCGACCTTCGTTGTCCGCTTCATATCCCAGTGATCCCCGGTCGGGCGCTCGCGGCGCGCTGGTCAGTTTTTCACGCCGGCTATTCCCCAAAAACATCCGATATCCGAAAGGGCTGCGAATGATGACGGAGCTGAAAGACATAGCGGTGATCGTGGACGACGGCGATCCGTTGGCCGACGCGGTGTTGGCGAATATCGCGCTGCGTCTCGCCGACCATTACGGCGCCCGGCTCACCGTCTTCGAGCAGGGAAAGGCGTTCGCTCCTTTGAACCGGGAGGACGAGGAAGGCGACTGCGGCTTTGTCGATCTCTGCGGCGTCGGGGAACGCCTTCATTCCGATATTCCAGCGATGGCGAAGCTTTTCCGTTGGGCCGAGGAGGACGGAATCTGGTTCGATAAAGCCGACGCCAGGACGCTGCTGGAGCGGCTGCGCTATGTCGACCTCGTCATCATGGGACTGCCGGCGGCGCCGGACATGGGGGAAATCATCCTGCGAACCGGCCGGCCCACCTTGATCGTTCCCCGGCGCTTCGCCGAGCGCCGGGCGGCCGATCGCAGCATGGGGCGCCGCATATTGGTCGCATGGAACAATAGCGCGGCCTGCGCCCGCGCCCTTTATGACGCGATCCCGTTTCTGCAGCGGGCCGAGGAGGTCGCCTTGCTTCATATCGTCGACGGGAGGAACCGAGCCAATGCCGAGCAGACGATGGCCGCGCTGACCGAACGTCTCGGACGGCATGGGATCGAGACGAGGACGGATGTCGCGACGGTCGGGGACCGAAGCGTATCGCGTATCGTTCTCGATCACATCGACGACTTGCGGGCGGACCTGCTGGTCATGGGCGCGTTCGGCCGCCCATGGCTCGCGGAAAGGCTGACGGGAAGCATCTCGGAAAGCCTGTTCCATAACGTCGCCATCCCCATCTTCACCAGCAGTTAGCCGCCGGCCGCGATCAATGCGACATGAACACCGGCATGGAGATGGTGTTCAGCAGGTCATGGGTGACGCCGCCGAAAATATCCTCGAACACCGGCGAATGGCCATAGGCCCCGCACACGATCAGGTCGGCCTCCTCCTGGTCCAGGCCGGAGAACAGGGCGCTGGTCACGTCCGTGTCGCCCTGGTCCGGCCAGCCGTCGAGGGCGACGTTCACCCCATGGCGTTCGAGATGAAGCTTAAGTTCCTGGATATAAACGTCATCGTCCCGATAGTGCTGGGAAAATGCGAAGATGAAGACCTTCTCGGCGGCCTTGAGAATGGGCAGCGAATCATGGACCGTGCGCGTCGCCTCCCGGCTGAAATTATAGGCGACGACGACCCTGTTGCCGATCGGCTCCTCCTCCTTCCAGCCGGTGGGCAGGACCAGCATGGGAACGCCCGCGGTGAGAAGGATGTCCTTGGGCACGGCCGGGTTGGAGAGATGCGCGCGGTCCGGGTGCGGCTGGGTGGTGATCACCAGATCGGCGCAATGGGAGAAAAGCTGTTCGGGCCGGCGCGCGTCGGGCGCGGCGGCGTGAAAGGCGAATTTCAACCCGCCGCTTTCCGCGGCCAGGACGAAATTCTTCTCGATCGCCAGCGCGGCGTCGCGATACGGGCCTTCATAAACGGCCTTGGTGCTTATATCGACCCCGATCAGGCGCGCCTCGTGCCTGGCGGCGAGGGCGACGGCCGTGCGCATGCGGGGAACGGAATCTTCGCTGGCGTCGAGATAGACGACGATATCCTTAAATGACATGAGAGCCTCCATCATAGCACGGCGACCTGCGTCGGCCGTATTTTGAACAGGAGTCATCAGCCGGAACGGCGGTTTAAGGCGAACCCCATCGCCTTGGCGAATTAACGCATAATTTCACGGCGAGTTCCACCTTTGTTTTCGCGGCCACAGCATGCGTGAAGCATAGGCGCAGAACGCCATTGACAAATTCTTCGGCGAGGCGCTCACTGCCAAGCATGGCAATGGATTCTGCCGGGTCGCAAAGACCGAACCGCTCTTGAAGCTGATGACTCCTACTTCGTCGCAGATGCGGGGAGTGGAGTCGTGCCAGAATTTTCAATCGTCGCCAAACATCTCGAAGTTTTCGGATTCGATCGTTCTTACGACGCTCTGCGCCGTCGACTGTTCCGGCGATGTCGCCGCGCCTGATCATCTTCCCCGCCAAGTTTCATGTCTGAGCTTCAGCTCCCGACATCTGTCGTTCCATTATCGTTTCAACTGTGGAGGCCAATATGCGCCTGGAAGCCATACCCGTCGGAAAGAATCCGCCCGACGACGTCAATGTCGTCATCGAAATCCCGGTCGGCGGCCCGCCGATCAAATACGAGGTGGACAAGAAGGCCGGCATGTTGGTCGTCGACCGCTTTCTCTACACGCCGATGGTGTATCCGGGCAATTATGGCTTCGTGCCGAACACCCTGGGCGACGACGGCGATCCGATCGACGTCATCATCTGCAACGATCGGCCGTTGGCGCCCGGCTGCGTCATCAATGTCCGCCCCATCGGGCTCCTGACCATGGAGGACAATGCGGGGATGGACGAAAAAATCCTCGCGGTGCCCTCGCCGCATATCACGCGCAAATTCGAGGACATCCTCGAGTTTCACCAGGTCCCGAAAATCACCCTCCAGAAGATCGCGCACTTTTTCCAGCACTATAAGGATTTGGAACCTGGCAAATGGTCGAAAGTCGGGGACTGGCGCGACGCCGAAGCCGCGCGTCAGATCATTCTCGAGTCGGTTACCCGATACCATGCGGCCAAGTGATTTTCCGTCCGCCAGGCCGGTGCAGGGTAGCGGCCAGAGCCGTCAGACGACCGACACGCTGGCGGTCGAGGCGCGCTGGATCAGGCTGACCGGCAGGGTGACCGTCTCGGTCTGGTCCGGCCTGTCCGGGCCCAGCCGTTTCAGAAGCATTTGCGCCGCCGTTCGGCCGAGCGTCACGCGGTCCTGCCGGATCGTGGTCAGCGCCGGAAAGGCGTAAGGCGCGGAGCCGATGTCGTCGAAGCCGACGACCGAGACGTCCTTCGGTGCGGATAGTCCCAATTCGCGCAAGCCGGCGATCAGGCCGATGGCGAGCTGGTCGGAACTGCAGACCACCGCGGTCGGCCTCGTCGCCTGGATGAAAAGCCGCGCCGCGGCGGCGTGGCCGGCCTCCATGGTGAAGTCGTCGCCGGCGATGCGGCCGTCGTCGAGGGTCAGGCCGTGGCGTTGCAGCGCGTCGGCGAAGCCGATGCGGCGCTCGCGGGTCAATATATTGTCCGCGGGCCCCGACAGGAAGGCGATGTCGCGATGGCCCAGGGCGACCAGATGGTCGACGGCGAGCCCCGTGCCGGCGCGGTTGTCGCTGCGCACCGTCGGAAACAGCGCCCCTTGCGGCCATTCGCAGGCGAACACCACCCGTCCGGCGACGTCCGCCTCGGACAGCTCGTCGATGAGGCCGTCGCCGGGCGCGCCGTCGAGGCAGATCAGCCCGTCGACGCGCGCGGCGCGCAGATGCGCCGCCGGCGAGCGCCCGATCTTGAGCGCCGAATGGCTGTCCGTCACCAGGAGATCGACCCCGGCCTGCAGCAGCGTCTCCTGGATCGACGAGATGATCGTGGAGAAGAACGGATTGCCTAGGTCCGGCAGCAGCATGAGGACCGAATCCGACCTGCGCCGCCGCAGCGACCGCGCGAAGGAATTGGCGCTGTAGCCGTGCTCCTCCACCAGCGTCATGATCTGGCGGCGCGTCTCCTCGGCCACGCGGTCGGGATGCGAGAACGTCCGGCTGACCGTCGCCGTCGAAACCCCGGCGAGGCGCGCTATTTCCTTGATCCCAGCCATCGCTCCGTCCGAGACTCAACTTTGCTGCATGTCTATGTAAAGCTTTACATTCTGCGTTGACGCCCCGCAATAGCCGTGCGATAAGCCGTCATGTAAACGATTGCATCGCCCGTCGAACGGGCGGGGCCGGCGCGCCGGGGAGGGCGACGCCGTGAGGAGGATCATATGAGCCAGACCCGGTTCGGCCGGTTGAAGGGGCCCGGGATATTTCTCGCCCAGTTCGCGGGCGGCGAAGCGCCGTTCGACACGCTCGGAAACATCGCCGGCTGGGCCGCGGGGCTCGGCTACAAGGGCGTCCAGCTTCCGTGCGACCCGCGTTTCATCGATCTCGACCGCGCCGCAGGCTCGAAGGATTATTGCGACGAGCTGAAGGGCGTCTGCGCCGAGGCCGGCGTCGAGATCACCGAGCTTTCCACCCATATCCAGGGGCAGCTCGTGGCGGTGCATCCCGCCTACGCGCCTCAGTTCGACGCCTTCGCGCCCGAGGCGCTGCGCGGCAAGCCGCAGGCGCAGGCCGAATGGGCGGCGGGCGAGGTCGTCAAGGCGGCGCGCGCCTCGCGCAATCTCGGCCTCGACGTGCAGGTCGGCTTTTCCGGCGCGCTGGCCTGGCCCTATCTCTATCCCTGGCCGCAACGCCCCGCCGGCCTGGTCGAGGAAGCTTTCGCGGAGCTCGCCCGCCGCTGGAGGCCGATCCTCGACGCGCATGATGAGCTGGGCGTCGACTACGCCTACGAGCTTCATCCGGGCGAGGACCTGATGGACGGGACGAGCTTCGAGCGCTTCCTCGACGCGCTCGGCGGCCACGCCCGCGCCTGCATCAATTACGATCCGTCGCATTTCGTCCTGCAGCAGCTCGATTATCTCGGCTTCATCGACGTCTACGCCGACCGCATCAAGGCCTTCCACGTCAAGGACGCCGAGTTCCTGCCGAGCGCCAAGCAGGGCGTCTATTCCGGCTTCGCCTCCTGGGCCGACCGGGCCGGGCGCTTCCGCTCGCTCGGCGACGGGCAGGTGGATTTCGGCGGCGTGTTCTCGCGCCTGACCCAGGCCGGCTATTCCGGCTGGGCGGTGCTGGAATGGGAATGCTGCCTGAAATCGCCGGCGCAGGGCGCGGCGGAGAGTGCGCCTTTCATCGAAGCGCATCTGATCGAGCCGACGCCCCGCGCCTTCGACGATTTCGCAGACAGCGGAACCGACCGCGGCGCGCTGCGCGGCATGCTCGGGCTGGACTGAGCGATGGCGCCGGCGATCCGTCTTCGCGTCGCCGCCGCGCGAACCTCGCTTTGGGAGGGAGAAGGATTGCGATGAACGCCGAACCGGACGCCGGGCTTGCAATTGACCTGACGCATATCGTCAAGCGTTTCGGCTCCGTGCAGGTCCTGCACGACGTCAGCTTTTCCCTCGCGCCGGGAAAGGTCTACGGGCTTTTGGGCGAGAACGGCGCCGGCAAGTCCACCCTGATGAAGATACTGGCCGGCTACCAGCCGCCCGATTCCGGGGAGATCAGGATCAACGGCAAGCCGGTCTCCTTCGCCAGCTCGCGCGACGCCGAGGCCGCGGGCGTCGTGCTGATCCACCAGGAATTCAACCTCGCCGACGACCTCAGCGTCTCGGACAATATCTTCCTCGGCCATGAGAAGAAGAAGGGCCTGCTGCTCGACGACAAGGCGATGCACGCCGCCGCGGCCAAGGTGCTGAAGGACGTCGGCGTCAACGTCCATCCCTCCACCAAGGTGTCGCGCCTGATCGTCGCCGAAAAGCAGCTGGTCGAGATCGCCAAGGCGATGGCCAAGAACGCCCGGCTGCTGATCATGGACGAGCCGACGGCCACGCTGACCCCGTCGGAGACCAGCCGCCTGTTCAGGCTGATCGACGCGATGCGCGCCAAGGGCGTCACCGTCATCTACATCTCGCACAAGCTGGACGAGGTCGAGCGCATCACGGACGAGGTCGTCGTCATGCGCGACGGGCGTTTCGTCGGCCGGGCGCAGACCAAAGACATCACCCGCCGCCAGATGGCCAACATGATGATCGGCCGCGAGCTGAGCGACCTTTTCCCGCCCCGCGTCCCGGTGCCGGCCACCGTCGCGCCGGTGCTGAAGGTGACGGATTTCAGCGTGCCGGGCTGGGCCGAGAAGATCAGCTTCGAGGTCCGGCCGGGCGAGATCCTCGGCTTCGCCGGCCTGGTCGGGGCCGGCCGCACGGAGCTGTTCGAGGGCCTGCTCGGCCTGCGCCCCGGCGGCGGCCGCGTCGAGCTGGCGGGCAAGCCGGTCCGCTTCCGCTCGCCGCGCGAAGCCGCCGATCGGGGCCTCACCTATCTGAGCGAGGACCGCAAGGGCAAGGGCCTGCACGTCGATTTCACGCTGCGGCCCAACCTGACGTTGATGGCGCTGGACCGCTACGTAAAGCCGCTGCTCAACCCGACCGCCGAGCAGCGGGCGCTGGAGGAGGCGGTGAAGGAATACGGCATCCGCACCGGCAGCCTGCACAACAAGGCGTCGGCCCTTTCCGGCGGCAACCAGCAGAAGCTGGCGCTGGCCAAGGTGCTGCATCCCGCGCCCAAAGTCGTGGTGCTCGACGAGCCGACGCGCGGCGTCGACATCGGCGCCAAGCGCGACATCTATTTCCTCATCAGCCGGCTGGCGGCGCAGGGGCTGGCGGTGGTCGTCATCTCCTCCGAGCTGCTGGAGCTGATCGGACTGGCGCATCGCGTCGTCGTCATGCGGGCCGGGCAGTTCGCGGCCGAGGTCGACGGCGACCATCTCACCGAACAAGAACTCATCGCACACGCAACAGGAACCGCCCATGTCGACGCCTGACCAGCCCCAAAAGGAACCCGGCGACGCCGTCCGCCCGCGCGAGTCCGCTGCGGCCGCCTGGCGCGACCGCCTGCAGAGCTACGGGCCGGTGGCCGGCCTGGTCCTGCTCTGCATCGTCGGCACCTGGCTCAACGGCGATTTCGCCACCAGCGACAACATCCTCAACGTGCTGACCCGCACCGCCTTCATCGGCATCATCGCGGTGGGCATGTGCTTCGTCATCATCTCCGGCGGCATCGACCTTTCGGTCGGCTCGATGGCGGCGCTGATCGCCGGCTGCGTGATCATGCTGATCAACTGGGCGGGGCAGGTCGTCGGCTCGCCGCTCCTGGCCGTGCTCATCGGCGCCGTGGCCGCCGTCGTGCTCGGCGGCTTCTTCGGCATGATCCACGGCATATTGATCACGCGCGGGCGCATCGAGCCCTTCATCGTGACGCTGGGCACGCTCGGCATCTACCGCGCCTATCTCACCTATTTCTCCGGCGGCGGCGCCATCACGCTCGACAACGACCTGGCCGACGTCTACGCGCCGGTCTATTACGGCTATTTCCTCGGCGTGCCGATCCCGGTCTGGGTGTTTCTTGGCGTGGCGCTGATCGGCGGGCTGATCCTCAACCGCACCGCCTATGGCCGCTACGTGCAGGCCATCGGCTCCAACGAGCAGGTCGCGCGCTACGCCGCCGTCGACGTCGACAGGGTCAAGCTCAAGACCTACGTCCTGCTGGGCGTCTGCGTCGGCGTCGCGACGCTGCTTTACGTGCCGCGCCTCGGCTCGGCCTCGCCGACCACCGGCCTCCTGTGGGAGCTGGAGGCCATCGCGGCCGTCATCGTCGGCGGCACGGCGCTGAAGGGCGGCGCCGGCTCGATCGCCGGCACCGTGGTCGGCGCGATCCTGCTTTCCGTCATCAGCAATATTCTCAATCTGACCAGCATCATCAGCGTCTACCTGAATGCGGCAGTGCAGGGATTCGTCATCATCGCCGTCGCGCTGCTGCAGCGCAGCCGGCGGTCGTGAGCGAGTGAACAGTCAACAATGGGAGAGGAAATCATGACGAATATCACAAGGCGCCTGGCCGTCCAGGTGGTGGTCGCGGCGGCGGCTCTGGCGGCTCTGCCGGCGATGGCCGAGGAGAAGGTCCATCTCGGCGTGTCGATCCCGGCGGCCACCCACAGCTTCATGGGCGGCGTCAACTACTGGGCCGAGCAGGCGAAGAAGGATCTCGAGGCCGCCCATCCGGGACTCAAGATCACGCTGAAGACCGCCGCCAACGCGACCGAGCAGGCCGACCAGCTGCGCGACCTCAGCACCGTCTCCAAGATCAACGCGCTGGTGGTGTTCCCGTTCGAGTCCGGCGCGCTGACCAAGCCGGTCGCCGCCGTGAAGAGCAAGGGCGTCTATATCACCGTCGTCGATCGCGGCCTGACCGATCCGAGCATCCAGGACGCCTATATTTCGGGCGACAACACCGCCTTCGGCAAGATTCCGGCCGAATACATCGCCAAGCAATTGAACGGCAAGGGCAATGTCGTGGCGCTGCGCGGCATCGCCACGACGCTCGACAATGAGCGCATGGACGCCTTCAACGGCGTGCTGAAGAACCATCCGGACATCAAGCTGCTCGACGCGCAATACGCCAACTGGAACCGCGACGACGCCTATAAGGTGACGCAGGACTTCCTGACCCGCTTCAAGCAGATCGACGCGTTCTGGGCCGCCGACGACGACATGGCCTTCGGCGCCGTGAAGGCGATCGACCAGGCGGGCCGCAAGGACATCAAGATCATCTTCGGCGGCGCGGGCGCCAAGGGCATGGTGAAGATCATCAAGGACGGCACCGACCCGCGCATCCAGGCGGACGTCAGCTACTCGCCGAAATTCATCTACGAGGCGATCAAGATGACGGCCGAAGCCCGTCTGAAAGGCGAAAAGCTGCCGGCCAACAACATCATCCCGTCCGTCCTGATCGACAAGTCGAACGCCGCCGAATTCTACCATCCGAACTCGCCGTTCTGATCCTGACTGATAAACAGCCTGTCCCCGGTCGTAAGGCCGGGGACAGGTGAGACTCATTCTAAAAATTTTGATTTCACCTGAAAGTAGCGCCTATGAGGAGCAACTTTCCGCAGCAAACGCCCGATCTACATCAGCTTGGTAGGGCAGTCACGATGGCTTTATCGCTGCAGCGCACAGGCTGGTGGCGCGCGTTGGCAGGAATTTCGATCTGGGCGCCGGAGTGTTGTCGAGCAACCCAGAATTGCTGCCGCTTCCGCGATGGACCTCGGGCTCGATCTGGAAACAAACTACGATTCCTTCACGGAGATGGTTAAAGCAGAGGCGATGCACGGACGACGTCGACGCCTGCCCCCAACCAGCTTCTATTTCCGTTCGACAAGGCGCTTTCCGAAGCCGAGATTCACGCCATTTGCAGACAAGTGGCCACCTCGCCTCTCGCGATCGAGCTCGAAGAGATCGTGAAACCTCCGGCAAGCAATTCATCCTCACCTATAACCATGACCGCCAACGGCGATCATGGCGCCATCAGCGTCGTGCAAGCCCAATATGTGAAGGCTGGCTCGCCAGCGAGCTCGGCGACGCTGGGCGCAAGGGAGCGAAATGGCGAACCGATCCGGTGCAAAGCAGCGCAGACGACTGTATTAACGACATCGGCGCCCATGCCTAATTTGCTCTCCTTCATCACCGAATTGAAGCTGAAGCGGCTCGTCTCCGACCTGTCCGTCATGTCGCCGGTCGGTGATTGGACGGCAACATGCCTGTGAGCAATGCAGTACGAAGGTGGGCATGCGGCTAGGTTTGGACCAGCTAGCTCACCATCGGCAATAACAATGGGCTGAATACGCCTCCCCGACGAGACGCGCTCCGGAGTGGTTGCAAGCGGAGCCAGACATTATTGTAATTAGCCAAACTCGGCGACCCGGCAATGCATTATGCGTAGCGGAGCCGGCGGCTGCCTCTGCTGAAACTTTTTACGAAAAGCTGAAGCGTGCATCTGGCGACCCGTGAAAGGCGCTCAGCTATTTGGCTTTCTTCAAGCGTGTCGGAATGTCCAGGTCGGTGGATCGTGTCGCATTTTAAAATGCCGACGCTATATGTGTCGTGAAAATCCCTTTAATAACGCATCATGCATGATATATTTTTATTGCGATTTTTTACGTTGGAGCCTATGAGAATGCATCGAGCAGCTTGGGAAATATGGCAGGCGGCGTTTGAAGCGGAGAGGAGTTAGTCCTTGTTCTCTATGACGTTATTTCAAAATCGATTGGAACTTTGACGCGGTATTTGAATATTATTCTTGATTAAATGGAATAATAATTGAAATTTCCGCCAGAAAATTACTTAAAGAAATTTTATATAATATATATAAACTTCATGTTTATATAGGAAATTTTATAAAAATATTGATATAGTTGTTTTTATATATTTCCGTTAGCGTTTCGTTGAACTGAGGCCTTTCGAAGGAAAGAATATGCATAGGACGTTGGACGTCATCACGATCGGACGCAGCGCGATCGACCTATATGGCATGCAGATCGGCGGACGGCTGGAGGACATGGGGTCGTTCCGTAAATATATCGGGGGCAGCCCCACCAATATCGCCTGCGGCGCAGCTCGTTTGGGGTTGAGGAGCGCTCTAATTACCCGGGTCGGGAACGAGCATATGGGTCGCTTCGTGCGTGAGCAGCTCGAGCGCGAGGGCGTGGACACCCGCGGCGTGATAACGGACTTCGAGCGGCTCACGGCGTTGGCCATTCTCGGCATTCGTGACGAGACTCAGTTTCCCTTGCTTTTCTATCGCGAAAATTGCGCCGATATGGCGCTCTGCGAAGACGACATAGATGAGTCCTTCATAGCGCTGGCGCGGTCGGTCGTGGCGACGGGCACCCATCTGTCACACCCCCGCACCGAAGCGGCGGTTCTGAAGGCGCTGAACTTGGCGCGCAAGCATGATTTGCGGACGGCTCTCGATATCGACTATCGCCCCAATCTCTGGGGCGTCGCGGGGCACGGCGAAGGCGAAAATCGCTTCGTTGAAAGTCGGAGGGTGACGGAGCGGCTTCAGGCTTCGCTTCGTCTATTTGACCTTATCGTCGGAACTGAAGAAGAATTCCATATCGCGGGCGGCTCCACCGATACGATCGACGCCTTGCGTGCGGTGCGCGCCGTCACAGATGCGGTACTCGTCTGCAAGCGGGGCGCGAAGGGCGCGGTGGCGGTCGAAGGCGCAATACCCGACCATCTGGACCAGGGACAGACCGGTCCGGGTTTCCCCATCGAGGTTTTCAATGTCCTTGGCGCGGGCGACGGATTTTTTTCCGGACTGCTCAAGGGATGGCTGGAAGACGCCGATTGGCCGCGCGCGCTCGAATACGCCAACGCCTGCGGCGCGTTCGCTGTCAGCCGCCATGGCTGCACGCCCGCCTATCCGAGCGCGTTGGAACTGGAGTTCTTTCTAAAGCGCGGCATTGTTCGGCGTGACCTGCGGAACGACCGGGAACTGGAGCAGATCCACTGGTCGACCAACAGAAGCGGCGACTGGCCGAGCATGCGTGTCTTCGCTTTCGATCACCGCATTCAGCTTGAGGAAATGCCGGGTTATACCCTTGAGCGCGGCGGCGACTTCAAGCTGCTTTGCCTGCAAGCCGCCTGTCAGGTCCAGGCGGGAAGGGCGGGCTACGGGATACTATGCGACAACAGGATTGGACGAAGGGCGCTCCACGCCGCTACGGGAACCGGATTGTGGATCGGACGCCCCTGCGAATGGCCGGGATCGCGGCCGCTGCAGTTGGAGCCGGAACTGGGACTGGATTGCGGCGGCCTTGAAGAGTGGGCGCGCGACAACGTCGTCAAGGTCCTATGTTTCTGCCACCCGTCCGACAGCGCGGAACTGCGCGCCAAGCAGGAAAAAACGGTCAAACGGCTTTTCGAAGCCGCGCGTCGTAACGGCCTGGAATTTCTGCTCGAGGTCATCCCGTCCAAGGCCGGGCCCGTCGACGACACGACGACGGCGACTCTGATCGAGCAGTTCTATTCGATTGGCGTTTATCCCGACTGGTGGAAGCTTGAGCCGATGAGAACCGAGGCCGCCTGGAAAAACGCCATCGCAGCGATCGAAGCTCATGACAAGCATACACGCGGCATCGTGGTGCTCGGGCTCGATGCGCCGGAAGCGGAACTCGCCGCGGCCTTCGACGTGGCGGCGTCCCATCGGCTCGTCAAAGGATTTGCGGTCGGTCGGACCATCTTCGGCGACGTCGCTCGCGCCTGGATGAAGAATGAGATGAACGACGCCGCGGCCGTCACAGAGATGGCCGAACGTTTCGCGCGTCTTAGCGATATCTGGGATCGTGCCCGTTTGAGGGCGCGGCTGGACTGATTGCCTTCGAGAAAAGCGCTGGCCGGATTGCTTGAGGCGATCCGGCGATAATTCGCCAGGCTTCGCATCTGGCGCCGTTCAGGGTCTTTCCACGTCCGATATCGGTTGGCGGACAGCGGAGTCGTCGTTCCGCTCCGCCGCTGCGAGCGCCTGCTGCGTATTATGCGCCGATTAGCGCCGCCAAGGCGAGGCGCGCGGGTGTGACGAAGCGAGCGGCGCGGCTTGCTGCTCGTTCCGATGCCGCTTTTTGCCCCCGAACGCGATCAAGGGAAGACGATCTGGACCTTCATGGCCGTGTTGCGGTCGGCCGCCTTGTCGAATGCCGCGACGATGTCTTCGAAAGCGAATTGCTGGGATGTCATCGAGGTAACGTCCAGTTTTCCGCTGGCCAGAATTTCGACGGCTTCCGCAAATTCGTAGTCGAACCTGAAGGTTCCCCTGTAATCGATTTCCTTGACCACGATTGCGCCGAGCGGGGCGGAAACCGCCTTGCCCAGCATGCCGACCTGGACGAGGACGCCGCATACCGCAAGCGCTTCGATCGAGGCTGCGACGCCGGTGGGATGGCCCGAGCATTCGAAGGCGATGTCAAACGGACCGTGCTGGTCGACGAGCGCCTCGAATGCGCCTTCCGACGATACTTCGACTGCGATGTCCGCTCCGGCGTTCTTGGCGAATTCCAATGCGGCCGAGCTGAGGTCTGTGGAGGCGACGATGGCCGCGCCGGCCCGTTTCGCCAGAGTGACGATCAGGTTTCCGATCGGCCCTGAGCCCGTCACCAGAATCTTCCTGCCGGCGATCGCGCCCGCCCGCGCCACGGCGTGGAGGCATACGGCGAGCGGCTCGGCGTAGACCAGATTGAACAGGTCCACGCTATCGGCGACCGGGAATATCTGGGCGCGATCCACCAGGATCAGTTCGCGAAAACCTCCTTGCGTGTGAGGCGTTCGCATCGCGCTGCCCAGGAACGTTCCGTTCTCGCAATGGATGGCCTTTCCTTCCAGGCAATTCTTGCACTTGCCGCAGGTGCGCGTTGGATTGATCGCGACTTTCTGGCCGACGGATAGGTCGGTGACGCCGTCCCCCGTCGCCGCAATCACGCCCGCGATTTCATGGCCGAGAACGAGCGGCTCTTTGAGGATGATCGTGCCGTTCGCGCCATGCTGGAAATAGTGCATGTCCGAGCCGCATATGCCTCCGACCTTGATCGCCACGGCCACTTGTCCCGCGCCCGGGGAGGGCGCGGCATGGTCTTCGAAACGCATGTCGCGTTTTCCATGCAAAACAGCTGACTTCATGATATCCTCCTAATGATGCATGATGCATAATCTTGCATGAGGGCAAATTCAAGCGCAGAATACGATTGAAATGATATACGATGCATGATACATCAAAAAACGTGTTGGGAAGAGTTGGCTAAGCAGCCAATGACACATCGGGAGGATGAAAAATGAAAAATTTTGCCCGTTTGGGCGTGCTTGCGGCCGTCTTCGCCGTCGCCGCGACCGTCGCTCAGGCAGCGGACGTGAAGCCGGAAGAGCTTGCGGCCCGCCACAAGGCTCCGTTCACGGTTGGAGTATCGAACGGCTATCTCGGAAACACCTGGCGAGCGCA
Source organism: Hyphomicrobiales bacterium (assembly GCA_900465915.1). Classification (GTDB taxonomy): domain Bacteria; phylum Pseudomonadota; class Alphaproteobacteria; order Rhizobiales; family Rhizobiaceae; genus Brucella. The sequence continues at coordinate 211,313 of UBKJ01000005.1, forward strand.
GTTCGTCGAGGATCTTCAGTCCGTAGCCAATGACCTCAAGGCGGCCGGCGATTTCAAGCGTATCGATATCGTCAACAGCACTTCGGGCACTGCCGGGCAGATCGCCCAGATCAATTCGCTGATCAACGGCGGCGTCAGCGCGCTGGTGATCAATCCGGTTTCGGGCGAGGCGCTCAAGCCGGTCATCACGCGCGCGATCAGCGCCGGCATTCTGGTCGTCATCGCCGATGATCCGTTGGAGCATCCGGGCGTCGTCAACGTGGTGCTCGACCAGGGACAGTTCGCGCGCGCGCCGGCGCAATGGATGGTCGATACCCTGAAGGGCAAGGGAAACATCGTGTCGATCGATGGTCTCGCCGGCAACACCGCGAACGACTGGCGCATTCGCGCGCGCAACGAAGTGCTTCAGCAGCATCCCGACATCAAGCAACTGTCGGCGACGCCGGCCGGCTGGGACCCCGCCAAGGCGCGCGAAGTGATGACGAGCCAGCTTTCGGCCCACCCGGATATCGACGGCGTCCTCATTCAGGACGTGATGGCCGAAGGCGTCGTGCGCGCCTATGAGTCGGCCGGCAAACCATTGCCTCCGATGAGCGGGGATTATCTCCATTCCTTCCTGAAAATCTGGAAGGAAAAGAAAATCAACGCCTTCGCGCTCGCCAATCCTCCCGGCATCGGCGCCGACGCATTGCGGGTCGCCGCCGCCCTGCTGAGAGGGCATAAGCTGAAGTCCGGCGCCCTTGGCCCGAATCCGTTCGATCCGAAGCTGGTCAACACCATTATCATTCCCGAGCCGATCGCGATTTCGCTCGAAGGCGACAAGACCAAGCCTTGGTGCACCGAGGCCACCGAATGCATTAGCGTTGACGAGGCTCTGACGCGACTGAAGGGCAAGCCGGATTCCGCTTCGCTCGACAGCTTCATGACAGACGCCCAGACTCTGGAGCGCTATTTCCAGTAGCCTCCGAATCGGGGAACGTTGCAAGCGCCGCTGTCCAAGTTCGGCAAGCGAAGGCCCGGACCGTCCTCTGCTAAGGATGTCACTCGATGACAATGGTACTCGAAAACATTTCCAAACGTTACGGCACCATCATCGCCATTCGGCAGGCGGCTCTCTCCTTGAAGGCGGGCGAGATTCGCGCCCTTTATGGAGGGAACGGTTCGGGCAAGAGCACGCTCGCCAAGATCATGGCGGGACTGTTGCGATCGGACAGCGGAACGATAGCCATCGACGGCCACGCCGTCTCCGCCACGCATCTGCGGCAGGTGAAGGCCGGAGGCGTCGGCATCACTTTCCAGGAGCTGAGCCTTTTTCCGCAGCTGACCGTGGCCGAGAATCTGGCGTTCAGCGCCATGCCGGAGCGCTTCGGCTTTCGCAGCGATCGCCGGATCGGCGAGCAGGCGGTCGATATCCTGAAACGTCTCGGAATCGACCATCTGGCCTCCCTGCCGGTTGCGGCGTTGCAGGTCGGCGAAAAATATCTGGTGGAATTCGGCAAGCTTCTGCTGGCCCGTCCGCGCTACATGATCTTGGACGAGCTGACGTCGGCGCTCCATGACAACGAAGCCGCGATCGTTCACGAGATCATCGCGGAACATCGGCGGGCCGGCGGCGGCGTGATATTCGTAAGCCACCGAATTCGCGAAATCCTCAAGATTTGCGACACGATCACCGTCATGAAGAACGGCGAAGCCGTCGCCCAGGAGGAAATCGGCCAGGTGTCGGAACAAAAGCTGGTGGCGTGGGCCGGCGGTTTGGAAAACCTGCCACAGGCCAAGAGCCTACCCAGTTCGGTCCAGTCGGAAACCTTGCTCGCGGTCGATGGTCTCGATTGCGGCGCCGGGGCGCTGGGTTTCACCGTAGCGCGCGGCGAAATCCTTGGCCTGGGCGGCTTGCCGGACCAGGGCCAGAGCGCGATCATCTCCGCGCTGGCTGGCGACCGTCCGTCATCGTCCGCGGCGATTTCCATAGCCGGCTCAAAAGTCGCGGTCCGTCGGCCGGCCGATGCGGTCAGGCTTGGCGTCGCCTATGTCACCGGAGATCGAGACGAAATCGGCTTCCGGTCGCTTTCGATCCTGCAGAACATCGAGGCCGCTTACATCAACAAGTCGTCCCGCGCCGCTCTTGCCGCATCGGTCGCCAAGGAAGCGCTGGCCTCTCTGAAGACTCGGTATCGCAATATGCAGGCGCCGCTATTGTCGCTTTCCGGCGGAAACCAGCAGAAGGTTCTGCTCGCCCGCGCCTTCGTGACCAAGCCGCGGATCGTGGTGGCGGCCGATCCGACCAAGGGGATCGACGTGGCTGCGCGCGAAGAGGTCCACAAGGCGCTTCGGCGGCTTGCCGCCGACCACGGCGCCTGCGTCATCCTGACGTCGAGCGACGACAGCGAACTGGCCGCCGTCTGCGATCGTGTGCTCGTCATGGAGGAGGGGCGCATCAAGTCCGAATTGTCGCGCGCCGCAGGCTCGTTGACCCAGGACGCGCTTATGAACGCCTACCTGCACCGGGAATCGGCATAATGCGCTCGTCCATATTGAAGTCACTCACCCTTTGGTCGGCTTTTCCGGCCTTGGTCCTGATGATCGTGGCCTTCGCCCTGAACGCCTTTCTCAATCCCAATCTGCTCTCCAATGGCGGCTTGATCGGCTTCGCCTCGACCACGCTGCCGCTGATCGCCGCCAGTCTCGGCCAGAGCATATTGCTTATCGGACGCGGCCTCGATCTGAGCATGGGCGCGACGATCAGCTTTATCAACGTTTTCGCCGTCACCCTGTTCGGGATGGAATATTCGACCCCCGCGGTGATCGCCCTGACGATGGCGCTGGCGCTGTCGGTCGGGTTGCTGAACGCCATCCTCGTGGTGTTCGTGCGGATCAACGCCCTGCTGGCGACGTTTGCGGTCTCCTTCATCACCGGCGGCCTGGCTCTTTGGCTGCTGCCCGCTCCTGGCGGGATGATCCCCGGCGAGCTCGTGACTTTCGCCATGGATAATACGGTGTCGGTTCCGAACGGCCTCCTCGCCATTCTCTTCATAGTCCTTGCCTGGATGGCGTTGAAGAAGACGAGCTTCATGCTCCGGCTCTACGCCATCGGCGGGGATCCGCTAAAGGCCTATAATTCAGGAATCCCCGTCGGCCGCGTCCGCGCCGCTTCCTATATTCTGAGTTCGCTTCTAGCCGGCGTGGCGGGGCTCGCGCTGACGTTCTCCATCGGCTCGGGAGATCCCTTGATCGGGCAGTCCTATACGCTGTTGTCGATTTCCGCGGCCGTGATCGGCGGGGTGGCCATCTTCGGGGGAAGCGGCGATGGCCTTGGCGCCGTCTTCGGCGCGATCTTTCTGGCGATTATCCCCGAGCTTCTTCTCGGGCTCGGCGTGTCATCCTTCTATCAGCAATTCGTGCTGGGCGTGATCATGGTCGCGGGTCTGGCGGGGATCGTCCTGATGCAGAAGCAATTCTTGAGGATTCGCGGCCGGGAGGCGGAGAGGCTGAGGACGGCCGTGGCGAGGAGGAGTTCGTGATGCAGAAGGAAGAAACAACGTCTGCCGCCGAAAAAGCCGATTTCCGGGCGATCATCGGCGCGATCCGGGACAATACGCTCGTCCTGCCGGCGGCGTCGATCGTGATCCTGCTTGCGCTCGCCTTCGTCGTCGCGCCCGGCTTCCTTTCCGGCTCCAACCTCTGGAGCCTGCTGTCAATCACGGCGATTCTCGCGATTGCGAGCTTCGGCCAGACGATCGTGATCCTGGCCGGCGGGCAGGGCATCGACCTTTCCATCGGGGCGCTGATGACCCTTTCGGCCCTGTTCGTGTCGAGCATCGCCGGAAGCGTCGACGCCAATCTTCCGATGGCCTTTCTCGCTGTGTTCGTCGTCTGCGTGGCCGTCGGGACGCTCAACTTCGCCGGCATCTTCTACGTCGGCATCTATCCGCTGATCATGACGCTCGGCATGGCCTTCGTGATCTCAGGCCTCGTCCTGCTCTACGCGCAGGCCAAGGGCGCGGCGTTGCCGTCGCCGCTGATGCTTTTCCTCGGAAGCGGCAAGATCGGCCCGGCGCCGCTGTTGGTCATCATTTGCGCGGCGGTGCTCGGCGTGCTGACCATTCTTCTGAAGCTGACCAATTTCGGCAAATATCTTTATCTCGTGGGCGCAAACCGGCGGGCGGCCCATCTCTCCGGCACCCCGGTGGCGCTCGTCTGCTGGCTTTCCTATGTCATCAGCAGCGTCCTCGCCGGTCTCGCCGGCGCGCTGCTGTTCGGGTACGCCGGGGCGACGAACTTGACGCTCGGCGATCCCTACAGCCTTCTGTCGATCGCCGCTGCGGTGGTGGGCGGCACGGCCCTGTCCGGCGGGCAGGGATCGCTGTTCGGCTCCCTGCTCGGCGCGGTCATCTTCATCGTTCTCACCAATCTGCTGGTCGCGCTGGGCCTCAGCCCGGCTTTGCGCGACGTTGCCACCGGCATCCTGCTGCTCGCGATCCTGTCGCTGACCGCGCGCGACGCCATTTCCTAATTGAGAGACAAGGCGCACCAATGGCCAAGCTTCCGATCATCATCGCTTCGCTCAACCGAAAGGCCGGGTTCTTTCCGGACGCGACATGCCGGGGGCCTGGCCTGTCTTCGGGTTTCTTCGATGCGTCCGACGGATCGATTGAGATCGTCGATGCCATGGACAGTATCGACAATCCGGGTTTTCTGGCCTTTCATCCGCGGCTTCCGCAGATCGCCGTCGCCTCGGAAGTGCACGAATGGGAAGAAGGCGTGGTGACGAACGTCGCGGTCGATCCCGCGACGATGAAGCTTACCTATCTCAACAAGCAGCCGACGATGGGAGGATGCACCTCCCATCTTAGCTTCGATCGCACGGCCGATCATCTGCTGGCGACCAATTACAAGATCGGCGATAGGAGTCCCTCGCCCGGCATGTCGGTCGTGACTTTTCCCATGCGCGGGAACGGATGGCTCGGGCCGGTGGGTTCGGCCATCGCTCTGAGCGGCGGCGGGCCGGTCGCCTCCCGCCAGGAGCAGGCGCATGCGCATTGCATCCTTGCGACGCCGGACAATCGCCGCGTCCTGGTCGCCGATCTCGGCGCCGATAGCGTCATTTCCATCCCCTTCGACGCGGTGACCGGACGGCTTTCGGAGGAGGGCATGCAGGTATGCAGCCTTCCGGCGGGTTCCGGGCCGCGGCATTTCCTGCTCGATGGCTTTTCCGACCGGCTGTACCTTCTGAACGAACTCGCCGGAACGCTGGCCACGATCCAGATCAAGGATGATGGGGGGATGTCCATAATCGGCTCAGTGTCCACGCGCCACGCCGGCGCCGAGGGCCACAACGACGCTTCCGACCTGCAGATGAGTTCCGACGGCCGGTTCATCTATGCGGCAAACCGTGGCGACGACACGATCGCGATCTTCGAGTTGGACGGCGATCGGATGCCGGCGCCGCGGGGACATGTTCCCGCCGGCGGTCATTGGCCCCGAAATCTCGCCATCGATCCGAGCCAATCGTTTCTGCTGGTCGCCAATCAGTACAGCGATACGATCGCGATTTTCAGACGAAATAAGAGCGACGGCTCGCTCCACTTCGAGCGCCACGTCGAGCACGATACGCCGATGTGCGTTAACTTTCCGGGCTATGCGAACGAGAGCTTCCGCTAGACCCGCTTCCGTCGAAGGTGAAGAATGAAAAACACGGAAATATCGCCTGAAAAGATCGCTTTTCTCGAAGATCGAGCCCGTTTCGTAAGGCTGGAAACGCTTCGACTGATCAGCATCGCCAAGGTCGGCCATTACTCCTCGGTGTTTTCCTGCGCCGAAATCTTCGCGTCGCTCTATTATGAGGTCATGAACATTCGCCGCGGGGAGCCGGCTTGGGTCGATCGGGACCGGTTTCTGATGGGCAAGGGGCACGCCGCCGTCGGGCTTTTCCCGATGCTGGCCGATCTGGGCTTCTTCGACAAGTCATGGCTTGACGACTACACGCGGCTCGGAAGCCCGCTCGGCGATCATCCCGACATGCGCAAGGTGCCGGGCGTGGATTTCAGCTCGGGCTCGATCGGGCATGCGCTGTCGAACGGTGTGGGCATGGCTTTGGGCGGCCGCATGCAGGACCGCCGCTTCGACATCTTCGTCATGCTCGGCGACGGCGAAATGCAGGAGGGCCAGGTCTGGGAAGCGGCGCTCAGCGCCGCGAGCCATCGTCTGTCCAACGTTATCGCGATCGTCGACCGCAACGGCTATCAGCTCGACGGCCGCGTGGACGAGGTGCTGACCGTCGAGCCGCTGGACGACAAATGGCGCGCCTTTGGCTGGGAGGTTCACGAGGTGGACGGCCACGACATCGTCGCGCTGACGCAAACCCTGCGGGCGGCGAAAGCCGACAAGGCCCGCACGAAGCCTTGCTGCATCATCGCGAAGACAGTGAAGGGCAAGGGCGTCGATTACATGGAGACGGAGCCGGGCTGGCATTTAGGTTATCTCGCTCCCGACGACGAGGCGCGGGCGCGCGCCGCAATTCTGGCGAAGGGAGTTTAAAGATGAGCGGCCCAGTCAATCCCGCCTCCTGGCAGTATCGCGACCTCAACAAGCGCGCGCCGTCCCTATCGGTCTTGTCGGACACGCTGATCGAACTTGTCGAAGCCGGTCATCCGGTGGTCGCAGGCACGGCCGATCTGCAGCATTCGAACGGCTTGATCGCTTTCGCGGAGAGGTTTCCGGAGCGTTTCGTCCAATTCGGCATATCCGAGCAGAACATGGTTTCCGCCGCCGCCGGCATGGCGACAACCGGGCTTATCCCCTATGTCGCCACTTTCGCTTCGTTCCTCGGGCTGCTCGCCTGCGAGCAAATCCGCATGGATGTCGCCTATTGCGCTCAGCCGGTTCGGCTGATCGGACACCACACCGGCATCTCGCTAGGTTTTTACGGCACTTCGCATCACGCGACCGAGGATATTTCCACCATGCGGGCGATCGCCGACCTGACGGTCATCTCGCCGTCGGACGGCGCGCAATTCGCCGCGCTCCTCCGCGAATCCGCGACGACCTATATGCAACCGATTTATTTCCGCACCCATCGCGGCCACGATCCCGTCGTTTACGGCGACGGGCAGCGATTCGAGATCGGCAAAGCGGTCGTGCATGGGATCGGCAAGGATCTGACCATCATCGCCTGCGGTTATGTCGTCCATGCGGCGAAGGCCGTCATGGAAGCGCTGAACGCTCGCGGGCGTTCGGTCGGCCTCATCGACATGCACACCATCAAGCCGCTGGACCGCGACGCCGTCCTCGAAGCGGCGCGCGCGTCATCCGTCGTGCTGACTGTCGAAGAGCACAACATCCTGGGTGGTCTGGGAAGCGCTGTCGCCGAGGTGATGGCGGAAAACGCAACGAAAGCTCGTCTGGTCCGACACGGCATAATGGATGAATACAGCCTGATCGCGCCGCCGACTCACCTCTATCGCCATTATCGGCTGGACGCCGCAGGGATCACGGAGGTCGCCGAAGCGCTCGTTTGAGCCGCCGTGACATACGCTGTAACGCCATCGGATCGCGGACTAAATTGTGGAGTGGACATCCATGGCGAGTTGTTGGTCTGGAGTATCGTAACGGCGGTTTAAGGTCTATATATGCGCTATCCGCGCGGTATATCGGATAGGTCGGTGGACGGTCACGGTCGCCGTCCGGACCTCGATATGCGAATTGGAGGAATACATGTATGGCCAGCAAGCCCCTCGCCCGGGAAAATCTTTCGACCCAGCTCTATAACAATCTGCGGTCGGCTTTGATGGAGGGGGCGCTTGCGCCGGGCGAAAGGCTGACCATAGCCGGAATCGCCGAAGAATATGGGACCAGCATCACGCCCGTTCGGGAAGCGATATTTCGTCTGGTCAGCGAGAGGGCGCTGGAGATAAAGGAAGCGACCTCCGTTCACGTTCCCAATCATTCCATTGAAAAGCTGAGGGAAATTCAGCGCATTCGCGTCGAATTGGAAGGCTATGCGGCGTATCGTGCAGCCGAACTGATCACGCCGGATCAACTCGAAGAGTTGAAAGCGTTGAATTCGGCGTTCATCGAGATGGCCGCCGTCGATTCTCTGCAGGCGAGCGCGCTCAACCGTGATTTTCATTTTGCGGTCATGAAGCTCGCCAGGATGCCGCTCCTCGAAGGGGTTTGCGAAAACATGTGGGTGTTGATGGGGCCCTTTTTACGAGCGTTCCATTTCGCCAAGGTGCCCGTCCGCCAACCCAGCGAGAACCACATACACTACAAGCTGCTTGCGGCGCTTGAAGCGCGCGACCCGGAAATGAGCCGCCGGGCGATGCAAGACGACATCAATTGGGGTACGGAAGCTTTGGATAAGCTGAAGGCCGAATGGGCGGAGCACAATTCTGTTGCGGCGCCCAAGAAAGTCAAACGCCGCTCCAAGCAAGGCATGTGAATATCGAGCCGTAGATGGCGAGGCTTCTTCCCTGAATCGGAAGGTGTGTTCCCAGTTCGCGAAACCGCTTGCCGCGCGCTCTTTCACATTGGGAGCATCCGTCTCACTAATGACGATATCCGGCGCCGCGCGCGCATAGAGCCCGGTCGTCCTTTCCTGAGAATTGGAAATCCTGCAAAGTTTTCCCGCTTCGCCCGGAAGGGCGCTCATCATGGAGCATGCACATGGCCGTTCTCGATATTGATGACATTTTCACCGATACGACCATGGCCTATTCGCCCGGGAGCGGTAAGATCGTCGTGGGAGTAGGCGACGTCGTCGAGAGTGGCGGTTACCGCTATTCCGTAACGTCCGCTAACGCCGCCGACAACCACGTCGTCACCGCCGGCGGTGTCAAGCTCGATATTCTGCCGCTATCCGGATGGATCGACGTCGAGGCGCTCGGCGACACCACCACCGACATGACCGCTACACTGAACGCTATTCTTTCCGCTGCGACGGCTACGTCGCCGGTGCGACTGCACGGCGCGTCCGGCTCCGTGGTGCAGATAGACGGCCGGCTGCATGTTTCTCCTTATTCGCAGATCGACTTCGGCGACCTGTCGACCGGCGCGCGCTTCAATCTCGGCCAGGAAGGCCGGGTGACGCAGGACGGGCGTTCCAATATCCGGGCTATGATCTATGCGCAAACCACAACCCGTTTCGCGCCGGCCTTCGCCTTCGACAGTGGTTTCAACGCGGCTTCGCCCGGCATGGGCCATATGGAGACGGCGTTTCAGATCGGCGTCCTGGGGGCGAGGCAGGCCGGCTCCGTGGGTGTCCACCTGCGCGCCGTCGCAGGCTATGGCGTCGCGTGGATCAAGGGATCGTCGGCCGATGTACGCGAATGCGACGCCGGCGTGCGCCTTGAGGTCGACGGCAATGGTTACATCAACGAAAACAAGTTCGATTTTCGGGTCTATGCCGCCCGCCAGTTCTATGAGGACAGCGTCGGCGCCGGCGAGTTGGACAGCAACTGGATCTCGATCACCTGTCAGCCCGACAATATGGCGCGGGCGGAGCAGGCGGTGAAGACGGATGGGGCGAAAAACCGCTGGAGCATCAAAGTTTGGGACTGGTCGGGAAGCAATCTCAATCCAGCCGTGCGCAAGCACACGGTGCACCTGACCAACAAATCCGGCTTCAACGAGGTGACAGGCTATGTCGACCAGCGCGATTTTCCACAGACCTCAGGAATCCTCGACCAGTCGAACGATCTTCGACGGAACCGCGTGCAGGTCATAGCCCAGCGCGTCCGTTACGATCCTCCGTCTTTTTACGGCCCCTACTGGAAACAGTCCCGCGGTGAAGAAACCAATCTGCTTGCGCAAGCCGTTCGTGATCACGGTCCCGACGGGAGCCCCGCCGACCGATCTGAACGCTATGCGTGACATGTTCCTGCCGTCCCAGGCCGGGACCGTCTTTCCGGCTGTTACCGAAACGCAGGTGCTGATTGACCTCGGGCGGACGATCCCCGGCACCGAAGTCTACGGCGCGGCGCTCGTGTTTGGCGACGCAAACCGCATTCCCGACAATGTCGACTTGTGCGTCTCCAGCGATAATGTCACCTGGAGCAATGCCCTTTCATCCGGCGGCTTGACGGTCCCGCAACGGCTGGAGCGTCATGACGCCTCTGGCTTTTCGGCGGTGCGCTACCTGCGCCTAACGCTCAAATGCGCTGCGCCGCGCGATGTCCTCGTCAGCCGCTGGACTCTGCATGTGCATGAATGGTCGCAGCTCGCCGCCGGCGGCGAAACGGGCTATTTGCCCGTCTCGCGCGCTCGGCATTATGGGGCGTTCGATATCCGAAGCGGCAATATGAACGCCGGTATGGATCAGTCCGTGGCTGGTCTCCAGATCGACGGCTCAACTGTGATCACCGGCGCCGGCGGCGTACGGCCGAAAACGGACAAGTCGGATAGCGTCGGGTCGGCCGCGTTCCGCTACAGCGAAGTATTCGCAGACACAGGCATGATCAACACGTCCGACGAACGTGAGAAAGAGCAGATCGGTGAAATTCCCGACGAGTGGCTGGATGCTTGGGGCGACGTCCAGTGGCTCCGGTTCAAGTGGCGAGACGCAATCCGCGATAAAGGCGCATCCGCGCGATGGCACATCGGTCTGATCGCGCAACGAATCCGTGACGCCTTTTCCGCCCGAGGCCTCGACGCCTTCGAAATTGGACTGCTTTGTTATGATGAATGGCAGGACGCGCCCCATGAAGACGACGCGCCGAAGGTCATGCATGCGGCTGGCGATCGGTTCGGCGTCCGTTACGACGAGGCTTTGGCGATGGAGGCCGCCTGGGTGCGCCGCGCTCTGATCAGAATGCAATTCTAGCTTGTGCCCCACATAATGTATTCGATCATTCCCAACCTTTCGCCGCCCTCTGGGGCGGTTTTTTTATTGAGGCAAAAGGATACCACATGGATAAACCGTTTCGGCACGCAGACGTTCCGGTTTCCGACTGCTGATGCAGGAATGGCGTTCCGGCAAATTTTCACGGCCACACAGAAGTAAAGTCGCCCGCTCTAGTTGGAGCAAGAGAGCTATTACGCCGGTGCTTGTCCTTGTCCGCTCAGTTCATTGGTCGATATCGCTCGCCACCTTCAAAAACGCCTTGAATTGATCATCGGGCACGAAAGAGCCGCCTGTCGTCCAGATGACGTGCGTCGCCGAGGCGAGATGGTCGGTGATCCCCCGGTTCTCGCAAAATGCTTCGCCCTGGGGATGCGTGACGATAAAGTCGGGGCCGGCGAAACCGGCGGTCGCCGACGGTTCGAGACGAAGGTCCTGACTCTCGTATGCGCTCCGAAGCCAGCGGAAAAGCGACGCGTCATCCACCGTGAAGACGCCTGCGAGCATGCGGCGCATGACGATGGCGACAAATGCGGACATCCGGGCGACGGCCATGCCGTCGGCTTCGGTCCGGTTTGTCAGTCCGACGTCATAGACGGAGACGAGATCGGCGGAGCCGCTCATGAGATGGACCAACGCGCAGGGCGACTGAACGGGCTCTACGAAAAAACAATGCGCATTGTCTCCGAAAACCTTTTTGGCGCCATAGGCGACGCCGCCCGGCGCGCCGCCGATGCCGCAGGGCAGGTAAAGGAACAGCGGATGCTCGGCGTCGACAATTATGCCGTGAGCCTTGAGCTGTTCCGCGAGCTCCAGCGCGGCGACGCTGTAGCCGAGGAAAAGATGCCTGGACCGCTCATCGTCGACGAAATAGATCGTCGGATCGCGTTCGGCGGCGATGCGGGCGTTTTCGACCGCGGTCGTATAATCGGCGTCGTGCCTGACGACGTCCACCCCGAGCCGCGTCAGCCGATCCACCTTCCAGGCTTTGGCGTCCGAGGACATATGGACCGTCGCCTTGAAGCCGAGCGCGCGCGCCGCGACGCCCACGCTCAGCCCGAGATTTCCGGTGCTTCCCACCGCAATGGTGTAACGCGAGAAAAAGGCCTTCGCGTCCGGCTCCGCAAGGCGACGGATGTCTTCGCCTTCCTTCAGCAAGCCCTCCTGCTTCGCCAGTCGCTCGGCGAAGAGAAAAACCTCGTAGACGCCGCCGCGCGCCTTGATCGACCCGGCGACCGGAAGAGCGCTGTCCGCCTTGACCAGAACGGTTCCAAACTCGGCGCCGTCATAGCCGAGAGCGCCGCGCATTTTATCGACAGGCACGAGGTCGGAGCGGATTGCGCCGTCGGTGGCCGCGAGCTCGGGGAAGCAGGCGGAAAGCAGGGGAGCGAGCCGCCGCCAGTTTTCCTGCGCCTCGTCCACGTCCGATGGCCGCACCGGAAGCGAGGCGTCTTCGATCGCATTTTCCGTGTAATGCGGATTGATCCAGAGCGTCGGGCGAGCCGCGAGCACGTCTGCGCGGGCGGGATTGTCGGGGAGGTGGATGGACATCTTCGATCCTGTGAGGGTGCGCGTCGCGCCGTTTTCAGGGAATGGCGATCACGGCTTCGATCTCGACCTTAGCGCTCTTTGGCGGGGCTTTCACATCATAGCATGCGCGGGCGGGGAAGGTCTGTGACGAAATCAGTCATGAGGCGCTAACCCATGCGCTCGGATACGTAGGAGCCGGGCGACGGCGGGAAAACGATGGTTTTATTGCCGTTGATGAAAACGCGGCCGTGGATATGGGCGTGGATCGCGCGGGCGAGGACCTGGCTTTCGACGTCGCGGCCGAGGCTGACATAGTCGTCGGCGCTCTGCGCATGGGTCACCCGGACGATATCCTGCTCGATGATGGGGCCTTCGTCGAGGTCGGCGGTGACGTAGTGCGAGGTCGCGCCGATCAGCTTCACGCCGCGCTCGAAGGCTTGCTTGTACGGGTTCGCTCCCTTGAAGGAGGGCAGGAAGGAATGGTGGATATTGATGATCCGGCCGGACATCCTGCGGCACATTTCGTCGGAGAGGACCTGCATATAGCGTGCGAGCACGATCAGCTCGGCCCCCGTCTCCTCCACGATGCGCATCTGCTCGGCCTCGGCCTCCGGCTTGTTCTCCTTCGTCACCTTGACGTGGTGAAAGGGGATGTCGTGGTTCACGACGACCTTCTGGTAATCGAAATGGTTGGAGACGACGCCCACGATGTCGATCGGCAGCGCGCCGATCCGCCACCGATAGAGGAGATCGTTGAGGCAATGGCCAAAGCGCGAGACCATCAGGACGACCTTGCGCTTGCTCGTCTCGTCGAAGAACTCGGCCTCCGCCTCGTAGGAAGCGGCGATCTCGGCGAAGCCCGCGCGCAGCTCCTCCAGCGTGCGGCCGTCCTCGGACTGGAAGCTGACGCGCATGAAATAGCGGCTGGTGCTCTTGTCGTCGAACTGCGCGCTGTCGGAGATGTTGCAGCCGTTGGCGGCGAGATAGGTCGCGATGGCGGCGGTCACGCCGCGGATCGAGGGGCAGGCGACGCGCAGGGCGTAGCGGTTGGAAGGGGCTGACATGGACGATCCTCCCGGGTCGATTAGCCGATATCGATGGAGCGCTGACGGCGGAACGCGGTGAGCGTGTTGGAGAGCAGGCATGCGATGGTCATCGGGCCGACGCCGCCCGGAACCGGCGTGATCGCGCCGGCGTGGCGGGCTTCCTCGAAGGCCACGTCGCCGACGATGCGCGCCTTGCCGTCGATCGTCACGCGGTTGATGCCGACGTCGATAACCACCGCCCCCGGCTTGATCCAGTCGCCGCGCACGAGGCCCGGGCGGCCGGCGGCGGCGACGAGAATATCCGCGGCGCGGCAAAGCTCCGCGGTGTTCCTCGTGCGCGAATGGGCGATGGTGACCGTGCAGTTCTCGGACAGCAGAAGCTGCGCCATCGGCTTGCCGACGATGTTGGATTTGCCGATCACCACGGCGTGAAGGCCGGACAGGTCGCCGCCGAGGCGATCCTTCAGCAGCATCATGCAGCCGAGCGGGGTGCAGGGCGTCAAGGCCGGCTGGCCGGTCGAAAGGCGGCCGGCGTTGGAGATGTGGAACCCGTCGACGTCCTTGTCGGGATTAATGCCCTGGATGACGGCGTTCGCGTCGAGATGGGCGGGAAGCGGCAGTTGCACGAGAACGCCGTGCACAGCGGGATCGACGTTCAGCCGGCCGATCAGCGCCATCAATTCGTCTTGCGTCGTGTCCGCCGCAAGTTCGTATTTGAAGGAGTTCATCCCCACGGCGACCGTCTGGCGCTGCTTCGCGTTGACATAGATGGCGCTCGCGGGATCGGCGCCGACGAGGACCACGGCGAGGCCGGGAGCCTCGCCGGTCATCTCCTTCAGGCGCGCGACCTTCGCGGCGATCTCTTCGAGCAGATCGCCCGCGAATTTCTTGCCGTCGATGATCGCGGCGTCGGCCATTCTGTCCATTCCCATGATGTCTCCTTCGCGTCCGCCTCGATCCGGGCCGTGGGTGTAAGGATTCCGGTCAGCGCCCGTAGACCGGAAATGCCGCCGTCAGTTTCGCCACCTTCGTCTTCGCTTCCTCGACCACGCTGTCCGCGTCGCCGGCGGCCTCCGCCTCGATGAGATCGGCGATCACGTCGCCCAGGATCCTGAATTCTTCCTCCTTCAGGCCTCGCGTCGTCGCCGCGGACGTGCCGAGGCGCATGCCGACCCATTCCGCGGGGCGGGGACTGTCGCCGGGGATCGGGTTCTTGTTCGAGGTGATGTTGGCGCGCGCCAGCACGTCTTCGACCTGCTTGCCGTTGAGACCCTTGCTCGAAAGGTCGAGCAGGACGATATGCGTGTCGGTGCCGCCCGAAACGATGCGCACGCCGCGATCGGTCAAGGTCTCGGCGAGCGCCTTCGCATTGGCCTTCACCTGATGGGCGTAGGTCTTGAAATCGTCGCGAAGCGCCTCGCCGAGGCAGATCGCCTTGGCCGCGAGCACGTTGCTGTGCAGCGAACCCTGCACGCCGGGGAAGACGGCGGCCTGGAGCTTCTTGAACCATTCCTCGTTGTTGGTGAGGATGAGGCCGCCGCGCGGGCCGCGCAGCGTCTTGGTGGTCGTGCAGGTGACGATATCCGCATGCGGGAAGGGCGAGGGATGCGCGCCGCCGGCGACCAGCCCGGCGATATGCGCCATGTCGACCATGAAGAAGGCGCCGACCTTCTTGGCGATCTTCGCCATGCGCGGAAAATCGAGCTCGCGCGGATAGGCCGATCCGCCCGTGATCAGAAGCTTGGGACGGACCGCCTCGGCGATGCGCTCCATTTCCTCGTAGTCGATGACTTCGTTCTGCGGGTTCACATTGTAGTTGTGCGCCTCGAACCAGCGGCCGGAGAGATTGCCCTTCATGCCGTGCGAGAGATGGCCGCCGGCGGCGAGGTCGAGCGACAGGACCTTTTCGCCGGGCTTCAGCAGCAGGAAAAACACCGCGAGGTTCGCCTGCGTGCCCGAATGCGGCTGGACGTTGGCGTAAGCGCAGCCGAACAGCTCCTTGGCGCGGTCGATGGCCGCCTGCTCGACGACGTCGACGAACTGGCCGCCGCCGTGGAAACGGTTGCCGGGATAGCCTTCCAGCGTCTTGTTGGTCATCTCGTGCCCGAGGGCGTCGAGCACCGCGCGGCTGACGATGTTTTCGGAGGCGATGAGCTCGATCTGGTTCTGCTGGCGGGCGCGCTCGTCGTTGAGCGCATCGGCGATGAGCGGGTCGCGCTCGTGGACAGGCGTATTGAAATGGGCGTGGGTTTGTTCCGTCATCGTCGTCTCCCGAATGGAATGCTCGCTTTCGTTGGGAGGCGAAGCTAGACGGACAGAGGGTCCAGAAAAAGTTAATAATATTTGCACATACGTTTCGATATGCTAATGATTTTCGGCAGCGAAGGAGGCCGCGATGGACTTTGCAAGACTACGGGCGCTGCGCGAGCTGTCGATCAGGAAGACGATGGCCTCGGTGGCCGAAGCCCTCTACGTGTCTCCTTCGGCGGTGTCGCAGCAGATCGCCCTGCTCGAGCAGGAGGTCGGCATCGACCTGATCGAAAGACGCGGCCGCGGCGTGGAATTGACCGTCGCCGGCCGGCGCCTCGTCGAGCGCGCCGAGCGGATATTGATGGAGCTGGAATCCGCGCGCGCAGACATCGAGGAATTGAAAAAGGAGATCGCGGGGGAGCTGCGCGTGGCGGCGTTTCCCTCGGTCGCCGCCGCGATCGTTGCCGGCACGATCCACGACCTGCACCGGCTTCACCCGCAACTGACGGTCCAGTTCGACGAGATGGAGCCCGCGGAAGCGCTGGCCGCATTGCGGAGCTGGCAAACGGACCTCGCCGTCATCGACGATCTGAACGTCCCGCCGGGCGCGCTGGACCCGAATATCGAGACGATTCCCCTGATGGAGGACGTCTTCAACGTCATGGTGTCGCAAACGCACAAGCTCGCCGACCGCCCGACGGTCACCATGAGCGAGCTCAGAAACGAGCGCTGGGCGCTCGACACCGCGTCCTCGACCTATAATCGCATGATCACGGACGCATGCCAGCAGGCGGGTTTCACGCCCGATATCGTCGCGCGCTGCAAGGGCTTCGAGGTCACCATCGCTCTCATCCGCGAAGGCTATGGCATTTCGATCCTGCCGGGCCTGCGGGCGAGCTACGACCTCGAAGACGTCTGGGTGTGCAAGATCGTGCCGGAAATCCGGCGCAAGATTTCCCTCGCTTTTCGCAAGGGCGAGAAGAAGAGCCCCGCCGTCCAGGTGTTCATCGCTCAAATCCACGAACGGGTGAGCGCGCGGCGGCCTCTGCCGGGCAATCCGGACGAGTCCGACGCCTGAGCGTCTTTTGATCAGATTTTCTAAACGGTATATAAAGCAGAATTAAGTAGACCTAATTTGACCCCCTTCCTATCGTTCGCCTGTCGAGTTGCATGGGTGCGCGCATAGGCGTTCGAGCGCGGCCCTGGCCGGCGGCGGGAACGCCGGCCGCGGAACGGCGATGGAAGCTGTCGCCCGTCGCCCGTCCATCTCGGCGAAAGACCGTCCTGCGTGACCTTGCAGGCTACTCGCGATAAACAGGGGAATAGAATGAAACTTACGAAATTTCTGATGGCCGGCGCCTTCGCCGGTTTGGCGTTCGCGTCGACGCAGGCCTCGGCCTCCGTGCTCGACACCGTCAAGCAGCGCGGCACGCTCAATTGCGGCTCCGACAACACGGCGCCGGGCTTCGGCTACCTCAACACCACGACGGGCCAGATGGAAGGCCTCGACGTCGATTTCTGCAAGGCGGTGGCCGCCGCCGTGCTCGGCGACGCGTCGAAGGTCAAATTCGTCACGGTGACGGACAAGAGCCGTTTCGACGCCGTCCTCACCAACCAGGTCGACGTGGTGTTCGCGCACACCACGATCAAGCCGGCCCGGGAATCCTCCATCGCCGTCGACTTCCTGCCCATCAATTTCTACGATGGCACCGGCATCATGGTGAAGACCGATTCCGGCGTGGCGAAGTTCGACGATCTCGACGGCGCGACCTTCTGCACGACGCAGGGCTCGGTCACCGAAACCGTGCTCACCAGCGCTTTCAAGGCGCGCGGCTGGAAGAACTCCAAGGTCCTGACCTATGAGAACCTCGAGAAGCTCTTCGCGGCGCTGAACTCCGGCCGATGCAACGCCATGAGCACCGACAAGTCGGCGCTCGCGGCCTGGGCCGGCAACGCTCCCAAGCCCGCCGACTATAAGATCCTGCCCGACACGCTCGACAAGTCTCCCTTCGGCGGCTTCGTCGCCGCCAACGATTCCAGGTGGCGCAACGCCTTGCGCTGGGTCACCTTCGGTCTGTTCCAGGCCGAGGAATCCGGGATCACCCAGGCCAATCTCGAAGAAAAGCTGAAGAGCGACGATCCCTTCGTCCAGAAGTTCCTCGGCGTCGGCGGCGGCTACGGCAAGGATTTCGGTCTTCCTGACGATTTCGTCATGCAGGCGATCAAGGCGGTCGGCAATTACGGCGAGATCTACGATCGCAACCTCGGTCCGAAAACCAAGATGTTCCTCGACCGCAAGGGGACACCCAACGCGCTGTGGACGCAGGGCGGCGCGATCTATTCTCCGCTCTGGAACTGATTTTCTCATCGGAAAAACCGGGGTGGAGCGTCTCCGCCTCGGTTTTCCTATGGATCGGTTGGGATTCCGACATGACTATGGATCAAACGACCGGCGCGACGGTCGACGACGGGCGGCTGATCTCGCGCCGCCGCCGCAACAGGATCAGATATCACGCCACGCAGCTGGCCATCGTCGCGGCCGCGGTCGTGCTGGTCGTGCTTTTCGCCTTCGCGGTCAAGGACGGGCTGGCGCGGCACGGCATCAAGTTCAGCTTTTCCTTCCTTTGGAACGCCGCCGGTTTCGATATCAGCGAGGGGAAAACGCTGCTTCTCGAGGACGGCTACAGGCCCGCTTTCGCTGGTTTCACCTCCAATCTCTCGATCGCCCAGGCGTTTTTCACCGGAATCGTCAATACGATCAAGGTCGCGGTGCTTGGAATTATATTGAGCACCGTGCTGGGGACGCTGCTCGGCGTCGGACGGCTCTCGACCAACTGGATCGTGAGAAACCTGTCGTTCTGGTGCGTCGAATTCGTCCGCAACACGCCGCTTTTGATCCAGATCGTGTTCTGGTATTTCGCCGTCGTCCTTCATTTCCCGCCGATCGCAACGGCGGCGAAATTCTACGGCGTGGTGATCAGCCAGCAAGGCCTCTATTTTCCGTCCATCGTCTGGCAGGGCGGGGCGTCCGCGCTCGGCGTCGCGCTGGCGGCCGCCTTCTGGGTGGCGTTGTTGGGCGTCGTCTATGAAAAGATCCGCGCGTTGCGATGGGTGTGCGTCGGCGCGCTCGTCCTTCTGCCCTGCATCATGTTTCTGGCTGGAATCATCGGCTTCGATTTTCCCGTCGCGACCCGCTTCCAGGCCAGCGGCGGCACGAGCATGAGCCCTGAAATGGCGGCTCTTCTCCTGGCGATCGTCTTCAACAGCGCGTCCTATATCGCCGAGATCGTGCGCGGCGCGATCGACGCCCTGCCGAAGGGCCAATGGGAGGCCGCCGCCTCCGTGGGGTTGAGCCGGCGCGACACCGTCAACGACATCATCCTTCCCCAGGTCTTCCGCGTCGTCCTGCCTTCTTTCGGCAATCAATATATCAGCCTGGCGAAGAACACCGCCTTGGGCATCGCCATCGGCTATCCCGATCTCTTCAACATCTACGGAACCATCGCCAACCAGACGGGCCACAGCCTCGAGGGGATCGTCATCGTCATGGCGTCCTACCTGATCCTCAGCTGGATCATCAGCGCCACGGTCGGTTGGGCCGACCGGCGCCTGGCCAATCGCGGAGCCGCAAGATGATCGCCAATTGCCTGAAATGGTCGCGGCGCAACCTGTTCGCCAAGCCCTTCGACGCGCTGCTTTCCGTCATCGTCATACCGGGCGTCCTGTGGCTCGTTTATGAGGTTCTGGACTGGGCGCTGACCACGGCGCGGTGGAGCGTCATTCCTCAAAGCCTTCGCGTGCTGATGGTCGGCATATTCCCCGTCGATCAGCTATGGCGAAGCTGGATCGCGGTCGCCGTCATCGCCGGCCTGGTCGGCGCCGCTCTCGGATGCGTTTTCGCCTTCAGGGCTCGGCGCCTCGGTTTTCTGGCGCTCGCGCTCGCGGCGCTGATCGCCGCCGCCGGCGTCGCCGACGCCATGAACCTGGTCTTCCTCGTCGCCGCGTTCGCGCTCTTTGCGGGCGGCTGGATGCTGACGTCCTGGGCGCCGCTGTCTCGCCGTCTGCTGCCGCCCGCGGCCTTCGTCGGGCTGGTCGTCGTTTTCGCCGTCATGGCGCCGCCCGGCGCGGGGCGCTGGGGCGGCCTGCTGCTGAGCGTTCTCCTGACGCTCGTCACCGCGATCCTGTCGCTGCCCATCGGCATCTTGCTCGCCTTCGGCCGGCGCAGCCGTTTCTCCAGCGTTCGATGGATTTGCACGGCCTATATCGAAGTGATGCGGTCCGTGCCGCTGATCATGGTCGTCTACTGGATATGGATATTGATGCCGGTGATGGCGCCGCAGCTGAACCTGGCGGACGTGGTGCGCGGCATGATCGGCTTCACGGTGTTCTATTCCGCCTATGTCGCCGAATATGTGCGTAGCGGGCTGCAGGCCGTGCCGCGGGGGCAGACCGAGGCGGCGCGTTCGCTCGGCATGAGCGAGTTCGACATCAACAAATCCATCGTCCTGCCGCAGGCGATACGGGTGGTGGTGCCGCCGCTGGTGGGGAACGTGCTCGACATTTTCAACACGGCGCCCCTTGTCTTCATCATCGGGCTTACCGATTTCCTGCGCGCGGGCCAGATGATCCTCGCCAACCCGGAAAACGGCGACCGCACCTACGAGGTCTATTCCTTCCTCTTCCTCACCTATTTCCTCGTCGGATCGATGATCACCTTCGTCGCGCGCAAACTCGAGGCGCACCTGGCGCGCAGCAGCCGTTGATCGACGCAATTCAGGAGCCGTTCTCATGAACGCAATCGTTGAAATGAAGAATCTCAATAAGTTCTATGGATCGCACCATGTTCTGAAGGGAATCGATCTCACCGTCGCGCGCGGCGAGGTCGTCGTGGTGATCGGGGCGAGCGGTTCCGGCAAATCCACGCTGATCCGCTGCGTCAACGGGCTGGAGATGTACCAGAACGGCAGCCTGCTGGTCGACGGGTACCAAATGCCTGTCGAGGAAGACCGGCGGCTCGGCGGCGAGAAGGAGCTCGCCGCGATCCGCAAGGGGGTCGGCATGGTGTTCCAGCAGTTCAACCTGTTTCCGCACAAGACCGTCACCGAAAACATCACGATCGCGCCCATGCGCGTTCGCAGGAAATCCAGGCAGGAAGCCGAAGCGACCGCGTTGAAGCTGCTCGACCGCGTCGGGCTCAAGGCGCACGCCCACAAATATCCGGGCCAATTGTCCGGCGGCCAGCAGCAGCGGGTGGCGATCGCGCGGTCGCTGGCGATGGAGCCGCACCTGATGCTGTTCGACGAGCCGACCTCCGCGCTCGACCCGGAGATGATCGGCGAGGTTCTGGACGTCATGCGGGAGCTTGCGGCCGACGGCATGACGATGATGATCGTGACGCATGAAATGGGCTTCGCGCGCGAGGTCGCCGACCGCATCGTCTATATCGATCAAGGCTCGATCCTCGAGATCGGCAAGCCCGACGCCTTCTTCGACAATCCGACCAACGAACGCGCGCGCTCGTTCCTGGCGCGCGTGCTCAAGCACTAGTCGCGTAAAACGCGTCCCGCACCCATCGAGGAAGAAGATTTGCAAAGTCGGAAGGCGCAGCTATTCAGTTTCCTTCTTCTCCCGGAATTTTCGCTTCATAGCTTCTCGTCGGCCATCGAAATCCTTCGGCTTGCGAACGACGCGCTCGGCTGGCGTGCTCATTCATGGCGCACCGTCAGCCTGGACGGCGGCGCCGTCTCGTCCGAATGCGGGTCGAGACTTACCGTCGACGGTTCTCTTACCGATGAACGCAATCGGCTTGGCGCTTCGGAATGGCCTGACGTCGCCGTTATCGTCGGCGGCGGCAAGATACCCGATCGTTCGCCCTCCGTCGAAGCCTGGTTGCGCGCGTGCCGCGCGCGCGGAGCAAGGCTCTGCGCGCTCGCCGCCGGCGTATTCGTCGTTGCGCAAAGCGGACTTGCGGACGGGCGGCGATGCGCCGTCCACTGGAAGCTTTTCCCGTCCTTCGCCGAGAGGTTCCCGGAAGTGGAATCCGTCCAGACGGTGCTGGAGATGGATGGAGAATTCCTTTCATCGCCAGGCGGCGCGCCGGTCGCGGATTTGTTCCTGCATATCGCCCTCGATCGCCAGGACGAGGATCTAAGGGCGAGGCTTTGCGAGCAGGCGCTCAAACAGTCCGTGCAAAGCGCGGGCGACCGGCAACGGATGCCGATACAGGCCCGGTTCGGACCGAAGCATTGGGCGGTCCTGAAGACGATCGAAAAGATGGAGGCAAGCCTGGCCGACCCGGAAAACCTGGACGCTATAGCAAGGACCATCGGCCTGTCCCGCAGGCACATCGAGCGGCTGTTTCGCGAAGAGACCGGGCGTTCTCCCGCACGGTTCTTTCTGGAGCTTCGGCTCGAGCGCGCGCATCTTCTTATCGTCAACTCCCGGATGACGGTGTTCGATATCGCCATCGCGTGCGGATTTACATCGGCGTCGCATTTTTCGAGGGCCTATCAGCGCCGGTATGGATGCTTGCCGCGCCAAGCCCGCGCAGGCGGCTGGCGGAGCGGACGATCAATCGATCCGTAGGCCGCTCGCGCCGTCGAATATATGTTGCTTCGCGGCTTTGGGCTTGAGGTGGACGACGTCTCCACGGGCGACCTGCGGCCTGTCGTTGAACAGGGCCGTGATCGTCTTGCCGTCCGTCTCGGCGAGCACGAAGGTGGCGTTTCCCGTGCTTTCGACGCCGGTGACCCGCGCGGTGATCGCGCCTTCGGTCGCCGCAGGGACAAGGTCGAGATGTTCCGGGCGAACGCCCCAGACGACCTCTCCCGACGCATGCGCGGGCGAAGGCGTCGTCACGTTTATCTCGAGCCGGACCGCGCCGTCGGAGGCGGTCCCTTTGAGCAGGTTCATCGCGGGCGAGCCGATGAAACTTGCGACGAAGGTGTTGCCCGGGCGGTCGTAGAGATCGAGCGGCGCGCCCGCCTGCTCGAGCTTGCCCGCCCGCAGCACCACGATGCGGTCGGCCATGGTCATCGCCTCGACCTGGTCGTGCGTCACGAAGATCGAGGTCGAGCCGAGGCGATCGTGCAGCGCGCGGATTTCCGCCCGCATCTGCACGCGCAGCGAGGCGTCGAGGTTGGACAGCGGCTCGTCGAACAGGAAGACCGCAGGCTGGCGGACGATCGCGCGCCCCATCGCCACGCGCTGGCGCTGGCCGCCCGACAACTGTCGCGGCATGCGTTCGAGATAGTCGGTCAGGCCGAGAATCGCGGCCGCCTCCTCGACGCGCGCCTTCATCTCCGCGGCCGGCACGTTGCGAAGCTTGAGCGAGAAACCCATATTGTCGCGCACCGTCATATGCGGATAGAGCGCATAGTTCTGGAACACCATGGCGACGTCGCGGTCTTTCGGCTCGACGTCGTTGACCACGCGCCCGGCGATCGAGATCGTTCCGCCGCTGACCTCTTCGAGCCCGGCGATCATGCGCAGCAGCGTGGACTTGCCGCAGCCCGAAGGCCCCACGAGCGCGACGAACTCGCCATGGGCGACCTCGAAACTGACGCCGTGCATCACCTGATGCAGGGCGTAGGCCTTGACGAGATTGTTGAGCGTTACTTGCGCCATGTTCGTCGTTCCCGGATATTTCGTGCGGCCATACGCAGGCGCCGCCGCCCGCCTGTGGCGCATCCTTTTTCGCCGATCGCCTGTTAGAGCACCACGACCTTGTTGAGGTTGCGCGGCGCCGCCGTATCGACGTTTTTCTGATTGGCGACGCGCTCGCCGAGGATCTGCAGAGCCGGCAGGATTTCAAGCGCGCGCGCGGCGCCCGCCTTGGCCAGCGGGATGCTAAGATCGCCCGGCCCGCCAAGGCCGATGACCTTGGCGCCCATGGCCTGGACCTCCGCGGCCACCTTCGCTTCCTCGTCGAGGGTTTCAGGCGAATAGAGCACGACGACGACGGACTTGTCGTCGATCAGGCTGATCGGGCCGTGCCGGTATTCCAGCGGATGGAAGGCCTGGCTGTAGGTGATCGACATTTCCTGCAGCTTGAGGCAGCCTTCGGTCGCCATGCCGTACAGCGCGCCGGCGCCGAGATAGACGAAATGCGAGCGGCCCTTCAGAAGCGGCGCGGCCTCTTCGGCGTGCGCCAGCGCCGCCTTGGCGTCCGCGGCCGTGCCCAGCGCGACGCCCGCCATGCGCAGGCCCACCAGCAGCATCAGGGAAGCGGACGCCGTCATGACGATCCCTTCCTCCTTGTGCGTCGGAATAAAGACCGGTACGTCGGCGACCTTGAGGAGCGCGGTGTCCGGCTCGCAGGAAACGCCGATCGTATGGATGCCGGCGGCGCGAGACGCCTCCAGCGCCTGTACGGTCTCGGACGTGACGCCCGAGCGCGACAGGCCGATCACGGTGATGTCGGATCGGTCGGCGAGATAGGCTCCCATGCGCCGCGCCCATTCGGCGCCCGGCGCGGCGATGGCGTTGCGGCCGTTCAGGTTGAAGGCGGCCGCGATGGTCTGCGCGAGATAGAAGGACGTTCCGCAGCCGACGATCACCACGGTTCCGCCCGGGACCTCCGGCAGCGGCTGCGTGAACGCCTGCTCCCAGAAGGAGAATTGTTCCTTGATGACTTTTTCGGTCAGATTCATTGCATTTCCACCTTTTATTTGCTCGCGCCGGCCATCAGGCCCTGCACGAGGAAGCGATTGAGAAAGATGACGAGCACGACCGGCGGCGCGATGGCCACGATGCCGGCCGCGTTCATGAGGCCGTAATCGACGTAGTTGCGCGTGACGAATTCGGGTATCAGCACCGTCAGCGGCTTGGTCGAAAGCGTCGGCGAGAAGACGAGCGGCACCATGAACTGGCCCCACGCGGAGAGGAACGTCAGCAGCGCGGTGGCGACCAGGCCCGGCCCGGCCAGCGGCAGCACGATGCGCACCAATGTGTATGTTTTCGACGCCCCGTCGAGCCATGCCGCCTCTTCGAGCGAAAGCGGCATCGACTGGTAGACGCTGCGCATCAGCCACAGCGCCAGCGGCAGGAAGGCGGAGACATAGATCAGCGTGACGCCGAGATAGGTGTCGACGAGCCCCGCGCCGACCATGATCCTGTAAAGCGGGATCATCACCGTATAGGCCGGCACGCCGAGCGTCGCGACGACGGCGATGAACATCAGGTCGCGCCCCGGAAAGCGAAGCCGGACGAAAGCCCATGCGCCGAAGGCGGCGATGACGACCGTCAGCAGCGTCGCCGCCAGCGACGTCACGAGGCTGTTGACGAAAGCGCGCGAGAATTGCGGCCAGACCGACTGGACCTCGTTGCCCTGGCTGACCGACGTCGCGCCGAACAGCTTGGCGTAGTGCTCGAACGTCACCCTCGCCGGCCAGAGGCGCAGGCCGTCGCCGACCAGCGCGTTGGGCGGCGTCAGCGAGGTCGCCAGCGCCCAGTAGATCGGCCCGAGCGACCAGACGAGCAGGACCGCGACCGAAAGATAGAGACCGAAGCGCCGCATCAATCGAACCTCGTTTCCCGGTAGACCCGCAGCACATAGATCGCCGAGACGGCGAGCGAGGCGATCATCGCCAGGATCGACAGCGCCATGCCGAGCGAGAAGCGCATGTTCTGGAAGGCGGACATATAGACCTGCACCATGATGCTGCGGGTCCCGAGCGAGCTTCCGTTGAGGATCCAGGCTTCGTCGAACAGGTTGAAAGCGAAGACGGTGGACTGGCTGAGCGCGATGGCGAGGCCGCTCGATATCAGCGGCAGCGTGATCAGCCGGAACTGGCGCCAGGGCGTCGCGCCGTCGAGCCTGGCGGCTTCGTAGAGACTGTCGGGAATGGACTGCAACGCCGCGAGCAGGATGATCGCCGTCAGGGGCAGCATGCGCCAGCCGTGCACGACGGAGACGAGCACGAGTCCCGTGAACCGATCGTTGAACCAGACGTGGTTTTCCGAAATCAGCCCGGCCGCATGCAGGACGCCGTTCAGCAGCCCGTAGCTCGGATTGTAGATCCATAGCCAGATGATCGCGTTGACCACCGGCGGCAGGCACCACGGCAGCACGACGGCGGCGAGCAGCCAGCGCCGGCCGAACCTCACCTTGTGCAGCACCAGCGCCGCGCCGAGCCCGCCGACCGTTTCGATGGCCACCGCGATGACGACATAGATGAACGTATTCGCCCAGCTTTGCAGCACGGTGGCGTCGAACATCAGATTGACGTAGTTGCGGAATCCGACGAACGGCGTGCCGAGCCGCATCGGCTCCACGCGGAAGAAGCTGTCGACGATGGTGATGACGAGCGGCGCGATGACCAGGCCGCCCATGATCGCGATGACGGGGAACGAAAGGCAAAGGCCCAGCCGCGCCTCCCGCCCCGGCAGGAAGCGCTTCATGGCGAAGCGGTTCGAGGTCATTACTGGCGCGCCTCCTCGGCCGCCGCCGCGATCGCCTTGACGGCGTCGGCGACGGTGATCTGGCCCTTCGCGGCGGCGTTCAGGTTGTTGGCGACGGCGCTGGAGAATTCCGGATACCAGCCCGGCGTGCCGCCGGCGAAGAGCGGCTCGACCAGCCCGGCCTGCTGGATCAGGACGTCGCCCTGCTTCAGCTTGCCGTCCTTGTTGAGCTGCTTCAGCACCGAAAGGCGCGTCGGCAGGTTGCCGAGCTTTTCGTAATTGTCCACCATCGTGTCGGGATCGAGCATCCAAGCGATGAAGGCGTGCGCCGCCTCCTTGTTCTTCGCCGAGACCGGAACGCCGAGCGCGCCGGGCAGGCCGATCGTGCGGGACTTGCCGTTGACGCCCGGCACGAGGGCCGCGGTGGCGTCGCCGGCGACCTGCGACTTCGACGGATCGGTGTAGACGGCGAGGTTGCCGGCCCAGCCCGCGACGTCGAAGGTGATCTTGCCGGACTTGAACAGCTCCTGGATCTCGACGTCCTTCAGCGACGTCGCCGCCGAATCGATGAGCCCTTCCTTCAACGCCTCGACCTCGAAGGCCATGGCCTTGTAGCCCGCGCTGTCCGGCTCGACGAAGAGCGGTTTGAAATCCGCGTCGAACAGGTCGCCGCCGAAGGCCTTGGTCAGCAGGTACCATGCCGTCGCGGAGCCTTCGGTCGCCGACAGCGGCAAGCCGATCGGATGTTCGGCGATCCCCTTGTCGCGGATCGTCTTGGCGGCGGCGAGCAGTTCCTCCGGCGTCTTCGGAACGGCGACGCCGGCCTTTTCGAGATGCGCCTTGTTATAGATCATGACGCGGTAATCGTTGTTGTAGGGCACGCCGATCAGCTTGCCGTCATAGGTGAAGATGGCGGTCGTCGGCAGGTCCGCCTTGAGCTCGTCGGTCAGGACGCCGGAGAGGTCGTCATACCATCCCGCGCTGCCGAACTGGCCGACCCAGGACCAGTCCACCTCGGTGGCCGAGGCCGGCGCGGTGCGCGCCATCATCGAGGTGACGATCTTGGTGCGGATCTCGTCCCAGCCGAGCGTCTGGATGTCGAGCGCGCCGCCGGTCTTGGCGGTGTATTTGTCGGTCATCTCCTTCGGAAGGGTGACCCAAGGCGGCAGAAGCACGCTGAGCTGGTCCGCGGCGAAGGCGGTGAAGGGCGCGAGCGCCGCGCAAAGGCCGATGGCCGCGGCGCCGCCGAGGAAGGTCCGTCTTTTCATGTCGTTGTTCTCCCATTGTTATCGTTATCGGTATGCGGAAAGGGCCTCGACGAAACGCGCCTCCGCCGGCCAGCCCGCGAGCTTCGCCGCGCGCCAGAGCGCGCCGCCGAAAGGCGGCGTTTTCGGCTTTACGGGCGCGCCGAGCGATTTCGACAGCTGCCGCACGATCGTGCGGGAGCCGAAGACGCCGCCCGCGTGAGACCAGCCGAGGCCCGGGCGATCCAGCTTGCGGCGCGCCGCAAGGACGTGCTCGGCGAGCCTGTCGGCGGCGGAGCGGAGCAACGACTCCGCCGTCCCGTCGCCGGCGTCGGCCAGCGAATCGACGGCGCGCGCCAGCGCGGCGGCGGCGGCTCGAAAATTCGCCCGGCCGAAAGCCCAGCCGACCAGATCGTCGGCCGTCGTATCCGCGGCGGCGAGAACGCCGTCGACAAAATCAGGAGCGCTGCGGCGGCCGTCGAGCGCCTGGCCGACGATCGACAGGGCTTCGCGGCCGATCCAGAACGCCGATCCCTCGTCGCCAAACGCATCGCCCCAGCCGCCGACGCGCAGGCTTTCGCCAGCCGCCTTCGCCCAGGCCATGCTGCCGGTGCCGGCGAGCAGAAGAACGCCTTCCAGGTCGGGGAAGGCGCCGTCATAGGCGATTTCCACATCGTTCAGGACAAGCGCCGGTCCCGGAAACAAGCCCTTCGCGACCGCGTTCTGCTCCTCGGTCAGCGCGGCGATCTCGCCGTGCATGGGCAGACCGAGAACGGCCGCGGACGGCGCTTCGCCGCCGCAAAGCGCATGCACGGCCTCGGCCAGCCGGCGCCGCCAGTCGGGAACCCGCTGCGGGTCGAGGCCGGGGCCTTCCCAGCGGCGCAGGATCGTCCCCGTCTCGTCCGCGATCGCTGCGAGCGTCTTGCTGCCGCCGGAATCGAGGCCGAGGACGAAGCTCATGGACGCGGCGCTTCCGGCGGCGATGCGATCGTCACCTGCGCGCCGGCGGTTTCAATGCGCTCGACCCAGTCCGCATCGAGCCCCTCGTCCGATATGACGGCGGTGAGACGGGACAGCGGCGCGACCTTGTAGGTGAGACGGGCGCCGAACTTGCTGGAATCGGCCAGCAGCACGTTCCGCTCGGCGCGGCTGAGCATCATGAAATTCAGCCGCGCCTCGTTCTCGTCCACGGAATAGATGTTTCCGTCCGGCGAGACCGCGCCGCAGCCCAAAAACAGCTGCTTGAACCACAGCCTTCCCAGCATTTCCTCGGCAAGCGGTCCGACGACCGAGGAGTTTTCCTTGCGCAGATGGCCACCGAGCAACGTCACCTTGACATCGGCGATGTCGATCAGCATTTGCGCCGCCGGCAGGCAGTTCGTGAAAATGTTGAGCGGGATCGGATCGAGCCGGATTCTGCGCGCCAATTGAAGCACCGTCGTGCCGGAATCGAGAAAGATCGACGTCCCCGGCTGCAGCGTCTCGTAGGCGACGTCGCCGATCGCGCGTTTGGCGCCGAGCGCTTTCGCTTCGCGCTGCTCGAACGCGACTTCGCCCTCGAACTGATCGGAAAGCCGCGCCCCTCCATGCGTCCGAACCACCACGCCCTGCTCTTCCAGCCTGGCGAGATCGCGCCGCAATGTCGGAAGAGACGCGCCGACGGCTTCGGCTATCGTCGCAATCTGCGAGGAGCCGTTGGCGAACAGATATTGGCGAATAGCCTGAGTTCGATTGCTTTTCATGACGAGCCTGCCACATCGATCAGATGTGTTTGCAGCATCACGTCCGAAAAGATCATTGTCAATCACTTTTTTGATCGATATTGAGCGCATGGCGTGACGAAGGCCAGGACGGCTATTGATCTGAGCCATTCCAAAAATTTTGTCAGTAGCCTTCGGTGCGCATCCGGAGCGTCGAATTCGATCACGATCGAGGCCGGTCAATTTTCTCGGCAAGGCGCTGCGCCGATGAGCGCCGGCATTGGTAGCTGGGCAACCGGCCAATCAGGCAAAACAATCAGGTGGGTAGCTGAGATTGATGTGAGCGAAGCGAATAGCTACCGCACATGGGGAGGCGTCGAACGGAGCAAGATTGATCTGGCGAATTTCGAAGGCCGGGTTGAGCGCCTCGAAGTTCGCGACCGCATGCTTCGGATGGAGGTGACGCTTCAGAATATGGCGATCAATCTTGACCGCGTGGCGCGCTTTATCGACCGCGCATCGCAGCGGCCACCAGAGGTTCGATGAACCTAAAGGGAAATATGTATCAGGCAGATAACCCGCCTATAACCCATTGATTTCCTGAGATCGAATGGTGGGCGTGACAGGGATTGAACCTGTGACCCCTACGATGTCAACGTAGTGCTCTCCCGCTGAGCTACACGCCCATTCGATGTGCGGCATACACCATATCGCGCCGCGGTCGTCAATGCTCTTTCGTGAAGTTTTTTCGTCTTTTTGTCGATGGCCGCAGCGGAGGGCCGCAAATGCGCGGGTCGGCTTCGGGCGGCTCCGCCTGGGCGGGCCGCCGGAGCCGCTTGCGGCGCCCGAAAGCCTCAGGCGGCGATCAGCATCTTTTCGATTTCGTTGACCAGGTCCCGCAGGTGGAAGGGCTTGGACAGCACCTTGGCGTCGCGCGGGGCCTCCGAATCGGGGTTCAGCGCCACGGCCGCGAAGCCGGTGATGAACATGATCTTGAGGTCCGGGTCGATTTCCGTCGCCCGGCGGGCCAGCTCGATGCCGTCCATCTCCGGCATGACGATATCGGTCAGGAGCAGCGAGAACGGCTCTTCCTGCAAGCGCTCGTAGGCGCTGGCGCCGTTGTCGAAATGGGTGACGTGATAGCCCGCCTTTTCCAGCGCTTTCACCAGGAAGCGGCGCATATCGTTGTCGTCTTCAGCGAGAAGGATTCTTTTCATTGGTCCGTCCGAAAATTCCGTCGTTCGCTCTGCCTCGGGGGCGGCCGTAACGACTCAAGCTCCACCCTAGAAAACGCCCCTTTGGTAAATATGCGATGAATGCCGGCGTGAATGTTAATTGTTATGGCGGGTGTTTGGCAACCGAACGATGCAACCATGGCGATGAAAAGCGCCATTTGCGCGCCGAAGGCGCTTGGCGTACCCTGTCGCGGTTTGATATGGACGGCGATCGGGGCGAGAATGAGCCATCATCAACGGATCGAAGCATGAGCCTGGAGCGCGATTTTCCTCTGACGCCGCCGTTCGAGCTTTGCGCGCCGGCGCAGCAGCGCATTCCCTTCGTGTTCAATTCCCCGCATAGCGGCCGGAACTATCCCAAATCCTTCCTCGAATCGTCGCGGCTCGACGCGCTGGCCATCCGCCAGTCCGAGGACTGCTATGTGGACGAGCTGTTCGGCGCCGCCGTGCGGCTGGGCGCGCCGCTCCTGAAGGCGCATTTCCCGCGCGCCTTCCTCGACGTCAACCGCGAGCCCTACGAGCTCGACCCGCGCATGTTCGCCGAGCCGCTGCCGCCCTTCGCCAACAGCCAGTCGGCGCGCGTCGCCGGCGGCCTGGGCGCGGTGCCGCGCCTGGTCGGCGAGGGCCAGCTCATCTATTCCGGCCGCATCGCTTTGTCCGAGGCGCTCTATCGCATCGAGGACATCTACAAGCCCTATCACCGCACGCTAGACGAGCTTTTGCGCGCCACCCGCGCCCGATTCGGCTACGCCGTGCTGATCGATTGCCACTCCATGCCCGGCGGCGCGCGCGCCGGCGACAATCCGCGTCCCGACTTCATCGTCGGCGACCGCTTCGGCCGCTCGTGCAGCATGCGGCTGACGCAGGCGGCCATCGAGATCCTGCGCGACATGGGCTACGCCGTCGAGCACAACAAGCCCTATGCCGGCGGCTTCATCACCGAGCATTACGGCCGCCCCGGCCAGTCCTGCCACGCTTTGCAGATCGAGGTGAACCGCGCGCTCTACGTCAACGAGCAGAGCCTCGACCGGCTGGCCGGCTTCGAGGCGCTGCGCGGCGACCTCTACCGCTTCATGAGCGACCTGACCTCGCTGCCGGACGACGTCTTCGTCGCCCCGCCGCTGGCGGCGGAATGACGGCGCCAAGATAAAAAGAACCGCGCCCCCATTGAGAGAACGCGGCCAAAGACTAGGGAGGAAATGCCTCGAAAGGCGTCGACAGGAAAACCTGTCCGAGGTTGAAACTACGCCCGAACGCGGCGCGCGTCAAGAAAAATGGCGTATTTTTTGAGCAGGAATTATGTTGCTCAAAATTTAGGCCGATCGCGCATTTCGCAGCCGGGCGACACGCCGCCGTCGCATGGCGGCGCTAAGACGCCCGTCGAGGGCGTGGGCGCGCGCGAATCCAGGGGGGTCGCGGTTCGATTTTGGGGCGCGGGCGCTGGAGGCTCGCGCCGGATCTGGAGACAGGAGACTGGGATTGCTCGTCGATAAAGCATTTTTTTCCGAAGCGGCGGCCGCGGCCGCGGCTGAAACCTTGCCGCGCTTCCGGCGAATCAACGAGGTCGACAACAAATATGCGGCCGGTTTCGACCCGGTGACCGAGGCCGACCGCGCCGCCGAGCGGGCGATTCGCGCCGTCATCGGCCGCGCCTTTCCCGATCACGGAATCCTGGGCGAGGAATACGGGCCGGAAAACACCGACCGCAGCCATGTCTGGGTCATCGATCCCATCGACGGCACGCGCGCCTTCATCTCCGGCCTGCCGGTCTGGGGCACGCTTTTGGGCCTGACCGTGGACGGCGACGCGCGCGCCGGCATGATGTCGCAGCCCTTCACCGGCGAATTGTTCTACAGCGACGGCGAGGGAGCTTATCTCCTGCGCGAGGGGCGGGAGGCGCAGCGGCTTTCCGTGCGCAAGGGCGGCGGCATAGCGGAGGCCACGCTCTTCACCACCACGCCGGCCATGTTCAAGGGCGACGACCGCCGCAATTTCGACCGGCTGGAGGGCGCGGTGCGCCTGTCGCGCTACGGCGTCGACTGCTACGCCTTCGCCATGCTGGCCGCCGGCCAGGTCGACCTGGTGGTGGAATCGGGCCTGCAGCCCTATGACATCGTGGCGCTGATCCCGATCATCGAGCAGGCCGGCGGCGTGGTCACGCGCCGCGACGGCGGCCCGGCCGAAAAGGGCGGCGACATCGTGGCGGCGGCCTCGCCGGCGCTGCACGCCGCCGCGCTCGACCTTCTCAACGGCTGATTTTGGAGTGCCGGAAATATGGAGGCCCGGGCGGTTCTGACGAACCGCCCGGGCCTCTGTTTAGGCGTGATATCTATTTGTCTTCGCCGCGATTACGCGGCGCTAAATGTTTCTATCCGGCTGCAAAATGCTCTAGCCGAACAGGCCGGCCGCGCCGTAGAAGGCGGCCGAGATCAGCGCCGTGGCCGGCATGGTGACGACCCAGGCGATGACGATGTTGCCGGCCAGTCCCCAGCGCACGGCCGAGACGCGGCGCGCCGCGCCGACGCCGACGATGGCGCCGGTGATGGTGTGGGTGGTCGAGACGGGGATGCCGAGCCACGTGGCGCCGAACAGGGTCAGCGCGCCGCCCGCCTCGGCGCAAAAGCCTTGCGTCGGGTTGAGGCGGGTGATCTTCGATCCCATCGTGTGGACGATGCGCCAGCCGCCGAACAGCGTGCCCAGCGCCATGGCCGACTGGCAGGACAGCACCACCCAGAACGGCACGTAGAAGGTCGAGCCGAGATAGCCCTGGCTGAACAGGAGCACGGCGATGATGCCCATGGTCTTCTGCGCGTCGTTGCCGCCGTGGCCGAGCGAATAGAGCGAGGCCGAGAAGAACTGCATGACGCGAAACGTGCTGTCGACGGCGAAGGGCGTCTGGCGGACGAACAGCCACGAGACGATCAGCACCAGGACGAGGGCGAGGAAGAAGCCGATCGCCGGCGACAGGAAGATCGCCCCGACGGTCTTGAGCAGGCCGCTCCAGACGATGGCGCTGAAGCCGACCTTGGCGAGGCCCGCGCCCACCAGCCCGCCGACCAGCGCGTGGGACGAGCTGGAGGGGATGCCGAACACCCAGGTGACGATGTTCCAGACGATGGCGCTCATCAGCGCGGCGAAGATCACCTGCGGCGTGACGATGGAGGGATCGATGATGCCGGTGCCGACCGTCTGGGCGACGTGCAGGCCGAAGAACAGGAAGGCGATGAAGTTGAAGAAGGCGGCCCAGGCCACCGCGTATTGCGGCCGCAGCACGCGGGTCGACACGATGGTCGCGATGGAGTTGGCCGCGTCGTGCAGCCCGTTGAGGAAATCGAAGAACAGCGCGACGGCGACGAGGCCGATCACCAGCGGCAGAGCGAGGGCGGCGTCCATCAGACGTTCTCGATGACGATGCCGCTGATCTCGTTGGCGACGTCCTCGAAACGGTCGACAACCTTCTCCAGCTCGCCGTAGATCTCGCTGCCGATCATGTAGGCGATGGCGTCGCCGCTCGATCCGTGGCGCTGGAACAGGTCCTTGAGGCCCTGGTCGTGCAGGTCGTCCGAGCGGCCCTCGACGCGCGTCACCTCCTCGGAGATCGAGGCCAGCCGCTGGGCGTTGGCGCCGACCTTGTCGAGAAGCGGGATGGCCTCGGCGATGAGGTTCGCCGCCTTGACGATCTCGCCGCCCATCTGCTGCATCAGCGGATCGAAGCGGGTCTGCTCGAACAGGCGGATGGTCTTGACCGTCTTGTGCATCATGTCGATGGCGTCGTCCATCGACTGGATGAGGTCCTTGATGTCGCCGCGGTCGAAGGGGGTGATGAAGCTGCGCCGGACCGCCAGCAGCACCTCGCGGGTGATGTCGTCGGCCTCGTTCTCCAGCGCGACGATGCGCGCGCAGTTGTTCTCGATGTCCTCGCCCTTGAGCAGCCGGTCCAGCGCCTGCGCGGCCGCGACGGCCGTTTTCGAGTGCTGGCGGAACATATCGAAGAATCCGTCCTCTCGCGGCATCAGCCTTCGAAAAATGCTCATCATGCTCAAGCGGCCTTCCTCATGGGGACACGGTGTCGGAAATGTGTCATAAATCGCCGCGGGCGGCCGGGCAACAGGCAAAATCCGTCCCGCACAGGCGTGCGGGAGAGGCAGTGGTCGCTGCGCTTCGATTCGGCGTGCGGCGCGGTCAGATTCCCGACCCGTCCAGCTCGCGGTCGTCCTCGCCTTCCCAGGGCGAGGGAGCGGAGGCGCGGCTGACGTCGGCCGAGGGCATCGGCATCCAGCATTTCAGCTCCGGCTCGGCATATTCGACGATGCAGCCGGGGGAGGAATCGGCGGCGCGCCAGCCTTCGCCGCCGAAACGGTCGCCGTTCGACCAGTAGGCGACGTCGACCTGCGCCGGCCCCTGCTCGGACGCGCGGACCGTGACGAGAATCCGGCTGCCGTCCCTGGGTATGCTCGCCATGTGGCGCCACCGAACGGGTTGCTCCATCGCTGTTCCCTCCTGCCTTGTCGTGGGAAAGCATCGCCGCGCCGGGGGAGGCGGTCAATCTAAACTTTGCGCGGGTTGGCCTGGTGCGGCGGGCGTTCCGGCGGCGATTGGCGGCCCGGACGGGGCTGCGCGACCATGCGTCGCGGACGGCGCGCTAATCCGCCAGCGCCGGGCCGTCCGGCTCCAGCGCCGGCGGCATGGCTTCCGCGTCGGCGGAGCCGGGGATGAAGGCGTCGAAGGCGGCGAGGAGCTGATCGCGATAAAAATCCGCCTCCTGCAGCATTTCGTGGCGTGCGCCGTCGATCACCGTCAGCGACACGTTGCGGGTGCGGGCGGCGAAGCGCTCGATGGCGGCGGTCGACACCACGCGGTCGTCGCCGGCGGCGACGATCAGCAGCGGCACGGCGGGGACGAAATCCGGCTGCGACACGCGCCGCGCCGCCTCCAGCGCGCCCCACACCCAGCGCACCGTCGGGCCGCCGAGCGCGAGGTCGGGATGGCTGCGCGCCATGTCGGCGTTGCGCATGAAGCGGCCGGGGTCGCTGGTCAGCGGATTGCCGGCGAAGGGGCGGGCGGTCAGCCTCTTGCCGCCGGCGGCGTAGACGCGGCCGAGGCCGAGCCGGCGCAGCGTCGAGACGATGCGGCGCATGGCGTCGTCGCCGAGCTTCTGGCCGCCGAGGCCCAAGAGCGGCGCGCAGAGCACGGCGCGCGTCACCCGCGCCGCCAGCCGGTCCATCGCCGCCAGCGCCACCAGCCCGCCGGCCGAATGGGCGAGCACGTAGAAGGGCGCCGGACAGTCGGGCAGCACGACGGCGCTCAAAAACTGGTCCAGCTCGTCGCAATAATCGTCGAAGCTGCGCACATAGCCGCGCAGCCGGTCGCGCAAGAGCCGGTCCGAGCCGCCCTGGCCGCGCCAGTCGAAGCTGACCACGGTGAAGCCGCGCGCGGCGAGGTCGGCCATGGTCTCGAAATATTTCTCGATGAACTCGTTGCGGCCCTGCAGGATCAGCACCGTGCCGTGGGCGCGCCGCTCCGGCTCCAGCACGGCGTAGCGCAGTTTCACCCCATCGCGGGCGGCGAAGATCTCGGCCCGGATTCCGTGCGGCGCGGGATTGGCGTCGGTTTCGAAAAGCGCTGCCGGCATGCCCTGGTTCCTGTGTCTGGAGAAGACAGCATAACCGCCGAAGATGAAAAAAGCACCGGAAGTTCGCGGGCGAACTTCCGGCGCAGGGTCGGGCCGGGGCAAGGGACGTTGCGTCCGGCCTTTTCCGTCTTGGGAGACAGGATGGGGATCAGTAGCCGACGTTGCGCTCGCCGACGATGCGGCCGGAATAGGCGTCGACCATCACGATGACGCGGCGGCCGCTGGGGCGCGAGGCGCGCACCACATAGACGTCGCGGCGCAGGCGGATGTCGCCGACATTGTAGCCGCGGCGCTCGAGGATGCGGGTCACGCCGCGCGGGCCGATGATCTCGCGGCGATAGCCGTCGTCGCCCCAGTTCGGGCGCCGGTCCGGGCCGCCCCAGCCGCGGTCGTCGGGACGCGGGCGATAGCCGTTGTCGTCGTCGTAATATTGGACCTGGACGCGCAGCCCGTCATCGGCGGCGTAGGAGGCGGTCGCATATCCGGTTGCGACGGTGGCGATTGCGGCGAGGGCGAGAACGGCTTTCTTCATGACCGGTTTCCTTGAACGGTTCCGCCGGGCGGCGGGATGGTTTGCACCTTATCGAAAGGCTGCTGAACGCTCGCCGAAGACCGTGTTTATTTTGGGTTCATTTTGCGTCGCGTTTCGCTGTTCCCCTGAAAATATGCGCCCTATTCATCAGAAGTTGTTACCGGCGTTGAAGCGCCGTGATCGGCGCAAAAACCCTTGAAATCGGAAAAACCTCTTCCCAAATGAAGCCTGCGGCCGCCCGAAGCGGGGCCGCCGGCACGAGAAATTCGCCAGATCGGGAATTTCGCCGCCAGTCATGCATTTGTCGCTCTGAAGGAGGGCTTAACCATGCGTCACGTTGATTTTTCTCCGCTCTATCGCTCCACTGTCGGCTTCGACCGGCTGTTCACCATGCTCGATTCGCTGGCCTCGCCCGAAGGCGGCCAGTCCTATCCGCCCTATAATATCGAGCGGACCGGCGAGAACGCCTACCGCATCACCATGGCGGTGGCGGGCTTCTCGGAAAGCGAACTGGAGATCGAGGCCCATCGCAACCAGCTCACCGTCAAGGGCCAGAAGGCCGACGAAAGCGAGACCGAGACGGGCGAAGTGCTTTATCGTGGCATCGCCTCGCGCGCTTTCGAGCGCCGCTTCCAGCTCGCCGATTTCGTCGAGGTGGCGGGCGCGAGCCTGAAGAACGGGCTCCTGCACATCGACCTCAAGCGCGAGATTCCCGAGCAGATGAAGCCGCGCAAGATCGAGGTCGCCCGCGCCGGTGCGGACGAGAGCCAGCAGATCGAGGCCAAAACGGCCCACTGATCGCTTATATGAGCGTATGAATGGACGGCGCCCTTTACGGGCGCCGTTTTCGCATCAGGCGACCAGCGCGCCGAAGCGGTCGGCTTCCTCCTCCGTATTGGCGAAGCTGGTGACGAAGCGGGCGAGGACCTCGCCCTCGCCGAGGCGATGCGTCTCCGAATGCGGCGGGTTCCAGTCGTAGAAGACGGCGCCGGCGGCCTGCAGCCGCTCGTAGACCGAGCGCTTCATGATGGCGAAGATCTCGTTGGCCTCCGGCTTCCAGGCGAGTCGCATCTGCGCGGAGGCGTCGATATGGCCGGCCAGCCGGGCGGCGACGGCGTTGGCGCGGCGGGCGAGGTCGAGCCACAGCCCGTCCTCCAGATAGGCGTCGAACTGCGCCGCTATGAAGCGCGTCTTGGAGAAGAGCTGCGCGGCGCGCTTGCGAATATAGGGCAGGTCCTTCGCCTGCGCGGGGTCCATGAAGACCAGCGCCTCGGCGCACCAGCAGCCGTTCTTGGTGCCGCCGAAGGAGACGATGTCGACGCCCTGCTTCCAGGTCATCTCCGCCGGCGTCAGGCCGAGCGAGACCAGCGCATTGGCGAAGCGCGCGCCGTCCATGTGCAGCGGCAGCCCGGCCTCGCGGCAGATGGCGGAAATGGCGGCGATCTCGTCGGGCCGGTAGAGCGTGCCGACCTCGGTCGCCTGCGTGACGGACACCGCCATCGGCTGGCCGGCATGGATGAAGCCGGGGCTGAAGCGCTTCAATTCGCGGGAGAGCAGCGCCGGGTCGATGCGGCCCAGCGCGCCGTCGACCGGATGCAGCCTTGCGCCGCCGGTGAAATATTCCGGCGCGCCGCATTCGTCCTCGATCACATGCGCCTCGCGATGCACCAGCGACACGCCGCCCGGCCGGTTGACGCTGGCGAGCGCCAGCGAATTGGCCGCAGTCCCCGTGCCGACGAAGAACACCGCCACCTCGCGCTCGAAGATTTCGTTGAAGCGCCGCTCCACGCGCTTGTCCAGCTCGCTCGCGCCATAGGCGGCCGCGAAGCCGCCGGCGTGGCGGGCGAGGCTTTCGGCGATTTTCGGATGGGCCCCGGCCCAGTTGTCGGATGCGAAATGCACGTCTTTTCTCCGCTCGGTTCCAGCGCGATTTCCTAGCCTATCGGCGGCGGAATCGGAATCGATTTTTCCCCGCCGCGCCCGGCGCAATTAAAGATCGAACGCCCGCGCGCCTGCGACATTTTATTGCGGCCGCGATCCAAAAAAATCGCGTTTCCATCTTGTGAGGGAATTTGAATTCTGCCATAGATAAATAGGACAGCAATGCTGTCCAATTAAGCGCCGTCGTCGCCGGTCAAGCCGGCGCGTCCGGCGCCGCGACCATGACGGGGAGGTTCGGCGAGGCTTTCCAGCGCGCCGGGCGACGCCTGTCGGAGCCTGACGCATGAAGGCGCTGAAACAATGGTCCCGTGGCGGCTCTGCGCGCGGGTCCCCGTCCACCGCCTCGGTCCGAAGGCTCTCCCTTATAATTGAACTGCGGGATGTCCTCATCCCGGCCTAGAGTGATTTCGCGCCCCGCGCGGGCCAAACGGAAGGGAATGACGATGACGCATTTGACGCCATCTGTATCGCATGTGGGTTCTCACAACGTACAGAACGGGACGATCAAGGCCGCCGCCAAGACTCCCGCCCAGATTCCCGCCGAGCGAACGACGCGAAAAACCAAGGCCGCGCGAGCCGCGGGGCTGCCGGCGGCGCAGGGTCTCTACGATCCGCGCAACGAGCACGACGCCTGCGGCGTCGGCTTCATCGCCCATATGAAGGGCGAGAAGTCGCACAGGATCGTCGAGAACGGCCTCAAGATGCTCGAAAACCTCACCCATCGCGGCGCGGTCGGCGCGGACCCGCTGATGGGCGACGGCGCGGGCATCCTCGTGCAGATCCCCGACCGCTTCTTCCGCGAGGAGATGGCGCGGCAGGGCGTGGACCTGCCCGAACCCGGCCATTACGGCGTCGGCTACCTGTTCATGCCGCAGGACGCCGAGTTGCGCGCTCATATCGAGGGCGTGATCAGGGAGGTCATCGCCGCCGAGGGGCAGCAGTTCATCGGCTTCCGCAAGGTGCCGGTGGACAACTCGTCGCTCTCCAAGGCCCCCGACATCGCCGCCACCGAGCCGCATCATGTGCAGGTCTTCATCGGCCGCAGCGCATCGCTCGAGACCGACGAGGAGTTCGAGCGCCGCCTGTTCGTGCTGCGCAAGGTCATCTCCAACCGCATCTATCAGGAGACGGACGGCGAGGACAACGGCTTCTACGTCGTGTCCATGTCGGCGCGCACCGTGGTCTACAAGGGCATGTTCCTCGCCTATCAGGTCGGAGCCTATTACGCCGACCTCAAGGACCCGCGCTTCGAGAGCGCGGTGGCGCTGGTGCACCAGCGCTTCTCCACCAACACCTTCCCGTCCTGGAAGCTGGCGCATCCCTACCGCATGGTGGCGCATAACGGCGAGATCAACACGCTGCGCGGCAACGTCAACTGGATGGCGGCGCGGCAGGCCTCGGTCGATTCGGAGCTGTTCGGCAACGACATCTCCAAGCTGTGGCCGATCTCCTACGAAGGCCAGTCCGACACCGCCTGCTTCGACAACGCGCTCGAATTCCTCTATCAGGGCGGCTACAGCCTCGCCCATGCGATGATGATGCTGATCCCGGAAGCATGGTCCGGCAACAAGCTGATGTCGGACGAGCGCCGCGCCTTCTACGAATATCACGCGGCGCTGATGGAGCCGTGGGACGGCCCCGCCGCGGTCGCCTTCACCGACGGCCGCCAGATCGGCGCGACGCTCGACCGCAACGGGCTGCGCCCGGCGCGCTACATCGTGACCGAGGACGATTTCGTCATCCTCGCCTCGGAAGCGGGCGTGCTGCCGGTCGAGGAAAGCAAGGTGGTCAAGAAGTGGCGTCTCCAGCCGGGCCGCATGCTTCTGATCGACATGGAGGAGGGCCGCATCGTCTCCGACGAGGAGATCAAGTCGCAGATCGCCCAGAAGCACCCCTACAAGAAGTGGCTGTCCAACACGCAGCTCATTCTGGAAGACCTCAATCCGGTCGAGCCGCGCGCGCTGCGCAAGGATGTGAGCCTGCTCGACCGCCAGCAGTCCTTCGGCTACACGCAGGAGGACACCAAGCTCTTGATGTCGCCCATGGCGACCACGGGTCAGGAGGCCATCGGCTCGATGGGCACCGACACGCCGATCTCGGCCATGTCGGACAAGTCGAAGCTGCTCTACACCTATTTCAAGCAGAATTTCGCGCAGGTGACGAACCCGCCCATCGATCCGATCCGCGAGGAGCTGGTGATGAGCCTCGTCTCCTTCATCGGCCCGCGCCCTAACATCTTCGACCTCGTCGGCACCTCGCGCCGCAAGCGGCTGGAAGTGCGCCAGCCGATCCTGACCAATGGCGATCTGGAGAAGATCCGCTCCATCGGCCATACGGAAGACCGCTTCGACACCAAGACGCTCGACATCACCTATGGCTCGGGCGAGGGCGCGGCCGGCATGCACGGGGCCATCGAGCGCCTGTGCGACCGCGCGGAAGCGGCGGTCCATGGCGGCTACAACATCGTCATCCTGTCCGACCGTCAGGTCGGCCCGGACCGCATCCCGATCCCGGCGCTGCTGGCGACGGCCGCCGTGCATCATCACCTGATCCGCAAGGGCCTGCGCACCTCGGTCGGGCTGGTGGTGGAATCGGGCGAGCCGCGCGAAGTGCATCATTTCTGCTGCCTCGCCGGCTACGGCGCGGAGGCGATCAACCCCTATCTCGCCTTCGATACGCTTCTGGACATGCACCGCCGCCGCGAATTTCCGCCGGAGGTGGACGAGGACGAGCTGGTCAAGCGCTACATCAAGTCGATCGGCAAGGGCATCCTCAAGGTCATGTCCAAGATGGGCATCTCGACCTACCAGTCCTATTGCGGCGCGCAGATTTTCGACGCGGTCGGCCTCAAGTCGGATTTCGTCGACAAGTTCTTCTTCGGCACGGCGACGACCATCGAGGGCGTCGGGCTGGACGAGATCGCCGAGGAGACGGTGCGCCGTCACCGCGACGCCTTCGGCAACGATCCGGTGCTTTTGACCTCGCTGGAAGTGGGCGGCGAATACGCCTACCGCATGCGCGGCGAGGCGCATCTGTGGAACCCCGACGCGGTGGCCAAGCTCCAGCACGCGGTGCGCACCTCCAACCCGGACACCTTCACCGAATATACCTCCATGCTCGATGCCAAGTCGGCCGAGGCCAAGACCATTCGCGGGTTGTTCGACATCCGTTTCGCGAAGGCGCGCGGCTTGAAGCCCGTCGCAATCGACGAGGTCGAGCCGGCGTCGGAGATCGTCAAGCGCTTCTCGACCGGGGCCATGTCCTTCGGCTCGATCAGCCGCGAGGCGCACACCACGCTCGCCCGCGCCATGAACGCCATCGGCGGCAAGTCCAACACCGGCGAGGGCGGCGAGGAGCCGGACCGCTTTTACCCGCTGCCGGACGGCGCGGCGAACCCGGAGCGTTCGGCCATCAAGCAGGTGGCGTCGGGCCGCTTCGGCGTGACGACGGAATATCTCGTCAACGCCGACATGATCCAGATCAAGGTGGCGCAGGGCGCGAAGCCCGGCGAGGGCGGGCAACTGCCCGGCCACAAGGTGGACGCGACCATCGCCAAGACCCGGCATTCCACGCCGGGCGTCGGCCTGATCTCGCCGCCGCCGCATCACGACATCTACTCCATCGAGGATCTGGCGCAGCTCATCTACGACCTGAAGAACGTCAATCCGGCCGCCGACATCTCGGTCAAGCTGGTGTCGGAAGTGGGCGTGGGCACGGTCGCGGCGGGCGTCGCCAAGGCGCGCGCCGACCACATCACCGTGTCGGGCTATGACGGCGGTACGGGCGCGTCGCCGCTCACCTCGCTCAAGCACGCCGGCAGCCCATGGGAGATCGGCCTCGCCGAGACCCACCAGACGCTGGTGCTGAACGGGCTGCGCTCGCGCGTGGCGCTTCAGGTCGATGGCGGTTTGCGCACGGGCCGCGACGTGGTCATCGGCGCGCTTCTGGGCGCGGACGAGTTCGGCTTCTCCACCGCGCCGCTGATCGCGGCCGGCTGCATCATGATGCGCAAGTGCCACCTCAACACTTGTCCCGTCGGTGTGGCGACGCAGGACCCGGTGCTGCGCAAGCGCTTCAAGGGCACGCCGGAGCACGTCATCAACTTCTTCTTCTATCTGGCGGAGGAAGTGCGGGCGCTCCTGGCCGAGATGGGCTTCACGAAACTGGAGCAGATCATCGGCGA
Organism: Hyphomicrobiales bacterium; assembly: GCA_900465915.1. GTDB lineage: Bacteria > Pseudomonadota > Alphaproteobacteria > Rhizobiales > Rhizobiaceae > Brucella. Next base: position 253,844 of record UBKJ01000005.1, read on the forward strand.
GACGGAGCTTCTGGAGCGTCAGGCGATGATCGACCACTGGAAGGCGCGCGGCCTCGATTTCAGCCGCATCTTCCACAAGCCCGAGGCCGAGAAGCACGAGATCCACTGGACCGAGCGCCAGCATCACCCGATCGACGACATTCTCGACCGCAAGCTGATCGAGCTGGCGAAGCCGGCGCTCGAAGACCGCCAGCCGGTCAAGATCGACATCGACATCAAGAACGTCGACCGCTCCGCCGGCGCGATGCTGTCGGGCGAGGTGGCCAAGCGCTTCCGCCACAAGGGCCTGCCGGACGACACCATCGCCGTGCGGCTCACCGGCACGGCGGGCCAGTCCTTCGGCGCGTTCCTGGCGCGCGGCGTGTCCTTTGAACTGATCGGCGACGGCAACGACTATGTCGGCAAGGGCCTGTCGGGCGGCCGCATCGTGGTGCGCCCGCCGGAGGACACGCGCATCGTGGCGGAGGACTCCATCATCGTCGGCAACACCGTGCTTTACGGCGCGCTGGAAGGCGAGTGCTATTTCCGGGGCGTGGCGGGTGAGCGTTTCGCGGTGCGCAATTCCGGCGCGGTCACGGTGGTCGAGGGCGTGGGCGACCACGGCTGCGAATACATGACCGGCGGTGTGGTCGTGGTCATCGGCCAGACCGGGCGCAATTTCGCGGCCGGCATGTCGGGCGGCGTCGCCTATGTGCTGGACGAGGAAGGCGATTTCGCCAAGCGCTGCAACATGGCGATGGTCGAGCTGGAGCCGGTGCCGGAAGAGGACGACATCCTCGAAAAGCTGCACCATCATGGCGGCGACCTGATGCACAAGGGACGTGTGGACGTGTCTGCCAACATGACCCGACACGACGAGGAGCGTCTGGCGCAGCTCATCGCCAACCATCTGCACTATACCGGCTCGGCGCGGGCCAAGGACATTCTCGACAATTGGGAGAGCTATCGCCCCAAATTCGTGAAGGTCATGCCCGTCGAATATCGCCGCGCCCTGGAGGAGATGGAGCGCATGCAGATCGGCGTCGCGGCTGAATAGGGACCGCACCCGGCCTGCGGGCCGGGCGTCCTCCGCCTTTTGGAAAAACCTGTCCCGACCGTCTGCGCGAGGCGCGGCGGCGGGGCGCTTCCGGCGAAGCGGGCCACGAGCTGGCCGCGGCCGAGAGGAGTATGAGAATGGGTAAGGTAACTGGCTTTCTGGAAATCGACCGGCAGGTGGCGAAATACCAGCCGGCGTCGGACCGCATCCGGCATTTCCGCGAATTCACCCTGCCGATGACGGACGGCGAGATCCAGAAGCAGGCGGCGCGCTGCATGGATTGCGGCATTCCGTTCTGCCACGGCCCGACCGGCTGTCCGGTCCACAACCAGATCCCCGACTGGAACGATCTGGTCTATAACGACAATTGGGATCAGGCGATCCGCAACCTGCACCTGACCAACAATTTCCCGGAATTCACCGGCCGCATCTGCCCCGCGCCCTGCGAGGAGGCCTGCACGCTCAATCTCGAGGACATGCCGGTCGCCATCAAGACGGTCGAGCAGGCGCTGGGCGACAAGGCCTATGAGCTGGGCTATGTCGTGCCGCAGCCGGCCGCCAACAAGACCGGCAAGTCGGTGGCGATCATCGGCTCCGGCCCGGCCGGCCTCGCCGCCGCGCAGCAATTGGCGCGCGCCGGCCACATGGTCGACGTCTACGAGCGCGAAAGCCGCCCCGGCGGGTTGCTGCGCTACGGCATCCCGGATTTCAAGATGGAGAAGCACCTGATCGACCGCCGCGTGGCGCAGATGGAGGGCGAGGGCGTGCGCTTTCTCTGCGGCGTCAATATCGGCGTCGACAAGCCGCTGCGCGGGCTTCTCGACACCTATGACGCGGTGCTTTATTGCGGCGGCTCGGAAACGCCGCGCCCGGCCGGCATTCCCGGCACGGAGCTGGAGGGCGTCCACGACGCCATGCCCTATCTGGTGCAGCAGAACCGCCGCGTCGGCCGCGAGAACATCGAATCCGTGGCCTGGGCCTCGGCCCCGATCCTGGCCGGCGGCAAGCATATCGTGGTGGTCGGCGGCGGCGACACGGCGTCGGACTGCGTCGGCACGGCCTTCCGTCAGGGCGCGGTCAACGTGACCCAGCTCGACATCCGCCCGCAGCCGCCCGAAAAGGAGGACAAGCTCAGCGTCTGGCCCTATTGGGCGACCAAGATGCGCACCTCCTCCAGCCAGGCCGAAGGCGCGTCGCGCGAGTTCCAGGTGGCGACGCTGGAATTCGTCGGCGAGGACGGCGTGCTCACCCATGTCAAATGCTGTCAGGTCGACGAGAGGCGCAAGCCGATCCCCGGCTCGGAATTCTTCATCAAGGCCGACTTGGCCTTCATCGCCATCGGCTTCGCCGGCCCGGCGGAGAACAGCGTGGTGAAGGAGCTCGGCGAAAAGCTCGACATCGCCACCGACCGCCGCGGCTCGAAGTCTGTCAAGGCCAACGACCGCGACTACCGCACCAATGTCGACAAGCTCTACGCCGCCGGCGACATCCGCCGCGGCCAGTCGCTGGTGGTCTGGGCGATCCGCGAAGGCCGTCAGGCGGCGCACGCCATCGACGCCGATCTGATGGGAAGCTCGGTTTTGCCGCGCTGATGACGCAATGTTGACGTGAAATCGCCATGTTTCGCGTGAGAAAACCGGGCCCTCAGGCCCGGTTTTTTGTCGTTCATCCGCTTTTGCGGGCCTTCATGCCACAATAGGCGACGGCCAGGAGCACGAACCAGAACGGCGTGATCTTCAGCGCCTCGGCCGTGTCCGGCTTCTGCCCCAGCGCCCACAGGATGAAGGCGAAAAAGGCGAAGACCATCGCCACCGCCGCATAGCCGCCCGGCATCTTGAAGGTCGACTTCTCATGCAGGTCCGGCCGCTTGCGCCGGTACTGGACGTAAGAGGCGAGGATGATCGACCAGATGAAGATGAAGAGCAAAGCCGAGATCGTGGTGACGATGGTGAAGGCCTCGATGATGCTCTGGCCTGCGTAAAGCAGCGCCACGCCCGCGAGCAGGAAGACGCAGGAGAAGAACAGCGCGTTGACCGGCACGTGCCGGGCGTTGAGCCGGCCCAGCGCCGCCGGCGCCAGCCGGGCGGTGGCGAGGCCGTAGATCATGCGCGAGGTCGAGTAGATGCCGGAATTGGCGCTCGACGTGGCCGAGGTCAGCACGACGAAATTCACCACATGCGCCGCTATGCCGAGCCCGGCGAGCGAGAACATGGCCACGAAGGGGCTGGAGTTCGGGTCGACCTGGTTCCACGGGATGACGGTGATGATGACGAACAGCGCGCCGAGATAGAACAGCACCACGCGGATCGGGATCGAGTTGATCGCCTTGGGCAGGTTGCGCACCGGGTCCTTGGTCTCGGCCGCCGCCGTGCCGACCAGCTCGATGCCGACGAAGGCGAAGACGGCGATCTGGAAGCCGGCCACGAAGCCGAGGAAGCCGTTGGGGAAGAAGCCGCCATGGTTCCAAAGATGCGCGACCGCGGCCCGCTCGCCGCCGGGAAGCGTGAAGCCGGTCGAAAGCATGTAGACGCCGGCGACGATCAGCGCCGCGATGGCGACGATCTTGATCAGCGCGAACCAGAATTCGATCTCGCCGAAATTGCGCACCGTGGGCAGGTTCAGCGCCAGAAGCGTCGCGATCAGCCCCAGCGCCGGTATCCAGAGCGCGAGTTCGGGAAACCAGAACGAGACGTAGCCGGACACGGCCACCACGTCGGCGACGCCGGTGACGATCCAGCACAGCCAGTAGGTCCAGCCGGTGAAGAACTGCGCCCAGGGGCCGAGATAGTCGCCGGCGAAATCGGCGAAGGAGCGGTATTCGAGATTGGACAGCAGGATCTCGCCCAGCGCCCGCATGACGAAGAACAGCATGAAGCCGATGATGGCGTAGACGAGCAGGATCGACGGCCCGGCCAGCGAGATGGTCTTGCCCGAGCCCATGAACAGGCCGGTGCCGATGGCCCCGCCGATGGCGATGAGCTGCAGGTGCCGGTTGGACAGGTTGCGTGCGAGATGGGGTTCCGCCTCCCGCGCCGGATGTGCGGGCGGTTTGGATGCGATGTTCATTGCGATGTCTTTCTTTGCCGTAGACCCGGCGGGGCAATGGCGGGGGCCATGGCCGCATGCGCCCGGCCTTCAGCGCCTCAGCGGCGCTCGCCGCCTTGATAAACGAGGCGAAGCCCGCTGTGAACCACCAAAACCAGTCCCCATGCCCACACCAGCTAGCGATATTCGCCATACTTTAGGCTAATGCGCGCGAAAGTCAGGGCGCGGTCTTGGGCTGCGGCCAGGAGAAATCGTCTGCCCGGCCGGGGGCGGAAGGGGCCTGCGGCGCGGGCTTCCTCGCCTCCGCCGGCGCGCCGCCGCCGCCCAGAAGCACGCCGCTCGAATCGCGGTCGAGATCGTCGATGGCGGTGGGGTTGACGCGGTCGACCGGCGCGGGCTTCGAGGCGTCGTGCGCGGCCGGCTCCGCCTGCGGCCCGCCGGCGCGGGCGCCGATGAAATCCTTCAGCGCCTTTTCGGCGTAGAAGGCCAGCTTGCGCTTGCCGGCGGAGGTGACGTTGACGCCGTCATTGCCGCGCAGGCGCGCCGTCTGGCCGTTGACGTCGAATCCGGTCTGGGTGAAGTTGCCGTCCTCGTCGACGAAGCCGTCCCAGACGTCGGCGAACCTGCCTTGCGCCTTGCCGGTCAGGTTGCGGAAAATCTCGTTGAAGGCCAGCATGTCCTGCGACATGCCCTTGGGCCGGAAGGGCGGCTCGCCCACCCAGACCAGCGGATAGCCGCCCTCGGTCACGCGCTTGACGAAGGCGCCCGCGCGGCGCTGATATTCCGCCGTCCATTCCGGCGAGCGCGGCTCCAGACTTTTGCCGTTCAGCGTCATCGCCTGGCGGTCGTTGGCGCCGATCATCACCACCACGGCGGCGGGCTTCTCCTCGTCGAGGATCTTCTGGATCGAGCCCGGCCAGTCGAAGAAATCGTCGCGCACGAAGCCGGAGGAGCCGTTGGTGCGGTTGACCACCGTCACCGAGGGATCGGCGGCGTAGGCGGCGGTCAGCCCCTCGGCCAGCCCGTCGCCGATGAAGTCGCCCACCACCAGGAGCTTGCGCGCGTCGGGCTTCTTCTCCACCGCCGGCGCTTCCGGGGCGGGGGCGGTCAGGGGCGCGGCGTC
>UBKJ01000036.1 GCA_900465915.1 Hyphomicrobiales bacterium
CACGAAGGTTCCGGCGACGAAGCGCGGGCTGAGGCCGGGCTGCAATTCGGCGAGCCGCGCGCCGCGCACATGCTCGTAGCCGATGCCGGCGCGCTCCTTGGCGTCCCAGCCCGGCTGCGACGCCTTCAATTCGGCCTCGCTCTCGTAAAGCTCCAGATTGCCGTAGTCGCGCACCATCGCGCCGATGCCGGCGCGCTCCACCAGCCCCGTCATCTCGCTCTGCGCCAGCGTCATGATCGAGCCCTGCGCCCGCGTCGACTTCTCCAGCGCTTCCGCGCTGCTCGCCCGCCAGAAGCGGTAGAGCCACGGGACCATTTTGGGGAGGTAAGACGGCCGGATGGCGAAGGGCCCGAGCGGGTCCATCAGCCAGCCCGGCGCCTTGCGGATCACGCCCTTGGAGGCGAGCGGCAGGATGTCGGAAAAGGCGAAGGCGGCGGCGTTGCCGGCGCTGGTCTCCTCGCAGATGCCGCTGCGGTCGATCACCAGCACGTCGTGCCCCGCTTCCGCCAGCAATGCAGCCGTCGCCACGCCGACGATGCCGCCGCCGATGATGACGATGTCGCGCCCGTCCCAGGTGGTGTCCGATGTCATATGCCGCTGCTCCCAAGCCCCGACGCCGGCGGCGCGAGGCGACTTTCCACGCCGGGCCGCGCGAGCGAACTTACCGCGCGCACGCGCCCCATTACAATCCCGGACGCTGTCGCAGTCCGCCGCCGCCTTGCATTCTTCCGGCTTGATTGATATATTTGTGATATATCTGTCGCCTGTCCGCAAGTCAATTCTCTTTCGCGCGGCCCTCTTTCACGAAGCAAGAACCATGCCGGACTCCCATCACCCCTCCCCCGCGCGCCGGGCCCATGCCGCGCCGATCGACGGCGAAAGCTTGGCCGAGCAGGCCTATCACCTTCTGGAGCGGCTGATCGTGACGCTGGAGCTGGAGCCGGGCGCGGTGGTCAACGAGCGCACGCTGGTGGAGCGCACCGGCATGGGGCGCACGCCGGTACGCGAGGCGATCCAGCGGCTGGCCTGGGAAGGGCTGATGGAGGTGCGGCCGCGCTCGGGCGTGGCGATCGCGCCCATCGATCCGACCGATTTCGTCAAGGTGCTCGACGCGCGCGAGGGCGTGGAGCGGATGCTGGCGCGCGACGCCGCGCGCTTCGGCAGCCCGCGCGATTTCGAGAGGCTGGAAGCGGCGGCCGCCGCCATGCGCGCCGCGGCTCCGAGCGAGGACGTGGCGCGCTTCCTCGACGCCGACAAGGCCTTCGACCAGGTGCTGGGCGTGGCGGCCAACAACGCCTATGCGGTGCGCGTCGCCGCGCCCTTGCAGACCCACAGCCGCCGCTTCTGGTTCCGCCTGCGCATGCCCGGCGGCACGGCGCGCTCGGCCGCGGCGCATGCGGCCCTCATCGAGGCCATCGTCTCGCGCCGGCCGGAGCGCGCCGCCGACGCCGCCGGCGCGCTGATGGAGCATCTGCGCACGCTGGCGCCTTGAAATGGGGAAATCAGCGCCGCGCGACGCGGCGCGCGCGGCTGAGCTCCAGCGTCGCCGCCGAATCGGCGTCGAAGACGCCGCCCTCGTCGCTGCCGACGCCGTAGACGGCCTGCGCATAGGCGTGCGGCGCGCCGGTCCGCAAATAGCCGGCCTGCGCGCCGAAAATGGTCAGGATGGCGAGAAGGCCGGTGAGGGTCTGGGTCGCATATCGCATGATCCACGCTCCGCTTGGTCGAACGGCGTGGACTTTTCCCGGCTCCGGCGCCGGAAACATGGCCGAAATCTTGGCGAAGCGGGGCGCCGCTTCACAAAAGCGCGAGCCGGCCGTCAATGCGCCTTGCTGATCGAGTTGGCCATCTTGCGCATGACGGTGAGCGCCACGTCCAGCTCCGCGTCGGTCACGTCCTCCAGAAGGTCCTCGCGCATGTCGGCGACGAGCTGCACGACCTGCTGCGCCAGCCGCTTGCCCTCCTCCGTCATCACCACCTGCTTGGCGCGGCGGTCGCCGACCACGGCGCGGCGCTCGACGAAGGACTGCCGCTCCAGCCCGTCGATGAGACGGACCATGGTGGCGTTCTCGATCTCCAGCGCCTCGGCGAGGTCCTTCTGGTAAAGCCCTTCCTGCTCGGTCAGGGTCAGGAGCGTGCGCGCCCGCGCCAGCGTCAGCCCGCGCTCGCGCACGCGGGCGTCGAAAACGGTGCGCAGCTTGCGATTGACCTTCGACAGGACGTCGATCATCTCCGACCTGAGATTCGCCTCAGCCATACGGAATCTCCTCATCGATTAGCAGTCTAATGATGTGGATACGGGATAAATCCGATGGCCGCGCATTTCAACAAGTCTCGGCTTCTTCACGCAAGATTGATCCTGTGCCGGGCCGTGCTTGTACGGACTGTAAGACTGACGCGGCGCGCATCCCGGCCATAAGGCTTCGCCCCGTTGTCCTCTCGAAAACAGCGGCGCTACGACGTCCGCCGCCGATCGTCCGACGAATCGGATTGCTCAAGGGCCGCGTGAATCCGATTGCCCAGCCAAGCGTCGCATTGAGGCCAGAACGCAAAAAAGGCGGGTCCAAGAACCCGCCTTTCGCAATCGTCTATGCGCCGCCCTTTCAGGCCGGCAGGATGCTTCCCTGCAGCGTCATGAGCTGATGCAGGAAATCCTCCATCTTGGTGCGGTGCTCCGGCGACGAGGCGTCGTCGAGCGCCTTGCGGGCCTCCTCGATGCGCCGGGTGATGTCGGCGTGGTCGACGGCGTCGACATGGGTCGCCGATTCGGCCAGCACCGTGCAGCTCTGCTGGGTGATGTCGGCGAAACCGCCGAACACCACGTAGGAATCGGACTTGCCGTCGGCAAGCTTCACCGAAACGACACCCGGCTTGATCGTCGTCATCAGCGGCGAATGGCCGGCGAGCGCCGTCAGATAGCCTTCGCTGCCCGGAATGACCACTTCGGTCGCTTCGGCCGAAAGCAGAAGACGTTCTGGCGACACGAGTTCGAATTGGAAAGCTTGAGCCATGATTCTCACTTCGATTTCGGATTGGGCGGATGTCGCTGCCGGCGGGCCTCGCGGCCCGCCTCAGCATCCGATGGCGCCTGACGGATCAGGCGGCTTCCGCGGCCAGCTTCTTCGCCTTTTCAAGCGCTTCTTCGATCGAGCCGACCATGTAGAAGGCCGATTCCGGCAGGTGGTCGTATTCGCCGGCGCAAAGGCCCTTGAAGCCCTTGATGGTGTCGGCGAGGTCGACCAGCTTGCCCGGCGCGCCGGTGAAGACTTCGGCGACGAAGAACGGCTGCGACAGGAAGCGCTCGATCTTGCGGGCGCGGGCGACGGTGAGCTTGTCCTCTTCGGACAGCTCGTCCATGCCCAGGATCGCGATGATGTCCTGGAGCGCCTTGTAGCGCTGCAGGATCGACTGCACCTGGCGGGCGACGGCGTAATGTTCGTCGCCGACGACCTTGGGGTCGAGCATGCGCGAGGTCGAGTCGAGCGGATCGACGGCCGGGTAGATGCCCTTTTCCGCGATCGAGCGCGACAGAACGGTCGTGGCGTCCAGGTGCGCGAAGGAGGTGGCCGGCGCCGGGTCGGTCAAGTCGTCGGCGGGCACGTAGATGGCCTGCACCGAGGTGATCGAGCCCTTGGTCGTCGTGGTGATGCGTTCCTGCATCGCGCCCATGTCGGTGGCGAGCGTCGGCTGATAGCCCACGGCCGAGGGAATGCGGCCGAGAAGCGCCGACACTTCCGAACCCGCCTGGGTGAAGCGGAAGATGTTGTCCACGAAGAACAGCACGTCCTGGCCCTGGTCGCGGAAGTTCTCGGCGACCGTCAGGCCCGAGAGCGCGACGCGGGCGCGGGCGCCCGGGGGCTCGTTCATCTGGCCGTAGACGAGCGCGGCCTTGGAGCCTTCGCCGCCGCCGAGCTTGTTGACGCCCGATTCGATCATTTCGTGGTAAAGGTCGTTGCCTTCACGGGTGCGCTCGCCGACGCCGGCGAACACGGAGTAACCGCCATGCGCCTTGGCGACGTTGTTGATCAGCTCCATGATCAGAACGGTCTTGCCGACGCCGGCGCCGCCGAACAGGCCGATCTTGCCGCCCTTGGCGTAGGGAGCCAGAAGGTCGACGACCTTGATGCCCGTGACGAGGATCTCGGCTTCCGTCGACTGCTCGATATATTCCGGCGCGAGCTGGTGGATGGCGCGCGTCGTCTTGGTGTTGAGCGGACCGGCTTCGTCGACCGGCTCGCCGATGACGTTCATGATGCGGCCGAGCGTCTCTTCGCCGACCGGAACCATGATCGGGGCGCCGGTGTCGCGCACTTCCTGGCCGCGGACCAGACCTTCGGTCGCGTCCATGGCGATGGTGCGCACGGTGTCCTCGCCCAGATGCTGGGCGACTTCAAGAACCAGACGGTTGCCGTTGTTGTCGAGTTCGAGCGCGTTGAGGATCAGCGGCAGCTGGCCTTCCTCGAACTTGACGTCGACGACGGCGCCGATGACCTGCGTGATGCGGCCCACGGCGGCGCCTTCGGCCTTCGGCGCGACGGACTTGGTTGCGGTCTTGGCCGGAGCCCTGCGGGCCGGGGCCTTGGCCGCCGGCGTCTCATCGGCCGCGGCGGGTGTTTTCGGGGTCGCTGCTTTTGCCATCGATCCTTGCCTTCCGTTAGCATGATCCCGAAAAGTTGCAGACTTTTTCGGGTGAGATCATGCGGTAAAACCAAACTCTAGAGCGCTTCCGCGCCCGAAATGATTTCGATCAGTTCCTTGGTGATCTGCGCCTGACGCTGGCGGTTGTACGTGATCGACAATTTGTTGATCATGTCGCCCGCATTGCGCGTCGCATTGTCCATCGCGCTCATCTTGGCGCCCATCTCGCCGGCGACGTTCTCCAGCAAAGCGCGGAAGATCTGCACCGAGATGTTGCGCGGGATGAGCGTGCTCAGGATCGCCGCAGGATCGGGTTCGTATTCGTAGATCGCGTCGCCGGACGATGCCGCCGCCGAGCCCTCGCCGGCCGAGGCCGGGATCAGCTGCAGCGCGGTCGGAACCTGGCTGATCACCGACTTGAACTCGGAATAGAACAGCGTGCAGACGTCGAAGGCGCCTTCCTCGAACAGCTTGATGATCTTGTGGCCGATCTCATCCGCATGCGCGAAGGCGAGCTGCTTGATCTCGCGCAGGTTGACGTAATCGACCAGCAGGCTGGCGAATTCGCGGCGCAGAATGTCCGCGCCCTTCTTGCCGACCGTGATGATCTTGACCGTCTTGCCCTCGGACAGCAGCCGACGCGCATGATCGCGCGCCAGACGCGCGATCTGCGAGTTGAAGCCGCCGCAAAGGCCGCGTTCGGCGGTGCAGACGACGAGCAGGTGGACATTGTCCTTGCCCGTGCCGGCCATCAGGGCCGGCGCGTCCTCGCCGGTGACGTTCTGCGCGATGTTCGCGAGAACGGCGCCCATGCGCTGCGAATAGGGCCGTGCGGCCTCCGCGGCTTCCTGGGCGCGGCGCAGCTTCGCCGCGGCGACCATCTGCATCGCCTTGGTGATCTTCTGCGTCGCCTTGACCGAGGCGATACGGTTTCTCAGATCCTTGAGTGAAGGCATCCGTTCATCCCGTCACGAGTTTCAGGCGAAAGACTTGGCGAAAGCGTCGATAGCCGCCTTGAGCTTGGCCTTGATATCATCGGTGATCGCCTTCTGGTCGCGGATGCCCTCGAGCACGTCCTTGTGCTCGGTGCGCAGCGAGGCCAGCAGACCCTCTTCGAACTTGCCGACCTGGCTGACGGCGAGCTTGTCGAGATAGCCGTTGACGCCGGCGAAGATCACCGCGACCTGCTCTTCCGTCTTCAGCGGCGAGAATTGCGGCTGCTTCAGAAGCTCGGTCAGGCGCGCGCCGCGGTTGAGCAAGCGCTGCGTGGCGGCGTCGAGGTCGGAGCCGAACTGGGCGAAGGCGGCCATTTCGCGATACTGGGCGAGCTCGCCCTTGATCGAGCCGGCGACCTGCTTCATGGCCTTGATCTGGGCCGACGAGCCGACGCGCGACACCGACAGACCGACGTTCACGGCCGGGCGGATGCCCTGGTAGAACAGGTTGGTCTCGAGGAAGATCTGGCCGTCGGTGATCGAGATCACGTTGGTCGGAATAAAGGCCGACACGTCGTTGCCCTGCGTCTCGATGACCGGAAGGGCGGTCAGCGAGCCGGCGCCGTTCTCGTCGTTGAGCTTGGCCGCGCGCTCGAGCAGGCGGGAATGCAGGTAGAAGACGTCGCCCGGATAGGCTTCGCGGCCCGGAGGACGGCGCAGCAGCAGCGACATCTGGCGATAGGCGACGGCCTGCTTGGACAGATCGTCATAGCCGATCAGCGCGTGCTGGCCGTTGTCGCGGAAATATTCGCCCATGGCGCAGCCGGCGAAGGGAGCCAGGTACTGCATCGGGGCCGGATCGGAGGCGGTGGCCGCGACGATGATCGAATATTCGAGCGCGCCGCGCTCCTCGAGCACCTTCACGAACTGGGCGACGGTCGAACGCTTCTGGCCGACGGCGACGTAGACGCAGAAGAGCTTGTCCTTGTCCGGGCCGTTGTCGTGGATCGGCTTCTGGTTCAGGATCGTGTCGAGAATGATCGCGGTCTTGCCGGTCTGGCGGTCGCCGATGACCAGCTCGCGCTGGCCGCGGCCGACCGGGATCAGGGCGTCGATGGCCTTGAGGCCGGTCGACATCGGCTCATGCACCGACTTGCGCGGGATGATGCCGGGCGCCTTGACGTCGACGCGCGAACGCTGCTTGGCCTTGATCGGGCCCTTGCCGTCGATCGGATTGCCGAGCGCGTCGACGACGCGGCCGAGCAGTTCCGGGCCGACGGGCACGTCCACGATGGCGCCGGTGCGCTTGACGACGTCGCCTTCCTTGATGTCGCGGTCCGCGCCGAAGATAACGACGCCGACATTGTCGCTTTCGAGGTTCAGCGCCATGCCGCGGATGCCGCCGGGGAATTCGACCATCTCGCCGGCCTGAACGTTGTCCAGGCCGTAGACGCGGGCGATGCCGTCGCCGACGGACAGAACCTGGCCGACCTCGGAGACCTCAGCCTCCTTGCCGAAGTTCTTGATTTGCTCTTTCAGGATAGCGGAAATTTCCGCGGCGCGGATGTCCATCAGCCGACCTCTTTCAGTGCAAGCTTGAGAGAAGAAAGTTTGGTGCGAAGGGACGTGTCGATCTGACGCGAACCCATCTTGACGATAAGACCGCCGAGGATCGACGGATCGACGGTGACGTTGATCGCCACGTCCTTGCCGGCCACGCCCTTCAGCGTCGCCTTCAATTCGTTCTGCTGCGCCGCCGTCAGGGCGTGCGCGGAAATGACGTCGGCGGAGATTTCGCCGCGATGCTCGGCCGCGATGGCGCGGAACGCCGCGATGATGCCGGGAAGCGAGAACAGGCGGCGGTTCTGCGCGACGACGCGCAGGAAATTGCCGACCAGGCCCGTGACGCCCGCCTTGTCGGCGACGGCGCCGATGGCGTGAAGCTGCTCCTCCGCCGAGAAGACCGGGCTGGAGATGAGCCGCTTGAGGTCGTCGCTTTCCGCGAGCAGCGCCTCGAAACGGCCAAGATCGTTCTCCACAGCGGCGACGGAATTCGCGTCGAGCGCCAGCTCGAAAAGCGATCCGGCGTAACGCTGGGCGACACCTGAAATGAGCGAAGACGATTCTGCCACGAACAACCTGCTCTCTACGTTGAAACCACCCGGTTCGGCCCTTTTGTGCTCAGGAAACCAACCCGGTGATTTTATTGAAACTTTTCGGAAACCCCTCGACACGCGCGCGCATCAACACCGAAATGTGATTGCCGTCTAGCATAGACGCGCGGGACTCGCAACACGCGAATCCCGCAGTTTTGTGGAACTCCGCCCGCCTTTGCGGACAAAAAAGTCGCATGGTTAGCCGACGAAGCCGAAAGCGTAGAGGAGCGGCCCCGCCGCCAGCAGAAATTCGACCGTCGCCGCCAGAATGCTGTAGAAGCCCGCGCCGCGCCGGTCGGATTTGTCCGACATCATGGAGATGAAGCGCCCGAACAGCGAAAAGCCCCAGGCCGCGCCCAGCACCACCCACAGGAAAGGCTGCGCGAAGACGAGGCAGCCGAAGCCGAGGCCGAGATAGGGCCCGGCCAGCATGGCGCGGATCGAGCCGTAGGCTTCCGGGCGGCCGTTGACGGGTTGCAGGCGCAGGATCTTCATCGTCACGCCCGGCGCGAACAGCATCACCAGCCCGAAGAAGGCGGTGACCGCCGCGGCGCTCCACGCGAACCATTCGCCGGTGGTGGTCGGGAGATAGAATTGCATCGTCTGCGCCCTCTCTTGTCCTCACAAAGGCTTTAGCCGAAATCGCCGCGCCGCGCCATGGCTTGGCCTACAGGAAGCTTTGCGGATCGATGTCCACCTGCACCCGGATCGAGCCGCGCTCCTTCGGCCCGGCCATCAGCATCGCCCGGATAAAGGCTTGAATATCCGCGCGTTTCGTCCCGTGCGCCAGAATGCGGAAGCGGTGGCGGCCGCGCAGCAGCGCCAGCGGCGCCTCCGCCGGGCCGAGCACGGTGATCTCGCGCGAGGCGGGTGCGGCGCGGCGCAGCGCGCGGGCGTGGTTCTCGGCGTCGGCGCGGTTGTCGGCCGAGACGATCAGCGCCGCAAGCCGCCCGAAAGGCGGCAGCATGCTGCGCTCCCGCTCCTCGATCTCGCGGGCGTAAAAGGCCTCGGCGTCGCCGCTGACGATGGCGCGCATCACCGGATGGTCAGGCTGGTAAGTCTGGATCAGGCCGAGGCTCTTGCGCCCCGTGCGCCCCGCGCGGCCCGTGACCTGGTTGAGAAGCTGGAAGGTGCGCTCCGCCGCGCGCGGATCGCCGTTGGCGAGCCCCAGATCGGCGTCGACCACGCCCACCAGCGTCATGTTGGGGAAATTGTGCCCCTTCGCCACCAGTTGCGTGCCGATGACGATGTCGGCCTCGCCCTTGGCGATGGCGTCCAGTTCGAGCCGGAGCCGCTTCACCCCGCCCGCCATGTCCGACGACAGCACGATGATTCGCGCCCGGTCGAAGCGCGCCGCCACTTCCTCGGCGATGCGCTCGACGCCGGGGCCGCAGGCGACCAGATGGTCGAGCGCGCCGCATTCTGGGCAAGCTTCCGGCGTCGGCTCGTGATAGCCGCATTGATGGCACATCAACTGGCCGCGAAAGCGGTGCTCGACCAGCCAGCTCGAGCATTGCGGGCACTGAAATCGGTGGCCGCAGACGCGGCACAAGGTCAGCGGCGCATAGCCGCGCCGGTTGAGGAACAGGAGCGCCTGCTCGCCGCGCTCGACGGTCTTGCCGACCGCCTCCGTCAGCGCCGGCGACAGGAAGCGGCCGGGCGGCGGCGGCGAGCGGCGCATGTCGATGGTCTTGAGGTCGGGCAGCGCCGCTTCCGCATAGCGGCCATAGAGCTTGATTCGCCGGTAGCGGCCCTGGTCGGCGTTGACCTGGCTTTCGATCGAGGGCGTCGCCGAGGCCAGCACCACCGGGAAGCCGCCGATATGGCCGCGCACCACCGCCATGTCGCGGGCGTTGTAGAAGACGCGGTCCTCCTGCTTGTAGGCGGCGTCGTGCTCCTCGTCGACCACGATCAGGCCCAGTTCCTTGAACGGCAGGAACAGCGCCGAGCGCGCCCCGGCCACCACCCGCACCGCGCCTTCCGCAGCCTGCCGCCAGACCCGCTCGCGGGTGCGCGGCGCGAGGTCGGAATGCCATTCGGCGGGCTTGGCCCCGAAACGGTCGTGGAAACGGTCGAGGAACTGCTGCGTCAGCGCGATTTCCGGCAGCAGGATCAGCACCTGCTTGCCCTGCTCGATGGCCTTGGCCACCGCCTCGAAATAGACCTCGGTCTTGCCCGAGCCGGTGACGCCGTCGATGAGCGAAACGGAGAAGCGATCCGCCGCCACCGCCTCGGCCAGGATGTCGGCCGCCGCCTGCTGGTCCTCCGACAACGTGGCGCGGGCGTAATCCGTGTCGGGCGCGGCCACCACGGCGGGCGGCGGCAGCATTACCTCCTCGAACAGGCCCTGCGCCTTCAGCCCGTCCACCACGGTCTGCGACACGCCGGCGGCGTGCGCCAGGCCCGAGCGCGTCCATGAGAAGCCGTCGCGGGCGAGCGCCAGCACGCGGGCGCGCGCCTCGGTCATGCGCTCCGGTTCGCCGCCTTTATAACGCAGGCCCGGAACCGGCGGCTCGGGATCGAAGGCCGCCGGCGCGCGCAGCACCATGCGCGCCACCATGCCGGGCCGCGACAGCGTGTAGTCGGCGGCCCAGCGCATGAAGCGCAGCATGTCCGCCTTGATCGGCGGGCAGTCGAACACTTCGGAAATGGCGCGCAGCTTGCGCGCGTCGACCGCGTCCGTCTCGCCGTCGCAGACGATGCCGGCCACGTCGCGCGGGCCGAGCGGCACGCGCACGATAGAGCCGGGCTGGACGTTCATTCCCTCCGGGACCATATAGGAATAAGGCCGTTCCGCAGGCATCGGCACGAGCACGGGGACGACGCGCGGAGCGGCTTCGGCAAACAGTCCGGGAGTAGCGTGCGAATCTTTCGACATGTCGGCGTGACCTTGGCGCGGCTTTGCGCGAAAGAAAAGCCACCTTCCGGGCCGGGACCGGATTTCGCTCCCCAAAGCCGCCCGTGCCAAGGAGGAAGCCTGTCATGCAATTTTTCGTGGACACAGCGGATGTCAAGGAAATCCGCGCCCTCGCCGACCTCGGCCTGGTCGACGGCGTCACCACCAATCCGAGCCTGATCGCCAAGTCGGGCGGCGGCGTTCTGGACGTGCTGAAAGAAATTTGCGAGGTCGCGCCCGGCCCGGTCTCGGCCGAGGTCACCGCCACCGAATTCGACGGCATGATGCGCGAGGCCGCCGTGCTGACCAAGGTGGCGAGCAATATCTGCGTCAAGGTTCCGCTGACCTTCGACGGCCTCAGGGCCTGCCGCAAGCTCGCGGACCAGGGCGTCAAGACCAACGTGACCCTGTGCTTCTCGGCCGCGCAGGCGCTGCTGGCCGCCAAGGCGGGCGCGACCTATATCTCGCCCTTCGTCGGCCGGCTCGACGACACCGGGATCAACGGCATGGAGCTGATCGCGGAAATCCGCACCATCTACGACAATTACGATTTCCGGACGGCGATCCTCGCCGCCTCGATCCGCACCATAAACCATGTCAAGGAAGCGGCGCTGATCGGCGCCGACGTCGCCACCGTGCCGCCGGCGACGCTGCGCGCGCTGGTCAGGCATCCGCTGACCGACAAGGGGCTGGAAGGCTTTCTCGCCGACTGGGCCAGGACCGGCCAGACCATCGCCTGATCCGGGCCGGCGCCGTCATCCCAGCGCCGTCTCGCCGTCCGCCTTGCGCACCTCGACCGGCCGGCCGCCGCATTGCCGGGCGATGGCTTCGGCCAGCGCCGCCGAATGCGTCACCACCCAGACCTGGCTGCGCTCGGCGGCCTGCGCGATCATGCGGGCGAGCGGCGGGATCATGTCGGGATGCAGGCTCGCCTCCGGCTCGTTGAGCGCGATCAGCGGCGGCAGGCGGTAGGACAGAAGCGCCCCCGCCAGCGCCAGGAAGCGGATCTGCCCGTCCGACAATTCGCCCGGCCGGAACAGGCGATGCGGAAAGGCCGGAAAGCTCAAGCCGAAGCTCGCCGTCTCCTCCGGATAGGGAACCGTCAATTTCGCGCCGGAAAAGGCCTCGGCCACGACGCGGTCGAGGTCGACCGTGTCCTGCCGGATATGGGCGAGCGTGGCGAAGACCGAGGCCAGGTTGCCGCCGTCCTCGTCCAGCATGGCGGCGGTGGCGGCGACGGAGGGCTGCCGCGCCGGCGCGTCGCGGTCGCTGCGGAAGCCGTGATAGAAGCGCCAGCCGCGCATCTCGGCGCAGAGATCGCCGATCTCGGGATAATGGCCGGACCGGCCCAGCGCCGCGAGACCGCTTTCGGAGGTAAGCAGCCGCGCCGGATGCTCGAAGCGCCGCCCCTCCGCGTCGCGAGCGAAGACGGCGGGGCCGCGCCGATCCATCAGCTCGACGGGCCGGCGTCCCGCGTCGAGCGAAATCCGCTCTTCCTTGATCTGCGGCTCGAAGGGAAACGCGCCGGAAACCGGCGGCGGCAGGCCCGCCTCGATGTGATAGGAGAGCCGCGAGGCCAGCCGCTCGCCCTCGAACTCCGCCTCCAGTATGATGCGCGCCGGCTCCTGCTTGCGCCGCGCGCCGCCCCACATGGCCGACTGCATGCCGCCCTCGCGCACGATCTCGGTCGAAAACCGGCCTTCGGCGGAAGCCTTCGCCAGTTGCAGCGCGCGATAGAGATTGGACTTGCCGGCCCCGTTCTCGCCGACGAACACCGTCACCCGGCCGAGATCGAAGCGCACCGAACGCAGCGAGCGATAGCCCTTGGCGGCGAAGGAAACGAGACGCATGGTCCTCCTCACGAAAAAGGCGGCGCAAACCGCGCCGCCCTTTGCAAAGCCGTCATCGCGCGGACGGGATCAGAGCTTCGACAGTTTCTGCGCCAGAGCCAGGAAAATCTGCTCGGCCAGCTCTTCCGCCGCGCGCTTGCGGGCGTCGCGCTCGGCGCGCAGATTGGCGAATTCCTGCCGCGGACGATCGTAGGACGAGCCGACGGTGCGCGTGCCGGCGGCGACGGGCTTGCCGTCCTTGTCCTTCAGCACGAAATGCGAGGTCGCCTTGACGATGCCCGCCGACGGACGGCCGGAACGGTCGGTCTCGTCGCCGATATCCACCGTCATGGTGTTGAGCACGGTCTGGCTCAGGCCCAGATTGAGGCGATAGGTCGGATTGGCCGGCTCGCCCGCGCCGCCGCCGAGCAGGAAGATCAGCCGGTTGCGCACCTGCTGGCCGTAAACGTCGCCCACCGGGTCGACCGCCACCGAGGCGAGCTTGGCGCGCATGTCCGGCGCCACGGCGCCGCCGACGGCCGCGCCCGTCCCGTGCGAGGAATAGAGCGGCTGCACCGTGCAGCCCGCCGCGAGCAGAGCGAGGCCGGCGGCGAGCGCGAGCCGGACGGCCCGGGGCATGAAACGATCAGGCGACAACATTGACGATCCTTTGCGGCACCACGATGATCTTCTTCGGCGAGGCTCCGTCGAGCGCGGCCTTGACGAAGTCAAGTTCGAGCACCGCCTGCTGGACGCTAGCTTGATCAGCGTCGCGGGCGATTGTCAAATCGCCGCGCTTCTTGCCGTTGATCTGCACCGGCAGAACGATCTCGTTTTCCACCACGAGCGCCGGATCGAAGCCCGGCCAGGGCGCGCGGGCGGCCAGCGTCTTTTCGCCCGCGACCGTTCCGCCCAGCTCCGTCAGGCACTGTTCGGCCAGATGCGGCATCATCGGCGCGACCATCAGGATCAGCATTTCCGCCGCCTGCCGCAGCGCGCCCCTGAGTTCGTTGAGTTCGTCGTCGGCCTTGCCGGCCGCGATCTGCTGCAACGGGCCGGACAGCGTGTTGACCAGCTCGTAGAGCCGCGCCACGGCGCGGTTGAAGGCGAGCTTCTCGATGTCGTCGCCGACCGCGCGCACCGCCTTGTGCGCGGCCTTGGAAACGGCCAGCGCCTCGCCCTGCGTTCCCGCCTTCGGCGCGACCGTCTTCAACCCCTCGGCCGCTTCGGCCAGAAGCCGCCAGACACGCTGCACGAAACGATGCGCGCCTTCCGCGCCGGCTTCCGTCCAGATCACGTCGCGTTCGGGCGGCGAATCCGACAGCACGAACCAGCGCGCCGTGTCAGCGCCATAGGATGCGATGATGTCGTCGGGATCGACCACGTTCTTCTTCGACTTCGACATCTTTTCGATGGAGCCGATCTCCACCGGCGCGCCGGTCGAAATCAGCGTGGCCGTGCGCTTGCCGTCCGTCTCCTCGATACGGATATCGGCCGGCGACACCCACTGGCCGTCGGCCCTGTAGGTCTCGTGCACCACCATGCCTTGCGTGAACAGGCCCTTGAACGGCTCCTCGACATTGAGGTGCCCCGCAACCTTCATGGCGCGGGTGAAGAAGCGCGAATAAAGAAGATGCAGGATCGCGTGTTCGATGCCGCCGATATACTGGTCCACCGGCAGCCAGTGGTCCGCCGCCTTGCGGTCGGTCGGCTCGTTCTCCCACGGCGCGGTGAAGCGGGCGTAATACCAGGACGAATCGACGAACGTGTCCATCGTGTCCGTCTCGCGCCGGGCGTCGCCGCCGCATTTCGGGCATCTCACATGACGCCAGCTCGCATGGCGGTCGAGCGGGTTGCCCGGACGGTCGAACTCGACATCGTCCGGCAGCCTGACCGGCAGGTCGGCGCGCGGAACCGGCAGGACGCCGCAGGTCTCGCAATGGATCATCGGGATCGGGCAACCCCAGTAGCGCTGGCGCGAAATGCCCCAGTCGCGCAGGCGGAACTGCACCTTGCGGCTCGCCTGTGGCCAGCCGTCGAGATCGGTCGCCTCAAGCCGCTTCGCTACCTCGTCGAAGGCCGCTTCCGGCGACAGCCCGTCGAGGAAGCGCGAATTGATCATCACGCCGTCGTCGGTATAGGCCGTCTCGCCGATGGAGAACGTCGCCGCATCCTCACCCTTGGGCAGAACCACGGGCGTGACTTTCAGATGGTATTTGTTGGCGAAGTCCAGATCGCGCTGGTCGTGCGCGGGGCAGCCGAACACCGCGCCCGTGCCATAGTCCATCAGCACGAAATTGGCGACGTAAAGCGGCAGTTCCCAGTTCGGGTCGAACGGATGCTTCACCTTGACGCCGGTGTCGAAGCCCTTCTTCTCGGCAGTTTCGAGCGCCGCCAGCGACGTGCCGTGATGATGGCATTCGTCGATGAAGCCGGTCAGCGCGTCGTTGCCGGCGGCGAGCTTCTTCGCCAGCGGATGGTCGGCGGAAATGGCGACGAAGGCCGCGCCGAACAGCGTGTCGGGCCGCGTGGTATAGACCTCGACTTCCGAGAAACCTTCCGGCGCGGTGGCGGCGTCCAGCGCGAAGCGGACCTGCAAGCCTTCCGACTTGCCGATCCAGTTCTTCTGCATGACGCGGACCTTTTCCGGCCACTGGTCGAGCGTGTCGAGGCCGGCCAGCAATTCCTCGCTGAAATCGGTGATCTTGAAGAACCACTGCGTCAGCTCGCGCTGCTCCACCAGCGCGCCGGAGCGCCAGCCGCGCCCGTCCACCACCTGCTCGTTGGCGAGCACGGTGTTGTCGACCGGGTCCCAGTTGACCTTGGAGGTCTTGCGCGTCACCAGACCCTTCTCATAGAGGTCGATGAACAGCATCTGCTGGCGGTGATAATATTCCACGTCGCAGGTGGCGAATTCGCGCGACCAGTCGAGCGACAGGCCCATCGATTTGAGCTGCCGGCGCATCGTGTCGATGTTCTGATAGGTCCATTCCTTGGGATGGACCTTGTTCTGCATGGCCGCGTTTTCCGCCGGCATGCCGAAGGCGTCCCAGCCCATCGGATGCAGCACGTTGAATCCCCTGGCGCGCTTGTAGCGGGCCACGACGTCGCCCATGGCGTAGTTGCGCACATGGCCCATATGGATGCGCCCCGACGGATAGGGAAACATTTCGAGCACATAATATTTGTCGCGCGGATCGTCGTTATCCGTCTTGAAAGTCTGGTTTTCCTCCCAGACCTTTTGCCAGTGCGCTTCCGCCACGCGGGGATTGTAACGTTCGGCTGCCATGAGCGTATTTACTCGTACAAAGAGGATGCAATAAGGAGAGTCAAAGTTTGGCCGTGACCTTCATCACGGTTTGCCGATAGCGTCAAGTTTTTGCGGAAAAAAGACCGGAAGCGGAGTATGTCAATGTCGGATGTCGTCACCAATCTGAACGCTGTCAGGGGGGCAATCGCCGCAGCAGAAAAGGAAGCCCGCCGCCCGGCCGGTTCCGTCACGCTGGTCGCCGTGTCGAAGACCTTCGACGCCGACGCGATCCGCCCCGCGCTCGACGCCGGCCAGCGCGTCTTCGGCGAAAACCGCGTGCAGGAGGCGTCAGGAAAATGGCCGGCTTTGCGCGCGGACTATCCCGGCGTCGAACTGCACCTCATCGGCCCGCTGCAATCCAACAAGGCGGCGGAGGCCGTGGCGCTGTTCGACGTGATCGAAACGGTGGACCGTGAGAAGATCGCAGCCGCTCTCGCCACTGAGATGGCCAAGCAGGGCAAGCGCCCGAAGCTCTATGTGCAGGTCAATACCGGGCTGGAGCCGCAAAAGGCGGGCATAGCGCCCAAGGAGGCGGTCGCTTTCGTGAACCGCTGCCGCGAGGTCCACGGGCTTTCCATCGAGGGCCTGATGTGCATCCCGCCGGCGGACGAGAACCCCGGCCCGCATTTCGCGCTCTTGGAAAAGCTCGCGCGCGAGGCCGGCGTGGAAAAGCTCTCCATGGGCATGTCGGGCGATTTCGAGACCGCTATCGGTTTCGGCGCGACCTCGGTGCGCGTCGGCTCGGCGATCTTCGGCGGGCGCGCTTATCCGGCCTAATAACCAGCTTGACCGGCCTTGCGCCTGCGCAGGTCGGCGATGATGCGGGTGTAGATCCAGGCTAGCGCGATCGCCACCGCGCAGCCGAGCGCGATCTCGACCAGCCGCGCCAGCGCCAAGAGCATCTCCTCGCTGCGCGTGGCGGCGTCGCGGCCGGCGTCCATCACGATCACCACCGTGGCCGGCGCGAGCCGCCAGTTGGAGGGGTAGACGTCGATGGTCAGGATGATCAGCACCGTCAGCGCCGCGCCGAACATGCTGGCCAGCGGCGAATAGCCGAAGATCCAGATCGTCAGCATGCCGATGGAGCAGCCCACCGCCGTATTGATGGTGCGCGCCTTGGCCAGCGACAGCGTGGTGTTGACGTCGGGATCGGAGATGATGAGCACCGTGATCACCGACCAGATCGGATGTTCGATCCCCGCCCAGCGCAGCGCGAACCACGAGATGAGGCAGCCGAGCAGGGTCTTCGAGGCGTAGAGCAGCGCCTTGCCCGGATTGGTCAGGTGCGGAAGCGTCATTCGGTCTCCGGTTCTCTCCTGCCGCGCGGGCCCGGGGTCCCCGGGATCAATGCAGCACGATCTCGCCCTGCACGTTGCGCCAGTCGGCGGGGCCGAGCAGGCGGCGATGCGTGTAGCTGACCGAATGCAGCGGCCCCTCGATCTCGCGACGCCAGAATTCCAGAAAATGATGCAGCACCGGAAACTCCGGCGCAAGATCATATTCCTGCCAGACGAAAAGTTGCAGCAGATGCGGGTGGTCGGGCAGGTGGTAGAACAGTTTCGCCGTCGTCAGGCCATAGCCGGCCAGTTGCAGCTCGAAGGCGGACCTGTCGGTAAAAGCGGACTTCGTCATGGCGATTTCCCCTTTTTGCGCGGGGCCGGCGTTCGGCCCCTGGAATGAAGATAGTGGCTCCAAATGGTTTTTAAATTGTAAAAACAAGATATTGGCAGCACTCTCCGGCGAGCGGCGCCAACAGGCCGAAACCGCGCCGCGCAAGGCCCCGCGACATTGTGGCGGGCGCTCCAATTGTCTAATTTACCTTGCGGCGGATGGCGGCTAGAAAAAGCCACCGCGGTGAAAACCGTGCATGCCGGCGCGAGGAAGCCGGCGCGTTCAGGAGGAAATCATGTCGGACAAGCTTTACCCGGTGCTGCCGGAGGCGAAGAAGAACACGCTCATCGACAGCAAGACCTATGAGGAATGGTACGCGGAAAGCGTGAACGACCCGGACGGCTTCTGGGCCAAGCATGGCCGCCGCATCGACTGGTTCAAGCCCTTCACCAAGGTCAAGAACACCAGCTTCGAGGGCGACGTCTCCATCAAGTGGTACGAGGACGGCGTCACCAACGTCTCCTACAACTGCATCGACCGGCACCTCAAGAGCCGCGGCGACAAGACCGCCATCATCTGGGAAGGCGACAATCCCTATATCGACAAGAAGATCACCTATCGCGAGCTTCACGAGCATGTCTGCCGTCTCGCCAACGTGCTCAAGAAGCATGGCGTCAAGAAGGGCGACCGCGTCACGATCTACCTGCCGATGATCCCCGAGGCGACCTATGCGATGCTGGCCTGCGCGCGCATCGGCGCGGTGCATTCGGTGGTCTTCGCCGGCTTCTCGCCCGAGGCGCTGGCGGGCCGCATCGTCGATTGCGAATCCACCTTCGTGATCACCGCCGATGAAGGCGTGCGCGGCGGCAAGCCCGTTTCGCTGAAGGAAAACACCGACACCGCCATCGACATCGCCGCCAAGCAATATGTGCTGGTCAACAAGGTGCTGGTGGTGCGCCGCACCGGCGGCAAGGTGAGCTGGGGCCGCGGCCGCGACCTCTGGTACCATCAGGAAGTCATGAGCGTGGAGCCGACCTGCGAGCCGGAGCCGATGAACGCGGAGGACCCGCTCTTCATCCTCTACACCTCAGGCTCCACCGGCAAGCCGAAGGGCGTGCTGCACACCACGGGCGGCTATCTCGTCTACGCCTCGATGACGCATCAATATGTCTTCGAC
Organism: Hyphomicrobiales bacterium; assembly: GCA_900465915.1. Lineage (GTDB taxonomy): Bacteria > Pseudomonadota > Alphaproteobacteria > Rhizobiales > Rhizobiaceae > Brucella. The sequence continues at coordinate 18,553 of UBKJ01000036.1, forward strand.
TATCACGACGGCGAGGTCTTCTGGTGTTCGGCCGACGTGGGCTGGGTGACGGGCCATTCCTACATCGTCTACGGCCCGCTCGCCAACGGCGCGACGACGCTGATGTTCGAGGGCGTGCCGAATTTCCCCGACGCCGGCCGCTTCTGGGAAGTGGTGGACAAGCATCACGTCAACATCTTCTACACCGCCCCCACCGCGATCCGCGCGCTGATGGGCGCGGGCGACGACTTCGTCACCCGCTCCTCGCGCTCCTCGCTGCGCCTGCTCGGCTCCGTCGGCGAGCCGATCAACCCGGAAGCGTGGGAATGGTATTACCATGTCGTCGGCGAGGACCGTTGCCCGGTGGTCGACACCTGGTGGCAGACCGAGACCGGCGGCATCCTCATCACCCCGCTGCCCGGCGCGACCGACCTCAAGCCCGGCTCGGCCTCGAAGCCCTTCTTCGGCATCAAGCCGCAACTGGTGGACAACGAGGGCAAAGTCCTCGAAGGCGCGACCGACGGCAATCTCTGCATCACCGATTCGTGGCCCGGCCAGATGCGCACGGTCTACGGCGACCACAAGCGCTTCATCGAGACCTACTTCTCCACCTACAAGGGCAAGTATTTCACCGGCGACGGCTGCCGCCGCGACGCCGACGGCTATTACTGGATCACCGGCCGCGTCGACGACGTGCTGAACATTTCCGGCCATCGCCTCGGCACGGCGGAAATCGAATCGGCGCTGGTCTCGCACCATTCGGTGTCGGAAGCCGCCGTGGTCGGCTATCCGCATCCGATCAAGGGACAGGGTATCTACTGCTACGTCACGCTGATGACCGGCGCGGACACGCAGGACCCGGACGAATTGCGCAAGGAGCTGACCCTGCACGTGCGCAAGGAGATCGGCCCCATCGCCTCGCCGGACAAGCTCCAGTTCGCGCCGGGCCTGCCCAAGACCCGCTCCGGCAAGATCATGCGCCGCATCCTGCGCAAGATCGCCGAGGACGATTTCGGCGCGCTGGGCGACACTTCGACGCTCGCCGATCCGGGCGTCGTCGACGACCTGATCCAAAACCGCCAGAACAAGAAGTGACGGACGGAGAGGCCGGGAAAATTCCCGGCCTTTTCATTTCTCCCGAAGAAATTCGTCCTCGACTTCCAGCGTATAGATCTTGCGCGCGGTCAAAGCGCCACGGCGGTCAGCTTCTTTGCAAGGCCAGATGCGCGCCGAGGCCGATCAGCAGCGTCCCGCCGGCCTTTTGCGCGAGGCGGCGGGCCGTCGCCGACCGCCGCATCCCCGACACCAGCGCGCCGGCGAGAAAAACGCAGACCAGATCGGCCGACGAAAACAGCAGGTTGACGACACAGCCCAATATGAAGAATTGCAGCCAGACCGGAAACGCCGCCGAAGCATCGACGAATTGCGGCAGGAAGGCGAGGAAGAACAGCGCCGTCTTGGGATTGAGCATCTCGACCGTCACGCTTTGCAGAAAAGCCCGCCGCGGCGATTTCGGCGCGATCACCGGCGCGGCCGTCGCCGAAAGATGCGCGTCCTTCCCGCTGCGGTCGCGCAACATCGCGACGCCCATCCAGACCAGATAGGCCGCGCCGACGAGCTTCACGCCCATATAGAGCCACGGAACGGTATGGAACAGCACCGACAACCCGGCCGCCGCCGCGACCACATGGACGTAACACCCGAGATGAATGCCGAGCGCGGCCATCAGGCCCGACCGGCGACCGCGCGCCAAGGTCTGCGCGGCGGCGTAGAGCATGGCCGGGCCGGGTATATAGGCGAAGACGGCGGTGGTGATAAAGAATGCGGCGAGAACATCGATGGACGGCAAGGCTTCCTCCCTGAACAAAGGCCGACTGTGGCTGAAGTCGGCCGCGCCGTCCAGCGCCGCATGATCAGAAGTCGATGGTCCGCCCCTTGATCTCCCAGTCGCCGAAGCGGGCGGGGTCCTTGCCGCCGCGGCCGCCGATCTCCTTCGGCGCGAGCGCGGGTTTTTCCGCGGCGCGGCGCGCTTCCGCCTCCTTCAGCGCGCGCTGGGCGGCGGGCGGCAGGTCCTCGAAGGCGCGTGGCTTGTCGTCGGTCATCGTTTCCGGTCCTGAAATCCCGATTCCAAAATCATTGAAGAGTCCTCTTCGCCTCCCCATCATATAGGCGAGAACGCATCGCCTTGAAACCCGAACGGAGAAACGCGCCCCATGAATATGACCAGAACCGCCATGCTGATCGCCCTGATGACGGTCATGTTCATGAGCGTCGGTTATCTTCTGGGCGGCGGAAGCGGCATGATGATCGCGCTGGCCTTCGCCGTCGCCACCAACCTGTTCGGCTACTGGAATTCCGACAAGATGGTGCTGCGCATGTACAACGCGCAGGAGGTGGACGAGCGCAGCGCGCCCGAATATGTCGCCATCGTGCGCGGGCTCGCCGCCAAGGCCGGCCTGCCGATGCCCAGAACCTTCATCATCCACGAGGACCAGCCCAACGCTTTCGCCACCGGCCGCAACCCCGAAAACGCCGCCGTCGCCGCCTCCACCGGCCTGTTGCAGCGGTTGACGCCGGAGGAAGTGGCGGGCGTGATGGCGCACGAGCTGGCCCATGTGCAGAACCGCGACACGCTGACCATGACCATCGTGGCGACGCTCGCCGGCGCGATCTCCATGCTCGGCAATTTCGCCTTCTTTCTCGGCGGCAACCGAGAGAACGGCAACAACAACGTGCTCGGCGTCATCGGCGCGCTCATCGCCATGCTGGTCGCGCCCTTCGCCGCCATGATCGTGCAGATGGCGGTGAGCCGCACCCGCGAATACGCCGCCGACCGGCGCGGCGCGGAAATCTGCGGCAATCCGCTGTGGCTGTCCTCGGCGCTGGGCAAGATCGCCCGCAACACCAAGATCATTCCCAACGAGGAGGCCGAGCACAATCCGGCCACCGCGCATATGTTCATCATCAACCCGCTGAGCGGACGCGGCGCGGACAACCTGTTCTCGACCCATCCCGACACCGACAACCGCATCGCCGCGCTGGAGCGGATGGCGGCGGAAATGGGCCTCCACTCCGCCAATATGGCTCCGCAGCCCGCTCCTGCACAAACCGGCCCTTCCCAATATGGCGGTCCATGGGGTAATGCAGGCGGAAACAGCAATGGCGGTTCCGGCTTTCGGGGCCCTTGGTCGTAATTCAGCCTCGCAAAGCAGGACAAAGTGAACGATAGAAAACCCGCGCCGAAGCGCGGAAACAGGAAGCCGCAGCTAGAGACCGCTCCCGACCGTCCCGGCCTCGCCGCGCGGCAATGCGCGGCGCGTCTGTTGAGCGCGGTGATCGACAAGCATACATCGCTCGATGGCCTCACCGACAACGCCCATGGCCATCCGCAATATCTGGCGCTGGAACCAAGAGACCGAGCACTCGTGCGCGCCATTCTGGGCAGCGCGCTGCGCAATCGCGGCGCGATCGAGCGCGCCATCGACAAGCGGCTCGAACGGCCCCTGCCTGAAAACGCGGTCGCTCTGAAGCATCTCCTGCATGTGGCCGTGGCGCAGATCTTCTATCTCGACCTGCCCGACCATTCGGCGGTCGACCTCGCTGTGGAAGCCGCCAACGCCGATCCGCGCAACCGCAAATATGCCGGCCTCGTCAACGCGCTTCTGCGGCGTCTGTCGCGCAACAAGGAGCGGGCGCTGGCCCATCACGCAGAGCCGGAGCGCAACGCGCCGGACTGGTTCGCGCAAAGCATCGCCGACGCCTATGGCGCGGAAAAGGCCGCCGCCATCCTCGCCATGCACGCGCATGAAGCGCCGATCGATTTCACCGTAAAGGGCGATCCGCAGCTCTGGGCCGAAAAGCTCGGTGGTGTGGCGCTGCCCAACGGCTCGGTGCGGGTGGCGACCGTCGAGGGCGCGCTCACCGACCTGCCCGGCTTCGCCGAGGGCGAATGGTGGGTGCAGGACGTGGCGGCAAGCCTGCCCGCCCGCCTGATAGGCGACATCAGGGGCAAGCGCGTGGCCGACCTTTGCGCCGCGCCCGGCGGCAAGACCGCGCAGCTCGTCCAGCAAGGCGCGGAGGTCACCGCGCTCGACTTGTCCGAAAACCGGCTCAAGCGCCTCAACGGCAATCTGGAGCGGCTCGGCTTCACGGCGAAGACCGTCGCGACCGACCTGATGGATTTCCAGCCGGAAGAACTGTTCGACGCCGTGCTGCTCGACGCGCCCTGCTCCTCCACCGGCACCGTGCGCCGCCATCCGGACGTGCCATGGACCAAGTCGCCCGCCGACATCGCCAAGCTGGCCGCCTTGCAGGCGAAGCTGCTCGCCCACGCCGCGACGCTGGTGAAACCCGGCGGCGTCATCGTCTTCTCCAACTGCTCGCTGCACCCCGCCGAGGGCGAAGAAGTGGCGCGCGCGGCCGCGCAGAACCCGCTGCTGGAGTCCTTCCCCATCACGCCCGCCGATGTGCCCGGCCCCAATGGTTTTGGCGGCCTCGTTACACCGGAAGGATTCCTGCGCTCCACCCCCGCCGATCTTCCGGCGGAGCGTTTCGGCGACGAGACGCGCATGGCTGGCATGGATGGTTTCTTCGCCGCCCGCTTCCGCCGCGTCTGAAAAAAGAAGAAGCGGCTTCGCTTCCGCGGAACCGCTCCGATATTTCCCATGAAAACGCCCGCCGGTCTCCCGGCGGGCATAAATCTTACGGAAGCGCGTAGGCGATGACGTAATCGCCGCGCTGGTCGGCGTTGCGCGCGCCGCCGGCCGAGATCACGATATACTGCTTGCCGTTGACGACATAGCTGATCGGCGTGCCCTGACTGCCCACCGGCAGGCGGGCTTTCCAGACTTCCTTGCCGGTCTTCTGGTCGAAGGCGCGCAGATAGAAATCCTGCGTCGCCGCGAAGAACACCAGCCCGCCGCGCGTCGCCATCGGGCCGCCGATGGTCGGCATGCCGATCGGGATCGGCATGCGCATGCGGATGCCGAACAGGTTGGTGTCCTGCACCGTGCCGAGCGGAATCTGCCAGGACACTTTCTGCGTCTTCATGTCGATGGCGGTCAACGAGCCGAAGGGCGGCTCCTGACAGGGAATGCCGAGCGGCGAGAAGAAGCGATCCTTCACCACCGCATAGGGCGTTCCCTTGAGCGGCACCGCGCCCATGCCGGCATTGACCGATTCGTTGCCGTTGGAGGACTTCGCCCCCGTCGGCTGCGCCATCATGTGCACCCACAGGCCCACGCGCATGTCGTTGGCGAACAGCGTGGAAGCGTCGGGATTATAGGCGAGGCCGCCCCAGTTCAGGCCGCCCAGCGAACCCGGGAAGCTCAGCGAATAATCCTCGCCCGGCGCGGTGAACAGCCCGTCATAGCGCAGCCCGCGATAGATCACCCGGCAGGCGAGCTGGTCGAAGGCGGTCATGCCCCACATGTCCTGTTCCTTGAGCACGTCCGCGCCGATCTGCGGCATGCCGGTGGAAAGCGGCTGGGTCAGCGAATAGCGCTCGTCCTTGATCGGGCCGGCCTTGACGGGAATGTCCTTTACCTCCGTCAGCGGCTTGCCGGTCAGCCGGTCGAGCACGAAAAGCTGGCCCATCTTGGTGCCGATCACCAGCGCCGGAACCTTGCTGCCGTCCGGCTTGGTGAAATCGAACAGCGTCGGCTGCATCGGCACGTCGAAGTCCCAGAGGTCGTGATGCACCGTCTGGTAATGCCACTTCTCGTTGCCCGTGGTGGCGTCGAGCGACAGCACCGAAGCGCCGTATTTCTCGTCCTCCGGCGTGCGCGGCACGCCCCACAGGTCGATGGCGGCGCTGCCCGTGGGCATGATGATGGCGTTCGACATCGCGTCATAGGTCATCGGGGCCCAGACATTGGGCGTCGAGCGCACATAGGTCTTGCCGTCCACCGGGGCCTGACGATCCTGGGGATTGCCCGGATCGAAGGCCCATTTCATCTTGCCGGTGATGACGTCGAAACCGCGGATCACGCCGCCCGGCATGTCGAGCGCCACATTGTCGGCGACGCGGCCGCCGACCACCACGGTCGTGCCCGCCAGCGCCGGCGGCGAGGTCATTTCGTAGAGCGGGCTGTCGGCGTTGCCGATGCCGGTCTTGAGGTCCACCTTGCCGTGATCGCCGAAATCGTCGCAGAGCTTGCCGGTGTCAGCGTCGAGCGCCACCAGAACGGCGTCGATCGTGTTCATGAAGATGCGGCGCTGGCAGGCCGCGCCCTGCGCCAGCGACACCGGCGTCACGGGCGTGCTGCCCGGCGCGGTCGGCTGGACCAGCGGCTTGGCCGCGTCGAAATAGGCGAGGCCGCGGCAGCGCACCCAGACCGTCGTCTTGGTCGGGAACTCATGCCGCCAGTTCTCCTTGCCGGTGGTGGCGTTGACCGAGATCACCGTGTTGTGCGGCGTGCAGATATAGAGCGAATCGCCGACCTGAAGCGGGGTCTCCTGATCCTCCGAACCGCCGCCGCCGGGGCTGATCGGCACGTCGCCGGTGCGGTACGTCCAGGCGACCTTGAGGTCCTTGACGTTGGAGACGTTGATCTGGTCCTGCGCGCCGAAGCGATGGGCGAGGCCGTCGCCGGCATATTCCGGCCAGTCCTTGCCCTGATCCGCCGTGTCGGCGGGGCCGGCCGCGACCTCGCTGTTGGAGATTCCATGCGGCGTGAACATGCCCCAGAACCAGCCGACATTGACCAGAAGCAGCACGACGAAGGCGATCGCCGCGAAGGTTCCGCTGGCCCGCCTTCCGTCGCCGCGCCGCAGCAGCGGCATGAACAGCGCCAGCACCATGGCCGCCATGGTGAAGGTGAGGATGCGGGCCTCCAGCGCCCAGAAATCGATCCCCGATTCCCACAGCGACCAGATCACCGTGGCGATCACGGCGAGGCCGTAGATCCATACCGCGCTGGCGCGGCCGCGTACGATCTGCACGCCCGAAACGAGCACGGCGAGACCCATCAAAAGATAATACCAGCTTCCGCCGCGGCTGATCAGCATGCCGCCGCCGACGGTGAAATAAAGTCCGACCAGTATGAACAGCACGCCGAGCACGGCCAGCGCCACGCGGGCCGCCAGGGAAATCTTGCGGGGAGTTTCAGGCATGGGGGATTCCTTGTTGATCGCGACCGGCGGGGCCGTAAGCCGGCCGCATATGCATCCGTACTAAAAGAATATAACTGGAAGAATATAATCATTTTTTCGCGAGGGCGGCAATTGCGGCGGCTGGGGAAAACCGGGGGCTGTCGCCGTTCGCCGAAGCGAAACGCCCGGCGGTGCTTGACGGCGGAATCTCACAGCAATAGCTAAAAAACGATGGTGTAATATACACATCCATCCCCTTCGCCGGCATGGTTAACGCCGGATTCACCATTCTGTAGAATTCTAGGGAAAGGACGCCGGCCGCTCTGGCCCGAATCGATGGCGACGAACACGGAGAAGCAACGATTGGCTCTCGCGCTCAGCGAAACCCCGCATCTTTGGGGACTGGCCATGGCGCAGGTCTGGCGCAAATTCAGCCGCCGCCTGCGCATGGGCCCGCTCGTGCGCTGGCGCTTCACCGGCTTCACGCCCGACCGCGTGCTGATCGCTCCGCCCGACCTGCGCGTCGCCGATCCGCAGCTCGCGCAGGAATTCTACCACGGCCGCTTCGCGCTGGCCGGCCGGCTGGTCGACACCGGAGGCCTGTCGCCCTTCGCGGTCGAGCCGCCGACGCGCGAATGGGAGGCGGCGCTGCACGGCTTCGGCTGGCTGCGTCATCTCAAGGGCGCCAATAGCGACCTCGCCACCGCCAACGCCCGCGCGCTGGTCGAGGACTGGCTGCGCCTGTTCGGCAAGCGCATCGGCGGCCTGGCCTGGACGCCGGAAGCCGTGGCCCAGCGCGTCATCGCCTGGCTCCAGCATTCCAACCTCATCCTCAACGGCGCGGACGCCTCCTTCCAGCGCCGCGTCATGCGCTCGCTCGCCATGCAGGTGCGCTATCTGCGCGCCATCGCCGGCGCGATGGACGACGGCGAGGAGCGCCTGCGCGCCCGCATCGCGCTCGCCTTCGCGGCGCTCGCCTTGCCCGTCTCGCCGCCCACCGTGCGCGCGGCGCGGCGCAATCTCGAATATGAATTGAAGCGGCAGATCCTGCCCGACGGCGGCCATATCTCGCGCAACCCGGCCACGGTGCTGGAGCTGCTCGCCGATCTCCTGCCGCTGCGCCAGACCTACGCCGCCGGCGGCGAGGCCCCGCCCAAGGCGCTGATCGAGGCTGTGGAGCGGATGCTGCCGGCGCTGCGCTTCTTCCGCCACCAGGACGGCAGCCTCGCTTTGTTCAACGGCGTCGGGCCCACGCTGTCCGAGCGCATCGTCTCGGTGCTGCGCCTCGACGAGACCGACGGCGCGCCGCTGACCCACGCGCCCTATTCCGGCTATGAGCGCCTGTCGATGGGCGCGACCACGGTGATCGCCGACACCGGCCTGCCGCCGCCGGTCACCGCCTCGCGCGACGCCAACGCCGGCTGCTTGTCGTTCGAAATGTCGTCGGGTCGCCAGCGCTATATCGTCAATTCCGGCATCGACCGCTACGGCCCAGTCGAGTTCCGCCAGCTCGGCCGCTCGACGGCGGCCCATTCCACCGCCACGATCAACGACACCTCCTCCTGCCGCTTCAGCCACCAGAGCGGCCTGTCGGGCATGATCGGCACGCCCATCGTGGCCGGCCCCACCCGCGTGCAGCGCCAGCGCGTCGAGGAGGCCGGACGGCAGGGCTTCGTCGCCAGCCATGACGGCTATGCGCGGCTTTTCGGCGTCTATCACGAGCGCCGCGTGGTGCTGTCGCACAATGGCAGCGTTATCCAGGGCATGGATCGCTTCTATCGCGGCGACGCCCGGCCGCTGAAGGCCAACGGCCGCGACAATATCGCGGTGCGCTTCCACATCCACCCCTCGGTGGACGTGTCCTTCGACGAGAACGGGCTGATCGTGCTTTCCGCCGACCGCGACGACACCTGGGCCTTCTCCTGCTTCGAGGTCGCGCCGCAGCTGGAGGATTCGATCTTCTTCGCCGGCTTCCGCGGCCCGGTCGCGACGCGCCAGATCGTGCTGGCCTTCCCGGCCTCCGAACTGCCGGAGGTGAACTGGCAGTTCAGCCGCATCGCGCTCGGCAGCTACGTCTGAGCTTTAGCGGTAGGATTCCGGCCCCTTCTGTGCTACGGGCACCTCGTTCCTTTCCTGAAAACGCCCATCCGTTTCAGCAACGAAGAGACCAACTCCCCATGGCTGTCAGCTCCAAGCATATTCCCGCTCCCGATCTTCATCGGGTGCGCCGCGCCCTCCTTTCCGTTTCCGACAAGACCGGCCTGATCGACTTCGCCAAGGCGCTGCATGCCCAAGACGTCGAAATCCTGTCCACCGGCGGCACGGCGAAAGCAATCGCCGCGGCGGGCGTTCCGGTGAAGGACGTGTCCGAGGTCACCGGCTTTCCCGAAATCATGGACGGGCGCGTGAAGACGCTGCATCCGGCGGTCCATGGCGGCCTGCTCGCCGTGCGCAACGACCCGGAACACGTCGCGGCCATGGAAGAACACGGCATCGGCGGCATCGACCTCGCCGTCATCAATCTCTACCCGTTCGAGGAAGTGCGCTTTCAGGGCGGCGACTACGACACCACCGTCGAAAACATCGACATCGGCGGTCCGGCCATGATCCGCGCTTCGGCCAAGAACCACGCCTATGTGGCGACGGTGGTCGATCCCGCCGACTACGCCGACGTTGTGGCCGAGTTGGAGAAGCATTCCGGCTCCCTGCCGCTGTCCTTCCGCAAGAAGCTCGCCGCCAAGGCGTTCTCGCGCACGGCGGCCTATGACGCGGCGATCTCCAACTGGTTCGCGGAAGCGATCGAAGAGGAAAATCCGGTCTGGCGCTCGGTCGCCGGCAAGCTGCATTCGGTGATGCGCTACGGCGAGAACCCGCACCAGACGGCGGGCTTCTACCTCACCGGCGAGAAGCGCCCCGGCGTCGCCACCGCCACGCAGCTTCAGGGCAAGCAGCTTTCCTACAACAACATCAACGACACCGACGCCGCCTTCGAGCTGGTGGCCGAGTTCGACCCGGCCCGCACCGCGGCCGTCGCCATCATCAAGCACGCCAACCCCTGTGGCGTTGCCGAAGCCACGACCATCAAGGAAGCCTATCTCAAGGCGCTCGCCTGCGATCCGGTCTCGGCCTTCGGCGGCATCGTGGCGCTGAACAAGACGCTGGACGAGGACGCGGCGGAAGAGATCGTGAAAATCTTCACCGAGGTCATCATCGCTCCCGACGCGACCGAGGCCGCCAGGGCCATCGTCGCGGCCAAGAAGAACCTGCGCCTGCTCGTCACCGGCGGCCTGCCCGACCCGCGCGCGAAGGGCGTCGCCGCCAAGACCGTCGCCGGCGGCCTTCTGGTCCAGTCGCGCGACAATGGCGTGGTGGACGACCTCGACCTCAAGACCGTGACCAGGCGCGCGCCGAGCGACGCCGAACTCGCCGACATGAAATTCGCCTTCCGCGTCGCCAAGCACGTCAAGTCGAACGCCATCGTCTATGTCAAGAACGGCGCGACGGTGGGCATCGGCGCGGGCCAGATGAGCCGCGTCGATTCCGCCCGCATCGCCGCCCGCAAGGCTGAGGACGCAGCCAGCGCCGCCGGCCTCTCCGAGCCGCTGACCAAGGGCTGCGTGGTGGCCTCGGACGCCTTCTTCCCCTTCGCCGACGGGCTTCTGTCGGCGGTCGAGGCGGGCGCCGTCGCCGTCATCCAGCCGGGCGGCTCGATGCGCGACGACGAGGTGATCGCCGCCGCCGACGAGCACGGCATCGCCATGGTGATGACCGGCATGCGCCACTTCCGCCACTGACCGAAAAAGCCCCGGATTTCCATCCGGGGCTTTTTTTCCGCCTCTTCCCCTCCCAAGTTAATCGGATTGTCTGGAATTTGCGGACATATTATTCCGGTCCACACGTTTTGGTAGAAAGCGACCGTCATCCGGCCGGCGTCAGCGGCCCAGCAAAAACAATGCGCTACTCTTGGGAGGAATTCGATCCGTGGCACAGTTCGTCGGCTCCATCGACCAGGGAACAACCAGCACGCGCTTCATCGTCTTCGACCGCCAGGGCGACGTGGTCGCCATGGACCAGCGCGAGCACGAGCAGATCTTTCCCAAGGCGGGCTGGGTCGAGCACAATCCGCTCGAGATATGGCGCAACACGCAGCATGTCGTGGCCGAGGCGCTGCGCAAGGCGCGGCTGAAGCCGGTGGACATCGCCTCGGTCGGCATCACCAACCAGCGCGAGACGGCGGTGCTGTGGAACCGGCGCACCGGCCAGCCGCTGCACAACGCGCTCGTATGGATGGACACCCGCACCGACGAGCTTGTGGCGCGCTTCACGGCGGAATATGGCGCGGACTATCTGCGCGGCCGCACCGGCCTGCCGATCTCGACCTATTTCTCCGGGCTGAAACTGCGCTGGCTGCTCGACCATGTGCCGGGCGCGCGCAAAAAGGCGGAAGTTGGCGAGGCGCTGTTCGGCACCGTCGACACATGGCTCGCCTGGAACCTCACCGGCGGGCCGCGGGGCGGCGCGCATATCACCGACGTCACCAACGCCTCGCGCACGCAATTGATGGACATAGCGGCGCTGCGCTGGGACGCGTCGATCCTGGAGATGTTCGACATCCCCGCCGCCTGCCTGCCGGAAATCTGCTCGTCGAGCGAGGTCTATGGCGAGATCGCCGCCGAGGAGCTGCGCGGCGTCAAGCTTTCCGGCATTCTCGGCGACCAGCAGGCGGCCCTGTTCGGCCAGGCCTGCCTGGAGCCGGGCGAAACCAAGAACACCTACGGCACCGGCTGCTTCATGCTGATGAACACCGGCGAGAAGCCGGTCCCCTCCGGCTACGGCCTTCTCACCACGCCGGCCTACAAGCTGGGCGACGCTCCGGCGGTCTATGCGCTGGAGGGCTCCATCGCCATCACCGGCGCGCTGGTGCAATGGCTGCGCGACAATCTCGGCGTCATCCGCACCAGCGCCGAGGTGGAGACGCTGGCCCGCACGGTGGACGACAATGGCGACGTCTATTTCGTGCCGGCCTTTTCCGGCCTCTACGCGCCGCATTGGGAGGATTCGGCGCGCGGCGTCATCGCCGGCCTGACCCGCTTCGCCAACAAGGGCCACATCGCCCGCGCGGCGCTGGAGGCGAGCTGCTACCAGGTGCGCGAGGTGCTGGACGCGATGGTCAAGGATTCCGGCGTCGAGATCACCGAGCTGCGCGCCGACGGCGGCATGACGGTCAACGATTTCGTCATGCAGTTCCAGTCCGACATTCTCGGCCTGCCGGTGGTGCGGCCGAAGATCGTCGAGACGACGGCGCTGGGCGCGGCCTATGCGGCGGGCCTTGCGGTCGGCTACTGGAAATCCACCGCCGACATCGTCGAGAACTGGCAGGTCGGCCATCGCTGGCACCCCAAGATGGAGGCCAAGGAGCGCGACCGCCTGTTCGCCTCCTGGCGCAAGGCCGTGCAGCGCTCGCTGCACTGGGTGGAGTGAGGCTTACGCGGGATGGCCCGAATAGGGCGTGGCGGCGGTGAGCGCCAGCCCGACGGCGAAGAACAGCACCAGCACCGCCATGCCCAGCGCCGCCGAGCCGGTGGCGGCGGTGACGGTGGCGACCAGGAACGGCCCGAGAAAGCCGGTGGCGCGGCCGGTCAGCGCGTAGATGCCGAAATAGCGGCCCGATTCCTCCGGCCGGATCGAACGCGCGAACCACGAGCGCGACGAGGCCTGCACCGGCCCGAAGGCCGCCCCCACCATCAGCCCGTAGACGAGATAGGCGTGCTCGGCCGGGCTCGCGAACAGGCCGGTCGCGTCGGAGGGCGCGAAGGGCATGAGGCCGAACAGCGTATGCTCCGGCGCGGTGGAGACGATGCCGAGCGAGGCGAGAAGCAGAAGCGCCAGCGCCCCCATCACCACCGCCTTGGAGCCGAAGCGCGTGTCGCAGCGGCTGGCGACGAGACAACTGAAGATCGCCATGACGTTGAGGATCATGCCGAACAGACCGATCTCGGTGATGGTCCAGCGGAACATGGCGGCCGCGTAGCCGGCGCCCAGCGCCAGCAGCGCGTTGACGCCGTCCTGATAGACCATGCGGGCGATGAGGAACTGGAACACCGTCTTGCGCCGCCGCGCTTCCGCCAGCGTGGTCTTCAACTCCTTCAGCCCGCTGACCAGCGCGGCCTTGAGCGGCATGCCCTTGTCCGCGTCGGGCGTGAACAGGAACATCGGCAGGATGAAGACGAAATACCACAGCGCCGACAGCGGCCCGGTGATGCGCGCGTCCTCGCCCTGCGCCGGGTCGAGGCCGAATAGCGGCGTGACGCCGATGATGGTCTTGCCGGTCTGCGGCAGGCCGGCCAGGAACAGAACCACGAAGATCAGCACGATCATGCCGCCGAGATAGCCGAGCCCCCAGGCGATGTTGGAGATGCGGCCGATCTCGGCGCGCGGCACGAGGCGCGGCATCATGGAATCGTTGAAGACGATGGAGAACTCGGCCGCCACCATGGCCATGGCGAAGGCGGCCAGCACGGCGATCATGTTCGCGCCCGGCGCGGCGAACCATAGCAGGCACAGGCCCGTGATCTTCAGCACGGCGAAGAAGGCGATCCACGGTTTTCGCGCGCCGGTCTTGTCGGAGACGGCGCCCAGCACCGGCGACAGCACGGCGATGACGAAGCCCGCCGCCGAGAAGCCGTAGGCCCAGGCCACCTGCCCCGACTGCGGGTCGGCCGCCATGCGCGCAATGAAATAGGGGCCGAAGATGAAGGTGACCACGACAGTGAAGAAGGGCTGCGCCGCCCAGTCGAACAGCATCCAGCCCCACACGCCGCGCCGCGAAGCGAAGCGCCCGGTCTTCATGGCTTCATCGGTCAAATGCGTCCCCTCCCAGGATTCGCCGCACAGTACAGGCTGCACCGCGCCGGAGCAACCGCGCAGCGGGCGGCGAGCGGCGTGCCGCTGCGCGACTAAATCCGGCATCGGCAAGCGGAACGCAGCGTTTCGAGATGCGAAGCTTTGCCATCCACTGCCGCACATAACGCCCGCAAGCGTTACAGCGAACGAACCTCACGAGTCTCCCATCCCAAAACGATCAAGGGCGGCCCGAAGGCCGCCCTTTTCATTTTCCGTCCCGCCTTATTGCGCGACCAGGTCCGACATCAAGCCGGCCGCGACCGCGAGCCGCGACACGGTGAGGTCGCCGCTTTCGGTCAGCGCCACCATGCGCGCGCGCAGCGCGTCGATGCGCGCCGCGTCGGCGGAGAGCCAGGCGGCGGCGGGGTCCTTCTCTTTGCCGAAGCGCTTGAGCGCCGTCACCGTCACGCCTCGCACGGCCTGGGTGATCGTCTCGCTCGCCCGCGACAGGGCCAGGCCGTCGTAATAGTCGGTCACCGGCACGCCGCGCGCCGCTTCCTCGATGCGGCCGATGCGGAAGGCTTCCGTCACGCCGAAATAGGCCTTGGCCGCCGTGACGATGTCCGCCTTCGACAGATGGGCGATCAGCGCGATGTCCGGCGTGATGGCGGCGAACTGCAGCTGCGCCAGCCGCAGGGCCAGCTCGTCCGGCGCGCCCTTTTCGGCGAAGGCGGCCTTGTCGGCCTGCAGGGCCTCGGCGAGGAATTCCGGCAGCAGCTCGTCCAGGCGCGGCTCCAGCGCCGCGCGCGCCTTGTCGATGTCGCGCACCATCTCCGACAGCGACGAGCCGCCCGGATCGTTGCGCAGCACCCAGGCCACGGTGGACAGGAGCATCGCGCCCACCGCCTCGTAGAACTGGTTCTGCACCGACCCGGCCACCTTGTTGTCGAGCGCGTCGATGGCGTCATAGACCGCGTCGACGCCGAAGCCGTCGCGCACCGCCACATAGGCCCGCACGATCTCCGCCGGCGACTTGCCGGTGGTGTCGTTGAGCCGGCTGACGAAGGTGATTCCGCCGCGATTGGCGACGTCGTTGGCCAGAAGCGTGGCGACGATCTCGCGCTTCAGCCGGTGATGGGCGATCTCGTCGGCGTAGGTCTTGGCCATGCGCGGCGGGAAATAATCGAACAGCAGCGACTTGAAATAGGGCTCGTCCGGCAGGTCGCTCGCCACCAGGTCGTCCGACAGCGACAGCTTGGCGTGCGCCAGAAGCACCGCCAGCTCCGGCCGCGTCAGCGGCTGGCCGGCCTTCTGGCGGTCGTCCAGCACGGCGACCGACGGCAGGTTCTCCACCTTGCGGTCGAGGAGCTTGCGCTTCTCCAGCTCGGCCATGAAGCGCGCCTGGTAGGGCAGCTCGGCCAAGCCCTGCCGCTCGGCCAAAGACAGCGTCAGCGGCTGGAGATAGTTGTTGCGCAGCACCAGATGCGACACGTCGTCGGTCATGCTGGCGAGCAGCTTGTCGCGCGCCGGCCGCTTGAGCTTGCCCGAGCGCATGGCGGCGGCCAGCGCGATCTTGATGTTGACCTCGACGTCCGAGCAGTTGACGCCGGCCGAATTGTCGATGGCGTCGGTGTTGCTGCGGCCGCCCGCCAGCGCATATTCGATGCGCCCGCGCTGCGTCATGCCCAGATTGGCGCCCTCGCCGATCACCCGCGCGCCCACTTCCGCGCCGGTGATGCGGATCGCGTCGTTGGCGCGGTCGCCCACCTGCGCGTCCGTCTCGGCGCCGGCGCGGATATAGGTGCCGATGCCGCCGAACCACAAAAGATCGACCTTGGCCTTGAGGATCGCCGTCATGATCTCCGCCGGCGTGGCCGTGGTCTTGGAGAGGCCGATGGCCTTGGCCGCCGCCGCCGACAGCGTGACGGTCTTCTGGCTGCGGCTGAAGACGCCGCCGCCGGCCGACAGCGTCGAGCGGTCGTAATCCTGCCAGCTCGAGCGCGGCAGGTCGAACAGGCGCTTGCGCTCGGCGAAGCTCGCCGCCATGTCCGGGTCGGGATCGATGAAGATGTCGCGATGGTCGAAGGCGGCGATCAGCCGGATTTTCTCCGACAGCAGCATGCCGTTGCCGAACACGTCGCCCGACATGTCGCCCACGCCCGCCACGGTGAAGGGCTGGGTCTGGATGTCGACGTCGAACTCGCGGAAATGCCGCTTGACGGCCTCCCAGGCGCCGCGGGCGGTGATGCCCATGCCCTTATGATCGTAGCCGGCCGAACCGCCCGAGGCGAAGGCGTCGTCGAGCCAGAAGTCGTGCGCCTGGCTGATGGCGTTGGCGGTGTCGGAGAAGGTGGCCGTGCCCTTGTCGGCGGCGACGACGAAATAGGGGTCGTCCTTGTCGTGGCGCACCACGTCCTCCGGCGGGGCCACCTTGCCGTCGATAATGTTGTCGGTCACCGACAAAAGCGTCGAGATGAAGATCTTGTAGGCGTCGCGGCCGGCCTCGAACACCGCGTTGCGGTCGCCGCCCACGGGCAGGCGCTTGGGATAGAAGCCGCCCTTGGCGCCGACCGGCACGATGACGGCGTTCTTGACCTGCTGCGCCTTGACCAGGCCGAGCACTTCCGTGCGGTAGTCCTGCGCGCGGTCCGACCAGCGCAGGCCGCCGCGCGCCACCGCGCCGAAGCGCAGATGCACGCCCTCGACCTCCGGCCCGTAGACGAAGATCTCGCGATAGGGGCGCGGGTCCGGCAGGCCGTCGACCAGGCGCGGATCGAGCTTGAAGGCGAAGGTGACGCGGGGCTTTCCATCCGCGTCGGGCTGCCAGGCGTTGGTGCGCAGCGTCGCCTCGATCAGGTTGCGGAAGCGGCGCAGGATCTGGTCGTCGTCGATGCTCGGCACTTCCAGGAGCGCCGTCTCGATGGCGTCGACCAGCTTCTTCTCCGCCGCGTCGCGCCGCTTGGCGTTCGGGTTGAGCCGCATGTCGAACAGCGCGTAGAGGTCGGCGGCGATCTGCGGATAGCGGTTCAGCGCCGCCGCGATGAAGCCCTGCGAATAGGCGACGCCCGCCTGCTGCAGGTAGCGGCCGTAGGAGCGCAGGATCATGATCTTGCGCGCGTCGAGCCGCGCCGTCTGCACTAGCGCGTTGTAGCCGTCATTGTCGGCGAGCCCGTTCCAGACGGCGCGGAAGGCGTCCTCCAGCATCTCGCCGTCGTCGCCGAGGTCGACCGGCGCGCCGAAGGCGTTCACGAGCTGCATGTCGTGCATATAGACCATGGCGCCGTCACGCCCGGCCTGCGGGAACTCGTAGGTCTGCTCGCTGACGACGCGGAAGCCCATGTTCTCCAGGAGCGGCACGCGCTGCGACAGCGCCACCGGCGCGCCGTGATGATAGATCTTCAGCGACGCCGCGTCCGGCCCGTCGGTGCGGTAACGGTAGAAGTCGATGAACAGCGGATTGGCGTCGTCGAGCGTCGCGATGCGCGCGGCGTCCGGCAGCGCCTCCTCGGCGGTGAACACCTCGCGATAGGATTGCGGGAAATTGGCCGCCAGCGAGACGATCGCCGCGTCCTGCCCCTCGGCGCTCTCGCGCACTGCGTCCTCCCAGGTGCGCACGATGGCGCGGATTTCCGCCTCCAGCGTCTCGCGCTCCACATGCGGCGTGGCGCGTTCGCGGCGATGGATGACATATTGCACGCGCGTCAGGCCGTTCTGCAGGAAGACAGGATGGAACTCGAAGGAATCCCCGCCATAGACGCCGGCCAGATAGCGGCCGATCTTCTCGCGCGCGACTGAATCGTAGCGGTCGCGCGGAATATAGACCAGCACCGAGACGAAGCGCCCGAAGCGGTCGATGCGCGGCAGGGCGCGCACGCGCGGCCGCTCGCCCAGGGCCAGGATCAGCTCGGCGTTGGCGGTCAGGCTCTCGGCGTCGATCTGGAACAATTCGTCGCGCGGATATTCCTCCAGCACGTTGACCAGCGCCTTGCCGGAATGGTCGGCGCGGTTGAAGCCGAGGTCGCGGATCACCGTCTCCGCCTTGGAGCGGATGAAGGGAATGCCGAAGACGGGGCTCATATAGGCGATCGAGGTGAACAGGCCGACGAGGCGCAATTCGCCCACCGCCTCGCCGCGCGGGCCGAAGATCTTGACGCCGATATAGTCGAGATAGGAACGGCGATGCACCAGCGACAAAGTGTTGGCCTTGGTGACGATCAGCGGCTCGGCGCCTTCGAGGAATTCGGTGATCTCGCGCGGGGTGACGGTGTCGTCGTGGTCCTTGCGCAGCACGCGCACCTCGGCGTCGCCCAAGAGCCCGAGCGGCTCGGCGGCGGCGACCAAGTCGCGCTGCTCGCCGGAGCCCGCCAGCGCCAGCTCGCGCATGCCGAGGAAGATGAAATGGTCGTCGCGCAGCCATTCGAGGAAGGCGATGGCCTCGGGCATGCCTTCCGCGCCGGTCAGCTCGTGCACGCGACGGTAATCGGCGATGGCGCCGTCGAGGCGGGCCAGCATCGGCCGCCAGTCGCTGACGGCGGCGCGCACCTGCCCCAGCACGCGCTTGAGCGCGGCGGTGAGGTCGGCCTTGGCCTCCGCGTCGAGCGCGGCGACGTGAATCTGCACCAGGCTGACGCGGTCGCAGCCCTTGTCGGGCGCGGCCTGCGTGGCCTCGCCGCGGATGACGACGCCGTCCTTCTCGCGCGCCACGTCGAAGACCGGATGCACGACCATGAAGATCGGATCGGGACGGTCGCCGAGCTCGCCCATGATGGAGTCGAGCAGGAAGGGCATATTGTCGTTGACGATGGTGACGACCGAGACCGGACGGCCCTGGCGCTGCACGCCGTCGTCGATGGCGATCAGGCTCTTGCCCTTGCGCCAGCTTTCGAGCGCCGCGTATCCGAAGCGGGCCGCCGCGCCGAGCGCGGCCTCGTCATAGGACGCCAGGTCCTCCGGCGGCGCCCAGTCGAAGAGAAGCTGATGGAAGATCGCCGGCGTCTGCGACTTCCCCTCCTCCTTCGGCTTGGAACCCTTGACCTTGCTTGAACGAGCCTGCTTCGCAGCCACGTCGGATACTCCTGTCATGATAGCGATAGGCGGAACCTATCAGATCGGCGCCCCGTTTTGATGATGAATCGATGGAAAAGCGGAAAATTTTCCGTGTGCGCGAAGGCCCCGATCTAATCCATTTAAATGGCGACGGACGGCGCTTTTGGACAAATCGGCCCGGCCGGGCCGCGAAAAATGTCGCATCCGCGACAAGACATATGACGAAACTATCCCGCCTCGCGGCGCGAAACAGCCGCGACTGATTCTCTTCCCGTCACAGCTCGACCAGATGGTCGTCCAGCTCGTTGACGTCGTGCGCGCCGGCGGGGAAATGGCTTTTCAGAAGCGTCCCCGCCTGGCCGATGGCCTCGACGAAGCCTTCCGCGATCGCCGCGCGCGAGGCGTGGCCTACGAGCGTGGCGACGATGGCGTTCCACTCCTCCTGCCGCACATGGGCGTGGATGCCGGCGTCGGCGATCACCTCGGCGTAGCGCTCGGCCATGGAGACGAACAGCAATATGCCGGTGCGGCGCTCGGTCAGGTGCACGTTATGGGCCATGAACTGCTGCACGGCGTTGAGATGGGCGCGGCGATAGCGGATGCGGCGCGGCGTCAACGGCAGGCGCAAGGCCGGCACGGCCCACAGCGCCGCCATGACCGAGGCGAAGGCCGCGAGCATGGCGAGCCCAAACAGCGGCAGGCTGATGTCGAACCAGAACCAATGCGCGAGGAAGGCGAGGATGACGGCGGTCAGAAGCACGCCGCAGGCGGCGGCGAAGCCGGCCACATAGAAATAATCGTCGCTAGAGCGCGCCAGCACGGCGTAGATCTCGCCGCTGGTTTCGGCCTCGGCCTGCCGCATCGCCGAGGCGATCCGGCAGGCCGAGGCCGAAAC
>UBKJ01000001.1 GCA_900465915.1 Hyphomicrobiales bacterium
CCCGGCGAAGCGCGCCAGCAGGCCCCAGCTCACCCCGCCCGCATGAAGCCCCTCGTTGATCGTCGCCAGAAGCCATGCTGTCGCGAGGCCGCTCACAATGCCGACGCCGGTCGCAAACAGCACCAACGGCCAGAATGGAAGCAGCAAACGCAGCGCGGTGCGCAGAAGGGCCGCTTTGTTTCCGCTTTGGTTCGATCCGTCCACGCAGCCTCCCTCGAATTTCCGGCCCTATATGAATAGGACGCGCCGCACTGTCCAACCCGGAAAAGAAATTTTCACTCAGCCGCGCCGGGCGATCAGCGCGAAGACGCCGGGCGCGGCGATCAGCGTGGCCAGCAATCCGGCCGGAATCTGGTCGGGAAACAGCACGATGCGCCCCAACCAGTCGGCCAGCATCATCAGCATGCAGCCGATCATGGCGGCTGCCGCAAGTTCCGCCAGCGGGCGGCGAAAGCCGCACAGACGGGCGAGATGCGGCGCGGTCAGGCCGACGAAGCTGAGCGGCCCGACCGTCAGCACCGACAGACCGACCAGCACCGAAGCGAAGGCGAGCAGCGCCGGACGGCTGCGGGCCGGCGGCGCGCCCAGCGCCCGGTTGACGCCGGTGCCGAGCGGCGCAAGCTCCAGCCAGCGCGCCAGGAAAGGCAGCGCGGCGAAGGCCAGCGCTGCGGCGACAAGCAGGATCGCCGCGTCCTGCGGCCGCGCCAAAAAAGTCGATCCGCTCAGCCAGCGCAGCAGGTCGTACATGCGCGGATCGCCGCTGGCCAAAAGTGCCGACACCACGGCGCTGAAGCAGGTCGTGGCCGCGACGCCGACCAGGAATAGATCGTCCGGCCCGGCCGCGTGGCGGCGCGCGAAAACCAGAAGCAGCGCCAGCACGGCGCAGGCCCCGCCAACGCCCGCAAGCGTGAACAGCGCCGGCCCGGCGACCGGAACCAGCATGGAGACGACCGCCCCGCAAGCCGCGCCGGCGCTGACGCCCAGTAATTCCGGGCTGGCCATCGGATTGGCGGTCAGCCGCTGCACCACGCCGCCGCCGATGGCCAGAAGCGCCGCCGCCGCGCCCGCCGCCAGCATGCGCGGCGCGCGCCAGAACAAGGTGGCCTCGACCGAGGACAGGCCGCGAAAATTCCAGCCATGCAGCCCGCGCCCGACCAGAAGCGTGGCGGCGGCGACCAGCAGCGTCAGCGCCGCCAGCCATGACAGGCGAAAGACGCGGCGCGGCGCGGCGGCCGCCAGCCCCTGTCCCGGCGTCCGCCGGATCACGGCGCGCCGCGCGATCAGCCAGATCAGCAGCGGCGCGCCGAGAAGCGCCGAAGCCGCCCCGGCGGGAATTTCGGACGGCGTCGGCAGGCTCTGGAAAATCCGGTCGGTCGCCCACAATAGCAGCGCGCCCGTGAGCGGCGACAGAAGCAGCAGCGCGCGGATGCGGCCGAAACCGAAGCGGCGCACGATTTCCGGCGCAGCCAATCCGATAAAGCCGATCACGCCCACGGCGGCGGTGCAGATCGCGGCGATCCACAGCACGAGAACGAAGGCGGCGAGCCGCACGAGGGCCGGCCGTGCGCCCAGCGCCGCCGCCGTCTCGTCGGAAAGCGCCAGCGCCGCCAGCGGCCGGATCAGGAACAGCCCCGCCGCCATGGCCGGCGCCAGCCGCGGCGCGAGATAGGAAACCGCGCTCCAGTCCTGCGCGGCCAGCGAGCCGCCGCCCCAGATGAACAAGGTGATGAGCCCGCCATGCAGCATGATCAGCAGCGTGTTGAGCGCGCCCGCATAGAGGCTGATCATCAGCCCGGCCAGAAGCACGGTCTGCGGCAGGAAACGGCTGCGCCGGCTCAATCCCAGCACGGCCAGCCCCGCCGCCGTCCCGCCGACGAAGGCGACGCCGGTGCGCCCGCCCGCCAGCAGCGACGGCGCCCAGACGGTGGCGGCGCTGAGCGCGATAAAGGCCCCCGCGCTGACGCCGAGCGTAGCCGGCTCCGCGGCGGGATTGCGCAACGCCGTCTGCGCCACGGCGCCGGCGAAGCCCAGCCCGGCCCCGACCAGAAGCGCTGCGGCGGCGCGCGGCAGCAGGCTGTAATGTACGGTGATCTGCGCCAAATCCGCCGGATCGGGCGCGATCAGCGCCCGCCACCAGCCGCCATCGGGCAAAAGCGCCTGCATGTCGCGCAAGGTGAGCGCCAGGGCCAGTCCGGCCAGCGCCAGCATAAGCGCGGCGAAAGAACAAATCCGCGGCATATCAGGCCGAGCCCTTGCCGAGCACCGCCGCCAGAAGCGTGGCGAAGCGCCGGGCCGCCGGCGCGCCGCCATTGTCGAGCACCGCCGGCAAATGGAACACTCTGCCCGCGCGCACCGCCGGCAGCGCGCGCCAGAACACGCCGTTCGGATCGATGGGCGCGGCGAGATTTTCGCCGTCGGCGTCGATCAGCACGATCCCCGCCTCCGGCTGGCGCGCCAAGCGATCCAGCCCGACCACCGAGCGCCCGCCCCACAGGCCAGGCTCGCGCTGCGCGTTGACGAGCCCCAGCCGGCCGAGCACGTCGTCGAACAGGCTGCCGGGACCGAGCAGCGTCAGATGGCGGTCGTCGGCCAGCATGGCGATGAAGAAGCGCTCGCCGCGCCGCGCCGACAATGCGCCGGCGGCGTCCCGGAACGTCCGCTCCATATCGGCGATCAGCCGCGCTCCGCCCTCCCGCGCGCCAAGCGCGTCGGCGAAAGCGACGGTCGCGGCGACGGCGTTATCGAGCGCGTCGCCTCCGTCGGGCGCCAGATCGACGCAGCGCACGGGCGCGATGCGTGCGAGCAGGCTTTCCGCCGCCCGCAGGCCGGGCGGAATGACGATGAGATCGGGCCGCAATTCGTCCAGCAGCTCGAAATTCGGCGTGAACAAGAGCCCGACGTCGACGACGTCCGCCGGCAGCGCCGGCTCGACCACCGCGCGCCGGTAATAATCGACGGCCGGCACGCCGACGACGCGCGCGCCGACCGCCACCGCCGTGGCCGCCAGGGCCCAGTCGAGCGCCGCCACGCGCAGGCCGCCCGCCCATGCCGGACGAGGCGGGGCGAGCGCCGCGCCCAGCATCGCCAGGGCCTCGCGGCGCGTGATCACCAATGGCTCTTGACGCCGAGCAGGAAGCTGCGCGGCTCGCCATAGATGCCGAAATAGGTCAGCGGCAGACGGTCGAAATATTTCTTGTCGAAGACGTTCTTGACCGTGAAGGAGGCGTCGAAGTGATCGTTGATCTTGTAGGCGATCTGCGCGTCGACCAGCGCATAGGCGCCCTGCGTCGCCGACGCCGCCGGCCCGGTCGCGCCCTGCAGGGAACGTTCCGTGCGGCTGAAGGCGCGCAGGCCGGCGCCGAGGCTGAGCCCGTCGAGCTTGCCGCTGTCGAAAGTGTAGCGTGTCCACAGCTTGAAGGCGTGCTTCGGCTCCTCGGGGTCCAGCGCCAGCCCGCCGTTCTCAGGGTCGGAGAGGTATTTCGTATCGAGATAGGTGTAGCCGGCCGAGATGTTCCAGCCATGCACGATCTCGCCGTTGACCTCCGCCTCGACGCCGCGGCTGCGCGCCTTGCCGGCGGCGACGTATTTATCGGGCATATCGCTCTCGACCGCGCGGTGGTCGTCGTTGATGTCGAACAGGGCCAGCGACGTCGTCAGCCGGTCGTCGAGGAAGGAGCCCTTCACGCCGACTTCATACTGGCTGCCCGTGCGCGGCGGCAGGCCGCCGGGGATCAGCGTTTCCTGGTCCTGCGGCGTGAAGATGTCGGTATAGCTGGCGTAGACCGAGACGTTCTTGTTCACGTCGTAGACGACGCCGGCATAGGGCGTGAACTTGCCGTTCGTCGTGTGGTCGGTGAGCCAGCCCGCTTCCGGGTCCAGCAGGTCGATATGCCTGTTCTGGTACCAGCTCAGCCGCCCGCCCAGCACCAGCGTCAGCGGGTCCGCGAGCTTGAGGTCGGTCTTGCCGTAGACGCCGCCTTCCTGGGTGCGGGAATTTTCGCCGAAGATCAGCGGAATATCCACATCGGGAAGCTGGCTATGGGCGGTGAAGATGTCCATCTCGCCCGCGTCGTAGAAGCCGCTGAATTGCCGCTCGGTGCGGTAGGAATAGTTCAGTCCCACCACGAAACGGCTTTCGCGGCCCAGGAAATCGTAATTGCCCGACAGGTTCGAATCGACGCCGAACCAGTTCATGTTGATGTCGCCGCTTTGCAGGGCGTAATCGGCCAGGTTGTTCGTCGGATCGACGCCCAGCCCGACCCCGTTTCCATAGTCGGTGGTGTCCATATAGGCGTATTTGCCGTCGTCGCGCATGTTGCGATAAAACAGCGTGGTGTTGGAGACCCAGCCATTGTCGAATTCATGCTTCAGATTGGCGTATTCCTCCGCCATGGCGTAGTTGGTGTAGCTCCAGTCGGCGCCGTAGAAGGTCGAGCGCGGCGCGTCGATGAAGCCGCCGTCGCTGGCGAGCGACTGGCCGTAATCGAAGGGCGCGAGCCGCTGCTTCTGATAGGTCGAGGCGAGGCTGAGCGTGGTCTGCGGCGACAGGTCGAACTGCAGCGCGCCGTAGAAGGTGCCGTGCCATTCGCCGCCTTCGTCATAGAAGAAATTGCGGTCCTGCCCCGTCACGATCAGGCGGCCGCGCGCCGTTCCGGCCTGGTTGAGCGGGCCGGTCACGTCGACGGTCTGGCGGATGAAATCCCACGAGCCGTATTGCGTGTCGGTCGACAGGGCGAAATGGTCGAGCGGCATGCGGCGGACGAAATTGACCGTGCCGGCCGGGCTGCCCGAGCCTTGCAACAGGCCGGCGGGACCGCGCTGGATCTCCGCGCGGTCATAGATCGACATGTCGAACTGCGACAGATACTGGATGCCGGAGGCGACCGGCATGCCGTCATATTGCGCATCGAGCGGGAAGCCGCGCGCGTTGAAATAATAGGTGCCGTCGCCATAGGGAATGGCGGTGACGCCGGTGGCCTGGCGCAGCGCGTCGTCGACGCTGTCGAGGTTCTGGTCCTCGATGCGCTTGCGGGTGATCACCGAGACGGAGCTGGGCGTCTCCTTGAGCGGCGTCGCGACCTTGCCCGCCACGGTGACGGCCTCGGCGCTGTAGGAATCGGAGCCTTCCGTCGTCGCCGGGTCGGCGCGGCCGTTCACGTCGATCGTGTCGAGCTGGACCGCGCCGGCTACAGGCGCGGCGCCCGCCGCCGGGCCGCTCGCCGCCACCAGCGCCGCGGAGCCCGCCGAGCCCACGCGTACGTCGAGGCCGGCGCTCGCCACCAGGCGCCGCAGCGCCGCCGCCGGCGTCATGCGGCCGGAGACGGCGGAAGACGTCTTGCCGCGCGCCAGTTGCGACGAATAGCTGATCTGCCAGCCGGTGGCGCGGATGAAGGCGTCGATCGCCGCGGGCAAAGGCTGCGCGGGGATAGAGAAATTCACCGCCTCGCCGCCCGCCGCCGCTGGCTTGGCTATAGCCGGCGCGGCCGCGCCGAGGCAGCCGAGCATGGTCGACGCCAGCGCGATCCCGGCGAAGGCGCCGAGCCGCATGTTCTTCTTTCCCGCCTGCCCATTTTCCGCCTGCCGACGCGCCGTCACGCTGCCCCGATTGTCCATTCGCGCAAACCCTCATCTGTCGCCATGGCCTCTCCGCGCCCTGCGCGAAATCGGCCCTTTGAACAGGAGACGCGCAAGGCGGCGCGATCCGGCAAAAAAATTTGCGCTCAGTGCAGGATGATGACGCCGCCCGGCAGCCGGCGCATCGAAACGCCCGCCGCGTCGGCCAGCGTTCGGATGGCGCCTTCGACGTCGTCGAGGCGGTAATCGCCGGTGACGGCGAGCTGGTTCACATGGCCGGCCATCACGATCACCGGCGGCGCGTAATAGCGGCGCAGCTCGGCCAGCACGCGTCCGAAGGGCTGGTTGACGAAGGCGAGCCGCCCGCCGCGCCAGGCCAATGCGCTGGCCGTGTCGACATGGGAGACGGCGGAAAGCGCCGTGGCGCTCGCCGTCACCATTTCGCCCGGCTCCAGATCGACATGGTCGCGCGGATCGGCGAGCCGACTGACCTCGACATGGCCGCGCTCCAGCACCACGCTGTCGTCCGCCTCGCCCGCGCGCACCGCGAAAGCCGTGCCCTTGACCTCGGTTTCGCCGAAATGGCCGGCGACGCGGAACGGATGCGCGGGATCGTGCTTCACGTCGAAAAACGCCTCGCCCTCCAGGAGCCGGACGTCGCGCCGGCCGTCGTGGAAATCGAGCGCCACCGCCGAGGCGGTGTTGAGCAGCATGGTGGAGCCGTCGGGCAAAGCGACCGTTTCGCGCGCGCCGGTGGCTGTGCGGTAGTCCGCCTCCCAGCGCAGTTTCAGCGCGGGATAGGCCCAGACGACGACCGCCGCCGACAGCGTCGCGGCCGCCACGATGCGCCCCATGCGCCACGAAGAACGGGCCGCCGGCCGCTGCGCTATCGCCGTTCGGCGCGGCGCGGGCGCGGCGGCCGAGGCGGCTTTCTCGAAAGAGGACGAATTCCACAAGGCGTCGAAACGGCTGAACTCTTCCGCATGGCGCGGATCGCTGCTGCGCCACGCCTCGAAGGCGTTCAGCGTGTCAGCGTCCGGCGTGTCGCCCTGCAAGCGGACGAACCAGTCGAGCGCCGCGTCGACGATGGGGTCTTCGTGCGAAAACTCCCCGTCCGGCCCGTTTTCTGCTTTGCCGTCGCGTCTCACAAGGCCCATCCCAAAAATTGCTTCGCGGCTTCTTATAACCGAGACGTTCGGGGTTCTGGAACCCGGCAAAATAAATCGCGCTTGAGGTCTGCATCAGCCCCGGTCGAGGCGCGCGAGGGCGTCGCGGCAATGGGCCATGGCGAGCTTCAGGTCGTTGAAGACGGTGCGCTCGGATACGCCGAGATGGCCGGCGATGCGGATATTGGACCATTTCTCGATGCGGCTCAGGATAACGACCGCGCGGGCGCGGGCCGGCAGCACGGCGAGCGCCTCGCTGAAGGCGCGAAAACGCTCGCGTTCGAGCAGCGCCGCCTCGATCGATGGAATGTCGGCGGGAACGGATTCCAGCCCTTCCCCGTCGCCATGGACCTCGACGCGGGCTTTCGAGCGGTTGCGGCGCAGATGGTCGAGCGCCAGGTTGCGCGCCGTCTGGTGCAAAAAGGCCTCGACGTGATCGATGGGCCCGTGCTGCGCGGCGCGGCTGGCGCGCAGATAGGTCTCCTGCGCCAGGTCCTCGGCCGCATGCGGGTCGCGGACGATCCGCATGATGCTGCCCATCAGCGAACGCCGGCGCCGCAGAAACGCATCCACGATAGCCACGGTCATTTCCGTTTCCCTTTCGCTCCGGCGGCCGGACAGGCCATGTCCACGCGCCGCCGGGCACGACCGAAGCTATAAGCGCAACAAAAAACTGCCCGCAACAGCAATGATTTAGAGCGGTTCCAACCTCGCGGCGGGCCCGGCTCCAAACTTGTATGAAAAACTCATATATTCATGCTAGATAGACCGCGCCCGCGACTTCGCGCGCGCCCACCGCCCGGCGGAGTTTCCGGGCCGCTGCTGCAAATATGCCACATGTCGGGCGGCGGCTCAGCCGCACATGGCGCGCAGGATTCGGTTGGTCTTGGGATCGGTTTCGACGGTCACGCGCTCGCGCCGGTAATCCATCGTCACGGCCTGGCCGGGCTTGATCTGGCGCACGATGCTCGCGCCGGTGAGCTGCATGGCCTGCGCGTCGGTGACGCGCGCCTTGCCGGTCAGCGCCTCGGCCGCTTCGGGCCGGCAGACGCCCGCTTCCGCGTGCTGCGTTTGGTTCTGGCAGGCGGCGACGGTGGTGGCGGCCAGCGCCACGGCTCCGGCGGCGAGCAGTTTCGAACGAAGCTTCATCGCAAGTCCCCTCCTTGGAAAAACGCCTTATAGACATACAGCACCCCGCGCCGCGCTCCAACCGGATTCGGCGCGCCCCGAAAACCAGTCAATCTCCCATGCTTCCCTTGGCGCGGCTTTATGATATCCTGTCATTGAACGGCCAATATGCAATCAATCGCGTCATGAATGGAGTCATTCGACATGAAGACCTGGCGACCCGAACTCGACGGCGGCGGCCCGCTCTATATGGCGCTGGTCGACGCGATCGAGAAGGATCTGCGCGCCGGGCGGCTTTCGGCCGGCGACAGGTTGCCGCCGCATCGCGAACTGGCGAAGCGGCTCGACATCAACGTCACCACCGTCGCGCGCGGCTATGTGGAGGCGCAGAAGCGCGGCCTGGTGGAATCCCATGTCGGACGCGGCACCTTTCTTGCGAATGGCGCGCGCCCGCATGCGCCCGCCATAGCCACCCGCGCCGACGCCGCCGACCCGTCCATGAACATGCCGCCCGAGCCCGACGATCCCGCCCTGCTCGCCCGCATGCGCGCGGGATTTTCGGCGCTCGCCGACGACATCGTCCCCCTCATGCGTTACCAGACCTTCGGCGGGACGGCGGCGGACAAGGACGCCGCCGCGCTCTGGCTCGCCCGCCGGGGCCTGACGCCGCCGCGCGACCGCGTCTTCGTCACGCCGGGCGCGCATCCGTCGCTGCTGGCGATCTTCAGTACGCTGACCCGGCCCGGCGACGTGGTCTTAGCCGAAAACGTCACCTATCCCGGCATGCGGGCGATCGCGGCGCAGCTTCGCCTGCGGCTGGTCGGGCTGGAGATGGACGACCAGGGCGCGCTGCCCGACGCCTTCGCCAAGGCCTGCGAAACCGAGAAGCCGCGCGCCATCTACCTCAATCCGACCCTTCACAACCCGCTGACGCTGACCATGCCCGAGGCGCGGCGCAGGGCAATCGCCGCCACCGCGCGCCGCCATAACGTGCCGATCGTCGAGGACGACGCCTATGGCTTCATCCCGGAACGCGCGCCGACGCCGCTCGCCGCCATGGCGCCGGAGCTGACCTGGCATGTCGCCGGCCTCGCCAAATGCCTCGGCGCCGGGCTGCGCCTCGCCTATGTGGCGGCGCCCGACGACGGCCGCGCCGTCTGGTCCTTCGCCGCCGCCATGCGGGCGGGCAACCTGATGGCCTCGCCGCTGACGGCGGCGCTCGCCACGCGCTGGATCGGGGACGGCGTCGCCGACGAGATCCTGCGCTTCATCCGCGCCGAAACCGAAGCTCGCCAGACGCTCGTCGCGAGGCTGCTGCCCAGGGTGGATTACCGCGCCGACCGGCTCAGCTTCAACATCTGGTTGCCGCTGCCGAACGGCTGGACGCGCTCGGCCTTCATCGCCCATATGCAGGCCTCCGGCCTCGGCCTATTGGCCGGCGACGCCTTCGCCGTCTCCGGCCCAGCGCCCGAAGCGGCGCGCGTCAGCATCTGCGGCCCTCTTTCCCGCTCGCGCCTTCAGGCCGCGCTCGAATTCATGGCGCATACGCTGGAAACACCGCCGGAAATGGTCGGGTCCTTCTACTGACCGGCCTGCGTCAGTATGCCGGGTCGACATATTGACATCCATTAACCATATAGCAATGATCGGATTGAGTGGTTTGAAAGTCGTCCATCATGAATGAGACATATCCACCCCTGCCGCCGTCGAAAACGGGCCTGCGGGGCCGCTGCCCGCGCTGCGGCCAGGGCCATCTGTTCAAGGGTTTTTTGAAACTCGCGCCGCGATGCGAGGCCTGCGGGCTGGATTATTCCTTCGCCGACCCGGCCGACGGCCCGGCCTTCTTCATCATGTGCTTCGCCTGCATCCCCAGCGTCCTCCTCGCCTTGTGGCTGGAGGTGGCCTATAACGCCTCGCTGTGGACGCAGCTTTTCGTGACCGGGCCCTTCATGCTGCTGACCTGCATACCGCCGCTCCGCCCGCTCAAGGGCTGGATGGTCGCGAGCCAGTATTTCTACAAGGCCGAAGAGGGCAAGCTGGCGCGCACCGTCAAGGACGACTGACGCCATTCCAGAATGAAGACGACGGCGGCCCGCCCTTTCAGGCGGGCCGAGTCACAGGCGGAAAACCCGCCGATCCCTATCCCGCCATCGAGGCCGTATGCATGCTGTTGGAGCGCGAGCGCACCAGATCCAGCAGCCGGTCCGCATCGATAGCGCGGCAGATGGAGCCGTCGTTCGGCTTGAGGCAGGGCGTATCCTCGGCGGCCAGCATGGCGTTGACGATGGATTCGTCCACCGCGCGCACCGTGGCCATGTAGACCGGGTCCAGCCATTCGTCCGGGATGCATTCCATCGTGCGCCGGCTGGTCATCGCCTCGTCGCGCAGGATCGAATTGGCGGTGCTGAAGGCCAGGAAGATGTCGCCGGAATTGTTGCCGCCCGGCGTGCCCGTCTTGCTGATGCCGATGGAGGCGCGCTGCGCGATTCGCTGCAACTGGTGCGGCAGCAGCGGAATGTCGGTCGCCACCACCACGATGATCGAGCCCTGCTCGGCCTCGAGCAGGCGCTCGCCGCCCATCTCCCGGCCCACCGGCGCGCCCAGCACCGTCAGCCAGTCGCGCAGGCCGTGATTGGCCTGCACCAGCACGCCGACGGTGAAATCTTCGCCGTCGAGCGTGACCACCTGCGACGCCGTGCCGGTGCCGCCTTTGAACTCATAGGCGATCATGCCGGTGCCGCCGCCGACATTGCCCTCGGCGATTTCGCCGTCCCTAGCGCTTTCGATCGCGGCCAGCACATGCTCCTCGCGAACATGCTGGCCGTTGATGTCGTTGAGCTTGCCGTCATAGGTCTCGGCCACCACCGGCAGCGCCCAGACATGCTTGTTGAGGAAATCCTCGGCGTAGTTGCGGATCATCCAGCGCGTCGCCGCCGCATGCGCCACGCCAACGCTGTGTGTGTTGGTGATGCAGACCGGCCCGTAGAAATGCCCCGCATGGTTGATCCAGTGCACGCCGGTCATCTCGCCATTGCCGTTGAGCGCGTGGAAGCCGGCCCAGACCGGCCGCATCTCGCGCCCGTGGCCGCGCGGCAGGATGGCCGTCACGCCGGTGCGCACCGGGCCTTTTCCCACCACCAGCGGCCCGTCCCCCTCGACAAGCGTGGAATAACCGACCAGAACGCCCTGCACGTCGGTGATGGCGTTGTTCGGACCCGTGCGCCCCTCGAAGGGTAGGCCCAGCTCGCGTCCGCGTCTCTTGGCTTTTCCGGCTTTCATGTTCGTCCCCAGATGGCGTTTTGTTTGTTGTAAAAATAACTCGTATTGACTAGTGTGATGGTTCTATACCATATTGCAGAAAAATCCAGATCAAACTGGCTAACCAAAAGGGGAATTCAATGCGAAACATAACCTCCTCCCTCGTCGGCGGCTTGATGATGCTGTCGCTGTCGGTGCTTTCGGCCGGCGCAGCGGACCTGATCCGCATCGGCTCGCCCTATTCCACCACCACGCTCGACCCGATCCGCTCGGCGGCGGCGGGCAATATCGAGGTGTTCGGGCAGCTCTACAGCCGCCTGCTGCGCCGCGGCCCGGACGGCAAGCTGGAGCCGTCGCTGGCCAGCGAATGGAACATTTCGGAGGACGGGCTGAAGGTCACCTTCCAGATCCGCGACGCCAAATTCTCCGACGGAACGCCGATCACCGCCGACGACGTAGCCTTCTCCATCACCCGCGCCATGTCGGACAAGAACTCGGCCTATACCGCGCCGCTGCAATCGCTCGAAAGCGTCGCCGCCGACGGCCCGCACACGGTCGTGGTAAAGCTCAAGCACCGCTTCGCGCCGATCCTCGGCAATCTGGAAGTGTTCAACGCCGGCATCGTCTCCAAGGCCGACGTCGAGAAGCGCGGCGACAAGGCCTTCGCCGACAAGCCGGTCACTTCCGGCCCCTATGAAGTGACCGAGTGGAAGCCCAACGACCGCCTGATCATCGCGCCCAATCCCAATTACTGGCGCAAGGGCTATCCGAAGAACGACGGCGCCGAGCTGATCGAGGTCGCCAACCAGAACACCCGCGTCTCCATGCTGATGTCGGGCGAGCTGGACGCTATGCGCGAAGTCCCGTGGTCGCAGGTGGCGAGCCTCGAATCGCGCGACAACGTCAAGGTGGCGCTGGAGCCGTCGACCGTCATCTTCATGACGCTGCTCAACGAGGCCAAGCCGCCCTTCGACGACATCAAGGCGCGCCAGGCCGCGGCCCATGCGCTCAATGTCGAGGCCATCGCCAAGGCGATGACCGCCGGTCACGCCAAACCTGCCAACACGACGCTGCCCAACGCACTCGAATATTACGCCCCCGACCTCAAGGGCGTCAGCTACGATCCGGCGCTGGCCAAGAAGCTTTTGCAGGAAAGCAGCTACAAGGGCGAGGAGCTGACGCTGCTCATCTCCTCCGTCACCGATTCCGACAAGCTCGCCACGCTGATCCAGGCGCAATGGGCGGCCATCGGCATCAAGACCAAGATCGTCAAGGTCGACCGCGGCGTGTGGTGGACCATGGTGCCGAAGGGCGAATACAACGCCTCGCCCAACTGGTGGTACAATGAGACCACCGATCCCGACCTGGCCGTGCGCTGGGCGGTGTGCGGAACCTGCGGCAACAAAAGCGTCTATACCGGCTACAACAATCCTGAAGTCAACGACCTGACCGAGAAAGCCGCGCAGGAGATGGACGCGGAGAAGCGCAAAGAGCTTTACCGCAAGATCCAGGAGATCTCGACTGAGCAGGTCTCCCAGATTCCGCTCTATTACCCGCCCTACGCCAACGCCTTCAGCAAGAAGATCTCCGGCCTCAGCCTCAGCCCGATGCTGCAATGGTCGCTGGAGGACGCGACCAAGGCGAAATGACGACGCGGCGGCGGAAGGCTCCCTTCCGCCGCTTCCTCGCATGGGACGGCCGCTTCCGGCCGTCCGCCGCGCAAGCCGCCCATGACCAACCGGAGGCCCCGCAGTGGCATTCGTGACCGCCATCGGACGACGATTCGTCTCCATCATTCCCGTGCTGTTCGGCATCAGCGTCGTCAGCTTCCTGCTTGTCCATCTCGCGCCCGGCGATCCCGTCCGGCTGCTCCTGGGCGACCGCGCCACCGACGAGGCCGTGCAGGCGATGCGCGAGCGGCTCGGCCTCAATGACGGCCTGCTGCAGCAATATCTGGCCTATATGGGCAATATCCTGCATGGCGACCTCGGCTATTCGCTGCGCTTCCAGAAGCCGGTGGCCGAGCTCATCCTGCAGTTCCTGCCGCCGACCCTGTTCCTCATCGCCTATGTCATGGTCATCAGCGTGCCGCTGACGGTCCTGCTTTCGGTGATAGCCGCGCGCCACCGCAACCGCTGGCCCGACCAGCTGATCCGCTCCATCGCCGTGATCGGCATGGCCTTTCCGGTGTTCTGGCTGGCCCTGATGCTGTCGCGGCTGTTCGGCGTGGAATTGCAATGGTTTCCGGTCAGCGGCTACGGCGAAGGGTTTACCGGCCATCTGCGCCACCTGTTCCTGCCGGCGGTCAGCACCTCGGTCTGGCTGGTCCCGCTGCTCCTACGCAACCTGCGCGCCACGCTGATCAAGGAGATGGACGCCGATTACGTGACGGCCGGCCGCTCCAAGGGCCTCAGCGAGAACGGCCTCTTCATCCACCACATCCTGATGAATTCGCTGCTGCCGACGCTGAACCTGCTCGGCGTGATGCTCGCCTTCCTCATCGGCAGCTCAGTGGTGGTGGAGATCGTCTACGCCGTGCCGGGCATCGGCACGCTGATGGTCAATTCGGTCCTGGGGCGGGATTTCTACGTCATCCAGGGCCTCACGCTGGTCTACGCCATCTTCACCGTGCTGGTGACGCTCGCCGTCGACCTGCTGTCGTCCCTCATCGACCCAAGGGTGAAGCTATGACGACCTCGACCCTGTCCTCGCTGGCGCTGCGCAAGGGCGCGATGGAGTTCGCCGTCGGCCTCGCCATCCTCGTCTGCTTCGCGGCGCTGGCCGCGGGCGCCGATTTCTGGACCCATTTCGATCCCAACGAGATCGACTTCGACAACCTCCTCTCCGCGCCCTCGGCGCTGCACTGGTTCGGCACCGACCATCTGGGCCGCGACGTCTTCGCCCGCACCATCCACGCCGCCCGCATCGACCTGTGGATGGGCGTCGCCGGCGTCCTGCCGCCGCTCGTCATCGGCACGCTGGCGGGGCTGGCGGCCGGCTATTTCGGCGGCTTGGTCGACGCCGTGCTGATGCGCCTCATCGACGTGACGGTGGCCTTTCCCTTCTTCGTGCTGGTCATCGCCATCGTCGGCGTCATGGGGCCGGGCCTCACCAATTACTTCATCGCGCTGGCGCTGGTGGGCTGGGTGTCCTATGCGCGGCTGGTCCGGGCCGAGGTCAACGTCATCCGCGACAAGGATTATATCCACGCCGCCAAGGCGCTCGGCTACGGAAACCTGGTCACCATCTTCCGCCACATCTTCCCCAGCGCCGTGCCGGTGGTCATCATCTACGGCACCACCGACATCGTCATGGTGGTGCTGGCGGGCGCGAGCCTCGGTTTCCTCGGCCTCGGCGTGCAGCCGCCGACGCCCGAATGGGGCGCGATGATCGCCGAGGGCCAGCCCTATGTCGTCGAAGCCTGGTGGATCTGCCTGTTCCCCGGCCTCGCCGCCATCCTGATGGGCTTCGGCTTCATACTGGTCAGCGACGGGCTTGCGAGGATGTCGAACCAATGAGCACGCAACCTTCCGCCGCGCCGCTTCTCGATATACGCAACCTCACCGTGGCGCTCGCCGGCGTCCCCATCGTCAAGGGCGTGTCCTTCCAGGTCGGCGAAGGCGAGATCGTCGGTATCGTCGGCGAAAGCGGCTCCGGCAAGTCCGTCACCTGCCGCGCGCTTCTGGGCCTCCTGCCCGATTACGCCCATGTTACAGGCGACGTCGGCTTCGCCGGCCGCGACCTCCTCGCCATGGACGCGGCCGAGCTGCGCTCGGTGCGCGGCCGCGACCTGTCGATGATCTTCCAGAACCCGTCCTCCCATCTCGACCCGCTCAAGACCATCGGCCACCACATCGCCGAGCCGCTGCGCCTGCACGAGCGGATGCGCAAGACCGACGCCCTGCGCGAGGCGGTGCGCATTCTCGGATCGGTGGAGATCAACGAGCCGGAGAAACGCGTGCGCGCCTATCCGCACGAGCTTTCAGGCGGCATGAAGCAGCGCGCCATGATCGGCGGCGCCATCGCCTGCACGCCGCGCCTGCTTCTCGCCGACGAGCCGACCACCGCGCTCGACGTGACGGTGCAGGCGCGCATCCTCGACGTGCTGCGCGACCTCAACCGCAAGCTCAATCTCGGCGTCATCCTGGTCTCGCACGACCTCGCCGTGGTGGCGCAGATGTGCCACCGCGTCGTCGTCATGCGCCAGGGCGAGATCGTCGAGCAGGGGCCGACGCGCGACATCCTGTTCAATCCCCAGCACGAATATACCCGCCTGCTGCTCGGCTCGCAGCCGAGCCGCATCGCCCTGCCCGCGCGCGAAGCCGCTCCGGCGGAGCCCCGCGAGGCGATCTTCTCCATCGAGAATCTCGGCGTCACCTATCGCGCCGGCGGGCTGATGAGCCGCGACCGCA
Source organism: Hyphomicrobiales bacterium (assembly GCA_900465915.1). Taxonomy (GTDB): domain Bacteria; phylum Pseudomonadota; class Alphaproteobacteria; order Rhizobiales; family Rhizobiaceae; genus Brucella. Next base: position 15,539 of record UBKJ01000001.1, read on the forward strand.
CCGTGCACGCGCTGCGCGAGGTCAATCTGGAGATCCGGCGCGGCGAATGTTTCGGCGTCGTCGGCGAAAGCGGCTCCGGCAAGAGCACCATGGCCAAGGCGCTGGTCAAGCTGGCGCCGCCCTCGGAAGGCCGCATCGTCTTCCGCGGCGAGGACGTGACGGCGCTCAAAGGCGCGCCGCTGACCGCCTATCGCCGCGCGGTGCAGATCGCCTTCCAGAACCCGTTCGATTCGCTCAACCCGGCCATGCGCGTCGTTGACAGCATCGCCGAGCCGCTGGTGCGCCACCGCCTCGCCAACTGGCGCGAGGCGCGAAAAAAAGCGCTCGACATGATGCGGCAGGTGGAGCTTCCGGCCGAATTCGCCGGACGCAGGCCGCGCCAGCTTTCCGGCGGCCAGTGCCAGCGCGTCGGCATCGCCCGCGCGCTGATCCTGGAGCCGCAGGTGCTGATCGCCGACGAGATCACCTCCGCGCTCGACGTCACCATCCAGGCGCAGATCATCCGGCTTCTGGCGCGGCTGCGCGAGGAGCGCGACCTCACCATCGTCTATATTTCCCACGACCTTGATGTGGTGCGCAAATTATGTGATCGCATAGCGGTGTTCCGCTCTTCGCGCCTCGTGGAGACGGGGGACACGCAATCGGTGCTCGACCGGCCGCAAAGCGACTACACGGCCCTGTTGCGGAATTCGGTTCCGCGCATGGAGGCCGCCGCGCCCTCCGGTTGACGCCATCGCAACGGATGGGGAGGAGCGGCCGTGCGCGGCCGAACGGCGATGAAGAAAAACGCAGTCGATCTGGCGCAGTTTCTGGAAAGCGGGCTGTCGGGGCATGCGCCGGGCTGGTCGCGCTCGGGACGGCTGATCGCCGCCTATCTACGCGACAACTGGCGCAACGTCCCCTTCGAGACCGGCGCCTCCATCGCCGCCGCCACCGGCCTCAGCGAGATGACGGTGATCCGCTTCATCCGCCAGCTCGGCTTCTCCAATCTCAGGGAGTTCAAGGACGCGCTGAAGACGCCGGAAAGCCCGGTCGCCGACGACATGGACGACGCCTTCAAGCGCTTCCATGTCCAGACGCTCGCCGACGACACGCTGGCCGAAAGCCTGAAGCTGGAGCTGAAGGCCATATCGGACGCCTACCAGCTCACCACCCTGCCGCGCTGGAAGGCCTGCGCCGAGCTGATCGCGCATTCGGAATTCGTCAGCGTCATCGGCTTCCAGGCCTCCAAGGGCTTGGCGCTCGATTTCGCCACCCGCCTGCAATATGTGCGCGGGGGGGTGCGCTTCATCCACGACCATAGCGGCGCGTTTCCCGAGATCTTCGACCTCGCCGGCCGCAGCCATTGCCTCGTGCAGGTCGACACCTACGCTTATGCGCGCAAGGGGGTGCTCCTGGCCGAGAAGGCCAAGGAGCTGGGCATCCCGATGGTCATCGTCACCGACAAGTTCACCAACTGGGCCTATAGCTATACCGAGCTGGTGCTGCAGGGCGCGACCTTCGTCGACCAGTTCTGGGATTCGCCCGCCAGCCTCTCGGTCATCCTCAACCTGCTGATCGGCTCGGTGGCCAAGACCCTCGGCCCCAGCGTGTTCCAGCACGGCGCGACCATGCGGGCGATCGGCGACCAGTTCGACGAGTTCAGCACCGCCGCCCATGCGCGCGCCACGCGCCGGGACTGACCGGCGAAATTCCAGCCGCCGCCGTCGACTATATTCTCCCTCCTTGCGCCAGATCAAAGAGCGCGCCGGCGCGCGGGCGTAAGGTCGCCCTCGCATGCGGCCGCCGCCTCCCGAACGGGCGCATGCGCAACCCAATGGAGAATGACGACCATGCGCATCCACGCCCTCGCCGCCGCAGGATTTCTGGCCACCATGCTGGCCGGCCCGGCGCTCGCCGACACGATCGAAATCAAGATGCTCAACAAGGGCGCGGACGGCGTCATGGTTTTCGAGCCCGCTTACGTGAAGGCCAAGCCCGGCGACACCATCAATTTCGTCGCCACCGACAAGGGCCATGACGTCGAATCGGTCAAGGACATGATCCCGGCCGGCGTCGCGCCCTTCAAGGGCAAGATGAACGAGAACTACACACTCACCGTCACGGAGCCCGGCGCCTATCTGGTCAAATGCACGCCGCATTATTCGATGGGCATGGCGGCTTTGATCGTGGTCGGCGACAACCCGTCCAATCTCGACGCGGTGCTCGCCGCCAAGAAGCCGAAATTCGCCCAGCAGCGGATCGAAAAGGCCATGGCCGCCGCCAAATAGGCTTTTCGGAGAGGATCGTCATGAACGCGCAGGACGCCCCCATCGCCGTCGAACGCCGAGGCGGCGTGCCGCGCGGGCGCAAGGCCACCGGCGCGGCGCTGCTCAGCTACGGCTTCCGGCCGTTCTTCTTGGGCGGCGCGGTCTGGGCGGTGGCGACGATGCTGCTGTGGATCGCCGCGCTCACATGGGGGCTGCCGCTCGGCGGCTCCTACGGCGCGCTGGCCTGGCACGCGCATGAGATGACCTTCGGCTTTTCCTCCGCCGTGCTGGCCGGCTTCCTGCTGACGGCGGTTCCCAACTGGACCGGCCGCCTGCCGGTCGCGGGCGGACCGCTGGCCGCCCTCTGCGTCGTCTGGCTGACCGGACGGCTGGCCTTCCTCGCCATCGGCCTCGTGCCGCCGGCGGTCGCAGCCGCGGTCGAAAGCCTGTTCCTGCCCAGCCTTCTCTTCATCGCCGCGCGCGAGATCGTCGCCGGCCGCCAATGGCGCAACCTCAAGGTCCTGACCGGCGTCGCGGCGGTGATGGCCGCCAATCTGGCGTTCCATTATCTGGCGCTCACCGGCGGCGACATCTCCTATGCCGGCCGCGCCGGCGTCGGCGCCCTCGTGCTCTTGGTCACGCTGATCGGTGGGCGCATCATACCGAGCTTCACCCGCAACTGGCTCAACCGCCAGGGCGCGGGCCGCTTCCCGACCCCGTTCAACCGCTACGACGCCTTGTGCATCGCCGTCGCCGCGCTCGCCTGCATCTTCTGGATCGCCGCGCCCGATCACGGCTTCACCGCCGCATTGGCCGTGATCGCCGCCCTGCTCCACGCCGTCCGGCTGCATCGCTGGCGCGGCTGGACGGTGGCGCGCGAGAAACTGCTGCTGATCCTGCACGTCGCCTACGCCTTCGTGCCCATCGGCTTCGCGGCCATCGCGCTTGCGGCCCTCGACCGGCTCAACCCCTATTCGGCGCTGCATGTGATGACGGTGGGCGTGATCGGCTGCATGATGCTCGCGGTGATGACCCGCGCCACGCGCGGCCATACCGGCCGCGAACTGACCGCTTCGCCGCTGACGCAGACCGCCTATCTCTGCATGATCGCGGCGGCGCTGACCCGGCCGCTGGCGGAGATGGTCCCCGCCTTCTTCCATTCGCTGCTGGCGGCGTCCGGCCTGCTGTGGATCGCCGCCTTCGGGCTTTTCCTGCTAGAATATGCGCCGATGCTGGTCAGGCGGGCGTGACCGTCTTCAGGCCGCGATAGGTGGCGCGGAAGCGCGCCAGCAGGTCGTCCAGCCCGTCGAGGGGCTGCGGCTCGACCGGCGTTCCCAGCTCGTCCGGCACCGGAATTTCCTCCACGCCGCGCCAGTGGCCGGCGGCGATCCCGCCCAGATAGGCCGCGCCGATGGTGGCGTTGCCGAGCTTATGCGCCGGAACCAGCGGCGTCTGCACGATATCAGCCAGCATCCGCCGCCAGCGCGGATCGACGCTGCCGCCGCCGGTGAGGAGGATGCGGTCGGCCGACACGCCGACGCCGCGCAGGGCGTCCCAACTGTCGCGCACCGCCAGCGCCACGCCCTCGAACACCGAGCGGATGGTCTGCGCCCGCGTGCAGCCGAGCCGCATATGGCTCCAGCCCGCCGTGGCGTTGGGATCGAGCAGCGGCGCGCGCTCGCCCGCCGCGTAAGGCAGGAAGATCACGCCGCCATTGCCCGGATTCTCGTCGAAGCCGGCGCGGTACATCTCCTCCCAGGACGCGCCCAATATGCCGCGCGCCCATTCGAACACCGTGCCGCCGTTCTGCAGCGCCGCCATGGAATAGAGACTGCGCGCCACGCCGCGATAGCTGTTGTAGAAAGGCTGGATGCGCGGCTCGACGCTTTCCACCACCGACATGATCTGGATGCCGGAGCCGACCTGCAGGATGGTCGCGCCGGGCCGCGTCTGTCCCATGCCGAACAGGCAGGCGGCCGAATCCGCCAGCCCCGCCGCAACCGGCGTGCCGGCCGGAAGGCCAAGCTCGGCGGCGGCCGCCGCCGTCAGCCGGCCGGCCACCTCGGTCGATTCCACCAGCGGCGCCAGAATGCCCGCGTCGATATCCAGAGCGCGCAAAAACTCCGTCGCCCAGTCGTCCTTCTGGATGTCGTAGAGCAGCGTCATCGAGGCGTCGGACGGCTCCGTCGCCACCTCGCCCGTCATCATCAGGCGCAGCCAGTCCTTGGGCGACAAGACGCGGCGGATGGCGGCGTAGGTCGCCGGCTCGTTGCGGCGCAGCCAGAGGAGCGAAAGCCCGGCCATGCCGCTGACCACCGGATTGGCGAGCGGCAGCCGCGCCGCCTCCGGCAGGGCAAGGACCGCGTCCATCTCCGCCGTCGCGCGCTGGTCGGCCCAGAGGATGGCCGGCCGCAGCGGCTTTTCGTCGTCGCCGATCACCACCAGCCCATGCGCCTGCCCGGACAATCCGACGCCGCGCACTGCATCGCCTCGACCCTCGCAGCAGGCGCGCACGGCGGCCACCGTCTCGGCCCACCAGGTTTCGGGCGCGGTTTCCGCATAGCCGGGCGCGGGCGACGACACCGGATAGGCGCGCGACGCTTCGGCCACGACCTTGCCCGCCCCGTCGATGAGCAGCGCCTTGACCGAGCCGGTTCCAAGATCGATACCGAGATACATGTCGTCCCCTTGATTTATGACGTCGGCCGGACCGAGGGCCCGCCTGTTCCAGCCAAGAAAGACCGCCCGCGCGCCGAAAGCAAGCGCGCTGTTCCAATATTCACGGTCTTTCCGAAAAGGCGCGGAGCCGAAACGCAAACGGGCGCTTCGACCAGCGAAGCGCCCGTTGGATTCAAGGAAGCGGCTCCGGTTAAAACGAAGCAGCCCCATCCCTCTGTTTCACCGTATTCCGGCGGCGCTTGCGCTTCCGCGCCTAGCTCGCATAACGCTGCACGCCGTCCATCCAGGTCTCGCTGACCTTGATCTTGCCGATCTTCACCTGCGGATCGGTCGGGTCCTGCTCCAATATGGCGAGGTCGGCGAATTTTCCGGCTTCCAGCGTGCCGGCCTGCGTGTCCATATGGCACTGCCAGGCGGCGTCGATGGTGACGGCGCGCAGGGCGGCGTCGACGGCGATGCGCTCGTCCGGGAAGAACACCTCGCCGCCCTCGTTCATCACGCGGGTGACGGCGTCCTCGACATAGCGCAGCGGCTCGATCGGCGTGACGTTCCAGTCCGAATGCAGCGAGATGCGCAGGCCCGCCGCCAGCGCCGAGGCGCAAGGATCGTAGAACTTGGCCCGTTCCGGCCCCAGCAGCCGGTCACGGAACGCCTTGCCCCACCAGCGTATATGGCCGATCAGGAAGGAGGGCGACAGGCCGAGCTGCCTCATGCGGACCATCTGATCGGGATGCAGGATGCTGCAATGCTCGATGCGATGGCGCAAATCGTTGGAGGGGGCCGAGCCGAGCGCCGCCTCATAGGCGTCGAGCGTCATGTCGATGGCTGCATCGCCATTGGCGTGGATGCCGACCTGCCAGCCGCCATTATGCGCCCGGCGGATCACCTCCGTCACATGCTCCTGCGTATAGTTGAGCGCGCCGCGCTTGTCGGAGCCAAGATAATTCTCGCGCTGATAGCCGGTCTGCGCCTGATTCGAGCCGTCGGCCCAGGCCTTGATGCCGTCGACGCGGAAAAGATCGTCGCCACGGCCCGGCTTGATTCCTTCCTTCTCCCATTCGTCCATCACCGTCGACACCAGCATGCCGCGATAGCGCACCGGCGCGTCGCCGCTGGCCATCACCGCGTCGAGCAGCGCCAGGTCCTTGACCCCGGCCATAATGCCGATGCCGGCGTCGTGCAGCATGGTGCAGCCCACCGAGGCCGAGCGCGTCAGCATGCGGCGCGTGCGCGCCACCAGGTCGGCGGCGGTCGGCGCGGGCATGACGCGTGAAATGGCCTGCTGCGCCGCCATTTCCTCCATGCGGCCGGTGAAGCCGCCATTGGAATCGCGCAGGAAACGCGCGCCCGCCGGATCGGGCGTGTCGCGCGTGATCCCCGCCGCCTTGAAGGCGAGGCTGTTGGCGTAGGCGATATGGCCGTTGCTTTCCTGCATGAAGAACGGGTTCTTGGGCGCGAGCGCGTCGAGCTCGGCCAGCGTCGGAATATGCGCGTCGCGCGTGATGCTGGGGTCGAACTGCTGGGCGCGCACCCATTCGCCCTCCTTCGCCTTGGCCACGCCCTCCTGCAGCCGGCTCCAGACGGTGGCGAAATCCGGCGTGGTGATGGGGCTGACGTCGATCCAGTCCTCGAAGGCGGTGAAGACGAAATGCATGTGCGGGTCGATCAGGCCCGGCGTCAGCGTGCGCCCGGCGAGGTCGACCACGCGCGTCTTCGGCCCGCTCAGCCCCTGCACGTCGTCGAGCGCCCCCACCGCGACGATGCGGTTGCCGCGAATGGCCAGCGCCTCGGCGCGCGGCGCCTTCGCGTCCATGGTCAGGATCGGCCCGCCCTTGAAAATAATGTCCGCCGGCCCCGAAGCGTCCTGCTGCGCCAGCGCCCGTCCCGGCGACGCGCAAACGAAGGCGGTCCCGGCCGCGGCTCCCATATATTTGAGAAAATCGCGGCGTGACGCCGCCGATTGCAGGAAGGACACCATACCGGGATTACAGGCTATGCACATCGCATTCTCCGTCGCTCGATCGAAATGAAACAGGCCGAACCCAAGCCGGCCAGACTCGTCCTTCGCGAGCGGAATCTACGCCACCGCAATAGTAATTTCAATGTTTTTCCCGATTTAGACTATATGTGAAACAAATAGTTTTATGTAAACTCCAATTTTATCCCTATATTTTATATTACTAAATTAATAAAATTATTGGCGAATTCCGACAATTATCAATCTAAACTTTAACGGAAAAGAATCCCTCGTCCCTGAATTGTAGCCATACGGGAAAAGCGCGCAGCGGACGGACGGAAAAAATCGCGCTCATGTGGGAATGGGCGACGATTACGGTCGACAAGACGCATCTGGCCACAAGCCTAAACGCCCGTCCAAAACACAACAATATCAAGGAAATGATGGTGGGCGCGACAGGGATTGAACCTGTGACCCCTCCCGTGTGAAGGGAGTGCTCTCCCGCTGAGCTACGCGCCCGTCGAACCGTTCGTTCGAGGATGGCCGCATATAGTGGGCGAAAGCGGAGGAAGTCAAGCGCATCCTGACAAAGTTTCCTATTCTTTTCACAGTCGTTTCGGAGAGCGCATCGGTTCGATCCCTGTTCACGCCCGCCATTGATTTTCCGAAATTTCGCCAGCCTTTCCTTCGCCGGCTTCCGCGCCTAAACTCCAGCAGATGCAAGAACAGCGAAAGCGACGATGACCGACCGATCCCCCACCGAACTGATAGATGCGCGAATCGCGGAGCTGGACGACTGGCGCGGCGAGACGCTGGCGCGGATTCGCGCGCTGATCCGGCGGGCCCTGCCGGACGTGGTCGAGGAATGGAAATGGCGCGGCGTTCCGGTGTGGTCGCTCGGCGGAATCATCTGCACCGGCGAGACCTATAAAAGCGTGGTGAAAATGACCTTCGCCAAGGGTGCGTCGCTCGAGAATCCGGCCGGCCTCTTCAACGCCAGCCTCGAGGGCAACACCCGCCGCGCCATCGATTTTCGCGAAGGCGACCCGATCGACGAAGCCGCGCTGACGGCGCTTCTCCGCGCCGCGGCCGCGCTGAATCAAGCCGGGAAAAAGCCCCGCTCATGAAAAAGCGCCGCCGCGGTAAAACCGCGGCGGCGCTCCATCTTCAAAAATTCCGATCCGGTCAGATATCCGCCAGACGCGATTTCTCCGTCTTCTCGATCGCCGTCTGCAAGCCGGAATCGCGGCCGTAGACGTCGCCGAAATAGCGCACCTTGCCCTCGGCGTCCGGCCAGGCGGTGAAATAGGAGATATAGACCGGCACCGGCTCCGGCACCTTCACGCTGCGCTCGTCCTTGCCGAAATATTTGCCCAGGTCCTCGACCGAGGTTCCCAGCACGGCGGCGGCCATGTCGCGCGGACGCTCCAGGCGGATGCAGCCATGGCTCAAGGCGCGCATGTCGCGCTTGAAATAGGACTTGGCCGGCGTGTCGTGCATGTAGATGTCGTGCGAATTGGGGAACAGGATCTTCAATTCGCCCAGCGCGTTGTCGAGGCTCGGCTTCTGCCGCACGCCGACATTGGCGTTGCCCGACGCCACCGCGTACCAGTTGACTTCACTGGCCGAGACCTTACGGCCGCTTTCGTAGACTTCGTAGCCGTTGCGGTCGAGATAGCCCGGATCCCGCATGACCTTGGGCAGCATCTCGTTGAGGATGATCGAGCGCGGCACGCCCCAGGACGGGTTGAAGACGACCGTCTGCACCTTGTTGTAGAAGAAATAGGTCTGGTGCGACGGCGAGCCGACGACGACGTTCATCGCCAGCTTCTCGTGCCCGCCCTCGACATAGGCGGCGCGAAAGGCCGGCTGGTTGATCATGACGTAGCGTTCGCCCAGGTCGTGCGGCAGCCAGCGCAGGCGCTCCATCGAATAGAGGATGCGGTCGCGCTTGGCCGAGGCCTGCTCGCCCTGCAGCGCCGCCACCGTGGCCTTGCCGATCACGCCGTCCGGCTTGCCGCCGGCGAGCTTCTGGTAGTCCTTGATCGCCGCCACCAGCTCGGGATCGTAGAGGCTCGACCCGGCATGGGCGTCCAGCACGGCGCGATGCTGCTCGAGATAGCTCGGCGGCGCATGGCGGGTGATCAGCGCCACCACCTTGGACAGTTCCTCGCTGGAATCGCCCGGCTTGATGACGCCGCTCAGCGAGATGCGCTCGCCCTGGCCGGCCGAGGCGTCGAACTTGGTCAGCTCCGCCTTGAGCGCGGCGTATTCGGGATTGTTGGGCTGGAAGCTCGCCAGATAGGCGGCCGGATCGCTCTCCGTCGCCAACTTCTCCAGCACGGCGCGCGGATCGACGCGGCCGCGCGGCAGGTCGTGGAAGCCGCTGAGCCGGTCGGGAATGATGCGGCCCTCGCCCGCGTCCATGGCGTAGCGCAGCGCGCGCGCCGACATGCGGATTTCGAAATCAGCCAGCTTCTGCATGCGCTCGGCCCGCGCGGCGGGGTCGAACGTGTCGGCCGGGATGGAGACGGCGTATTCGTCCGGGTCCAGTCCGTCCTCGTCGGCGCGGGCGAAGAACGCCGCCACGCTCTTGGCGCGGTCGAGCACCTTGTCGTCCGCCGACCAGATGAAGCCGCGATGCGAGGAATAGAAGGCGACGACGGCGTCGGCGATCGGCTTCTCCGCCTTCACGTCGACGTTCTTCAGCATGTCCATCGCCGCCTCGAAGGCGCGGCCGCCGTCGCTGACGGCGTGCGGCTCGGCCCGGCCGATAGGCGACATGCCGCTGGTCAGCGGATCGGCGCCCGCCGGCGTGGCGGCGGTGACCTGCATGTCCAGCGCGCTGAAATCGATCTTCACCAGCGCTTCCGGCTTGTAGTCGTAGATCTGCGGCCCCTTGACGGTGACGCGCTTGAGCGGCATCGCCGGCGGCGGAGCGACCGGCGCCACGGGAGCCGCCATCTGCGGCATGACCTGCGGCTGCGCCTGCTGCTGGCGGCGTTCGCGGAACAGCTCCAGCAGCGAATTGGCGGCCTTCGCCTCGCCCGCCGGCCACAGGACGGACGCCGCGAGCGCCGCGATCAGCGCCGCCGCCGATACGGACGCGGTCCGCTTCTCAAGTTTCGAGCCCGCCCGCAATTGTCTGGAAAAAGCCATTTCAAACCGCCAAATTCGATCCTCCGCCGCGAAGGCGGATCGTTACTTTTATTGGCCACAGAATTAATGAATCTGGTATAGAAAGTTTTAACGAAGGCGGGCTCCGGCGAATTTTGACCGGGCGGCGTTGCATTTTATCATCACAATTCGTTGAGCCCCGGCCGCCGCTGCACAAAGTGCCGCAGTGCCTGCCGCCGCGCATCGCGCTAAAAGCCGGAAACCTCCGCGGCGCGGCCGCGGCAGCATGGCAAGCGAGGACCGCCCGATGGCACAAGCAAGCGCCGCCGATCTCTTTCCCCTCGGCGAAGACGACACCCCCTACCGCAAACTCACCGCCGACCACGTGTCGGTCGACAGCTTCAAGGGGCAGGACGTCCTGACCGTGGCGCCCGAGGCCCTGCGCCTTCTGTCGGAAGCGGCCTTCGCCGACATCAACCACCTGCTGCGCCCCGGTCATCTGCGCCAGCTCGCCAATATCCTCGAGGACCCGGAGGCGACCGATAACGACCGTTTCGTCGCCTATGACCTCTTGAAGAACGCCAATATCGCCGCCGGCGGCGTGCTGCCCATGTGCCAGGACACCGGCACCGCCATCATCATGGGCAAGAAGGGCCGCCGCGTCTGGACCGAGGGCGGCGACGCCGAGGCGCTGGGCGCCGGCGTGCTCGACGCCTATGAGAAGAAGAACCTGCGCTATTCGCAGCTGGCGCCCCTGTCGATGTTCGAGGAGAAGAACACCAAGAACAACCTGCCGGCGCAGATCGACATCTACGAGGAAGGCGAGGACGCCTACAAGTTCCTGTTCGTCGCCAAGGGCGGCGGCTCGGCCAACAAGACCTTCCTCTACCAAGGCACGCCGTCGCTGCTCACCCACGACCGAATGATCGACTTCCTGCGCGACAAGATCCTCAGCCTCGGCACCGCCGCCTGCCCGCCCTACCACCTCGCCATCGTCATCGGCGGAACCTCGGCGGAAATGAACCTCAAGACGGTCAAGCTCGCCTCCACGCGCTATCTCGACAGTCTGCCCACGCAGGGCTCGGACACCGGCCACGCCTTCCGCGACCTCGCCATGGAGGCCGAGATCCACAAGCTGACCCAGTCGCTCGGCGTCGGCGCGCAGTTCGGCGGCAAATATTTCTGCCACGACGTGCGCGTCATCCGCCTGCCGCGCCACGGCGCGTCGCTGCCGATCGGCGTCGGCGTCTCCTGCTCGGCCGACCGCCAGGCCAAGGGCAAGATCACCAAAGACGGCGTGTTCCTCGAACAGCTCGAAACCAATCCGGCGAAATACATGCCCGAGATCGACGAGGAAAAGCTCTCGTCCCATGTGGTCAGGATCGACCTTAACCAGCCGATGAGCGACATTCTCAAGGAATTGTCGAAGCATCCTGTAAAGACTCGCCTTTCCCTGTCCGGCCCGATCATCGTGGCGCGCGACCTGGCGCATGCGAAAATCCGCGAGCGGCTGGAAAAGGGCGAGCCGATGCCCGATTATTTCAAGAACCACCCTATCTATTACGCCGGCCCCGCCAAGACGCCGGCCGGCTACGCCTCCGGCTCCTTCGGCCCCACCACGGCGGGCCGCATGGATTCCTATGTCGACCAGTTCCAGTCCTTCGGCGGCTCGATGGTGATGCTCGCCAAGGGCAACCGCTCGCGCCAGGTGCGCGAGGCCTGCGCGGCCCATGGCGGCTTCTATCTCGGCTCCATCGGCGGCCCCGCCGCGCGGCTGGCGCAGGACTGCATCAAGAAGGTCGAGGTGGTGGAATATGCCGAGCTCGGCATGGAGGCGATCTGGCGCATCGAGGTGCAGGATTTCCCCGCCTTCATCGTCATCGACGATAAGGGCAACGACTTCTTCAAGGAATTGAACCTCGGCTGACAAGCCATTGACGACAAAGGAAAAGGCGGCCCAAGGCCGCCTTTTCGCGTCTCAGGAGCGCGGATCGCGCGTCAGTCCCTTTTCGGCCAGCTCGTCCAGATAGGTCCGCCACAGCGCTTCCCGCTCCACGCCGAGCTTATGCAGGTAGGTCCAGGAAAAAAGCCCGGTGTCGTGCATGTCGTCGAAGGTGATGCGCACGGCGTAATTGCCGACCGGATCGACGCGGATGATCTCGACATTGCGCTTGCCGCCCACCGTCACGCGCTGCTCCGGCGAATGGCCCTGCACCTCGGCCGAGGGCGACAGGACGCGCAGGAGCTCGGCCGTCAGCTCGAAGCGCTCGCCGTCGTCGAACGACACGGTCAGCAGCCTGCGGTCACCGGATATGCGCAATTCCGTCGGCCAAACGTCGCTCATGGCGATTCTCCCTGTCGGTTTTCATTCTATAGTGGGCTCTGCGAAACTGGACAATCGGCCCGCCAGATCCTATCTCTCAGAAAGGTTCCCCCTTCGCAACATGCGGAAACCACGGCGCATCCCATGCTGACCCTTCCGGCCCGCCCCGCCGTCCAACCGGCGGGCGACATGATCGACCCGTTCGGCCGCGCCGTCACCTATCTGCGGGTTTCGGTGACGGATCGCTGCGACTTCCGCTGCACCTATTGCATGGCCGAGCACATGACCTTCCTGCCGAAGAAGGACCTGCTGACGCTGGAGGAGCTGGAGCGGCTCTGCGGCGCCTTCATCGCCCGCGGCGTGCGCAGGCTGCGCCTGACCGGCGGCGAGCCGCTGATGCGCAAGAACATCATGCACCTGATCCGCGACCTGTCGCGCCATCTCGCCGCCGGTGGGCTAGACGAGCTGACGCTGACCACCAACGGCTCGCAGCTTTCCCGCTTCGCGCAGGAACTCGCCGATTGCGGCGTGCGCCGCGTCAACGTCTCGCTCGACACGCTCGACCCGGAAAAGTTCCGAGCGGTCACCCGCTGGGGCGACCTCTCCCGCGTGCTGGCCGGGCTGGACGCGGCGCAGGAAGCGGGCCTGCGCGTCAAGATCAACACCGTGGCGCTGAAAGGCTTCAACGAGGCCGAGATTCCTGGCCTGATGCGCTGGGCGCACGGGCGCGGCATGGACCTGACGCTGATCGAGACCATGCCGATGGGCGAGATCGAATGCGACCGCACCGAGCAATATCTGCCGCTGTCGCGCGTCCGCGCCGAACTGGAGCGCGACTTCGCCCTCAACGACATTCCCTATCGCACCGGCGGCCCGGCGCGCTACGTCACGGTGGCCGAGACCGGCGGCCGGCTCGGCTTCATCACCCCGCTCACCCATAATTTCTGCGAAAGCTGCAACCGGGTCCGCCTCACCTGCACCGGCATGCTCTATATGTGCCTCGGCCAGGACGACGAGGCCGACCTGCGCCGCGTGCTGCGCGACGGCGCCGACGAGGCGCGGTTAAACGACGCCATCGACGAAGCCATCGCCCGCAAGCCCAAGGGCCACGACTTCGTCATCGACCGCGCCAGCCGTCCCGCCGTGGCGCGGCATATGAGCATGACGGGCGGCTGAGCGCCCAAATACTTCTCGCCGAATCCGGGACGAAAGGCTATGTATCGCCAAACCGGATTCATGAAATCGTGCCGCATTCATCCAATTTCCGCGCCGCCGTCTACATGCTGGTCGCCATGGGGCTTTTCACCATCGGCGATTCCATCACCAAATATCTGTCGCAAGAGATCAACGCCGGGCAATATATGCTGGTGCGCGGCATTTTCGCGACCGCGGCCATCAGCCTGATCGCCGCCCGCCACGGCGCGCTGCGACAGGTCAAATTGGAGAAGATGACCGTGCTGCGGGTGCTGGGCGAGGCGCTGGCCACCATCACCTATATCTACGCGCTCAGCAATCTGTCGCAAGCCTTCTGCTCGGCGGTGTTCCAGGTCGCGCCGCTGCTGGTGACGCTCGCCGCGGCGGTGTTCCTGCGCGAGCAGGTCGGCTGGCGGCGCTGGTCCTGCATCCTGGTCGGGCTGGTCGGCGTCATGATCATCCTGCGTCCCGGCGGCCATCCCGAGGCCGACGCGGCGGCGCTGACGGTGCTTCTGGCCAGCGTCGGCTTTTCGGTGCTGCGCGACCTCGCCACCCGGCGCGTACCGCGGCACGTGCCCTCGCTCTTCGTTTCCGTGCTGACCGCCGCCGCCATCGCCGTCACCGGCGCGCTTCTGGTGGAGCCCATGGGCGGCTGGCGGCCGATGAGCTTCGCCGCCGTCGCGGCCATGGCCATCGCGGCGCTTCTGCTGGTGGCGGGCAACCAGTGCCTGATTCTGGCCATGCGCGAGGGCGAGGTCTCCTTCGTCATGCCGTTCCGCTATTCGAGCCTGCTCTGGGCCATCACGCTCAGCACCGTGGTGTTCGGCCAGGGGCCGGACCGCTACATGCTGATCGGCTCGGCCCTGGTGGTCAGCGGCGGCGTCTACATGATCTACCGCGAAAACGCGCTCAAGAAGCGCGGCGCCAGGCAGCGGGCGCTGGCCGCCCTCGCCGAGCCCTCGTGACGGCGGGCGCGATCATCGCCGGCGGCCTGTCGAGCCGCATGCAGGCCGGCGGCGTCGCCGGCGACAAGTTCCTGCAGATGCTGGGCGCGCGGCCCGTCATCGCCCAGGTGGCGGCGCGGCTCGAGCCGCAGGTGGACCGCCTCTTCGTCAACGCCAACGGCGACCCGGCGCGGCTTGCGGCGCTCGGCCTGCCCGTCGTCCCCGACCGCGCCTGCGCCAAGGGCGGCCCGCTGGTCGGACTGTGGACGGCGATGCTGGCGGCGCGCGACCACGTCTTCCTCGCCGGCTTTCCCGCCGACACGCCGTTTACGCCGGCCGATTTCGTCGCGCGCCTCGTCCGGCGGCAGGCCGAGACGCAGGCTCCGATCGTGCTGGCGCGCTCGCGCGGCGCGCTGCATCCAGTGGCGAGCCTGTGGCGGACCGATCTCGCCGAGGCGGTCGGCCGCTGGCTCGACGGGCCGGAAAAGGCCAGCATCGTCGGCTTCGCCGAGAGCGTCGGCTTCGCCGCCGTCGATTTTCCCGACGCCGCCCTTCCCGAATCGGGCGAAACATACGACCCTTTCCTCAACATCAACCGCCCGGAGGACTTGGCCGAGGCCCGCCGCCTCGCCGCGCTCTTAGGCCCATGAAGCAAAAACTGTTCGGCGTCACCGGCTGGAAGAATTCCGGCAAGACCACCATGACCGAAAGGCTGGTCGCCTGCCTGACCGGGCGCGGCTATCGCATCGCGACCATCAAGCACGCCCATCACGATTTCGACATCGACATCGAAGGCACGGATTCGTGGCGCCATCGCAAGGCCGGCGCGGCGGAGGTGGCCATCGTCTCGGCGCGGCGCTTCGCCGTCATGCACGAGAACGGCGACGACGGCGAACCCGGCCTCGACGCGATCGCGGCGCGGCTTTCCCCCTGCGACCTCGTGCTGGTCGAGGGCTACAAGCGCGAATCCCACAAGAAGATCGAGCTCCTGCGCGAGGGCTCCCATGCCGGCCCGCGCCTGTCGGCCGACGATCCCAACATCGTCGCCGTGGCCTGCGACCGCCCGCCGGAAGGTGAAACATTGCCGGTCTTTTTCATCGACGACATCGAAAAAATAGCCGATTTCATCGAAGCCGAGATGGCTCTTTAGAATTTTCACCGATTTCAGCCCTCGCACTGGCGCTTTTCACGGCCTCCTCGCGAAAACAGGCCGAATCCGGCCTGTCGCATGACCATTTCACGCACAATTTTGTTACGGAGCCGTCTTGCTTTCGCGCGAAAAATGGTGGGAGTATCGCGCTCGGGCAACACGGTTTGCGGGGGCCGACGAAAATTTATTGCGCGTCGCCGCCTCATCCGTTTATTGATGCTTGATTGAAGGCCGGGTCACAACAACAACCGGGGAAACGGCCGAAGCAAACGAGAGGAACTGAAATGCGCGTCATGAAGCGTATCGCCGCCGCCGTATCGATCGCGGCCGTAGCCTTGTCCATCGGCGGCATGGTCGCCGGCGCGGCCCGCGCCGAGGAGCCGCTGAAGCTCACCATCGCCACCGAGGGCGCCTATCCGCCCTTCAACTTCATCAAGCCGGACGGCACGCTGGCCGGCTTCGACGTCGACATCGCCAAGGCGCTGTGCGACGAGATGAAGGCGCAATGCACCTTCGTCACCCAGGAATGGGACGGCGCGATCCCGGCGCTGCAGGCCGGCAAGTTCGACGCCTTCATCGCCTCCATGTCGATCACCGACGAGCGCAAGAAGCAGGTCGACTTCTCCGACAAATATTACAACACCCCGCCCGGCATCGTCGCGCCCAAGGACAGCGACATCAAGGGCGTGACCAAGGAAGACCTCAAGGGCAAGACCATCGGCGTGCAGGGCTCGACCACCCACGCCAACTACGCCGAGAAGACCTATACCGAGAGCACCATCAAGGCCTATCCGACCGCCGAGGAATATCGGCTCGACCTCGCCAACGGCCGCCTCGACGCCGCCAACGACGACAGCGTCACCCTGGCGCAATGGCTGAAGACGCCGGACGGCGCCTGCTGCAAGATGGTCGGCACCTTCCCGCCCGTCATCGAGATCCACGGCCCCGGCGCCGGCGTCGCCTTCAAGAAGGGCCGCCCGGAGCTGGTCGCCAAGTTCAACGCGGCGATCAAGGCGATCCGCGCCAACGGAAAATACAAGGAAATCAACGACAAATATTTCGATTTCGACGCTTACGGCGCGGAGAACTGAGCCCGCCCGGTCCGTCCTGCGCCGGTTCGCGACGAGCGGACCGGCGCGTCTTTTTTAGGGGATGCGCGGCGTCAAGACCGCGCATGACGATTTAAGAAGAAGAATAGGCGATGCAATATTACGCCACCCTATTGAGTTTCGGCCCCGACGGCTGGGGTCCCAGCATCGCATGGGGCCTGCTGGTGACGGTGTCCCTGGCGCTGGCCACGCTTCCCGTCGGTCTTTTCCTCGGCTTCATGGTCGCGCTCGGAAAGCAGTCGGAGGAGCCGTCGATGCGGCTCGCCGCCAATATCTACACCACCCTCTTCCGCGGCCTGCCGGAGCTGCTGACGCTGTTCCTGGTCTATTTCGGCGCGTCGCTCGGCCTGCAAAAGGCGCTGACGCTGTTCGGCGTCGACACCAATGTCGAGATCAACGCCTTCGGCGCCGGCATGGTGGCGCTGGGCTTCGTCTTCTCCGCCTATTCGAGTGAAGTGTTCCTGTCCGCCTTCCGCGCCATTCCGCGCGGCCAGTACGAGGGCGGCTACGCCATCGGCCTCTCGCACGGACTGACCATGCGCAAGGTCATCCTGCCGCAACTGGTGCGCATCGCCCTGCCCGGCCTGTCCAATCTCTGGCTCAGCCTGCTCAAGGACACTTCGCTGGTGTCCGTCATCAGCCTCGCCGACATCCTGCGCCAGACCTCCATCGCCGCGCGCGTCACCAAGGAGCCGTTCCTGTTCTTCGGCGTCGCCTGCCTGCTCTATCTGGCGCTGGCCATCATCTCCTCCTATTTCATCGAACGCATCCGCCGCTGGGCCGATGCCGGCGCGATCCGGGCGAAAGGCGCATGAGCATGAGCGAAACCCTCGTCCGCGGCGCCGTGGAGCGCCCGCCCGTCATCCGCAAATGGTCGCGCGTCCGCATCGCCGGCCATGTCATCGTCGCCCTGTGGCTGGCCATGTTCCTTGGCCTCGCCATCTATCTCTACAATGTCTGGCGCATCGACCTGTTCCAGACCTACGGCCCGCGCTACTGGTCGGGCTTGCTGATCACGCTGCAGCTGGTCTGCGTCTCCATCGTGCTCGGCGCGCTGCTGTCGCTGCCCATCGCCGGCGCGCGCATGTCGAAGAACCGCTGGCTGCGCGGCGCGGCCTTCGGCTATGTCTATTTCTTCCGCGGCACGCCGCTCCTGGCCCAGACCTTCCTCATCTATTACGGCTTCGGCACCTTCCGGCCTTTCCTGGAGAGCATCGGCCTGTGGGGCTTCTTCCGCGAGGCGTGGAACTGCGCGGTGCTCGCCTTCGCGCTCAACACCGCCGCCTATCAGGCGGAAATCCTGCGCGGCGCCATCGAAAGCGTGCCCAACGGCCAGTGGGAAGGCGCGGCGGCCCTGGGCGTTCCCAAGGCCACGGCCTTCCGCAAGATCATCCTGCCGCAGGCGCTGATCGTGGCGCTGCGCCCCTATGGCAACGAGATCATCCTGATGATCAAGGGCTCGGCCATCGTCGCCATCATCACGGTCCTCGACTTGATGGGCGAGACGCGCCGCGCCTATTCGCGCACCTTCGATTTCCAGACCTATCTCTGGGCGGCGGTGATCTATCTCGTCATCGTGGAATGCCTGCGCCACGTCTGGGACTTCCTGGAGCGCCGCCTCACCCGCCACCTGCTGCGCTGACGCCGCAGCGACAAAAGCGATCATCGCCCCCGTCGGACTTGCGCCCGGCGGGGGCGATCTGCTTTAAATCCCATTACGAACCGAACGGGTGCAGCATGTTGAAAATCTGGGGCCGCAGCAATTCGGCCAATGTGAGAAAAGCCCTCTGGATCGCCGAGGAGCTGGGACTGGCCTATGAGCGCGTCGACGTGGGCGGCCCCTTCGGCGGCCTCGACGACCCGGCCTATCTGGCCAGGAACCCCAACGGCCTCATTCCGCTTCTCGAGGACGGCGACGCGCTTCTATGGGAATCGAACGTCATCGTGCGCTATCTCGCCGCCAGGCACGCCGACAAGGGCCTCTGGATCGACGATCCGCTCGCGCGGGCGCAGGGCGAGAAATGGATGGACTGGGCCTCCACCACGCTCGGCGGCGACTTCCGCGACGCGATGATGAACCTCGTCCGCCTGCCGCCGGACAAGCGCGACCCGGCGCTTGCCAAACGCGGCGTCGACAATCTCGCGCGCGCGATGCGCATCGCCGACCAGGGGCTCGCCGACCGGCCCTGGTTCTCGGGCCGCGACTTCGGCGTCGGCGACATTCCGCTCGGCTGCTACGTCTATGGCTGGATGCAATTCGACATCGACCGCCCGGCCCTGCCGCGGCTCGAGGACTGGTATCGCCGGCTGCAGGCGCGGCCGGCCTATCGCAAAGCGGTCATGACGCCGAACTGACGCATTTCATGGCATTGGAGGATATGACGATGACGAAGGCCAAGGTGGCTTTTCTGGGGCTGGGCGTGATGGGCTATCCCATGGCCGGCCATCTCAAGACCAAGGGCGGGCACGACGTCACCGTCTATAACCGCACCCAGGCCAAGGCGGCCAAATGGGCGGCGCAGTTCGGCGGAAGCCACGCCGCAACGCCGGCGGAAGCCGTGCGCGACGCGGATTTCGTCTTCGCCTGCGTCGGCAACGACGACGACCTGCGCGCCGTCACCATCGGCCCCGACGGCGCTTTCGCGGCCATGAAGCCGGACGCCGTCTTCATCGACAACACCACCGCCTCGGCGGCGGTGGCGCGCGAATTGGACGCGGAAGCCCGCAAGCGCGGCCTGCATTTCGTCGACGCGCCGGTGTCCGGCGGACAGGCGGGCGCCGAGAACGGCGTGCTGACCGTCATGGCCGGCGCGGACGAGGCCGTGTTCGAGCGCGCCCGGCCGGTGATCGACGCCTATGCGCGCTTCGTCGGCCATATGGGTCCGGTCGGCGCGGGGCAGCTCGCCAAGATGGTCAACCAGATCTGCATCGCCGGACTGGTGCAGGGGCTGGCCGAGGGCATTCATTTCGGCAGGAAGGCCGGCCTCGACATCGAGAAGCTCGTCGCCGTCATCTCCAAGGGCGCGGCCGGCTCGTGGCAGATGGAGAATCGCTCCCCGACCATGAACCAGGGCAAATATGATTTCGGCTTCGCGGTCGACTGGATGCGCAAGGACCTCGGCATCTGCCTCGACGAGGCCGACCGCAACGGCGCAGTGCTGCCGGTGACGGCGCTGGTGGACCAGTTCTACAAGGAAGTGCAGCTCATGGGCGGCGGCCGCTGGGACACCTCCTCGCTGCTGGCGCGGCTGGAGCGCTGAAACGAAAAAAGCCCGGAAACTCCGGGCCTTCTCGAAAGAGCATGTCCGGCGAAAGCGCGAAGCGATTTCGCCGGCTGCGGATGCGCAAGGAAACGGATCGTTTCGGCTTTTCCATGAAAGGCCGAGACGATCTGACCGCCGGCGGCGCTATCAGCCGTTGACGGCGTCCTTGAGGCCTTTGCCGGCCGAGAACTTCGGCACGTTGCGGGCCGGGATTTCGACTTCCTTGCCGGTCGACGGATTGCGGCCCGTCGAGGCGGCGCGATGCGAAACCGAGAAAACGCCGAAGCCCGGAAGACGGACTTCGTCGCCGCCCTTGAGCGCGCCGGTCACGGCGGCGAGCACGGCGTCCACGGCCGTCGCGGCGTCGGCCTTCGTCAGACCGCCCTTTTCCGCCACGGCGGCGACCAATTCGTTCTTGTTCATAGGCATTTTCCTTTCTTCTTCGACCGATCCGCTGAGCGACCGGACTGCGCGCAGTTTATTCGAAACCGATCGCAAACCAAGCCTGTCAAGCGCAAAAAAGCCCGGAAAACCGGGGTTAAACACAGAAATGCCGGGCTTTTGGCCCGGCATCCTGCTGGTTGGTGGAGCGATCATGGCTCAATGCGCCATGCTCGCGCCCGCTTCGTCGTCCACGGCGGGGATCGCCGCCGCCGCTTCCGGCTCCTTCCACTCGATCGGCTGCGGCTGGCGCACGAGCGCGTGCCTGAGCACTTCGCCGACGCGCGACACCGGCACGATCTCAAGATTGTTCTTCACATTGTCCGGGATTTCCGCCAGGTCCTTGGCGTTCTCCTCGGGGATCAGAACCTTCTTGATGCCGCCGCGGAGTGCTGCGAGCAGCTTCTCCTTCAGGCCGCCGATCGGCAGCACGCGGCCGCGCAGCGTCACCTCGCCGGTCATGGCGATGTCCTTGCGCACCGGAATGCCGGTCAGCACCGAGACGATGGCCGTCACCATGGCGATGCCCGCCGACGGACCGTCCTTCGGCGTCGCGCCTTCCGGCACGTGCACGTGGATGTCGCGCTTGTCGAACAGCGGCGGCTCGATGCCGAAATCGATCGCCCGCGAGCGGACATAGGACGCCGCCGCCGAAATCGATTCCTTCATCACGTCGCGCAGATTGCCCGTCACCGTCATGCGGCCCTTGCCGGGCATCATGACGCCTTCGATGGTCAGCAACTCGCCGCCCACTTCCGTCCAGGCCAGACCCGTCACCACGCCGACCTGGTCTTCGCCGTCGATCTGCCCGAAGCGATAACGCTCGACGCCGAGATAGTCGGAGAGGTTTTCCTCGGTGACGTTCACCGACTTCTTCTTCGACTTGAGGATCTCGGTCACCGCCTTGCGGGCCAGCGTCATCAGCTCGCGTTCGAGACTGCGCACGCCCGCTTCCCGCGTGTAGAGGCGGATCACGTTGCGCAGCGCGCCTTCCGACACCGAGAACTCCTTCGGCTGCAAGGCGTGGTCCTTGATCGCCTTGGGCAAAAGGTGCCGCTTGGCGATCTCCAGCTTCTCGTCCTCCGTATAGCCGGCGATGCGGATGATCTCCATGCGGTCCAGAAGCGGGCCAGGGATGTTCATCGTATTGGCCGTCGTCACGAACATGACGTTGGACAGATCGTATTCGACCTCGAGGTAGTGATCCATGAAGGTCGCGTTCTGTTCCGGGTCCAGCACCTCCAGCATGGCCGAGGACGGATCGCCGCGGAAATCCTGGCCCATCTTGTCGATCTCGTCGAGAAGAAAGAGCGGGTTGGACTTCTTCGCCTTCTTCATCGACTGGATGACCTTGCCGGGCATCGAGCCGATATAGGTGCGGCGGTGGCCGCGGATCTCGGCCTCGTCGCGCACGCCGCCGAGCGACATGCGCACATATTCACGCCCCGTCGCCTTGGCGATCGAACGCGCGAGCGAGGTCTTGCCGACGCCGGGAGGGCCGACGAGGCAGAGGATCGGACCCTTGATCTTGGTCGAGCGGGCCTGCACCGCCAGATATTCGACGATGCGTTCCTTGACCTTGTCGAGGCCGAAATGCTCCTCGTCCAGCACTTCCTGCGCGAAGTTGAGGTCCTGCTTGACCTTCGACTTCTTGCTCCACGGAATGGACAGGAGCCAGTCGAGATAGTTGCGAACCACGGTGGCTTCCGCCGACATGGGCGACATGCTGCGCAGCTTCTTGAGCTCGGCCTGCGCCTTCTCGCGCGCTTCCTTGGAGAGCTTGGTCTTGTTGATGCGCTCCTCGATTTCGGCCGCTTCGTCGCGTCCGTCCTCGCCGTCGCCCAGCTCCTTCTGGATCGCCTTCATCTGCTCGTTGAGATAATATTCGCGCTGCGTCTTCTCCATCTGGCGCTTGACGCGGCTGCGGATGCGCTTCTCCACCTGCAGGACCGAAATCTCGGCCTCCATAAACGACAGCGCCTTCTCGAGGCGCTCGCGCACCGAGAGGATCGACAGCATCTCCTGCTTTTCCGGGATCTTGATCGCCAGATGCGAGGCGACCGTGTCGGCGAGCTTGGAATAATCGTCGATCTGGCTGGTGGCGCCCACCACTTCCGGCGAGATCTTCTTGTTGAGCTTCACATAGTTCTCGAAATCCGAAACCACGGAGCGCGCCAGCGCCTCGATCTCGACCGCGTCCTCGGCCGGCTCGTCCAGCGGGTCGGCATGGGCCTCGTGATAATCCTCGCGATCGGTGAAGCTCGAAATCTTAGCGCGCGCCACGCCCTCGACCAGCACCTTGACGGTGCCGTCCGGCAACTTCAGGAGCTGGAGCACATTGGCGATGGCGCCGATCTCATAGATCGCGTCCGGGGCCGGATCGTCGTCGGCCGCGTTCTTCTGGGTGGCCAGCAGGATCTGCTTGTCCACGCCCATGACTTCCTCGAGCGCGCGGATCGACTTCTCGCGCCCCACGAAAAGAGGCACGATCATATGGGGGAAGACCACGATATCGCGCAGCGGCAAAACGGCGTAAAGCCCGCTCGCGCCGCCCGTCGGGGTCTTTTCTTCAATGCCCGTCATCATATAGTCCTTTCTCGGACCCTTCGGCCCGACTGCCACGTCCGGCGCCCCCTATCTCCTGAGGCAGGTCGCCTGCGTGCTATGCAGCCTTAATTGGAGTGCGCTACTCATCAATTCAAGCGGCAATAATAGAATCGCCGGTCATCCTGCGCCTTCCGGCCCGTTTGCACAAGTCGCGCCCCGAGGACGCGACGCGGCGGCGCGCAAGAAAAAGGCCGCTTGCGCGGCCCTTTTCCGGTCATTTCGTCCGGCCTCAGGCCGAGGCGTTGCCTTTTTCTTCCTGCCGCTCGGCATAGATGTAGAGCGGGCGGGCCTTGCCGTTCACCACGTCGCCGGAAATCACGACTTCGCGAACGCCTTCGAGCGTGGGCAGTTCGAACATGGTGTCGAGCAGGATCTTCTCCATGATCGAACGCAGGCCGCGCGCGCCGGTCTTGCGCTCCACCGCCTTGTTGGCGATGGCCCGCAGCGCGTCGTCGTGGAACGCCAGCTCGACGTTCTCCATGTCGAACAGGCGCTGATACTGCTTGACCAGCGCGTTCTTCGGCTCGGTCAGGATCTGCACCAGCGCGTCAACGTCGAGGTCTTCGAGCGTGGCGATCACCGGCAGGCGGCCGACGAATTCGGGGATGAGGCCGAATTTCAGCAGGTCTTCCGGCTCCAGCTCCTTGAACACTTCGCCGACGCGGCGCTCGTCCACCGGACGCACGGTCGCGCCGAAGCCGATCGAGGTCTTTTCGCCGCGCGCCGAGATGATCTTGTCGAGGCCGGCGAAGGCGCCGCCGCAGATGAACAGGATGTTGGTCGTGTCCACCTGCAGGAATTCCTGCTGCGGATGCTTGCGGCCGCCCTGCGGCGGCACGGAGGCCACGGTGCCTTCCATGATCTTCAGCAGCGCCTGCTGCACGCCCTCGCCCGATACGTCGCGCGTGATCGACGGATTGTCGGACTTGCGGCTGATCTTGTCGACCTCGTCGATATAGACGATGCCGCGCTGCGCCCGCTCGACATTGTAGTCGGCGGCCTGGAGCAGCTTCAGGATGATGTTCTCCACGTCCTCGCCGACATAGCCGGCTTCGGTGAGCGTGGTGGCGTCGGCCATGGTGAAGGGCACGTCGATGATGCGCGCCAGCGTCTGGGCCAGATAGGTCTTGCCGCAGCCCGTCGGGCCGACCAGCAGGATGTTCGACTTGGCCAGCTCGATGTCGTTGTTCTTCGACTGGTGCGCCAGGCGCTTGTAGTGATTGTGCACGGCGACGGAGAGAACGCGCTTGGCGTCCTTCTGGCCGATGACGTAATCGTCAAGAACCGCCATGATCTCCTGCGGCGTCGGCACGCCCTCGCGCGACTTCACCATCGAGGATTTGTTTTCCTCGCGGATGATGTCCATGCAGAGTTCGACGCATTCGTCGCAGATGAACACGGTCGGGCCTGCAATCAGCTTGCGCACTTCATGCTGGCTTTTGCCGCAGAACGAGCAATAGAGCGTATTCTTGGAATCGCCGCCGCCGCCGTTGCTGACTTTGCTCATTGCAGTTTCCTTTCCATCGACCCCGACGCAGGCAAGACTGTCGTCGCGGTCTTCTCTTCCGGCGGGAGCCGCGGGGCGAGCCCGCCCGCGGATCGTCGCCATATCCGTCAAAACGTCGGTCCGGGCGGCGCGCCGCCCCGGCCGAAGCGGCCTTCGCCGTTAACCTTTGCAGAAGCTTCACCCCCGAACAAACGAAAAATAGGGGCGGCGGCGAAGAATCGGCATTTCAGAGGCCATTCTATCGGAGCGAACCCCAACAGATGCTTAACGCAGCCCGTTAACCATCAGGTACGGCCAAGAATTGAGCCGGTTTTGTGGCGAAGCCGCCGGAAACCGGCCTATTTCGATTCGACGGGGGCTGCGTCGCGCGATTCGACCACCTTGTCGATGAGGCCGAATTCGAGCGCTTCCTGCGCCGTCATGAAGTGGTCGCGGTCGAGCGTGCGCTCGATGGTTTCATAGTCGCGGCCGGTGTGCTTGACGTAGATTTCGTTGAGCCGGCGCTTCATCTTGATGATGTCCTGCGCGTGGCGCTCGATGTCCGAGGCCTGGCCCTGGAAGCCGCCGGAAGGCTGGTGCACCATGATGCGGGCGTTGGGCAGCGCGAGGCGCTGGCCGGTCGCGCCGGCGGTGAGCAGCAGCGAGCCCATCGAGGCGGCCTGGCCCATGCACAGCGTCGAGACGGGCGGCTTGATGAACTGCATCGTGTCGTAGATCGCCATGCCCGACGTCACCACGCCGCCCGGCGAGTTGATGTACATGTTGATCTCCTTCTTGGGGTTTTCCGCCTCGAGAAAGAGAAGCTGGGCGCAGACGAGCATGGACATGCCGTCCTCGACCGGGCCGTTGACGAAGATGATGCGCTCCTTCAGGAGGCGCGAGAAGATATCGTAGGCCCGTTCGCCGCGGTTGGTCTGCTCGACCACCATCGGCACGAGGTTCATGACGGTTTCGATCGGATCTCTCATTATGGGCCTCTGGTCCTATGCGAATATGATTTGAATCGTCTGCCGACCATACATAGGTCGTCGCGGCCCCGTTCCGCAAGTGGGGCTAGTCGAGGTCGGAATCCTCGGCCGGACGGCGCAGGCCGCGCTTTTCGTCGAGGGTCCGGCGGGCGGCTTCCGTCAGCCGCGCCTCGATGCGCACCGACCCGTCCTCGCGGTCCTCGCGGCGCACGTCGCTGGCGTGCTGGTAGATCCAGTCGAGGAGATGCAGCTCGAACGGCGACAGCACGACGTCGACCGCGCCGAGCTTGCCGGCGATGCGCGTCTCGATCAGCGCGAGCAGCCTGTCGACGCCCTCGCCCGTCAGCGCCGAGAGCGGGACCGGACGGCCGTCCTCCGGCCCGGCGGCGGCGAGACGCAGCGCCGCTTCGCGCGCCGGCTCGTCCAGATTGTCGATCTTGTTCCAGATCTCCACCACGCGGGCGCGGTCCTGCGGCTCGACGCCGAGGCCGGCGAGGATCGTCTCGACGTCCTCGGCCTGCGCGGCGTTGTCGGGATCGGAGATGTCGCGCACATGCAGGATCAGGTCGGCCTCGACCACTTCCTCCAGCGTGGCGCGGAAGGCCGCGACCAGATGGTGCGGAAGGTTGGAGATGAAGCCCACCGTGTCCGACAGGATCACCGTCTCGCCATGCGGCAGGCGGATGCGGCGCAAGGTCGGGTCGAGGGTCGCGAACAGCATGTCCTCGGCCAGCACCTCGGCGCCGGTCATGCGGTTGAAAAGCGTCGATTTTCCGGCGTTGGTGTAACCCACCAGCGCCACCACCGGATGCGGCACCTTGCGCCGCTTCTGGCGGTGCAGCGTGCGGGTGCGCACCACGGTCTCGAGCTCGCGCTTGATGCGCAGGATCTTGTCCTGCAACAACCGCCGGTCGGCCTCGATCTGGGTTTCGCCGGGGCCGCCCAGAAAGCCGCCGCCACCGCGCTGGCGTTCGAGGTGGGTCCAGCTCCGCACCAGCCGGCCCTTCTGGTAGTTGAGATGCGCCAGTTCGACCTGCAGCGCGCCTTCCTTGGTGCGGGCGCGCTCGCCGAAAATCTCCAGAATGAGGCCCGTGCGGTCGATGACCTTGACGTTCCATTCCTTTTCGAGATTGCGCTGCTGCACCGGGGTGAGCGCATGGTCGACGATGACCAGCCCGACGCCCTTTTCCTTCACCGCCTCGGCGATCTGCTCGACCTTGCCTGCGCCCAGAAGCGTGGCGGGACGCGGATTGGCGACGATCACCACTTCCGCATGCACGATGTCGAGGCTGATGGCGCGAGCGAGGCCGACGGCCTCCTCCAGCCGCGCCTCGTTGGAGCGGACGAATTGCGGCCGCGCGCCGTCCTCGCCGTTCGCGCTGGCGCTGAGCCGTTCGGGCAGGACGGGAACGATGACGGCGGCTTTGGTCGGCTCTTGCTCCGACAGGCCGAAGTCCTTGTCGGACCCGGCCTGCGGTCTATCCTTCGATCTGGACAAATGAATGCTCCGGGGACGCGGCCCGCGTCAGGCTTCCTCGCCTTCGAACATCTGCACGGGCGCGCTGGGCATGATGGTCGAGATGGCGTGCTTGTAGACAAGCTGCGAATGACCGTCGCGACGCAGAAGCACGCAGAAATTGTCGAACGACGTCACGATGCCGGTCAGCTTCACGCCGTTGATGAGAAAGATCGTGAGCGAAATCTTCTGCTTGCGGACGGAGTTGAGAAAGAGATCTTGAAGATTTTGCGATCGTTCAGCCATTATTCTTATCCTTTATCATCGATCGGCGGCCAGAATTCGCCTGTCGCCAGACGAACACGCGCATGCGCATAAATCAAGCCGTCGGCGCGCGTATAGCCGGGCCGCATGGGCGATCCCTGTGGAAACCGGACGCTTCGCCGTGCAGCATCGGTTAACAGGATGGGAATCATTCCGCAACCGGCAATTTGGCGGAGGCGGAGCCGGGCCGGTCAGAAAAACTCGAGACTGACCCGGAACATCTGCTCGACATGCTTGACCGCCTGCGCCGTGGCGAAGATCACCACCCGGTCCCTGGGCTTCACGCGCGTGTCGCCGTTGGGCTGGATCACCGCGCCGTTGCGGTAGATCGCGCCGATTCGCAGACCCTCCGGCAGGTCGAGATCGCGCAGCGGCGCGCCCACCAGCGACGACGTCTCCAGCGCCTCCGCCTCGATGATCTCGGCCATGTCGCGATGCACGCTGTAGACGGCGCGGATGCGCCCGCGCCGCACGTGCTGGAGGATCTTGGAGATCGTCACCGCCTTGGGATCGATATAGGCGTCGATGCCGACCATATGGATGAAATCCTGATAGGCCGGCGTGTTCAAGAGCGCCATGTTGGCCTTGCAGCCCAGCCGCTTGGCCATGATCGACGACAGGATGTTGACCTGGTCCTGATTGGTCAGCGCCACCATCAGGTCGGTCTCCTGCACGTCCGCCTCCTGCAGGAGCGCCTGGTCAAGCGCGCTGCCATGCAGCACCATGGCCGATTTGAGGTCGTCGGCGATGGCGAGCGCCCGCTCCTGGTCGCTCTCGATCAGCTTGACGCGGGTGCGCCATTTGCGCTCCTCGATGGCCTTGGCGACATAGAGCCCGATATTGCCGCCGCCGGCGATGACGATGCGGTTGGCCTCGGGCTTGTCGTGGCCGAACAGGCCCAGCGTGCGGCGCACCTGCTCACGCGCGGTGACGACATAGGCGATGTCGCCGGCGCGCAGCTGGTCCTGCGAGCGCGGGATGAACAGGCTGTCGTCGCGCACCACGCCCACCACCGTCGCCGCGAGGTCGGGGAACAGGTCGGTCAACTGCTTCAGCGGCGTGTCGATGACCGGGCATTCCTCCAGGCATTCGATGGCGAGGCCGATGATGCGGTCGTCGGCGAAGCGCAGCACGTCGTAGGCCCCCTGCAGCGCGATGCGCCGCAGCACCACCTCGCCCACCTCGACCTCGGGCGAGATGATGACGTCGATGGGCAGGTTCTCGCGCAGGAACAGGTCCTGGTACTCGGCGCGCAGATAGGATTGCGCCCGCACCCGCGCGATCTTCATCGGCACGTTGAAGAGCGCGTGCGCCACCTGGCAGGCCACCATGTTGACCTCGTCCGACAGGGTGACGGCGATGATCATGTCGGCTTCCTCGGCCCCCGCCGCCGCCAGCACATCCGGCAGCGCGCCGTGGCCGACGAAGCCGCGCACGTCCAGCGTGTCGCGCACGATCTCGACGTGCCGCGCCGAGGAATCGATGACCGAGACGTCGTTCTCCTCCGCCGCCAGCCGCTCGGCGATGCCGTATCCCACCTGCCCCGCGCCGCAAACGATCACCCGCATCGGCGCGCCCTTACACGCCGAGCGATTTCAGCTTGCGATGCAGCGCCGAGCGCTCCATGCCGACGAATTCCGCCGTGCGCGAGATATTGCCGCCGAAACGGTTGATCTGGGCGATGAGATATTCCTTCTCGAAGCGCTCGCGCGCCTCGCGCAGCGGCAGCGCCATGATGTGCTGGTCGGATTCGGTCGGCGCGCGCGGCAGCGTGTCGCCGATCTCGGCCGGCAGCAGGTCGGCGGTGATCGGCGCGTCGACGTCGTCGCCGCGGGCGAGGATCATCAGCCGCTCCACATTGTTGCGCAGCTGGCGGATATTGCCCGGCCAGCTATGGGCCTGAAGCACCGCCATGGCGTCGGGGCCGATCTTGCGCGGGCGGATGCCGGCCTGCGCGGCGATCTGCGCCATGAAATATTCGACCAGCGCCGGAATGTCCTCGCGCCGCGCGGCCAGCGGCGGCGCCTGCACCGGCACCACGGCCAGCCGATGGAACAGGTCCTCGCGGAACGTGCCCTCAGCGATCATGCCTTCGAGGTTCTGCGCCGTCGACGAGATGATGCGCACGTCGACCTTGACGCGCTTGGTGCCGCCGACGCGCTCGAATTGCTGGTCGACCAGCACACGCAGGATCTTGTTCTGCGTCTCACGCGGCATGTCGGCCACCTCGTCGAGATAGAGGATGCCGCCATGGGCCTCCTCCAGCGCGCCGACCTTGCGCTCGCCCCCGTCCATCTCGGTGCCGAACAGCTCGATCTCCATGCGCTCGGGCGTGATCGTGGCGGCGTTGAGCGTCACGAACGGCCCGCCGGCGCGGCTCGACTGGGCGTGGATGGCGCGCGCCACCAGCTCCTTGCCGGAGCCGGACGGGCCGGTGATCATGATGCGGCTGTTGGTGGGGGCCACGCGCTCGATGGTCTGGCGCAGCTGGCTCATGGCCAGCGACGAGCCGATCAGCTCCATCTGCTCGCCGCTGCGCTTGCGCAGGGACGACACCTCGCGCTTGAGCTTCGAGGTCTCCAGCGCCCGCTCGGCCACCAGGATCAGCCGATCGGCCTTGAACGGCTTCTCGATGAAGTCGTAGGCCCCGCGCCGGATCGCCGACACCGCCGTCTCGATATTGCCGTGGCCCGAGATCATCACCACCGGCATGTCGGGATGCAGCTTCTTGATCTCGTCCAGCAGCGCCAGCCCGTCGAGGCGGCTGCCCTGGAGCCAGATGTCGAGGAACACCAGCCGCGGCGCGCGGTCGCCGATCGCCGCCAGCGCGCTGTCCGCATCGAAAGCGGTCCGGGTTTCGTGGCCTTCGTCGCTCAGGATGCCCGCGACCAGGTCCCGAATATCCGCTTCGTCGTCAACTACGAGAATATCCGCCGCCATATCAATTCACCTGTCCAACTGTCCCGGTTTCTTCCTGACCTTCTTCCGCGCCGACGGCGGGGAAGATCATGCGTATCATCGCGCCGCGGCCGCCGTGGAAATCGGCCGGGGCGTCATGCAATTCCAGATGCCCGCCATGATCCTCGACGATCTTGCGGACGATGGCGAGGCCGAGCCCGGTGCCCTTCTCGCGCGTGGTCATATAGGGCTCCAGCAGCTTCTGCCGGTCGTCGCCGGGCAGGCCCTTGCCGTTGTCGATCACGTCGACCACGAAGCGCTCGTCCTCGCGGCGCGAGCGGACGAGGATGTGCCCCTCGCCGCGCGCGTCGGCGGCCACGGCGTCGATCGCCTCGGAGGCGTTCTTGATGACGTTGCCGAAAGCCTGGCCCAGGAGCCGGCTGTCGAAGGAGCCGACCAGCCGCTCGGAGCCGAAATCGCGGTCGAAATGGATGTCGGAGCGGCTGACCTCGATGAGGAAGGCGGATTCGCGCAAGGGCTCGCGCAGGTCCATCGGCCGCATCTCGGGCTTGGGCATGCGGGCGAAGGCGGAGAACTCGTCCACCATGCGGCCGATGTCGCCCACCTGCCGGATGATGGTGTCGGTGCACTGGTCGAAGACCTCGCGGTCCTCGGTGATGACCTTGCCGTAGCGGCGGCGGATGCGTTCGGCGGAAAGCTGGATCGGCGTCAGCGGGTTCTTGATCTCGTGCGCGATGCGGCGCGCCACGTCGGCCCAGGCCGAGGAGCGCTGCGCCTGCACCAGGTCGGTGATGTCGTCGACGGTGACGACATAGGAATGGTCGTCCTCGGATTCGGCGTCCTCGACCGTCACCTGCACGTTGAAGCTGCGCGCCTGCCCGCCGCGCGTCATGCTGACCTGCTCGCGATGCACGGCGCGGCCGGTGGCGCGCGCCACCTCGAAGGCTTGCCCGATCTCGGGCGCGATGCTGGACAGGCTGCGGCCGATGGCCTCCTCGGACGAGACGCCGAACATGTGCTCGGCCGAGCGGTTGAGGATGGAGATATGGCCGTCCGTCTCGATGCCGATGACGCCGGCGGTGACGCCCGAAAGCACGGCCTCGGAAAAGCGGCGGCGCTCGTCGATCTGGTCCTTGGCGGAGATGAGCTCGTTGCGCTGGCTCTTCAGCTCCGCCACCATGTTGTTGAAGGTGCCCGACAGCGCGCCCACGTCGCCGTCGGACGAGCGCACCGGCACGGAAATGTCGAGATTGCCCGCCGCCACGTCGTCCGCCGCGCCGATCAGCAGCCGGATCGGCCGCACCAGCCGGTCGGCGACGGCGATGCCGGTCCAGATGGCCGACAGCAGCACGATCAGCGTCAGGCCGAAATAGAGCAGCGCGAAGGCGATCTGGGTCGGGATGCGGTTGGCGTCCATCTCCTGATAGCGCGTGGTGTTGGCCTCCATCAGGCGCATGGCGTCGAGGATCTGCGGGTCGATGGCGCGGATCGTGTAGAGATAGACGTCCGGAATTTCGCGCATGCGGATGATGGCGCCGACGAAATTGCTGTTGCCGGGCGGGATGACCACCGGCTTGCCGTCGGCGGCGGTCTTGAGCGCGTCCTCCGGCGCCGGCGGTAGGCCGGTCTCGGTGCCGACATTGCTCGCCACCACCACGTCGCCGTCCTCGCGGATCAGGAAGGCGCCGAGCAGGCCGCGCCCGCGCGCCTGCAAGGACATGAGCTGGATGAAGCCGCCGCGGTCGAGGCTGTAGAGCGTGCGCTGCGCGTCGAGGTCCTGCAGCATGGAATAGGAGGTGCTTTGCAGGTTGCGCCCGGTCTCCAGGATATAGGATTGCGACAGGCTGCGTGAGGAATTGACGATGTCGCGCGTATTGGTGTCGAACCAGCGGTCGAGGCCGAGATTGAGCGTGACCGAGGCGACGATAGCCACCACGATGGCCGGAATGGCGGCGATGAGCGAGAACAGCGCCACGAGGCGCACATGGAGCCGCGAGGCGGCCTTGCCCGACCGCCGCGCGGTGACGATGCGGGAGACCTCGCGCACGATCAAGAGGATCAGGAACAGGATCAGCGCCACGTTGACGATCACCAGCCCCAGCGTGACCGTGCGGTCGGGCGTGATCGGCGTGAGACCAATCAGGATGACGAAGGAGATCGAGGCCGTGACCAGCGACGAGACCACCGTGACGATGCCGGGCAGAGCGAGAAGCCTGCGCCCCTCGCCCGGCGTGTCGCCGTCCGCCGCCTTGTCGATCGCCGTGGTCAGATTCGCCGTGTCCATGTTAACCATGTAACCCAATGCGTTGCATCTATGCAACGCATTGTGGCGAAAATGCAACGTTTGCTGTGGATTTAGCCCTTCGCGCCCTTATAAATATTCACGCCCAGCTCGCGGATCTTCTTGCGCAGCGTGTTGCGGTTGAGGCCCAGGAGGTCGGCGGCCTTGATCTGGTTGCCGCGCGTGGCGGTGAGGCAGGCGAGGATCAGCGGATATTCCAGCTCCGCCAGCACGCGGTGATAGAGGCCCGGCGGCGGCAGATCGGCCCCGAAGGAGGCGAAATAGCGCTGCATGTTCTGCTCGACCGCCTGCGCGATGGTGACGTTCTCCATGTCGCCCGCCCCGGCCGGCGCGGGTGTCTCGGCGGGGGCCATATCGGCCTTCAGCTCGGCCTCGACGATGTCGAGCCCGATCTCCTCCTGCGGATAGAGGGCGGCGAGCCGGCGCACCATGTTCTCCAGCTCGCGCACATTGCCCGGCCATGGATAGCGGCGCATCCGCTCCAGCCCTTCCGGCGTCACGCGCTTTTCCGGCAGGCCTTCCTCGGCCGCGCGCTTGAAGAAATGGCGCGCCAGATCGGGCACGTCCTCGCTGCGCTCGCGCAGGGGCGGCAGGCGCAGCGGCACCACGTTGAGCCGGTAATAGAGGTCCTCGCGGAACAACCCTTGCGCGATGGACTGGCGCAGGTCCTTGTTGGTGGCGGCGACGATGCGCACGTCGGTCTTGATCGGCGTGCGCCCGCCCACCGTCATATATTCGCCCTGTTGCAGCACGCGCAGAAGCCGCGTCTGCGCCTCCATCGGCATGTCGCCGATCTCGTCGAGGAACAGCGTGCCGCCGTTCGCCTGCTCGAAGCGCCCGCTGGAGCGGTTCTGCGCGCCGGTGAAGGCTCCCTTCTCGTGGCCGAACAGTTCGGATTCGATCAGGTCGCGCGGGATGGCGGCCATGTTGATGGCCACAAACGGCCCCTTGCGGCGGCGGCCATATTCGTGCAGCGCGCGCGCCACCAGCTCCTTGCCGGTGCCGGATTCGCCCGTCACCATCACGGTGAGGTCGGTCTGCATCATGCGCGCCAGCACGCGGTAGATCTCCTGCATGGCGGGCGAGCGCCCCACCAGCGGCATGTTGTCGGCCTGCTCGTCGGCGATGGCCGCCGGGCGGCTCTTCGGCTCGGACAAAGCGCGGCCGACGATGGCGATCAGCTCGGTGAGGTCGAAGGGCTTGGGCAGATATTCATAGGCCCCCGCCTCCGAGGCGCGGATGGCGGTCATGAAGGTGTTCTGCGCGCTCATCACCACGATGGGCAGGTCGGGCCGCATCTTGCGGATGCGCGGCAAGAGGTCGAAGGCGTTCTCGTCCGGCATCATCACGTCGGTGATGACCAGATCGCCGTCGCCCGCCGCCACCCAGCGCCACAGCGAGGCGGCGTTGGAGGTGACGCGCACGTCGTAGCCGGCCCGCGACAGCGCCTGATTGAGCACCGTGCGGATGGCGGCGTCGTCGTCCGCCACCAAAATCGTTCCCGTCGGGCGGCCTGCGATCATGCGTCGTCTCCGTTCGTATTCTTCCATGCGGGCAAGAGGATGCGGAATGTGGTGCGCATCGGGTGGCTGTCGCATTCGATGACGCCGCCATGGTCGCCGATGATCTTGGCCACCAGCGCGAGGCCGAGCCCGGAGCCGTTGGTCTTGGTGGTGACGAAGGGGTCGAACAGATGCGGCAGCATGTCGTGCGGCACGCCCGGCCCGTTGTCGTGGACGCAGAATTCGAGCGGCAGCGCCACGCGGTCGCGCGCGCCGGGCACCTGCACCCTGATGCCGGGGCGATAGGCGGTGGAGAGCACGATCTCGCCGCCCTCGCGCGCGCCAATGGCCTCGGCCGCGTTCTTCACCAGATTGAGGAACACCTGCACCAACTGATCGCGATTGGCGTAGACCGGCGGCAGCGAGGGATCGTAATCCTCGAAGAAGCGGATATGCCGGGCGAAGCCGTTCAGCGCCACCGCCTTCACATGGTCGAGCACGGCGTGGATGTTGACGGCGCGGCGCTCGATGGGCCGCTCGTCGGAGAACACCTCCATGCGGTCGACCAGCGAGACGATGCGGTCGGTCTCGTCGGTGATGAGCCGGGCCAGCGCGCGGTCCTCGTCGCCCACCACCTGTTCGAGCAGTTGCGCCGCGCCGCGAATGCCCGAAAGCGGGTTCTTGATCTCATGCGCCAGCATCGAGGCGAGGCCGGTGACGGAGCGCGCCGCGCCCCGATGCGTCATCTGGCGGTCGATCTTCTCCGCCATGGTCTTTTCCTTGAACAGGACCACCACCGCGCCCGGCATTTCCGCCACGGGCGCGACATAGACATCGACGATGCGCTCGGCCCCCAGCCGCGGCGAGGACACGTCGACGCGATATTCGTTGACCGGGATCTGATGCGTGCGCACCTGCTCGACCAGCGCCAGCAGCGGGCTGCCGAAGGGCAGGAAACTGTCGAGCCGGTTGCGCGCCAGGATCGACGAGCCGGAGCGGAAGAACTGCTCGGCGTCGAGATTGGCGTAGGCGATGTGGTTGTCCGGCCCGATCATGACCACCGGCTGGCTGATGGCGTCGAGCACGACGGCCGGCACGCTCGTTTCGTTTCTCTCGCGCATCAGGCGACCTTTCTGACCGGCTCGGTGAAAATCGCCCGCAGCGCCTCGATCACGGCGGCGGGGTCGGAAAGCCGCATGATCCGCGCCCGCTCGGCGGCGGCGTCCGCATGGCGGTCGATATACCAGCCGAGATGCTTGCGCGCATGGCGCACGCCGGTGACGACGCCGTAATGCGCCAGCATGTCCTCGTAATGGGCGACGATATAATCGAGAAGCGAGGCCGGCGCGGCGGGTTTTCCGGCGATCTCGCCCGGCAGCCATGGCCGGCCATAGGCGGCGCGGCCCACCATCACCGCGTCCGCGCCGGAGCGGCGCAGAATCTCGGCGGCGTCGGCGCGCGTGGCCACGTCGCCATTGGCGGTGAGCGGGATCGTCACCGCCTCGCGCACGGCGCGGATCGCGTCCCAATCGGCCCTGCCCTCGTAGAACTGGCAGCGCGTGCGCCCATGCACCGTTACCATGGCGACGCCCGCAGCTTCCGCGCGGCGCGCCAGCTCCGGCGCGTTGACGCTGTTCTCGTCCCAGCCGAGCCGCATCTTCAGCGTCACCGGCACCTTCACCGCCGCCACCGTCGCCTCCACCAGCGTCATGGCGTGGTCGAGGTCGCGCATCAGCGCCGAGCCGGAATAACCGCCCGTCACCTTCTTGGCCGGGCAGCCCATATTGATGTCGATGACGTCCGCGCCCTCCGCTTCCGCGATTCTGGCGGCTTCGCCCATCCAGCGCGCCTCGCGCCCGGCGAGCTGCACCACATGCAGGCCCAGCCCCGCGCCGGACAGGCGCAGCAGGCTTTCCCGGTGGCGATGGCACAATTCGGCGCTGGCCACCATCTCCGACACGACCATGCCCGCGCCGGCCCGCGCCGCGCGCGTGCGGAACGGCAGGTCGGACACGCCGGACATGGGCGCGAGGAAAACCCGGTTGGGCAGCGTCACCCCGCCTATGGTCAAAGGTCGATCGAGAGATGTCACCAGAGATTGCCTATTTGGTGTGCATATATTCCATAGCACAGACTTTAATCATTCCCTCGCCGCAAGGCAAGGAAAAGCGCACGGCTTCAATTGCCTTCTGGCCTTTCCGCGCGCAAGGCATTATTCGGCTTGATGAACGATCATGGTTTTCAGCGGAGACGGCATCATTTCAAGGGCGGCGGCGATCATTGTGGCGGCCGGACGCGGCGAGCGGGCGGGACAGAGCGTCGAGGGGCCGAAGCAATATCGGCGCATCGGCGGCGAAGCCGTGCTCGCGCGCACGTTGCGCGCCTTCGTCGATTGCCCGCTGATCGGGCGCATCGTGGTGGTGATCCATCCCGACGACCACGCGCTCTACGCCCGGATGGTGAGCGAGGCCGACCCGCGCGTGACGGTGGTCGAAGGCGGCCCGACGCGGCAGGAATCGACCCGGCTCGGCCTCCTGGCGCTCGACGCTAGCGCAACCGATTATGTGATGATCCATGACGGCGTCCGCCCCTTCATCGGGCAGGACCTGCTGCGCCGCGTCGTGGAGGCGTTGACGCCGGAGGAAGGCGTGCTGCCGGCGCTGGCCGTGTCCGACACGCTCAAGCAGGCGGCCATCGACGGGACGGTGCACGCCACCGTGCCACGCGCCGGGCTTTTCGCCGCGCAGACGCCGCAGGCCTTTCCCTATCGCCCGATTCTCGACGCGCATGAAAAGGCTTTCGCCGAGGGCCGCAGCGACTTCACCGACGACGCGGCCATCGCCGAATGGGCTGGACTGGCCGTGCGCATCGTGGAAGGCTCGGCCGACAACACCAAACTCACCTGGGCCAAGGACATCGAAATGGCGGACAGACGCCTGCGGCTGGACCACGCCGCCTTTCCCGACATCCGCACCGGCAACGGCTATGACGTGCATTCCTTCGAGCCGGGCGATCATGTCACGCTGTGCGGCGTGAAAATCCCGCACGAGGCGAAGCTCAACGGCCATTCCGATGCCGACGTGGCGCTGCATGCGCTGACCGACGCGCTGCTCGCCACGCGCGGCGCGGGCGATATCGGCACGCATTTCCCGCCCTCCGACCCGCAATGGAAGGGCGCGGCCTCGCGCATCTTCGTGGAGCACGCGGCCAAGATCGTGCGTGAGGCCGGCGGGCGCATCGCCAATGTCGACGTGACGCTGATCGCCGAAGCGCCCAAGGTCGGCCCACACCGCGCCGCCATGACCGAGGCGCTGTGCGACATGCTGGGGCTGGCCGCCGACCGCGTCTCGATCAAGGCCACGACCAACGAGAAGCTCGGCTTCGTCGGCCGCCGCGAGGGCATAGCCGCCATCGCCACCGCTACCGTGATCTATCCCGGCGAGGTGCCCGAATGAGCGCGCTCATCGCCGAGGAAAAGGCCGTCGCGGTGCTCGAAGCCTGCCGCAAAGCGGGCGTGATGCTGGCCACCGCCGAAAGCTGCACCGGTGGGCTGATCGCCGCGGCGCTGACCGACATCGCCGGCTCGTCCGACGTAGTGGATCGCGGCTTCGTCACCTATTCCAACGAGGCCAAGAACCAGATGATCGGCGTGCCGATGGAACTGATCGCCCGCGTCGGGGCGGTCTCGAAGGATGTGGCGCTGGCCATGGCCGAAGGCGCGCTCGCCCGGTCGCGCGCCGGCGTGACGGTGGCGGTCACCGGCGTCGCCGGCCCCGGCGGCGGCTCGGCGGAAAAGCCGGTCGGGCTGGTGCATATCGCTTGCGCGCGCAAAGACCATCCGACGCTGCACTGCGAATGCCGCTTCGGCGACAGAAGCCGCGCCGAAATCCGGCACGCCACGGTGCTGGCCGCGCTCGATCTCGTGCTGAAGAATCTTACCCCCGATTGATCATAGTCATACACTTTCGCGCGTTTCACCTTATCCTGCTCCGGCAACGAGACGAAGGAGCAGGACGATGCGTTTTGAAGGTAAGGTCGCCATCGTGACGGGCGGGGCGAGCGGCATCGGCGCGGCGACGGCGCGCGCTTTCGTGCGCGAGGGGGCGAAAGTGGTGATCGCCGACTTCGCCGACCACGGCAAGCAACTGGCCGACAAGCTTGCCGGCGGTCATGAGCAGGCGATCTTCGTCAAGACAGACGTGGCCGACAGCAAGTCGGTGCAGGCGCTGATCGCCAGGACGGTCGAGGAATATGGCCAGCTCGACATCATGTTCGCCAATGCGGGCATCGCCGCCGACGGCCCCATCGACGAACTGGACGAGGAAAGCTGGCAGCGCACCATCGACATCAACCTTACCGGCGTCTATCTCTGCGACAAATACGCCATCGACCAGATGCGTTCGCAGGGCGGCGGCGTGATCGTCAATTGCGGCTCTATCCATAGTTATGTCGGCAAGTCGGGCGTCACCGCCTATGCGGCTGCCAAGGGCGGCGTGAAGCTGCTCACCCAGACGCTCGGCATCGACTACGGCCCGCAGAACATCCGCGTCAACGCCGTCTGCCCCGGCTATATCGACACGCCGCTGCTCGACCATATTTCCGAGGAAGGCAAGAAGGAACTGGTGGCCCTGCATCCGCTCGGCCGCCTCGGCCGCGCCGAGGAAGTCGCCAGCGCCGTGCTGTTCCTCGCCAGCGACGAGGCCTCCTTCGTCAACGGTTCGTGCCTGATGGTGGACGGCGGCTACACCGCTCAATAAAGCCAGAGCATCGGACCGAAAAGTGGGAACCGGTTTTCGGACCATCCGATGCTCAAACAAAAAAATAGATCGTCACAATGCGCCTGATAAGGCGCACGACGATCTAAAAGCCCCGGTTATTCCGGGGCTTTTTTAGCTTCCATAAATCTGATCGGCCCGTTTTTCAAAGGCTTCCGAGAATTTCTTGAAAGCGAGGTCGAACATCGTGCCCATCAGCAGGCCGAGCGTGCGGCTCTTGAATTCGTAATCGATGAAAAATTCCACGTCGCAATGCGCGCCGTCCTCGACCGGGCGGAACGTCCAGCGATTGTCGAGATAGCGGAACGGCCCGTCGAGATATTTGACGTCGATGACGTTCTCATCCGGCTTCAGCAGCACCTGGCTGGTGAAGGTCTCGCGGATCAGCTTGTAGCCCACCGTCATGTCGGCGATCAGCAGCGCCTTGCCGTCGCGTTCTTTCCGCGACCGGATGGTCAACGCCTCGCACATGGGCAGGAATTGCGGATATTTCTCGATATCCGCCACCAGCCCGAACATTTCCTCGGCCCGGTGGCGGACCCGCCTGACGGTCGTGAATTGCGGCATCTTCGCTTACGAGGCCTTCGATGCGTGCAGCGCCTCGCGCGCCGCCTTCAACTTGGCGAAATCGTCGCCGGCATGGTGCGACGAACGCGTCAGCGGGCTGGAGGCGACGAGCAGGAAGCCCTTGGTCTTGCCGATGGTCTCGAACGACTTGAACTCGTCCGGCGTGACGAAGCGGATCACAGGATGGTGCTTGCGGGTGGGCTGGAGATACTGGCCGATGGTCATGAAATCCACGTCCGCCGAGCGCAGGTCGTCCATGAGCTGGAGGATTTCGTTGCGCTCCTCGCCCAGGCCAACCATGATGCCGGACTTGGTGAAGATGGTCGGGTCCAGTTCCTTCACCCGCTGCAACAGGCGGATGGAGTGGAAATAGCGCGCGCCGGGGCGCACCTTCAGATATTTCGACGGCACCGTCTCCAGATTGTGGTTGAACACGTCGGGACGCGCCTTCACCACCACTTCCAGCGCGCCGTCCTTGCGCAGGAAATCGGGCGTCAGGATTTCGATGGTGGTCTTGGGCGTCGCCGCGCGGATCGCCCGGATGACTTCGGCGAAATGCTGCGCGCCGCCATCGGCCAGATCGTCGCGGTCCACGGAGGTGATCACCACATGGGTCAGGCCCATCTGCTTGACGGCCCTGGCGACGTTTTCCGGCTCGTTCGGGTCGAGCGGGGTCGGAATGCCGGTGGCGACGTTGCAGAAGGCGCAGGCGCGCGTGCAGATCTCGCCCATGATCATGAAGGTGGCGTGCTTCTTTTCCCAGCACTCGCCGATATTCGGGCAGCCCGCTTCCTCGCAGACGGTGACGAGCTTGTTGGAGCGCACGATCTCGCGCGTCTCGTTATAGCCGCGCGAAATGGGGGCCTTGACGCGGATCCAGTCCGGCTTCTTGAGAATTTCGCTGTCGGGGCGATGCGCCTTTTCCGGGTGCCGCAGACGTTTGCTCTGGTTCACCGTGTCGAGAACTGTAACCATGCTGTTTCCTGCCTATCCGGAGCGCTCGTCGCTCCTGAAACTGAAGCGGTGGTAATTGCTGCACCGTTTCCTGTCAATGTCGGGCGGCCAGACCCAGCGCGCGGAACACCAGCGCCCAGATCAGGCCGAACGCCAGACCGCCCAGTCCGAGCGCCAGCGTGAGCGCCCATACGCCGTACCAGCCGGCGATCGCCGTTCCGTTGACCGATATGGTGTGACCGCCTGCACGGCTCAAGACTCCGGCCACGAAGCCGAAAAGCAGGCCGCACACGGTGCACCATTTGACGACCGGCCAGGCGGCGCGCCGCCATGGCCCTCCATTCTCGATCAGCGGAATAAGCGTGTCTCCTTATTACGCGTTCAATACCCGCCCATAAGCGTCCAGCACGCTTTCCTTCATCATCTCCGAAAGCGTCGGATGCGGGAAGACCGTATGCATCAGTTCTTCCTCGGTGGTCTCCAGATTCATGGCGATGACGAAGCCCTGAATGAGTTCGGTCACTTCCGCGCCCACCATATGCGCGCCGAGAAGCTGGCCGGTCTTCCTGTCGAAGATGGTCTTGACCAGTCCCTGATCCTCGCCGAGCGCGATGGCCTTGCCGTTGGCCGCGAAGGAATAGCGGCCGACGCGGATATCGTAGCCCTGCTCCTTGGCCTTCGCCTCGGTGAGGCCGACCGAGGCCACCTGCGGGTTGCAATAGGTGCAGCCCGGAATCTTGCTTTTGTCGAGCGGATGCACGTTCGGCACGCCGGCGATCTTCTCGACGCAGATCACGCCTTCATGCTCGGCCTTGTGCGCCAGCATCGGCGGGCCGGCGACATCGCCGATGGCGTAGACGCCCGGCACATTGGTCTTGCCGTAGCCGTCGATGACGATGCAGCCGCGATCCGTCTTGACGCCCAGCGCCTCGAGGCCGAGATTCTCGATATTGCCCTGCACGCCGACCGCCGAGATCATGCGGTCCACGGTCAGCGACTGCGACTTGCCGTCCTTGGTCTCGATCTGCGCGGTGACGCTGTTCGCGCCCTTCTCCACCTTCGACACCTTGGCGTCGGTGATGATCTTGAGGCCGCGCTTTTCGAGCTGCTTGCGGGCGATTGCCGAGATTTCGGCGTCCTCGACCGGCATGATCTGCGGCATCAGCTCCACGACCGTCACGTCGACGCCCATGTCGTGATAGAAGGATGCGAATTCGATGCCGATCGCGCCCGAGCCCATCACCAGCAGGGACTTCGGCAGTTCCTGCGGGATCATCGCCTCGAAATAGGTCCAGATCAGCTTGCCGTCCGGCTCGATGCCCGGCAGCGCACGCGGACGCGCGCCGGTGGCGACGATGACGTTCTTGGCCTTGTAGACGCCCTCCCCCAGTACGCCCTTCGGCACCGGGTTCTGCGGCTGCATGACCGGCTTGGACGACTTGCCGACGCTGATCTCCACCGCGCCGGGCGCAGCCTTGGTGAGCTTCGCCTCGCCCCAGATCACGTCGATCTTGTTCTTCTTCATCAGGAAGCCGACGCCGCCATTGAGCCGCGCCGACACGCCGCGCGAGCGCTGCACCACGGCCTTGACGTCCGGGGTGATCTTGCCTTCGAGCTTGAGGCCGTAATCCTTGGCGTGCTCGCCGAAATGCAGGATTTCGGCCGAGCGCAGCAGCGCCTTGGTCGGGATGCAGCCCCAGTTGAGGCAGATGCCGCCCAGATGCTCGCGCTCGACGATGGCCGTCTTCAGGCCAAGCTGCGCGGCGCGGATCGCGGTCACGTAACCGCCGGGTCCCGAACCGATAACAATGAGGTCGTA
This sequence comes from Hyphomicrobiales bacterium, assembly GCA_900465915.1. Classification (GTDB taxonomy): domain Bacteria; phylum Pseudomonadota; class Alphaproteobacteria; order Rhizobiales; family Rhizobiaceae; genus Brucella. The sequence goes on from UBKJ01000001.1 coordinate 57,665, forward strand.
ATTCTCGGCCATAGTCTTTTCCTTGCTTCAGAAAGACGGAAGCCGCGCTGTTGAAGAAGCGCGGCCCATTCCGTCAGACCAGCATGCCCATCGGGTTCTCGATGCGGCGCTTGAACGCCTGCGCCAGTTCCGCGGCCAGCGCCCCGTCCACCGCGCGGTGATCGGTCGAGAGCGTGACGGACATGACGTTCGCCACCTTGATCTCGCCCTTCTTCACCACGGCGCGCTCCTCGCCCGCGCCGATCGCGAAAATGGTCGCATGCGGCGGGTTGATGATGGCGGCGAAATCCTTGACGCCGAACATGCCGAGATTGGACACCGAGGTCGAACCGCCCTGATACTCTTCCGGCTTCAGCTTGCGGTCGCGCGCGCGCCGGGCCATGTCCTTCATCTCGTTGGAGATGGCGGAGAGCGTCTTGGTATCGGCGTTGCGCACGATCGGCGTGATCAGCCCGCCCGGAATGGAGACGGCGACGCCGACGTCCGAACGCTTGTGCTTGATCATGCCGGCCTCGGTCCACGACACATTGGCTTCCGGCACGTCGCGCAGCGCCAGCGCGGTCGCCTTGATGACCATGTCGTTGACGGAAAGCTTGTAGGCCGGAACCTCGCCCTTCTCCGTCTTGATGAGCGGGGCCGCGGCGTTGATCTGGGCGCGCAGCGCCAGCAAAGCGTCGAGTTCGCAATCGATGGTCAGGTAGAAATGCGGCACCGTCTGCTTGGATTCGACCAGACGGCGGGCGATCGTCTTGCGCATATTGTCATGCGGCACGATCTCGTAGGAGCCTTCCTCGAACAGCTTGAGGACGGCGTCGTCCGACATCGGCTTCGCGGCCGGAGCGGCGGCGGCTTCGGCCTGCGGGGCGGCTTTCTTCGCGCCGCCCGAGGCGATGGCCGCTTCCACGTCCTTGCGGATCACGCGGCCATGCGGACCGGTGCCGGAAATGGCGGCGACGTCGAGGCCGGCATCCTTGGCGATGCGCCGCGCCAGCGGCGAGGCGAACACGCGGCTTCCCTTCTCGGCGGGCTTTTCAGCCGGCCTGGCGGCGGGAGCCGGAGCGGCAGCGGCGGGCGCTGCCTCTTCCTTCTTCGCTTCCGGCTTCTTTGCGTCCGTCTGGGGCGCTTCGGTCTTGGCTTCCGCCTTCGGGGCCGCGTCGCCGCCCTTGGCGGCTGCGGCCACGTCCTCGCCTTCCTCGGCAAGGATGGCGATCAGCGCATTGACCTTCACGCCCTGCGTACCCGCCGGGACGACGATCTTGGCGACCGTGCCCTCGTCGACGGCTTCCACTTCCATGGTGGCCTTGTCGGTCTCGATCTCGGCGATCACGTCGCCGGGGGCGATCTTATCGCCCTCCTTGACCAGCCACTTGACGAGATTGCCTTCTTCCATCGTCGGAGAAAGCGCTGGCATGGTGATATTGATCGGCATGTCCAGACCCTTTCTTTAAGCGGTATAGGTGACGGCTTTGACCGCTTCCACCACTTCGGCGACGTTCGGCAGCGCCAGCTTTTCCAGATTGGCGGCGTAGGGCATCGGAACGTCCTTGCCGGCGATGGTCAGGATCGGCGCGTCGAGATAGTCGAAAGCCTGCTGCATGACGCGGGTGGCGATCTCGGTGCCCACCGACGACTGCGGGAAGCCCTCTTCCACCGTGACGAGGCGGCCGGTCTTCTTGACCGATTCCACCACGGTCGGGATGTCCATCGGGCGGATGGTGCGCAGGTCGATCACTTCCACGTCGATGCCCTGCCCCGCCAGTTCCTCCGCCGCCTTCACGGCGTAGGTCATGCCGATGCCGAAGGAAACGAGAGTGGCGTCCTTGCCCTGCTTGTGGATGCGGGCCTTGCCGATGGGCAGCACGAAATCGTCGAGCTTCGGCACGTCGAAATGATGGCCGTAGAGGATTTCGTTTTCAAGGAAGATGACCGGATTGGGGTCGCGGATCGCCGCCTTGAGCAGGCCCTTGGCGTCTGCCGCCGTATAGGGCATGACGACTTTCAGCCCCGGAAGATGGCTGTACCATGCGGCGTAGCACTGCGAGTGCTGCGCGGCGACGCGGGCGGCCGCGCCCGAAGGACCGCGGAACACCATCGGCGCGCCCATCTGGCCGCCCGACATATAGAGCGTCTTGGCGGCGGAATTGACGATCTGGTCGATCGCCTGCATGGCGAAGTTGAAGGTCATGAACTCGACGATCGGACGCAGGCCGGCGAAAGCCGCGCCGACGCCGACGCCGGCGAAGCCGTGCTCGGTGATCGGCGTGTCGACCACGCGCCGCGGGCCGAATTCGTCCAGCAGCCCTTGCGTGACCTTGTAGGCGCCCTGATATTCCGCCACTTCCTCGCCCATGACGAAGACGTTGGGGTCGCGGCGCATTTCCTCGGCCATGGCGTCGCGCAGCGCGTCGCGCACCGTCGTCGACACCATTTCCGTGCCGGCCGGAATGTCGGGATCGGAAGCGGCCTCGACCTTCGGCGCGGCCGGAACGGCGGCGGGCTTGGCCTCTTCCTGCTTCGGCTCGCTCTTCGCCTCTTCCTTCGGCGCTTCGGCCTTGGGCGCGGCGGAAATGTCGTCGGCGCTTTCGCCCTCGGCGAGCAGCACGGCGATCGGCGTGTTGACCTTCACGCCTTCCGTGCCCTCGGCGACGAGGATCTTGCCGAGCGTGCCTTCATCGACGGCTTCCACTTCCATGGTCGCCTTGTCGGTTTCGATCTCCGCGATCACGTCGCCGGAAACGATCTTGTCGCCTTCCTTCTTGACCCATTTGGAAAGCTTGCCTTCCTCCATGGTCGGGGAAAGCGCGGGCATGAGAATTTCTACGGACATGTCTGGACTTCCTCGGACTTAGAGAAGGATATCGGTATAGAGCTCGGACGGGTCCGGCTCCGGGTCGTGCTGGGCGAAATCGGCCGAATCGGCCACGATCTCGCGCACTTCCTTGTCGATTTCCTTCAACTCGTCCTCGGTGGCCCAGCCCTTGCCGATCAGGCGCTCCTTGACCTGCTCGATCGGGTCGTGCTCGGAGCGCATCTTCTGCACTTCCTCCTTGGAGCGGTACTTGGCCGGATCGGACATGGAGTGGCCGCGATAGCGGTAGGTCAGCATCTCCAGGATCATCGGCCCCTTGCCGGCGCGCGCCCATTCGGTCGCGTAGTCGGCGGCGGCCTTGACGGCGCGCACGTCCATGCCGTCGACCTGGATGCCCGGAATGTTGAACGACACGCCGCGGCGCGAGAAATTCGTCTCGGCGGAGGAGCGGTTGACCGCCGTGCCCATGGCGTAGCGGTTGTTCTCGATGACGTAGATCACCGGCAGCTTCCACAGCGAGGCCATGTTGAAGCTTTCATAGACCTGGCCCTGGTTGGCCGCGCCGTCGCCGAAATAGGTCAGCGCCACCGACTTGTTCTCGCGGTAGCGGTTGGCGAAGGCCAGGCCCGTGCCCAGCGACACCTGCGCGCCGACGATGCCGTGGCCGCCGTAGAAATTCTTCTCTTTCGAGAACATGTGCATGGAGCCGCCCTTGCCCTTGGAAAGGCCGCCGCGGCGTCCGGTCAGTTCGGCCATCACGCCGCGCGGGCTCATGCCGGCGGCCAGCATGTGGCCGTGGTCGCGATAGCCGGTGATGACCTGATCGCCTTCCTCCAGCGCCAGCTGCATGCCCACCACCACGGCCTCCTGGCCGATGTAGAGGTGGCAGAAGCCGCCGATGAAGCCCATGCCGTAAAGCTGGCCGGCTTTTTCCTCGAAACGCCGGATCAGCAGCATTTCGCGATAGGCCGCCAGTTCCTGCGACTTGTCGAAGTCGGCAGGCGCCGGCGCCTTGGGTGCAGTGACGGAAGACGCCTGCGTTTTGCCAGCAGGGGTCTTGTTAGCCCTCGGTGCCATATCTCGCTCCCTGGATATTGTCATTCTCATGTGACGTTATATGGGCGGATTGTAAGTTACAATATGCACCCAGAGCATAGCTGCTATGCCGCCAAGCCCTTAAAAACATATCACAAAAAGACAATTAACCGGATTTCAGTTAATTCGACTTGTCCTCGCGCGAGGTGATCAAGGTCATCTCGTCGGGATGGGAGAGATTAAGCCCCCTGCGGGCCTGCTCGTCAAGCATATCCTTTTCGATGGAGCCGTCGCGCAGCAGCGCCACGCGTTTTTCGAAAGCGACGCGCTGGGCGGTGACGTCGTCGAGCTGCTTCTTCAGCTCGGATTTCTGCGCTTCGAGCCGGATGCGGGAATAGAGCCCGAATTCGCCGTGATAGGCGTGGAAGCCGAAATAGCCCAGGAAAGCCGCCGTCAGCACCGGCAGCACGAAGCGTCCGCGATTGGATTTACGTTTCTGCTTGGTCCACATTGTCCGGCTTCCTTCAGGCTGCTCGCGGGGCGGCGAATCTGTTGAAAACGGCCGTCAATGCGAGTCGTCCCATGAAGCATCATTTTGCTTAACAGAGACTTACCGCGAACGGCCCGGCCGGAAAAACGGCGGCCGTCTCCGGCCGCCGCGGCGTACAAGTCAGCGATCGAAAATCGTCTCGAAGCCGCCGATGATCATGCGGCGCGCGTCGAAAGGCATTTCCGGGCCGAGCGCCTCCATGCGCGGGTCGCTCATCATCTTCTTGTTGGCGGCGTCGCGCGTCGCCTTGTCGGGATATTCGAGCCAGGAGAACACCACGTCCTCGTCCGGCCCCGCCTGCACGGCGCGGCGGAAATCGGTCAGCTTGCCGTCCGGCACATCGTCGCCCCAGGCCTCGACATGGCGCGTCACGCCGAACTCCTTGAACAGCGGCGCGGCGTCGACCGCCGATTTCAGATAGGCCTGCTTGTTCGCGCGCGGAACAGGCACGACGAATCCTTCGATATAAGCCATTTCTCTCTCCCATTCCTCTCAAAGCCCCGTCCGCCAATTTATATTGATATCAATATATCATCGGATGGTCAAATCACGGAAGGCCTGCCGCCAGTTCCCGGACCACCATTCGCCCGGCAGCGCTTTGCGAATGATCTGCGCCAGATGCTCCTCGACCAGTCCCGGCCCGGCGAAGCAACGCGCGGATTCGAGCCGCGCCGGACATGAAAAAAGCGGGCCGAAGCCCGCCTCTCATTCTTGCGACGTCTAAAACGCTCAGATCAGGCGGAACGCGCCGCGGCCGGCGTAGCGGGCCTGCGCGCCCAGCTCTTCCTCGATGCGGATGAGCTGGTTGTACTTGGCGGTGCGGTCCGAGCGGGCCAGCGAGCCGGTCTTGATCTGACCGCAATTGGTGGCGACGGCGAGGTCGGCGATGGTCGAATCCTCGGTTTCGCCGGAGCGGTGCGACATGACGGCGGTGTAGCCGGCCTTGTGCGCGGTCTCGACGGCGTCGAGCGTCTCCGACAGCGAGCCGATCTGGTTGACCTTGACCAGGATGGAGTTGGCCACGCCCATGCGGATGCCGTCGCGCAGGCGCGCGGAGTTGGTGACGAACAGGTCGTCGCCGACGAGCTGGCACTTGTCGCCGATCAGGTCGGTCAGGTACTTCCAGCCTTCCCAGTCGTCCTCGGCCATGCCGTCCTCGATCGAGATGATCGGATAGTCGGCGGCGAGCTTGGCGAGATACTTGGCCTGCGCCTTCGGGTCGCGGGTCTTGCGCTCGCCTTCATAGACGTAATTGCCGTCCTTGAAGAACTCCGTCGAGGCGCAGTCGAGGCCGAGCGCGATGTCCTCGCCCGGCTTGAAGCCGGCCTTCTCGATCGATTCCATGACGAAGTCGAGCGCCGCCTGGGCGCTCTTGAGGTTCGGCGCGAAGCCGCCCTCGTCGCCGACATTGGTGTTGTGGCCGGCGTCCTTGAGGCGCTTCTTCAGCGTGTGGAACACTTCCGAGCCGTAGCGCACGGCCTCGCGGATCGACGACGCGCCGACCGGCAGGATCATGAATTCCTGGAAGTCGATCGGGTTGTCGGCATGCGCGCCGCCATTGATGATGTTCATCATCGGCACCGGCAGCACATGGGCGTTGGCGCCGCCGACATAGCGGTAGAGCGGCAGGCCGGAGGCCTGCGCCGCGGCCTTGGCGACGGCCAGCGACACGCCGAGGATGGCGTTGGCGCCCAGATTGCCCTTGTTCTCCGAGCCGTCCAGCTCGATCAGCGTCTGGTCGATCAGCAGCTGGCTTTCGGCGTCCATGCCGGCGACGGCGTCGTAGATCTTGCCGTTGACGGCCTCGACCGCCTTTTCCACGCCCTTGCCGAGATAGCGGGCGCCGCCGTCACGCAGTTCGACGGCCTCATGCGCGCCGGTCGAAGCGCCGGACGGCACAGCGGCGCGGCCGAACGATCCGTCTTCCAGCACCACGTCCACTTCGACGGTCGGGTTGCCGCGGCTGTCGAGAATCTCGCGGCCGACGATGTCGATGATTGCAGTCATGGAGACAAGTCCTTCCTTGAAGATCGCCCCGCCGGGTTGCGGAGCCGAAGAAATCCGTTCGACTTCCTTACAAAATGCTGCGGCGGAGGAAAATCCCCCGCCGCAGCAAAATCGTTCACAGACCCTTGGCGATGCGGTCGAAAGCCATCAAGCGTTCGAGAAGCGCCGGCATTTTATCCACAGGCACCATGTTGGGGCCGTCGGACGGCGCGTTGTCCGGGTCCTCGTGAGTCTCGATGAAGACGCCCGCCACGCCGACCGCGACGGCGGCGCGCGCCAGCGTCTCGACGAATTCGCGCTGGCCGCCCGACGAGCCGCCCTGCCCGCCCGGCTGCTGCACCGAATGGGTGGCGTCGAAGATCACCGGCGCGCCGAAGCCGGCCATGATCGGCAGCGAGCGCATGTCGGAGACGAGCGTGTTGTAGCCGAAGGAGGCGCCGCGCTCGGTGGCGAGCACGTTGGGATTGCCGCTCTCGGTGATCTTGGCGAGCACGTTCTTCATGTCCCACGGGGCGAGGAACTGGCCCTTCTTGACGTTGATCGCCCGGCCCGTCTTCGCCGCCGCGATCAGCAGGTCGGTCTGCCGGCACAGGAAGGCCGGAATCTGCAGCACGTCCACCACTGGCGCAACCGCCGCGCATTGCTCCTCGGTGTGGATGTCGGTCAGGACCGGGAAGCCGTATTCCTTCTTGAGGTCGGCGAAAACCTCGAGCGCCTTGTCGAGCCCGATGCCGCGCTGCGCCTTCAAGGAGGTGCGGTTGGCCTTGTCGAAGCTCGACTTGTAGACGAGGCCGATCCCGAGCCGGCCGGTCATCTCCTTCAGCCGCCCCGCCATGTCGAAGGCGTGGTCGCGGCTCTCCATCTGGCACGGGCCGGCGATCAGCGCCAGGGGCGCGTCGTTGGAGAAGGTGACGTTGCCGACTTTGACGGCATGCTGGGCGGTCGTCATGATGAACCTCGCGTTGCGCAATGTGTTGGCTCTATCTGCCGCTTCGGCGCGCCGAAAACAAGGCCCGCAACGAAAACGCGCCCCGAAAGGGGCGCGTGAAAGGTCAGACCATGCGGCTTTGCTCGATCGCCGCCTCGATGAAGGAGGCGAAGAGCGGGTGCGGCTCGAAGGGCCGCGACTTCAGTTCCGGGTGGTACTGCACGCCGATGAACCACGGATGGTCGGCATATTCGACCGTCTCCGGCAGCACGCCGTCGGGCGACAGGCCGGCGAAGTTGAGCCCCGCCTGCTCCAGCCGCTCCTTGTAGTCGATATTGACCTCGTAGCGGTGGCGATGGCGCTCGGAAATATCGGTCGCGCCGTAGATCCCGGCGATCTTCGAGCCGGGCTTGAGCGCCGCCTCATAGGCGCCGAGGCGCATCGTGCCGCCGAGATCGCCCGCCGCCGCGCGCTTTTCGAGCATGTTGCCCTTGAGCCACTCGGTCATCAGGCCGACCACCGGCTCCTTGGTGGGGCCGAATTCGGTCGAGGAGGCGTCCTTGATGCCGACCAGGTTGCGCGCCGCCTCGATGCAGGCCATCTGCATGCCGAAGCAGATGCCGAAATAGGGCACCTTGCGCTCGCGGGCGAATTTCGCCGCCAGGATCTTGCCTTCCGAACCGCGCTCGCCGAAGCCGCCCGGCACCAGGATGCCGTGCACCTTTTCCAGATACGGAGCCGGGTCCTCGCCCTCGAAGACCTCCGATTCGATCCAGTCGAGATTGACCTTGACCTTGTTGGCCAGCCCGCCGTGATGCAGCGCCTCGATCAGCGACTTATAGGCGTCCTTGAGGCCGGTATATTTGCCGACGATGGCGATGGTGACCTCGCCCTCGGGATTGTGCAGGCGGTGGGAGACTTCCTCCCAGCGATCCATGCGCGGCTTGGGCGCGGGATCGATGCCGAAGGCGGCCAGCACTTCCGAATCGAGCCCTTCCTTGTGATAGGCGATCGGCACGTCGTAGATGGTGGCGACGTCCAGCGCCTGGATGACCGCGCTTTCCCGCACGTTGCAGAACAGCGACAGCTTCCGGCGTTCCGACTGCGGAATGTCGCGGTCGGCGCGCACCAGCAAAATGTCGGGCGCGATGCCGATGGAGCGCAGCTCCTTGACCGAATGCTGCGTCGGCTTGGTCTTAAGCTCGCCCGCCGCCGGGATATAGGGCATCAGCGTGAGGTGGATATAGACGGCGTTGCCGCGCGGCAGCTCGTTGCCGAGCTGGCGGATGGCCTCGAGGAACGGCATCGCCTCGATGTCGCCGACCGTGCCGCCGATCTCGCACAAAACGAAATCGTAGTCCTGGTTGCCTTCAAGGACGAAGTTCTTGATCTCGTCGGTGACGTGCGGGATGACCTGCACCGTCGCGCCGAGATAATCCCCGCGCCGTTCCTTCTCGATGATGTTGCGGTAGATGCGGCCGGTGGTGATGTTGTCCTGCTTGTTGGCGGGACGGCCGGTGAACCGCTCGTAATGCCCCAGATCGAGATCCGTCTCCGCGCCGTCGTCGGTGACGAACACCTCACCGTGCTGGTAAGGCGACATCGTGCCGGGGTCGACGTTCAGATAGGGGTCGAGTTTACGGATGCGCACGCGGTAGCCGCGGGCCTGGAGGAGTGCAGCCAGAGCTGCTGCGGCGATGCCTTTTCCAAGGGAAGAAACCACGCCGCCAGTGATGAAAACATATCGCGCCATGGGCTTATCCCGTTAGACTTTCCTGATCGATTCCGCCACAAAAAAATGCGCCTGGAAGAAATTTTTAACCAAAGCGCGTTTCGCCGAAGCGGGCGGATCGTTGAATGGACGATTGCGCCGAAGGCGTGCTCCGACGCGGCTGCGCCCATGGTCTTAACCGCAGGGCGGCGTCGGCGCCATGGCCAAGCGGACAATCCACAGTTTCGTGGCCACAGCGTCGCGGCCGCAAACGCAAAAGGCCGGACCCGAGGTCCGGCCTTCGCGAATGTCCCGGTCGTCTCAAATCAGAGGACGACCACTTCCGTGCCCAGGCTGACGCGGTCGTAGAGATCCATGACGTCCTCGTTGATCATGCGGAAGCAGCCGTTGGAGGCCGAGCTGCCGATGGTCCAGGGCTGCACGGTGCCGTGGATGCGGACATAGGTGTCCTTGTTGCCCTGGAACAGGTACATGGCGCGCGAGCCGAGCGGATTGCCGGGACCGCCGTCCATGCCGTTCTTGTAGCGGCCGTAATGGCTGGGATCGCGCTCGACCATTTCCTTGGTCGGGATCCAGCGCGGCCATTCGCGCTTGGCGGAGATGGTGGCGGTGCCCTTGAACTCCAGGCCCTGCTTGCCGACGGCGATGCCGTAGCGGCGCGCGGTCGAGGAGGTTTCGACCAGATAGAGGAAGCGCTGCTTGGGATCGATCACGATCGTGCCGGGCTTGTAGCCGCTGAACTCGACTTCCTGCGGGCGGAACTTGGGATCGATGCTGTAGCGGCTGGCCTTGACGGCGTGGCCCTTCTGCGACTTGGCCTTCTTTTTCTTCTTGGTCTTCTCGGGATTGGCCTTGGCGTCGCTGGCGAGCGCGGCGTTCTGCACATTGGCGTTGGCGGCGTCGCTCACCTGCGCCTCGGCGCTCACCGGCGAGGCGGCGAAGACCGGAGCGGTCATTCCAAAACAGAGGCCTGCGAGAAGGCCAGCCATGAGACTATGGCGTGAAAACATGATAATTTCCCGAAATCCAAGCACGATGGAGAATGCCTGCCGCATCTTTGCCCGCAGGTCCTTTTTCTCCATTACTCCAAAGCGCGCGCCATCTCAATTCCGCCGAAGCCCGTCCCCGCGCGATTCGCCCCGCCTATGGCCGCCGTGCAACACTTGGAGGTCCCGCCCGGTGGAAAACCATGCGCAAAAGAAAACCGGCCCCGAAGGGCCGGCCTGACGATTCCAAAAATGAAACGCGCCTTATTGCGAGCTCGGGACCTGGTTGGTCGGGGCCGCGGGCGCAGCCGGAACGACGGGCGCCGTCGGAACGGTGGGCGCGGCCGGAGCCATGGTTCCCGCCGGGGCGGCCTGGCCCGCCGGAGCGGGCTCACCCGCCGGGGCGCTCTGGCCCGCCGGGGCGTTCTGGCCGCCGAGCTGGTCGAGGATGCCGCCGCCATTGCCGCCCGCGCCGGGCTGCTGGCTCCCGGCCGCGGCCGGAATCCGGTTCAGAATGTCGGTGGGGCGCTCGCCGTAGCGCGTCATCAGGCCCAGCGCCAGCGAGGTGACGAAGAAAGCCGCCGCGAGGATGGCGGTGGTGCGCGTCAGCGCGTTGGCCGCGCCGCGCGCCGTCATGAAGCCGGAGCCGCCGCCGATGCCCAAGCCGCCGCCTTCGGAGCGCTGGATGAGCACGACGCCGACCAGCGCAAGCACGATCAACAAGTGGATGACGATAATGACTGTTTGCATAGGTGACGGTCTTTATATCCTGAACTGATGCGGCTCTTTACACGCTCTTGTCCGATAATCCAAGCCCCATGGACGCCTTGCGCGGAGCCTGACGGACCGGGCGTCACAATTGCCGGTAGGTTTCGCATATGGCGAGGAAATCCGCCGCCTTCAAGCTCGCCCCGCCGACCAGCGCGCCGTCGACGTCGGCCACGCCCAGAAGCTCGGCCGCGTTGGACGGCTTGACGGAGCCGCCGTAGAGAAGCCGCAAATGCGCGCCCTGCGCCCCGAAACGCTCGGTCAGCCGCTCGCGCATGAAGGCGTGCGCGGCGCGCACGTCCTGCACGGTGGGGGTGAGCCCGGTGCCGATGGCCCAGACCGGCTCGTAGGCGATGACGAGGTTGTCGGCGCTCGCGCCCTCGGGCAGCGAGCCCGCGAGTTGCTCGCCGATCACGTCCAGCGTGCGCTCGGCCTTGCGCTCGTCCGCCGTCTCGCCGACGCAGACGATAGCGATGAGTCCTGCTCGCCAGGCGGCCTCGGTCTTGGCGCGCACCAGCGCGTCGCTCTCTTTATGGTCGGTGCGGCGCTCGGAATGGCCAACGATCACGTGGCTCGCGCCCGCCTCCCGCAGCATTTCGGCCGACACGTCGCCCGTATGCGCGCCGGCGGCGTCGGCGTGGCAGTCCTGCCCGCCCAGCGCCACCGTCTCGCCTTCCAGCGTGTCCGCGGCGCGCGACAGAAGCGTGGCCGGAACGCAGACCACGGCGTCGAGCTTGCGCCCGAAATCGGAGCTGAGCCCGGCCGCGATGGCGCGCAGCTCGGTCAGGGTCTCCCCCGTTCCGTTCATCTTCCAGTTGCCGGCGACGAGCGGACGAATACCGGGCGTCATGTCCTATCCTCCATGATGGCGGGCCGCGCCCGACGGGCGTCGCCGCGCGAAATCCGCCCCTGACTAAGCGTATTTGCGCCCCAATGCAACATTGCGGCGCGTCCCCAACCCCTTCCGACTGCGGAATGAGGCTTGCATAGGGGCCTTGTCTAGGGTTATCCCCCTCACTGGCCCGTTCGCATTATGGATATGGGCCGATGTTTCGTTCTCGAAGGGTTTCCCATGCTCGACAGCCTGCGCTCCGCCGCTCAATCCTGGATCGCCAAACTTCTGCTTGGCATGCTTGTGCTGAGCTTCGCCATCTGGGGCATCGCGGACGTGTTCCGCGGAGGCTTTGCGGGCAACGCGGCGCTGACCGCCGGCGGCTCCGAGGTCAACGCCACCGAATACCGCTTCGCCTACGACCAGCAGATGATGCGCCTGTCGCAGCAGTTCCAGCAGCGCCTGACCCGCGAACAGGCCAAGGCCATCGGCGTCGACAACCAGGTCCTGGCGCAGCTCGCCGCCGGCGTGGTGCTGGACGAGCAGGCCCGCACCATGCAGCTCGGCCTGTCCAAGGACGGCGTGGCGCGGCTGACGGCGGAGGACCCGGCCTTCAAGGACGCCTCCGGCAATTTCAGCCGCGCCCGCTTCGACGCGGTGCTGCGCCAGTCGGGCGTGCGCCCGGAGGACTATCTGGAGAGCCGCGCCAAGGCCGCGCGCCGCCAGCAGGTCATCGACGCCGCCACCGGCGGGCTGGACATGCCCGCGACCATGCTGAAGGCGCTGGCGCTCTACCAGGGCGAAAGCCGCAGCGTGGATTACCTCACCGTGCCGGCGGAGAAGGCGGACGCCATCCCCGCCCCCTCCGACGAGGCGCTGAAGACTTATTTCGAAGCCCACAAGGCCGACTACAAGGCCCCCGAATACCGCAAGATCACCTATGTGAAGCTGGAGCCGGCCGACATCGCCGATCCCGCCGCGGTGACCGAGGACGAGATCAAGGATTATTACGAAAAGAACAAGAGCCGCTTCAGCACCATCGAGAAGCGCGCCATCGAGCAGCTTTCCTTCGCCGACGACGCCGCGGCCGAGGCCGCCGCGCAGAAGCTCGCCGCCGGGACCAGCTTCGAGGACATCGGCAAGGAGCAGGGCAAGACCGGCGACGATCTCAAGCTCGGAACCTTCGAGAAATCCGCCCTGCCCGACCCGGCCGTGGCCGACGCCGCCTTCGCGCTCGCCGAAGGCGCGGTCAGCCCGGTGGTCAAGGGCGCCTTCGGCCCGGTCATCCTGCGCGTGACGCAGATCGAGCCGGCCCATGTCAAGCCGCTGAGCGAGGTCGAGGCTGAAATCCGCGGCACGGTCGCCACCAACATCGCCATCAACGCCATCAACGGCGTGCACGATTCCTACGAGCAGGCCCGCTCGGACGGCGCCAACATGAAGGACGCCGCCGCCAAGCTCAGCCTCAAGGCCGTGACGGTGGACGCCGTGGACGCGGAAGGCAACGACGCCGCGGGGAACAAGCTCGACCTGCCCGGCGCGCAGTCGCTGCTGGCGGCCGCCTTCCAGACCGACGCCGGCCTCGACAACGACGCGCTGACGCTCGGCAACACCGGCTATCTCTGGTACCAGGTCGACGACGTGAAGCCCGCCCACGACCGCACGCTGGACGAGGTCAAGGACAAGGTCGTCGCCGCCTGGAAGGGCGAGGAGGCGGTCAAGCGCCTCGACCAGCGCATGGCGGAGCTGAAGAAGCGCGTCGACGGCGGCGCGACGCTGCAATCGCTGGCGACCGAGCTTAACCTGCAGATGCAGAACAAGACCGGCGTCAGCCGCACCACCAACGACGCCGACATCGGCACGGCGGCCGCCGCGCAGATCTTCCGCGGCCCGGACGGCCTGGTCGGCACGGCGGCGGCGCCCTCGGACGACGCGCAGATCCTGTTCAAGGTGACGGACGTGACCGAGCCGGCCGCGACCGGCCCGGAGGCCATCCCCGAGCAGCAGCGCAAATATCTCGCCACCGCGCTCTCCAACGACATTCTGGAGCAGCTCGTCGCCGCGCTTCAGAAGCAATATCCGGTGAAGGTCAACCAGGCCGTCGTCGAAAAGGCCACGGCGGCCTTCTGATGGGAGCGGAGATGGTCGACCTGAAACCCTTCATCGCCAAGGCCGCCGCGGGAACGCCGCTGTCCATGGCCGATTCCCGGGCCGCCTTCGACATCATGATGAGCGGCCAGGCGACGCCGGCGCAGATCGGCGGCTTCCTGATGGCGCTGCGGGTGCGCGGCGAGACCGTGCCGGAGATCGCCGGCGCGGTGGCCTCCATGCGCGCGCGCATGCTGCCCGTCGCGGCCCCCGCCGACGCCGTCGACATCGTCGGCACCGGCGGCGACCAGTCCGGCTCCTACAACGTCTCGACCTGCTCGGCCTTCGTGGTGGCCGGCGCGGGCGTGCCGGTGGCCAAGCACGGCAATCGCGCCCTTTCCTCGCGCTCGGGCGCGGCGGACGCGCTGGCCGCGCTCGGCGTCAATATCGAGGCCGACGCCGAGACCATCGCGCTCAGCATCCGCGAGGCCGGCCTCGGCTTCATGTTCGCGCCCATGCATCATTCCGCCATGCGTCATGTCGGCCCGTCGCGGGTGGAGCTCGGCACCCGCACCATCTTCAATCTGCTCGGCCCCCTCTCCAACCCGGCCGGCGTCAAGCGCCAGCTCGTCGGCGTCTATGCGCCGGAATGGGTCGAGCCTATCGCCCATGTGCTGAAGGAGCTGGGCTCGGAAACCGCCTGGGTCGTGCATGGCGACGGCCTCGACGAGATGACCACCACCGGCCCCACCAAGGTCGCCGCGCTCGAGAACGGGACCGTGCGCACCTTCGAGATCACGCCCGAGGACGCCGGCCTCGCCCGCGCCGACATGGCGGCGCTGAAGGGCGGCCAGGCCGAGGAGAACGCGCGCGCGCTGGTCGAGGTGCTGGAAGGCGCCGACGGGGCCTATCGCGACATCGTGCTGTTGAATTCCGGCGCGGCGCTGGTCGTCGCCGGCAAGGCGCAGGACCTCAAGGAAGGCGTGGCGCTGGCCGCGCTGTCGATCGACGGCGGCGCGGCGCTGGCCGTGCTGCGCAAGGTGATCGCCGTGTCCAACGGCCAGCCGGCGTGAATTCAGGGAGTTTGGCCATGTCCACCGACATTCTGCGCAAGATCGAAGCCTATAAGCGCGACGAGATCGCCGCCGCCAAGGCGGCGCTGCCGCTCGCCGAGGTCAAGGCCCGCGCCAAGGACCAGCCCGCCCCGCGCGGCTTCCTGAAGGCGCTGGAGGCCAAGCGCGCCGCCAACAAGTTCGCCCTCATCGCCGAGATCAAGAAGGCCAGCCCCTCCAAAGGCCTGATCCGCCCGGATTTCGATCCGCCGGCGCTAGCCCGCGCCTATGAGGAAGGCGGCGCGGCCTGCCTTTCCGTGCTCACCGACACGCCGTCCTTCCAGGGCGCGCCGGAATTCCTCACCGCCGCCCGCGCCGCCTGCGCCCTGCCGGCGCTGCGCAAGGATTTCCTGTTCGACGCCTATCAGGTCTACGAGGCGCGGAGCTGGGGCGCGGATTGCATCCTCATCATCCTTGCGAGCGTTGACGACGACCTCGCCCGCCGGCTGGAGGAGACCGCCTTTGAGCTCGGCATGGACGCGCTGATCGAGGTCCATGACGAGGCCGAGACCGAGCGCGCGCTGAAGATGTCCTCGCGGCTGGTCGGCGTCAACAACCGCAACCTGCGCACTTTCGAGGTCGACCTGGCGGTGTCGGAGCGGCTGTCGCGCATGGTCCCCGACGACCGTCTGCTGGTCGGCGAAAGCGGCGTCTTCACCCATGACGACTGCCTGCGGCTGGAGAAATCCGGCATCGGGACCTTCCTGATCGGCGAAAGCCTGATGCGCAAGGACGACGTCGCCGCCGCCACCCGCGCGCTCCTGACCGGAGCCTGACGGGCATGGCCGGCCTCACCCATATCGACCGCGCCGGCGCCGCCAACATGGTCGACGTCGGCGACAAGGCCGAGACGGAGCGGCGGGCCGTGGCCGAGGGCGCGGTGCAAATGAAGCCGGAAACGCTGGCCCTGATCCTCGAAGGCGACGCCGCCAAGGGCGACGTCATCGGAACGGCGCGGCTGGCCGGCATCATGGCCGCCAAGCGCACCTCCGACCTCATCCCGCTCTGCCATCCGCTGATGCTGACCAGGGTCGCGGTCGAGATCGAGCCGGACGCCGCGCTGCCCGGCCTGCGCGTGCGCGCCATGGCGAAGCTCAAGGGCCGCACCGGGGTCGAGATGGAGGCGCTGACGGCCGTCTCGGTCGCCTGCCTGACCATCTACGACATGGCCAAGGCGGCGGACCGGCATATGCGCATCACCGATATCCGCGTGGTGGAGAAAAGCGGCGGCAAGTCGGGCGACTGGACCGCCTGACCAGACGGGAGAAATCGCATGGCCCTGCTTCCGGTCGACGACGCGCTGGCGCAAATCCTGGGCGAGGCCGCTCCGCGCGGCGCGGAAACCGTCGAGATCGGCGCAGCCGGCGGCCGTGTCCTGGCCGACCCCGTCACCGCCCGCCTCACCCAGCCGCCCTTCGACTGCTCGGCCATGGACGGCTATGCGCTGATCGCGCCGCCCGCGCCGGCCTATCCCCTGACGCTCCGGGTCGTCGGCGAATCCGCCGCCGGCAAACGTTTCGACGGCGCGCTGCGGCCCTGCGAAGCCGTGCGCATCTTCACCGGCGCGCCGCTGCCGCCGGCCGCCGACATGATCGTCATCCAGGAAAACACCCGGCGCGACGGCGACCGGCTCATCATCCTCGAAGGCCTCGTTCCCGGCCGCCATATCCGCCGCGCCGGACTGGATTTCCGCGCCGGCGAAGAGGTCCTGCCGGCCGGCCGCCTTCTCGACGCCCCGGCCCTGTCGCTCGCCGCCGCCAGCGGCCATGCGGCCGTCGAGGTCGTGGTGCGGCCGCGCGTGGCGATCCTCGCCACCGGCGACGAGCTGGTCGCGCCCGGCGCGACGCCCGGCCCGGACCAGATCGTCGCCTCCAACAGCGTCGGCGTGGCCGAGATCGTGCGCGGCGCCGGCGGCCTTCCGCTCGACCTGGGCATCATTCCCGACGCGCCGGAAAAGATCGAAGCCGCCATCGCCGGCGCCATCGACCGGGGCGCGGATATCCTCGTCACCATCGGCGGCGCCTCGGTGGGCGACCGGGACTATGTGCATGGCGCACTGCGCCGCTGCGGCGTGGCGATGGATTTCTGGAAGATCGCCATGCGCCCCGGCAAGCCGCTGATGCACGGCCGCAAAAAGCACGGGGACAGGACGGTGCAGGTGCTGGGCCTGCCCGGCAATCCGGTGTCGAGCCTCGTCTGCAGCCTGGTCTTCCTGCGCCCGCTGGTGGCCAGAATGGCGGGGCGCGACCCGGCCGCCGATATCCGCGCCGCCCGGCTCGGCGCGGCGCTGCCGGAAAACGACCATCGCCGCGACTATATCCGCGCCGCGCTGTCGACTGATTCTGACGGCGCGCTGGTCGCGACGCCCTTGCCGGTGCAGGATTCGTCCATGCTTTCGGCCCTGACGCGCGCCGACGCGCTGCTGATCCGCCCGGAAAATGCGGGCCCCGCCGCCGCCGGATCGCCCTGCCGCGTCTTCATGCTCTGACGCCGCCTCGCCGGCCAAGCCGATGATTCCCCGATGAAAACCATTGCCTGGTCCTAGCGGCGCGACACGACGCCCCATGATGGCCCGCAATAAATGCGCGGCGTTAATATTTTTAAAACCATTGCAGAACAAGACTGGAACATATAGTGTTCGTTCTGGTTTTGTTTTTCCGTTTTGATTCCGGCCGGAGGGTGTCGCGCATGTTGACCCGCAAGCAGCACGAGCTTCTGCTGTTCATCCACGAACGTCTCAAGGAGACGGGCATCCCGCCTTCCTTCGACGAAATGAAGGAGGCGCTCGACCTCGCCTCCAAGTCGGGCATCCACCGGCTGATCACGGCGCTGGAGGAGCGCGGCTTCATCCGCCGGCTGCCCAACCGGGCGCGCGCGCTGGAAGTGCTGCGCCTGCCCGATTCCATCGCGCCCGGCCTCAACGCCCAGAAGAAATTCGCCCCAAGCGTCATCGAGGGCAGCCTCGGCAAGCCGCAGGCGGCTCCGTCCAGCGCCCGCCCCGCCCCCGTCGCCACCAATGACGACGTCTCGGCCACCGTCTCCGTGCCGGTCATGGGCCGCATCGCCGCCGGCGTCCCCATCTCGGCGATCCAGAACCAGACCCACGCGCTGCACCTGCCGCCGGAAATGATCGGCCCCGGCGAGCATTACGCGCTGGAAGTCAAGGGCGATTCCATGATCGAGGCCGGCATTTTCGACGGCGACACGGTCATCATCAAGCGCGGCGACACCGCCAATCCGGGCGAGATCATCGTGGCGCTGGTCGACGACGAGGAAGCGACGCTGAAACGCTTCCGGCGCAAGGGCGCCTCGGTGGCGCTGGAAGCCGCCAACCCGGCCTATGAAACCCGCATTTTCGGCCCCGACCGCGTGCGGGTGCAGGGCAAGCTGGTCGGCCTGATCCGCCGCTACTGATCCTCGTCCGCGGAATCATTAGCCGGCTTTCCCTGCGCCTTGTCCCGCGCGGCGCGCGAATAAAGCCGGTAGAGATGCCAGGGTCGCTGCGGCGGCCCGATGGCGAAGGCGAGACGGTCGTCATAGGCGGCCTGCCCGCTCGAAGCGTCTTTCGCGGCCCCGAGCCGGATTTCCAGTGCGCCCCTGAGCGCCAGATCGCGCTGGCGGATCACCAGCGCGGGACGGCTTCCGCAATCGGCGTCCTGGCCGGACATGGCGAGCACGACGATATCGCCGATATTGCAGGCCGCCTCGCGGCCTTCCTCTTTGGCGGCGTAGGCCAGCGTCCGCCCGTCGCGCAGCAGGATCGAGCATACCCCGTCGGCGCAGGCGAAGGCGCGCGCCGGGTCCGGCGGATCGGTCTGCGGCCGGACGATTTCGCCGGCCTTGTAGGCCGCGCTCCAGTTCTTCAGCGCGAAAGCCCCGCCCCGCGGACGATTGACGGCCAGCGCGCCGTCGGCGCCGCGCACGGCGACCAGTTTCGCGTCTTCGGTGATGAGAATATCCGGCGACGGCGCCGTGGCGAAGGCTGCCGCGCCCGCCAGCGCGAAAGGCAGCGCCACAAGACGCAGCCGCGTCGTGAAGACCACCGCCGCGACCAGCGCCGCCGACCACCAGAGCAAGGACAAAACCGGAATGGCGCCGGGATTTCCCTCCGGCGAGATCGACGCCACCAGCGCCGCCACATGGCGCACGACCGCGACGCCGAAGGCGACGACCTGCAAAGGCCACCATTCGAGCTGCAGCGGCATCGCCAGCAGACTGAACACCGCGAAGGGCATCACCAGCAGCGAGATCGCCGGCATGGCGAGGAGATTGCCCAGAATGCCGAGCGGCGCCGTGTTGTTGAAATGATAGGCGGCGAAGACGCCGCTCGCGGCCCCCGCCACCAGCGACGTCGCCGCCGTCCCCGCCACGGCCCGCGTGATCTTCGTCGCAAGCCCCGGCCCGCCGGGACGGCCCGCGCGCCGGCGCGGCTTGCCGTCCTTGCGCCCGCTCCACCAGGCGAAGGCGGCGATCAGCGCGGCGGTGGCCGAGAACGACATCTGGAAGCTCGGCCCCAGAACCTCGTGCGGCGCGACGATCAGGCTGACGATCACGGCGATGGCGAGGTTGCGCATGCTGATCGCCGCCCTGTCGGCCAGGAGCGCGCTCAGCATGACGGCGATCATCACATAGCTGCGCTGCGCGGCGATATCCGCGCCGGACAGCGCCAAATAGAAGCCGCAGCTCATAAGCGACAGGAAGGCCGCGTATTTCTTCACCGGATGGCGGGCGCTGAAGGCGGGAAACAGCGCGAAAGCCCCGCGCAGCGTGAACATCACCACCCAGGCGGCCAGCGCCAGATGCAGCCCCGAGATCGACAATATATGCGCGAGCCCCGCCTTGCGCAGGTTCTCGTTCGTCTCCTCGCTGACGCCGGCGCGCTCGCCGGCGATGAGCGCTGCGGCCACGTTGCCGTCCTCGCCGCCCACCGCCTCGTCGATGCGCGCCGACACCGTTCCGCGCAGCCGCGCGACGGCCTGCTCCAGCCGCCCCGCCAGCGTTTCGGGCGGCGGCGCCGTCGCGAGCTTGGGCAGGCCAAGGAAGAAGCCGTTGGCCCCGATCCCGTCGAAATAGGCGTGAAAGGCGAAATCGTAATTGCCCGGCCGCACCGGACCGGACGGCGGCCGCAGCCGAACCAGCCCCGTCAACCCGCCGCCGATGACCGTCTCGGCCGGAATGTCGCGCGCCGTCACGCGGATGCGCGCGGGCCCGTGGTCGAGCCGCGGCCGGCGCGTCTTCAAGACGTCGAGCGTGATGCGCCAGTCGCCCCGGTCGCGATATTCCAGCGCCACGACGCGGCCCGTGACGCGGGTGGTCACCTCCGCCCCGAGCGTCGCGGTCGCCTTCCGCCCCGTCTCCACCTTCGCCGCCACGAGGCCCAGCTGGAACGCCAAGGCCAGCGTCAAAAGCTGCGCCGGCGCATAGGCGTTGCGGGCGGCCAGGCGCGCGACGGCCAAAAGTCCCAGCAGGCCCAGCAGCGGCGGCCATCCCGGCTCGAAGGCGAGCATGAAATAGCACACCGCCCCCGCCCCCATGCAGACCGAGAACAGCAGGAACAGCAGCCCCCGTCCCACCTCGCGCTCCAGCGCCAGCGCCGTCCCGCGCCCGGCCGCCGCCAAAATCAGCCGCGCCCGCTCGCGCAAAGACGGCGCATAGGCCGGCGGCGCGTCGGGCTCTTCCGCCGGAGGCGCGAAGGCGTCGGGAAACAAAAGGCGCAGCCGCGCGTCGGGCCGGCTCCTGACCAGCGCCCGTTCGTCCGCCGTCGTTTCGCTCGCTTCCGTCATGCCCCCGCCTGACCGCAAACTCAAAAGCGCGCCCCCGCGCGAAAGCGGCGCCAGACCCTTGCGCCGTTCGCTGCCTATGCTACATGAACCCGAACCAAAATCGAGAGGGTTCCTGCGCCGTTCCCGCCTCATGCGAAGCGCTCCGCAGGCGTTCGATCATTCAGGAAAGCCGCCTTCCCCGGCCATGGGCCGACGCGACGAAGGCGCGCGCATCGATGAAATGGAGCCATCATGTCCAAGCCGGTCGTCACCCGTTTCGCCCCGTCGCCCACGGGCTATCTGCATATCGGCGGCGCCCGTACGGCGCTGTTCAACTGGCTCTACGCCAAACATACCGGCGGCAAGATGCTGCTGCGCATCGAGGACACCGACCGCGAGCGCTCCACCGACGCCGCCACGGCGGCCATCCTCGACGGCCTGACCTGGCTCGGCCTCGACTGGGAGGGCGAGGCGATCTCGCAGTTCGAGCGCGCCCCGCGCCATCGCGAGGTGGCGGAGGAGTTGGTGGCGCGCGGCAAGGCCTATTATTGCTACGCCACGCCGGAGGAGCTGGAGGCGATGCGCGAGACGGCGCGCGCCGAGGGCCGCCCGCCGCGCTATGACGGCCGCTGGCGCGACCGCGACGCCGCCGAGGCCCCGGCCGGCGTCAAGCCCGTCATCCGCATCAAGGCCCCGCAGGAGGGCGAGACCCTGGTGCGCGACGCGGTGCAGGGCGACGTGCGCTTTCCCAACAAGGACCTCGACGATTTCATCATCCTGCGCTCGGACGGCACGCCGACCTATATGCACGCCGTGGTGGTGGACGACCACGACATGGGCGTCACCCACATCATCCGCGGCGACGACCACCTCACCAACGCCGCGCGCCAGACGGTGATCTACGACGCCATGGGCTGGGACGTGCCGCAGATGGCGCATATCCCGCTCATCCACGGCGCGGACGGCGCCAAGCTCTCCAAGCGCCACGGCGCGCTCGGCGTCGACGCCTACCGCGCCATGGGCTACCTGCCGGCGGCGCTGCGCAATTATCTCGTGCGCCTCGGCTGGAGCCATGGCGACGACGAGATCATGTCGGGCGAGCAGATGATCGACTGGTTCGACGTCAAGGACATCAACAAGGGCGCGGCGCGCTTCGATTTCCAGAAGCTGGAGGCGATCAACGGCGTCTATATGCGCGCGAGCGACGACCAGGCGCTGCTCGACGCGCTCATCGCCGTGCTGCCCGAGATCGAGGGCGGACAGGACCTCCTCGCCCATCTCGACGACAAGGGCCGCGCGCAGCTTCTCGCCGCCATGCCGGGTCTCAAGGAGCGCGCCAAAACGCTTGTGGAGCTCGCCGACGGGGCGAAATTCATCTTCGCCGCCCGCCCGCTGGCGCTCGACGAGAAGGCCGCCTCGCTTCTCGGCGACGAAGGCCTCGCCGTGCTGAAATCCGTGCTGCCGGCGCTGGAGGCCGCGCCCGAATGGACGGTCGCGGCGCTCGACGCCGCCGTGCGCGCCCATGCGGAGGCCGAGGGACTGAAGCTCGGCAAGATCGCGCAACCCTTGCGCGCCGCCCTCACCGGCCGCGCCACTTCGCCGGGCGTCTTCGACGTGCTCCACGTGCTCGGCCGCGACGAATCGCTCGCCCGCCTGCACGATCGCGTCGGATGAAGGGAAGGTTCACAGCACCGTGACGAATCCCGCGTAAATAGTGCAAATAACGCATTGCATCGTGGGACGGTTGGGATAGTTTGACGGGCGAAATCTTCGGATAATGCGTTCAGAAACCAAGCTTCTCCCGTCTCCCACGGAGCGTCGCGCCGGACGCGGAACCGCTTTGCTACGATTTCGATTTGGCCGTCATGCGGGCGGCGAGTGGACATGAAAGGAAACACGATGTCAGACAAGACAGCCAGCTTTACCCTCGACGGCAAAACCTTCGATCTGCCTGTGCGACAAGGCACTGTCGGGCCGGATGTCGTCGACATCGGTCCGCTCTACAAGAACGCCCACGCCTTCACCTACGATCCCGGCTTCACCTCGACCGCGTCCTGCGAATCCAAGATCACCTATATCGACGGCGACGAAGGCACCCTGCTCTATCGCGGCTATCCGATCGACCAGCTCGCCGAGCACGGCGACTTCCTCGAGACCTGCTACCTGCTTCTCTACGGCGAACTGCCGACGGCGACCCAGAAGGCCGATTTCGACCACCGCGTCACCCGCCACACCATGCTGCACGAGCAGATGACGCGCTTCTTCACCGGCTTCCGCCGCGACGCGCATCCGATGGCCGTCATGGTCGGCTGCGTCGGCGCCATGTCCGCCTTCTACCACGACTCGACCGACATCACCGATCCGCGCCAGCGCATGGTCGCCTCCATCCGCCTGGTCGCCAAGATGCCGACGCTCGCCGCCATGGCCTACAAGTACCATATCGGCCAGCCCTTCATCTATCCCAAGAACGATCTCGACTTCGCGTCGAACTTCCTGCACATGTGCTTCGCCGTGCCCTGCGAGGACTATAAGGTCAATCCGGTGCTGGCCCGCGCCATGGACCGCATCTTCATCCTGCACGCCGACCACGAGCAGAACGCCTCGACCTCGACCGTGCGTCTCGCCGGCTCGTCGGGCGCCAATCCCTTCGCCTGCATCGCCGCCGGCGTCGCCTGCCTGTGGGGTCCGGCCCATGGCGGCGCGAACGAGGCCGCGCTCAACATGCTGGCCGAGATCGGCAGCGTCGACCGCATCCCCGAATTCATCGCCCGCGCCAAGGACAAGAACGATCCGTTCCGCCTGATGGGCTTCGGCCACCGCGTCTACAAGAACTACGACCCGCGCGCCAAGATCATGCAGAAGACCTGCCATGAAGTGCTGGGCGAGCTGGGCATCAAGGACGATCCGCTGCTCGACGTGGCGCTGGAGCTCGAGAAGATCGCGCTCACCGACGAATATTTCATCGAGAAGAAGCTCTATCCGAATATCGACTTCTATTCGGGCATCACGCTCAAGGCGCTGGGCTTCCCGACCGAGATGTTCACCGTGCTGTTCGCCCTCGCCCGCACCGTCGGCTGGGTCGCCCAGTGGAAGGAAATGATCGAGGACCCGCAGCAGAAGATCGGCCGCCCGCGCCAGCTCTACACCGGCGCCCCGGCGCGCGACTACGTGCCCGTCGCCAAGCGCAAGTAAGCGGCTTTCGACAAACAAAAACCCCGGCGGAGCGATCCGCCGGGGTTTTTTCTTGTCCGCGTTTCGCGCCGGTCAGCGCGGCCGGCCGTTCTCGGCGAGCCGCAGCACCACCTCGGCGCCGATCTCGCCCGAGGGCCGCGCCGTGGCCATGGCGGCGGCGACGCGGTCGAAGCCGTCGAGCTGCGCCTGCCGCGCCGGCCCGGGCGTCAAGAGCCGCTCCACATGCCGCGCTAGCAGGCCCGGATGCACGAATTCGTTGAAGAATTCCGGCACGATCGGGCTGTCGGCGATGATGTTGGGCAGCGCCGCGCTCCAGATGGTGATGCGCGGCATCAGGAATTTGCGCGCGAACCAGTCGGCCTTGTAGGACAACACGGTCGGGATGCGCGCCAGCGCCAGCTCCAGCGACACGGTGCCCGACGCCGCCAGCGCCGCGTCGGCGCGGGAAAAGGCCCGCCATTTCTCCGCGTCGCCGACCACGATCTCGGGCCGAACCGTCCAGTCCTTAGCCAGATCGCGCACCATGGTCTCGATGCGCGGCAAGGTCGGCAGCGCCACGTCGAGCCCGCCCAGCCGCGCCGACAATTCCGCCACCGCCTCGCCGAACGGCCGCATCAGCATCTCGATCTCGGTGCGCCGCGAGCCCGGCAAAAGCAAAAGGCAGGGCCGGTCGCCGGCCGTGCGCGCCGCCTGCGCCGCGCGCACGTCAATGAGCGGGCGATAATCCGACAGGCGATGGCCGACATAGGTCGAGGCCGGCCCTTCCAGCCGCTGCATCGCCTCGTCCTCGAAGG
Source organism: Hyphomicrobiales bacterium (assembly GCA_900465915.1). Lineage (GTDB taxonomy): Bacteria > Pseudomonadota > Alphaproteobacteria > Rhizobiales > Rhizobiaceae > Brucella. Next base: position 82,260 of record UBKJ01000001.1, read on the forward strand.
GCAAGATCGTCAGCACATGGTCGACATAGGCGCGCATGGCCGGCGCGCGCTGCGGCCGCCAGGCCCAGAAGCTGGGCGCGATATATTTGACGATCGGGATGGACGGGTCGGCGGCGCGAATCTTCTTCGCCACGCGATGGGTGAAGTCGGGGCTGTCGATCAAAAGCACGCAATCGGGCTTCTCGGCCACGGCGCGCTTCGCCGTGTCGCGGATGAGCGCGATCAGGCGCGGCAGCTTCTTCAGCACCGCCCCCAGCCCCATCAGCGCCGTCTCGTGCGGGTCGAACCAGCTTTGCAGGCCGCGCGCCGCCAGATGGTCGCCGCCAACGCCGGCGACGGTCACGGCGCGGTCGGTCCGCCGACGCAGCGCGTCGATCAGGTCCGCGCCGAGCTGGTCGCCGGATTCCTCCCCGGCCACGACAACGATCTTCAACGGCCGGGCGGTCGCGTTCACCTATCCGTCCTTTCGGCTGACGGTTTCGATAAAGAGCCCCTTGGCATCGGCGGCGGCGATGGTGTCGCCGAAGCCGAGGATGAAGCTGCGGCCTGCCTCCACCACGACGCCGGACAGGCCGGCCAGCGCGGCGTTCTCCACCGTCGACACGCCGATGGCGGGCAGGTCGGCGCGGTCATCCTGACGCGGCTTGGCCATTTTGACAAGCACGCCGCCCCGGCGCGGCACGCGGCCGGCGGCGCGCAGCGCGCGCACCCGCTCGATCATCTGGTCGGTGCCTTCCGCGCCCTCGAGCGCGATCACCCGTCCGCCGGCGGCGACGGCGCCCTGCCCCACGTCGAGATCGCCGAGCCGCAGCGCCGCCTCCATGGCGAGCGCGATGTTGCGCCGCTCCTCAGCGCTGGCCGCCATGCGGGTCAGCGCGCGGGGCGCCGCCGGCGACAAAAGGTCCGGTACCACCTCATGCGCGCCGACCATCTGGAAGCCGTAGCGCTCCAGGAGCCGCATGAAGGCGCGCAGCAGCGCGTCGTCGCCCTTGCCGAGCGCGCGAAAGGCGTAGGGAATGGCGCGAAGCGTGGGAAGATTGAGCTTGAGGTCGCCGAGATGCGGCCGGTTGCGCACCCCGCCCGCCAGCACGACGCGCGACACGCTGGCCTTGCGCATGGCCCGCATCAGGAGGCTGAAATCGACCAGCGAGATTTCCTGATGCTCGTAGGCGTAGAGGGCGGGATCGGCTTCGCCCCGGATGGGAAGCAAAAAAGGCGGAGTTCCCGCCGCCTTCAATGACTCCGCCACCTTGATCGGCAACAATCCGTTGCCGGCGATGATGGCCGTGCGGCCTGGACGCTCAGTCGTCGGCGCCGTCATGTCCGGCCTGCGCGGCGTCCAGCGGCGGCGTGCAATAGGCGCGCTTGGTGTCGACCTGGATGAAGGCTACCATGTCGGCCACTGGGGCCGAGTCCGGGAGGGCGCGCAGCACGTCCTCGGCGCGCTGGCGCACCGGGCTGGAGCGGTCGAACAGCATGCGCACCGCATGGCGCATGTTGTGGATCTCCTTGCGGTCCATGCCCGAGCGCTTCATGCCGACGATGTTGAGGCCGCCGAGATAGGCGTGGTTGCCGAGCGCCATGCCGTAGGGGATGAGGTCGTGCGCCAGCGCCGCCATGCCGCCGACGAAGGCGTGATGGCCGACGCGCACGAACTGGTGCACGGCCGAGCCGCCGCCCAGGATGGCGTGGTGGTCGACCGACACATGGCCGCCGACCATGACGTTGTTGGCGAAGGTGACGTGGTCGGCGATGTCGCAGTCATGCGCCACATGGGCGTAGGCCAGGAAGGTGCAGTCGTCGCCGACCGAGGTGCGGCCGCGGCTGTTGTCCGAGCCGCGATGCATGGTGACGCCCTCGCGGATCATGCAGTTCTTGCCGATCTCCAGGAGCGTCGGGCCGCCCTTGTGGCGGGCGTTCTGCGGATCGCAGCCCAGCACCGCATGCGGAAACACCTTGGAGCCGGCGCCGAGCTGGGTGGCGTCGGTCACCACCACATGGCTCATCAGCTCGCAATCGTCGCCGATCCGGGCGCCGGCCTGGATGTGGCAGAAAGGGCCGACCTTGACGCCCTGTCCCAGCTCCACGCCCTTTTCGACCAGGGCCGTCGGATGGATGAAAGTTTCCGTCATGGAATTGCTCACTGGATGTCCTCGGCCGCGCTGATCATGGCGGCGACTTCCGCCTCGGCCACCTTGACGCCGTCGACTTCGGCCACGCATTCGTATTTGGAGATGTTGGCCCGCTGCTTGACCTTCTTGACATAGAGGCGAAGCTGGTCGCCCGGCACCACCGGGCGGCGGAACTTGGCCTTGTCGATGGTCATGAAATAAACCACGCCCGGCTTGCCCGAGCCGCGCTCGAACAGGCAGATCGCGCCGGCGGTCTGCGCCATGGCCTCGATGATCAGCACGCCCGGCATGATCGGCTTGTCGGGAAAATGGCCGGTGAAATGCGGTTCGTTGATGGTGACGTTCTTGATGCCCGTCGCCGAACGGTCGCCGTCGATGTCGACGATGCGGTCGATCAGGAGGAACGGATAGCGGTGCGGAAGCACGGAAAGGATGGCCTGAATGTCCGCCGCTTCCAGCTTTTGCTGATTATTGTCACTCATCAGAGGAACTCTCCTTTCTCGCTTGCCCGATGCTGCGGATATTGGCGATGTCGCGGAACCACTGCTTGATGGGACGCGCGGGAATGCCGCCCCATTTTTCGCCATCGGGAATGTCGTTCATCACGCCGCTCGCCGCGGCGATCTGAACGCGCGACCCGATGACCAGATGGTCGGCCAGCCCGACGCGCCCGCCCAGCATGGTCTGGTCGCCGATCACGCAGCTTCCCGACACGCCGCAATGCGCGGCGATCAGGCAGAAACGCCCGATGCGGACGTTGTGCGCGATCTGCACCAGATTGTCGATCTTCGTGCCTTCGCCGATGATCGTGTCGTTGAGGCCGCCGCGATCCACCGTGGTGTTGGCCCCGATCTCGACGTCGTCCTGGATGATCACCCGGCCCAGTTGCGGCACCTTCTCAAGCCCCGCCGGGCCCGGCACGTAGCCGAAGCCGTCCTGGCCGACGCGCACGCCCGGATGCAGCGACACGCGGTTGCCGATGAAGGCGCATTGCACCGAGACGCCCGGCGCGATGTAGCTGTCGCGGCCGATGCGGCAATTCTCGCCGATCACGGCGGTGGCCGCCACCAAGGTGCCCGCGCCGATGGCGACGTTGCGGCCGATGACCGCGCCCGCCTCGACGGTGGCGCCGGCCTCGATGGTCGCGGTGGGATGGATGATCGCCGCGGGCGACACGCCCTCCTCGCCGAGCCAGCTTTTCGGCCGGGTCGAGGTCGGGAACAGCATGCGCCCAACGGCGGAGAAATCGCGATGCGGATTGCGGGTGATGAGCGCCGCCACGCCGGACGGAACGCTGTCGGCCACCGATTCGGTGCAGAACACGCCGGCGGCGCGGATGCCCTTCAGGCCTTCCGCGTTCTTCTTGCCCTCGACGAACAGCAGAGCGCCGTCGCCGGCGTCGGCCAGCGACGACAGACGCCTGACGGCGCTCGACGCAAACTTCGGATCGCGAAGCTTAGCGCCGGTGAATTCTGCTATATCGCCAATCGTGAATTCACGCGAAGGCGTAAAGAAAACGGGGTCCGCCATCAAAGCGCTTTCTCCCCCGAGCCTTTGAACTCTCGGGGGATGGCCAATCTATCAGAACCGGGTCGACACGCCGAAATTGAAATTCTGCGTCTGGTCGCCGTCGGCCTTCTTGATCGGGAACGCGTAGTCGAAGCGCAGCGGACCGAAGGGCGAAGCCCACATCAGGCTGAGACCGGCCGAGGCGCGCAGCGTCTTGTCGGTGCCGAGCACGGTCTGGCCGCCCATCGTCGATTCGCCGCCATAGAGCATGGCTGCGTCGGCGAAGACCGCGCCGCGGATGCCGAGGCTGTCCGGCAGCAGCGGCATCGGGAACTGAACTTCCGCGGTGCCGTTGAAATAGGTCGTGCCGCCCATGCCGTAGCGCGTGCCGTCCGGCGCGATCTGGTAGGGACCGATGCCGTTGTACTTGAAGCCGCGGATGATGTCCGAGCTGTTCTTGAACAGGTCGAAGATGCGGGTTCCGTTGTCGCCGAAGCCCTTGATGTAGCCGCCGCCGCCGCTCAGCATGCCGACGATGTCGGCTTCCTGCGACAGGGTGGCGTAATAGGTCGCCTTGGCGGTCGTCTTCATGAACTTGGCGTCGCCGCCCAGGCCCGCGAATTCCTGCGAGAACTTGGCGTAGAGACCCTCATGCGGGTTCTTCATGTCGTCGATCGAATTGTAGGTCAGGCTGTAGCTGACCGACGAACGCAGCCAAGGGCTGTGATTCGACGCGTCGATGAGAGCGCCCGGATAGTGGCCGATGCTGCTGTCGCTGAGGTCGTATTTTTCCTGGACCAGGTTGTAGGCCAGGCCGACCGTGAAATTGTCCGTGACCGGCAGGCCGAAGCGGATGGTGCCGCCCGTCTGCGCCGTGTCGTAGTCGCCGTTGACCGAATAGGAGCGGCGGAACAGGTCGAAGCCGGCCGAGACGCGATAGCCGAGGAAATAGGGCTCGGTGAAGGACAGGCCGTAATTGCGCAGATTGTCCTGGCCGGCGCCGGCGCTGATGCGCACGAACTGGCCGCGGCCGAGGAAGTTGCGCTCGGTGATCGCGCCTTCGACCTGCACGCCCGGCGTGTCGCCGCCGGTGGTGTAGCCGCCGCCGATGGAGAATTCGCCGGTCGACTTCTCGACCACGTCCACGACGAGCACGACCTGGTCCGGCTCGGAGCCGGGCGCGGTGGAGATGTTGACCGACTGGAAGAAGTCGAGCGCCTCCAGGCGGCGCTTGGCGCGCTGCACCATGGACTGGTTGAAGGCGTCGCCTTCGTTGACGTCGAATTCGCGGCGAATCACGTAGTCGCGCGTCTTGTCGTTGCCGCGGATCTCGATGCGCTGGATATAGGCGCGCGGACCCTGGTCGACGCTGTAGACGACCGAGATCGTGTGATTCTCGAAGTCGCGGTTGCCGTGCGGCTCGACCTTGGCGAAGGCGTAGCCGGTGCTGGCGACGCTGTCGGTGATCGCGGTGACGGAATCCTCGACGTCCTTGGCGCTGTAGTGGCGGCCCGGACGGGTCTTGGCCAGATGCTCCAGCGACGGGCCGTCGACGCCCGGCACGCTGCTTTCGACGCTGATATTGCCGAAATCGTAGCGCTGGCCTTCATCGACCGTGATGGTGATGGTGTATTTGTTGGTCGCCGGATCGAGGACCGCATTGGTCGACACGATGCGGAAATCCGCATAGCCGTGATTGTAGTAGAAGCGGCGCAGCGTCTCTTCGTCGGCCTGCATGCGGCCTTCTTCGTAGACGTCGTTGCGGGTGAGCCACGACAGCGGGTTCGAGCGCTTGGTCGAGATCACGTCGCGCAGGCGGCGGCTGCCGAAGGCGCTGTTGCCGACGAAGTCGATGCTCGCGATCTTGGTGCGGTCGCCTTCGTTGATCTGGTAGACGACGTTGACGCGGCCCTGGCCGAGGTCGACCGTGCGCGCCTCGACGGTGGCGTCGCTGCGGCCGATATGGGCGTAAGCGGCCTTGATCGTTTCCTTGTCGGCCTCCATCGTGGCGGCGTCGTAGGGCGAGCGTGGCTTGAGCTGGGTGGCCTTCTGGAGGTCCGGCTCCTTGATCTTCTTGTTGCCCTGGAACAGGACGTTGTTGACGATCTCGCGCTCGCTGACCTGCACGACCAGCGCCCCGCCCGACTGGTGGATGCGCACGTCGGAGAACAGGCCCATGGCGAACAGGCGCTTGACGGCGGCGTCGATGTCGGCGCTGCTGAAGGCCTTGCCCGGACGGATGCCGATATTGTCGCGGATGGTTTCGGCGTCGACGCGCGTGTTGCCGCGCACTTCGATTCGGCTGACGACAGCCGCTTCGGCCATGTCGACGGCCACCAGAGAAACCGCGGCCGTACCCGAAGCCACAAGAGCCACCGACATGGCGAGCGCCGAGGCGGCGCCAAAGAATTTAGAACTTGCCGTCATTGGCTTTCCGAACCTTCGTTTCATTCTGTCCCCGGATCGCTCCGGAAAAGCGCCCGTATGTCCCAACCGTCATACCCGGTTTTTCCATACAAGCAAGCGTCGCCGTTAAATTCTGTTTACTTAACCAAGGAGCGTGGCGCCCGCGCCACGCAAATCAAGCGCTTATGGTAAACAGATCGCTTAGCTTTCCCGAACCGCGGCTCCATTGTTCACTTCTGTTTAACGTCTGGGCGCGCTGCGGCGCCCGGTTTAGCAGGCGAAAAGATCGTTGAAAAGCACGAAGCCCATGAAAGCGAGCACCAATAGGAAGCCCGCGCGATAGACGAATTCCTGCATGCGCGGCGACACCGGCCCGCCCTTTATAGCCTCGACCGCGTAGAAAACCAGATGCCCGCCGTCGAGCGGCGGCAGCGGAAACAGGTTGAGAATCCCGATCCCCACCGACAGCATCGCCATCAGTTGCACCAGCCAGTCGAATCCCTGGCTCGCCGCCTTGCCGGCCATGTTGGCGATCTTGACCGGGCCGCCGAGCTGGCACTTGTCCTCGCGCCCGGCGGCGAGGCGCTGGAAGAACTCGCCCGTCCGCGCGATGATGAAGCCGGTCTCCTTGACCGCCTGCCCCACCGATTCGAGCGGGCCGTATTCGACCCGGCGGAAATTGCCCACCGCCTGCGTCGTCTCCACCCCGATCGCGCCCATGGTGATCTTGTTGCCGAGCGGATCGGTGCGCTCCACCGTGGCGGGCGTCGCCTGCAGGTCGACCAGCTTGCCGTCGCGCTCGACGGTGAAGCGCAGCCTGTCGCCGGCCCGGCCGGAGACGATGCGCTGCACGTCGGCGAAGGTGGCGGTCTTCTCGCCGTCGACGCTGACGAAACGGTCGCCGGGCTGGAAGCCGGCCGCCGCCGCCGGGCTGCCCGGCTGCACGGCGGCGATCAGCGGATCGGCGATCTGCTGGCCGTAAAGCGCGAAGAAGACGCTGAAGATGACGACGGTGAGCACGATATTGGCGGCCGGCCCGGCGAACACGGTCAGCGCCCGCTTCCACACCGGCTGCACGTGGAAGGCGCGGCCGCGATCGGCCTCGCTCAGCGCCGAATTGTCGACGCCGACCGGCGAGCTGGTGCCGCTTTCGTCGCCGACGAACTTGACGTAGCCGCCGAGCGGGATCGCCGACAGCTTCCAGCGCGTGCCGCGCCGGTCGGTGAAGCCGATCAGCTCCGGCCCGAACCCGATGGAGAAAGCGGTCGCGCCGATGCCGCACCAGCGCCCGACCAGATAGTGGCCCATCTCATGGACGAAGACCACCACCGTCAGCACGAAGAGAAACGGAACGATGGTCCCGACCAGAAGGCTTTCGCCGCCGAAGAAAAGGCTCAGAGCCTCGTGCAAATCATATCTCCCGCAATGCGTCAGAAACTGAAGAAGAGCGCGGCCGGAACGTCCGGCCCGGCGACGGCGGCCCCGAAGAGGTACAGAAAGGCGGCCGCCGCGACAAGCCCGTCCACGCGGTCGAGCACGCCGCCATGGCCCGGCAGCAGCGCCCCGGAATCCTTGGCGCCGAAGCGGCGCTTGACCCATGATTCGGCGAGGTCGCCCGCCTGCGACACCACCGACAGCGCCACGGCCAGAAGCGGGATCGCCGCGCCGCCGGAGCCGCGCGTCAGCGCCGCCACGAAAAGCCCGCCGGCCACCGCCGCGGCCACGCCGCCGATCGCGCCCGACCAGGTCTTGTTGGGCGAGAAGCGCGGCGCGAGCTTCGGCCCGCCCAGCGCGCGGCCGTTGAAATAGGCCGCGATGTCCGTCGCCCAGACGGTGGCGAACAGGAAGGTGATGGCGGTGACGCCGAACTGCTCGTCGCCGCGCAAGAGCGCCAGCGCCGCGGCCGAGAAGCCGCAATAAAGGAGCCCGCCCGCCGCCCAGCCGCGCCCGTCTTTCCATTGCGTGACGAGCAGCACCAGCGTTCCCGCGACGAGCACGCCGATGGTTTCGAGCGCCGGCGCGTCGAAGGCGAGGAAGCCGAAGGTCAGGACCAGCCAGGCCCAGCCGAAGGCGCGCGAAAAGCCGGTCTGGCGCGCGGCGGTGAGGCCGCTCCATTCGTAGAACATCGCCAGCCCGATCAGGATCGAGAACAGCCGGAACGGCAAACCGCCCAGCGCCGTCATCAGCAGGGCCAGCGCGCCCAGGACGACAGCGGTGAGGATTCGGGTCTGGAGATTGGACATCGCGGCTTTTTTCGTCGCGCGTCAGACGCGCGCTCCCGTGGGGGTGGGGTCGGCCTCGCCTTCGCAAAGCGTGTGGGGCTCGACGCCGCCGAAGCGGCGCTCGCGCCGGCGGAACGCCTCATAGGCCGCGTCGAGATGCGCGGCGCGGAAATCCGGCCACAGGTCGGGCAGGAACAGGAATTCGGCGTAGGCCGCCTGCCACAGGAGGAAATTGGACAGCCGCATCTCGCCGCTGGTGCGGATGATGAGGTCGGGGTCGGGCATGCCCGCCGTGTCCAGATTGGCGGAGATCAGCTCGGCCGAGATCGAGGCCGGGTCGAGCCGGCCCGCCGCCACGTCCGCGGCCAGCCGCCGCGCCGCGCGCACGATCTCGTCGCGCGCGCCATAATTGAACGCGATCACCAGATTGAGCCCGGTGTTGCGGAAGGTCAGCGTCTCGGCCTCGGTCAAAAGCGCCGCCACGTCCTTCGCCAGCCCCTCGCGCTCGCCGATGACGTGCACGCGCACATTGTTGCGGTGCAATTCGGCGAGGTCGCGGCGGATGAAGATCTTGAGCAGGCCCAGGAGGTCGCGCACCTCGCCGTCGGGCCGCGACCAGTTCTCCGAGGAGAAGGCGAACAGGGTCAGGTAGCCGAGGCCTCGGTCGCTCGCCGCGCGGATCGTCTCGCGCAGGGCCTCGACGCCGGCGCGATGACCGGCGGCGCGCGGCAGGCCGCGCGCCTTGGCCCAACGTCCATTGCCATCCATGATGATGGCGATATGGCGCGGATCCGACATGAAGACGCTCTCCTCCGGCGACCAGCAGGCCTAGACCTGCATGATCTCCCCTTCCTTGGCCGCGACGATCTTGTCCATCTCGGCGATGGTGTCGTCGGTCAGCTTCTGCACCTTTTCGGACTGGACGCGGCTTTCGTCCTGGCTGATGGCGCTGTCCTTCTCCAGCTTCTTGAGCTGGTCCATGCCGTCGCGGCGCACGTGGCGGGCGGCGATGCGGCCCTGCTCGGCGTATTGATGCGCGATCTTGACCAGCTCCTTGCGGCGCTGCTCGTTCAACTCCGGCAGCGGGATGCGCAACGTCATGCCGTCGGTGATCGGATTGAGGCCGAGGCCGGAATCGCGGATGGCGCGCTCGACGGCGCCGACCATGCTCTTGTCCCAGACCGAAACCGACAGCATGCGCGATTCCGGCACCGTGATGTTGGCGACCTGGTTGATCGGCATGGTCGCGCCATAGGCCTCGATGGTGATCGGCTCCAGGAGGCTCGCGGAGGCGCGGCCGGTGCGCAGGCCGTTCAGGTCGTGCTTCAGCGCGCCGATGGCGCCTTCCATGCGGCGTTTCAGGTCGTTGAGGTCAAAAGCGTCGCTCATGCAATTTTCTCCTTCGATGCGCGGCGGGGCGGACGATCAGTTGTCGGAAACGATCGTGCAGCGTCCCTCGCCTTGCAGAATTGCGGCCAGGCCGCCGTCTTCGTGGATGGAATAGACTATTATCGGAATGTTGTTCTCGCGCGCAAGGGCGACGGCGGCGGTGTCCATCACCGCGAGGCCGCGATCGAGCACGTCCTTGTGGGTGAGCCGGTCGAAGCGCGTGGCCGTCGGGTCCTTCTTGGGGTCGGCGGAATAGATGCCGTCGACCTGCGTGCCCTTGAGAAGCGCGTCGGCGCCGATCTCGGCCGCCCGCAGCGCGGCGGCGGAATCGGTGGTGAAGAACGGGTTGCCCGTGCCGCCGGCGAAGATCACCACCTTGCCCTCGTCCATATAGGCGGTGGCCTTGCGCTGCGAGAAGCTCTCGCAGATCTCCGGCATGGGGACGGCCGACAGCACTTCGGTGTCGACGCCGAGCTTGTGCAGCGAGGTGCGCAACGCCAGCGAGTTGATGACGGTGGCGAGCATGCCCATATGGTCGCCGGTGACGCGGTCGCCGCCCTTGGAGGCCACCGCCACGCCGCGGAAGATGTTGCCGCCGCCGATCACCACGCCCACTTCCACGCCCAGCGCCCGCGCTTCCTTGATGTCGCGGGCGATACGGTCGGCCACCGACACGTCGATGCCGAAGCCCTGGTCGCCCATCAGCGCCTCGCCGGATGCTTTCAGAAGAACGCGCTTGAAGGCGGGCTTGCCGGACATGAGATTCTCCGCGGACTGGAACACGATTGCTTCGTTGCGATACACGAAGGGCGCCGCGTTGTCACGCGGCGCCCTCCAAAATCAAAAGCCTTTTGGCCAAGTTGGCGACTTTTCGCGATTCCTCCCCTGAGGGATGATCTCGTCCGAAAAGTCTGCGACTTTTCGGGATTATCCCTTGGCGGCCGCAGCCACTTCGGCGGCGAAGTCGGATTCTTCCTTCTCGATGCCCTCGCCCAGCGCCACGCGCACGAAGCCCGTGATCTTGGCCGGCGCGCCGATCGCCTTCTCGGCTTCCTTGAGCGCGGCCTCGACGGTCTGGTCGGGGTTCATGACGAAGGCCTGCGACAGGAGCACGACTTCCTCGTAGAACTTGCGCATGCGGCCTTCCACCATCTTCTCGATGATGTTCTCCGGCTTGCCGGACTGGCGGGCCTGGTCGGAGAAGATCGCCTTCTCGCGCTCGGCGGCGGCCGGATCGACGTCGCCGGCGGTCAGCGCCAGCGGGTTGACGGCGGCGACGTGCATGGCGACCTGGCGGCCGAAGGCCTGCGCCGCGTCCTTGTCGCCGGCGGTCTCGACCGCGACGAGCACGCCGAGCTTGCCGAGGCCGTCGGAGACGCCGTTATGCACATAGGTGGCGACGACGCCCTGCGGGACCGACAGCGCGGCCGAGCGGCGGAAGCCGATGTTCTCGCCGATGGTGCCGACCGCGTCCTTGAGGGTCTCGGTCACGGACTTGCCGTCGACCGGGGCGGCGGCGACCGCCTCGGTCGAGCCGTCGGTGCCGAGAGCGGCCTGGGCCACCTTGCGCACGAGGTCCTGGAAGGCGTCGTTGCGGGCGACGAAGTCGGTCTCGGAATTGACTTCCACCACCACGGCCTTGTCGCCGGTGGAGGCCACGCCCACCAGGCCTTCGGCGGCGGTGCGGCCGGCCTTCTTGTCGGCCTTGGCGATGCCCTTCTTGCGCAGCCAGTCCACGGCGGCTTCGACGTCGCCGTTGGTTTCGGCCAGCGCCGCCTTGCAGTCCATCATGCCGGCGCCGGTGAGGTCGCGGAGTTCTTTAACCTGAGATGCGGAAATGCTCATTGGATCGCCTTTCATAAAAGCGAAGGCGCACCCAAGACGTGCGCCAACTTTGATTCGACGCCGAGGCGCCGGAATGAAGCGAAATTATCCATCCGCCGTGACGGATGGATGAATTCGGAAGGACGCGTCTTACGCGCCCGTGGCCGGGGTCTCGAGCGCCGGCTCGACCGGGGCTTCGGCCTGGGCGCCGATGTCCACGCCCATCGCGCCCTGCTGGCGGGCGATGCCGTCGATGGCGGCGCGGGCGATCAGGTCGCAATAGAGGGCGATGGCGCGCGAGGCGTCGTCGTTGCCCGGGATCGGATAGTCGATCTGGTCGGGATCGCAGTTCGAGTCGATCACGGCCACCACCGGGATGCCGAGACGCTTGGCTTCCTGGATGGCGATCGCTTCCTTATTGGTGTCGATGATGAACATCAGGTCGGGAACCGAGCCCATGTCCTTGATGCCGCCCAGCGCGCGGTCGAGCTTCTCGCGCTCACGCTCGAGGTTCAGGCGCTCCTTCTTGGTGAAGCCCTGGGCTTCGCCGGAGAGCAGCTCGTCGAGCTTGCGCAGGCGCTGGATCGAATTGGAGATGGTCTTCCAGTTGGTCATCATGCCGCCGAGCCAGCGGGCGTTGACGTAATACTGGGCCGAGCGGGCGGCGGCGTCGGCGATGATGTCCGAGGCCTGGCGCTTGGTGCCGACGAAGAGCACGCGGCCGCCGCGGGCGACGGTGTCCGAGACGACCTTCAGCGCGCCGTGCAGCAGCGGAACGGTCTGGGACAGGTCGAGAATGTGGATGTTGTTGCGCTCGCCATAGATGAAGGGCGCCATCTTCGGGTTCCAGCGATGGGTCTGGTGGCCGAAGTGAACGCCAGCTTCCAGAAGCTGGCGCATGCTGAAATCAGGCAATGCCATCTTTATTTTCCTTTCCGGTTGAACCTCCACGGGCTGAGGCGATCGCTCGCCACCGGAGGTCTTGAACGGATTTCTCCCGGCCAAAACCCAATCCCGTGTGTGGAATAGGCGCGTCGTTACCCGATCGCGTCCGCAATTGCAAGCCCGCCCGAGACTATCGAGCCTATTTCGCGGCGGCCTTGCAGGCGGCCTTGGCCTTGCCGTCGTCGAAGACGTCCAGCTTGACCAGCTTGCCGTGCATGGCGAAGTCGCCGTAATCCATGGTCAGGTCGCGGGTGACGCCGTTGGGATAGAGCTTGAAGTTGATGCGATAGATCGGCAGGCCGTCCTGCTTTTCCTTGTCGTCGAAATAGGCGATCGTCACCGGCCAGACCTGCTCGCCGCCGAGCTTGCCCATCACCTTGGTCTCCTCGTCGGGCGCGTTCTCCTGCTTGCCCACCACCACCGTGGTGGCGACGACGCGGTCGGCGTCCTCGGAGGCGTCGTAGAGGCTGGTCTGGTAGAATTTCTCGCCCGCCTGCGCCTTGCCGATCAGCTCCTCCATATGGGCGGTGGGAAACTGCGTCGGGCGCAGCTCCAGCTTGTTCTCCTTGGGCTTGACCAGCGTCACAATCGTCTTGCCGCCCTCGAGCCGCGCGTCGCCGCGCACCTCCTTGGCCAGCTCCTTATCGACGAAGGTCTTGTTGACGAAGCGGAAGCTCTTGCCGTCGCCCTCCTCGAAGGTGGTGGTCTGCTGGTCGGTCAGGCGCTGCGGCTGCTCGTCCATGTCGATGCGGGTGACGAAGCGGAAATTGGTGGTGTAGCCCTCGCAGGGCGAGCCGTTGAACTCGTAGACCATGCGCCCCGCCAGCCCGCTGATGCCGGATTTCTCGTCGGCGCGGTCGAGCGTGAGATCGTAGACGGCGCGATGCGCGGCCAGCGTCACCGTGGAGGCGGCCTCGGCCGGACCGCAAAGATTCGCTCCCAGCCCGAGGGCCATGCCCCCCGCCGCCGCCACGATACCGAAAAAACGCATGCTGAATCTCCCGCTGAGTTGATCGCCATGATAAAAAAACTCGTGGCGGAAGCGAGGCAAAAAACGCACCCTTCCCAAAAGCGTCGACGATTCTCTTTATGAGGCGATTGGCGGAAGCCTTTATAAAAGCAAGGATGAATGCAATGAGCGACACCATCGAAAGCCGTCTTGAAAATCTGGGTATATCGCTTCCGGCCGCCGCCGCCCCGGCCGCCAACTACGTTCCTTATGCGCGGAGCGGCGATTTCCTGTTCACGTCGGGGCAGTTGCCGCTCGAAGCCGGCAAGCTCGTCCATACCGGCCTGGTCGGCGACCAGCTCACCGTGGCGCACGGACAGGCGGCGGCGCGCGCCTGCGCGATCAACGTGCTGGCCCAGGCCAAGGCCGCGCTCGGCGACCTCGCCCGCATCAAGCGCATCGTCAAGGTCACCGTCTTCGTCGCCTCCACGCCGGATTTCGTCGAGCAGCATCTCGTCGCCAACGGCGGCTCGGACCTGCTGGTGGCGGTGCTGGGCGACGCCGGCCGCCACGCCCGCTCGGCCGTGGGCGTCGCCAGCCTGCCGCTCAACGCGCCGGTCGAGATCGAAGCCGTCATCGAGGTCGCGTGATGGCCGCCGTCGACTGGCTCGCCAGGCGCCCCATCGCCCATCGCGGCCTGCACGACATGAACCGCAGCCGCTGGGAGAACACGCTCTCCGCCTTCAGGGCGGCGGCCGAGGCCGGCTTCGCCATCGAATGCGACGTGCACCGGACGAAGGACGGCGGCGTGGTGGTGTTCCACGACGACGAGTTGCAGCGGCTGACGGGCCGCGACGGCCGCATCGACGAACTGACGACGGCCGAGGCCACGGCGCTTACCGTCGGCGGCACGGCGGACCGCGTGCCGACGCTGCGCCAGTTGCTGGAGCTGGTCGACGGCCGCGTTCCGCTGGTGATCGAGCTAAAGGGCGTCGAGGGCCGCGACGACGGGCTCGTGGCTACGGTGGCGCGCGAACTTGGCGCCTATAACGGCCAGGCGGCGATCATGTCCTTCGACCATCACCTGATCCGCCGCTTTGCCGCCGAGGCGCCGGGCGTTCCGGCCGGGCTGACGGCGGAGGGCCTGCGCGAGCGGGACATGGAGGCGCATTTCTCCATGCTGGCGCACGACCTCTCCTTCGTCTCCTACAACGTGCATCACCTGGCCAATCCCTTCGTGCGCTTCGCGCGCGAGCGGCTGCATATGCCGGTGATAAGCTGGACGGTGCGCGACCGCGACATGCAGGCCTTCAGCGGCCTTCACGCCGACCAGATCACCTTCGAGGGGTTCGATCCGCGCGCGCTGACCGCTTGACGGGGCCGGCGCCGCGCCGCATCTTCGGACCGGAAAGGCTAAAGGACCAGCGGTGAGCGACGCAGAAGCGCAAGGCGAACAGGGTTTCGTGCTCCGCGTCGTCGACAGCGTCGACGATTTCACGGAGAGCGAGTGGAACGGCCTCGCCGGCGCCGCCCGGCGGGACGCCGACTACAATCCGTTCATATCGCGGGCCTTCCTGTTGGCGCTCGAACGCTCCGGCTCGGTTTCGCGCAAGGCCGGCTGGCTGCCGCGCCACCTGCGGCTGGAGGACGACGCCAGGACGCTCATCGGCGTCGCGCCCAATTACCTCAAGGGCCACAGCCAGGGCGAATATGTCTTCGACCACGGCTGGGCCGACGCCTTCGAGCGCGCCGGCGGGCGCTATTACCCGAAATATCAGGCGGCGGTTCCCTTCACCCCCGTCACCGGCCCGCGGCTCCTGCACCATGTCGCCTATGACGGCGAGGCGGTGCGGCTGGCGCTGGCCGGCGGCCTACGCGAGCTGACCGACCAGACCGGCCTGTCCTCAGCCCATGTCACCTTCGCGCCCGAACGGGAAATCCCGGCGCTGGAGCGCGCCGGTTTCCTGCACCGCACCGACCAGCAGTTTCATTTCTTCAACCAGGGTTTTTCCAGCTACGACGATTTCCTCGGCGCGCTGGCCTCGCGCAAGCGCAAGGCGCTGCGCAAGGAGCGCCGCGAGGCGCTGTCGGAGGGGATCGAGATCGACTGGCTGACGGGAAACGCGCTGACCGAGGCGGTCTGGGACGATTTCTTCGCCTTCTACACAGACACCGGCAGCCGCAAATGGGGCCGGCCCTATCTCAACCGCCGCTTCTTCTCGCTGATCGGCGAAAGCATGGCCGAGGACATATTGCTGGTGATGGCCAAACGCGCCGGGCGCTATATCGCCGGCGCGATCAATTTAATCGGCGGCGGCCGGCTGTTCGGCCGCCATTGGGGCTGCATCGAGGACCACCCCTTCCTGCATTTCGAGGTCTGCTACCACCAGGCCATCGACTTCGCCATCGCGCACAAGCTGGCCGTGGTCGAGGCCGGCGCGCAGGGCGAGCACAAGCTGGCGCGCGGCTATACGCCCGTCACCACCCATTCGGCGCATTACATCGCCCATGAAGGGTTCCGCAACGCGGTGCGCGACTATCTCGACCACGAGCGGCGCGAGGTGGCCGACATCCAGCGCGCGCTGGAGGAGCACACGCCGTTCCGCCATGGCGGGCCGGAGGAATAGGTCGCATAAATGCGGCGAAAACAAACGGATGGAGCGCCGGCTTGATTCCAACCAATCGAAAAGCGCTCTATCGTCGCGTCACACCGGAGAGAATCGCATGACCACGCCCTATGACGACACCAATATCTTCGCGAAGATCCTGCGCGGCGAAATCCCCTCCACCCGCGTCTACGAGACCGACGCCGTGCTGGCCTTCATGGACGTGATGCCGCAGGGGCCGGGCCATACGCTGGTGGTGCCGAAAACCCCGTCGCGCAACCTGCTCGACGCCGACCCCGCCGCGCTTGCCGACGCCATCCAGGCGGTGCAGAAGATCGCCCTGGCGGTGAAGAAGGCCTTCGCCGCCGACGGCGTCACCGTCATGCAGTTCAACGAGCCGGCCGGCGGCCAGACCGTGTTCCACCTGCATTTTCATGTCGTGCCGCGTTTCGACGGCGTGGCGCTGAAGCCGCATACCGGCCGGATGGAAGACCCGGCCGTGCTTGCGGCGCATGCTGAGAAGATCCGCGCAGCCCTTTGATTCGACTCCCGCTTCAGAGGAGGAGAAGCCCGGCCGTCAGCAGGATTTCCGCCACCGCTATGCCGACCAGCAGGCGCTTGCCGGCGGCGAGATAGGCGGCGAAACCCGCCGCGGCCGCGCCGATGCGCAGCCACGCCGGCGAATGGGCCAATTCGCCGTTGGGATAGAGGATGAGCTGCGCGATGACGCCCGCCACCAGCGCTGTGGCGACGCAGCGCACCAGGATCAGGGCCTCGGAATCGGCCTTGATCCGTCCGCCGACCAGCACGCCCATCAGGCGGAAGACATAGGTCGGCAGCGCCCCGCCCAGCAGGATGAACAGGAACGGCCACCAGGGCGCGGAAGAGCTGGTCCAGGTCACGCCGCGCCTGCCTTTCCGCGCTCCAGCCGGTGCGCGCCGAAGGCGAGCGTCCCGCCGACGAGCCCGGTCAGGAGCAGATCGTAGCCCGGCGCAAAATGATGGAAGACCGGAAACAGCGCCAGCCCGCCGGCCAGCGCCGCCTTCCCCGCCCGCTCGCGCGCCGAGCGCCACAGCGAGGTGAGGAAATACATCGGCGTCAGCATGAACAGCGCCGCGAAGACGATGGGCGGAAACGAGCCCGACATCAGATAGACCAGCGCCACGACGATGGCGTTGGTCCCGACCAGCGCCGTGCCGATGCCGCCGAAATAGCTGGTGCGCATGTCGCGCGGCACGTGGCGCAGCTCCTCCATGGCCATGACCCAGGCGGTCACGGCGACGAAATGGCAGAGCGCGGCCAGCGTCAATTTCCGTGTCTTCGGCCCCTGCAATTCGGGCAGCAGCGCCACCACCATCGGCATCAGCCGCACCGAGGACAGGGCCACGGCCAGCGCCGCGGCGGGCAGGCTCGCGCCGGCGCTGATCGCGCCGATCAGCACCACCTTGGCCGGCAGCGCCCAGATGGTCAGCGTCATGAACACCGCCTGCCCGGCGGTGATCCCGCTCTGGATGGCGAGCCCCGAAAAGCCGACGAAGGAGCTGATCAGCAGCGCCGAAGGCACGCTGGCGATGCGCGACACGCCGCGCAGATACCAGCGCAGCGGGCCGGCCGGGCGGTTTGAAACGGTCAGGAAAGAGCGACTCGCGGACATGCGGCCACGTTAAAGCAAGTCCCCGCAAACTGCGAACCGCATCTGTGCGGGATCAGCCTTTGGCCCGCCCCTATTTCCGCCCGCAACAGCGACTGCTTTCAAAAGGGATCGCGCAGGAAAGACCTGGATATTCGGCGGCGGCTCGGAACCGTCGCCGTGGCGCAAGCCGCTGGTCCACCTCAGACTCATTTCCAAGTTCTATCGTCGGCGATCGTCTATTCCATCGACATTTCGCCACCAGCGGATGGAGCGGCTTCCATCATGGCGCTCCGGGCTGCGGTCTGCTCCTGACCGGACTCGTCGACGGAACGCTTCTACGCCCACCGGCTGGAGCGCGGACAAGCGGGCGCGGCCGGCATAGCGGCGGAAATCCCGCCGGCAGCCGGTCCGCCATACGAAAACGGCCCTTCCGGGGAAGGGCCGTTCGTCGTTCACTTCTTGCGCGGCACCTTGGGCACCGAGGATTTCGACCGCGGGGCCTTGGCGTCGTCAGCTTCCACCAGCTCGGCCTCGGCGGGCTTAGGCGCGGCCTTGCGGCGCGGCGAGATCTTCTTCTCGGCCGGAATGTCCTTCTTCGGCCTCACCGGCGTCTGCTCGGCCACGCTTTCGAGCGTGAGGTCGGTCTCGCCGTTGGGCTTGGTCGTCACATTCACCCGCACCGTGCCGCCATGCTTGAGCTTGCCGAACAGCACCTCGTCCGCCAGCGGCTTCTTGATGTGCTCCTGAATGACGCGGCCGAGCGGACGCGCGCCCATGCGCTCGTCATAGCCCTTGTCGGCCAGCCAGGCGATCGCCGCTTCGGTCAGCTCGAAGGTCACGCCGCGCTCGGCGAGCTGGGCTTCGAGCTGCAGCACGAATTTCTGCACCACCTGGTGGATCACCGGCACCGGCAGCGGGCCGAACGGGATGATCGCGTCGAGACGGTTGCGGAATTCCGGCGTGAACAGCCGGTTGATCGCCTCCATGTCGTCGCCCTCGCGCCGCGTCGAGCCGAAGCCGATCGCCGCCCTCTGCATGTCCGACGCGCCGGCGTTGGTGGTCATGATGAGGATGACGTTGCGGAAATCGATCCGCTTGCCGTTGTGATCGGTCAGCGAGCCATGGTCCATCACCTGCAACAATATGTTGAACAGGTCGGGATGCGCCTTCTCGATCTCGTCCAGAAGCAGCACGCAATGCGGATGCTGGTCGACGCCGTCGGTCAGGAGCCCGCCCTGGTCGAAGCCGACATAGCCGGGAGGCGCGCCGATCAGCCGCGACACGGTGTGGCGCTCCATATATTCGGACATGTCGAAGCGCAGCAGCTCCACGCCGAGCGAGGCCGCGAGCTGCTTGGCCACTTCCGTCTTGCCGACGCCGGTGGGGCCGGAGAACAGGTAGGAGCCGATCGGCTTGTCCGGCTCGCGCAGGCCGGCGCGCGCCAGCTTGATCGAGGCCGACAGCGCCTCGATGGCGAGGTCCTGGCCGTAGACGACGCGCTTCAATTCCTGCTCCAGATGCGCCAGCACCGCCTCGTCGTCCTTGGAGACGGATTTGGGCGGGATGCGCGCCATGGTGGCGACGGTGGCCTCGATCTCCTTGACGCCGATGGTCTTCTTGCGCTTGTTCTCGGGCAGAAGCATCTGGCTGGCGCCCGTCTCGTCGATCACGTCGATCGCCTTGTCGGGCAGCTTGCGGTCGGAGATGTAGCGCGCGGAAAGCTCCACCGCCGACTTGATCGCCTCGCCGGTATATTTGACCTTGTGGAAATCCTCGAAATAGGGCTTCAGCCCCTTCATGATCTCGATGGCGTCGGGGATCGACGGCTCGTTGACGTCGATCTTCTGGAACCGGCGCACCAGCGCGCGGTCCTTCTCGAAGAACTGGCGATATTCCTTGTAGGTCGTCGAGCCGATGCAGCGGATCGCGCCCGAGGACAGCGCCGGCTTCAGGAGGTTCGAGGCGTCCATCGCCCCGCCCGAAGTCGCGCCCGCGCCGATCACCGTATGGATCTCGTCGATGAACAGCACCGCGCCCGGATATTCCTCCAGCTCCTTGACGACCTGCTTCAGCCGCTCCTCGAAATCGCCGCGATAGCGGGTTCCGGCCAGCAGCGTGCCCATGTCGAGCGAGAAGATGGTGGCGTCGGCGAGCGCCTCCGGCACCTGCCCCTCGACGATGCGCTTGGCGAGGCCCTCGGCGATGGCCGTTTTGCCGACGCCCGGATCGCCCACATAGAGCGGGTTGTTCTTCGACCGCCGGCACAGCACCTGGATCGTGCGGCTGATCTCGCTGTCGCGGCCGATCAGCGGATCGATGCGGCCAGCCCGCGCCTTTTCGTTGAGGTTGACGCAATAGGCGGTCAGCGCGTCCTGCTTCTTCTTCGGCCCGTCCTCGGCCTCGGGGCTGGCGCGCTCCTCGCTCGGGCTTTCGGCCCCGCGCGGCGGACGCGTCTCGCTGTTCTGCGGCCGCTTGGAGATGCCGTGCGAGATGTAGTTGACCGCGTCGTAGCGGGTCATCTGCTGTTCTTGCAGGAAATAGGCGGCGTGGCTCTCGCGCTCGGCGAAGATGGCCACCAGCACGTTGGCGCCCGTCACTTCCTCGCGGTTGGAGGACTGCACATGGATCACCGCGCGCTGGATGACGCGCTGGAAGGCGGCCGTCGGCTTGGAATCCTCGTCATAGCCGGTGACGAGATTGTCCAGCTCGCGGTCGATGTAATCGGTGACGACGCGCTTCAGATGCTCCAGATCGACGTTGCAGGCGCGCATGACGGCGCCGGCGTCCTGATCGTCGATCAGGGCGAGCAGCAGATGCTCGAGCGTGGCGTATTCGTGATGCCGCTCGTTGGCGATCGTGAGGGCCTGATGCAGCGCCCTTTCAAGGCTTGTGGAAAAGGATGGCATATGACCTCACTTTTTTTCCATCACGCATTGCAGCGGATGCTGGTTCTGGCGGGCGAAATCCATGACCTGGCTGACCTTGGTCTCGGCGACCTCGTAGGTGAAGACGCCGCATTCCCCGACGCCGTGATTGTGGACGTGCAGCATGATGCGCGTGGCGTCGTCGAGGCTCTTCTGAAAAAAGCGTTGCAGGACATGCACGACGAACTCCATGGGGGTGTAGTCGTCGTTGAGGAGCAGGACGCGATAGAGGCTGGGCTTCTTGGTTTTCGGCTGCGTGCGCGTGATGACGGCCGAGCCGTTTTCCGCGCCCCCGCCGGTCTTGTTCTGCATGACTGGATCGAAACGCTTCATAAAACCTATCACCCGATGCCCTACGCTTCCCGCCCTATTATGTAGGACGCCATGTGGTGATTTTAAGCCCTTCGGTCTTACTTGCAACCGTCACTTCCGGCGCCGGAGGGGCTTGACACAATTATATCGCGGGCGCCCCGCCGCGCCCCGCTTTTCCGCCTCCCAAGCACATGCCGGCCAGGCGCGGCCGGGCCTTTGTTGCGGTTTTCCGCAAGCCCGTCCCGCCCTAGGCTGACATCATATTTATTTGATTTCGCCCCCGGACAAAAACTTCCCGGCGCCGCCGCTCCCGAACGGCGGCGACAACTCGGCCCGCGCAAGCGGGTCTTTTTTTGAGCGGGAAAAGGCGGCTGAAGCCGCCTTCCTCACTTCACCACATGCCAGACGCCGCCCTTGCCGTCGCCCTTGGCCTCGCCGGCCTTCGCGTCGTCGTGGTAGCGGTAGAGCGGCATGCCCTTATAGGCCCACATGTCCTTGCCGGCCGTATCCTTGACCACGCTGAAATCGCCCTCCGCCTTGGCGGATTTCGGCGCGCGGAAGGCCGGCCACATCTTCAGGCACTTGGCGTCGCAGGCGGACTGGCCGCCCATGTCCTTGTCGAAGCTGTAGAGCGTCATGCCCTTGGGCGTGACCAGTATCTTGCCCGACGCGGTGTCGGCCATCTTGGCGGGTTCGGCGGCGTTGGCGGCGACGGCCGAGGCGGCCGCCAGCGCAAACGCCAGAAACACGGTTTTCATGACACATCCTCCTCTGCGCCCTCGCCCGCCGGCGAGCATAGGCCGGCTTGCCGCCTGAAATATGACGGGTCCCCGTTTCCGGCCGGCCCGAAAACGCGGCCAAAATTTTCCGAAATCCGTCAACGGCCCGCTTACCATAAACGGATTGGTAACGCTGCCCGCATATGGTGGCCGAACGTGTTCGCTGTGCGTCATTTGCGCAACAGCCAAAAAAGTCCGGTATACAGGCAGGTTCATCATCGTGCGCACTGCAATGAGTAACGTCGCATACGCCCTGAAAAGGGTCGCGCAAGCTTCCATCCTTCTGGCGGTCGTGACCGGCTGCTCGACGGCGACCACCACGATCCCGGCCGTGGCGGCGGGCGACGGCGGCGGCAGGGATTCGGCCATCGTGGTCGACGCCAATACGGGCCGCACGCTCTACGCCTCCAAGGCGGACGCGCAGCGCTATCCCGCCTCGCTGACCAAGATGATGACCATGTACATGCTGTTCGAGGCGATGCACGCCGGACGCGTGAACAGGGACACCCGCATTCCCGTCTCGGCCTACGCCGCCTCGCGGCCGCCGACGAAGATCGGCTTCCGCCCCGGCCAGACCATCCGCGCCGAGGACGCGGTGCTGGCCATGGTGACCAAGTCCGCCAACGACGCCGCCACCGCCGTCGGCGAATATCTCGGCGGCTCGGAGGAGCGCTTCGCCCAGATGATGACCGCCAAGGCGCGGCGCCTCGGCATGCGCAACACCACCTTCCGCAACGCCTCGGGCCTGCCCAACATGGCGCAGCATTCCTCGGCGCGCGACATGGCCATCCTCGGCATGGCGCTGCGCCAGCATTTCCCGCGCGAATTCGCCTATTTCTCGCGCCGCAGCTTCGTCTATCGCGGCCACACCATCCGCGGCCACAACCGGCTGCTGGGCAAGGTCGCCGGCGTCGACGGCATCAAGACCGGCTACACCAACGCCTCGGGCTTCAACCTCGTCAGCTCCGTCAATCTCGACGGCCGCCGGCTGGTCGCCGTGGTCATGGGCGGCGCCTCCGGCGCCAGCCGCGACGCCCATATGGCGCAGCTCATCCACAAATACCTGCCGATGGCCTCGCGCGGCCGCGTCACCGATCCGCTCGTCGCCGCCGGCGGCGACGCGCCGGAGACCACCGCCGCCGTGGCTCCCGCCGGCCGGCTCGCGCCCAGGGCGAGCGTCGGCGACGAAGACAACATCCCCGTCAACGACGAGAGCGGCGAAGGCGACGACGACAAGCCGCAGCCGCTGGCGCTGGCTTCACCCGCCTCGCGCCCGGTCGCGCTGGCCGCCGCCCAGGCCGCTATCCGCCCGACGCCGCGCGTCCCCGTCGACGATTCGGCCGAGGTCGACCCGGTGACCACCGCCTCGGCCCCCGCCTCGGGCGGCTGGGCGATCCAGATCGGCTCGCTGCCCAGCAAGCCGCAGGCGAGCCAGATGCTCGACCGCGTGGCGGCGGCGACCGGCGGCGCGCTGCGCTCCGCCTCGCCCTATACGGAGACCTTCCGCAAGGGCCGCGCCACCTATTACCGCGCCCGCTTCGTCGGCTTCCAGACCCGTGAAGCGGCGCTGAACGCCTGCACGGCGGTGAAGAGGAAGCAGTTCCACTGCTTCGCCGTCGCCAATTGATCGTGACCGGCGGGGTCCGCCCCGCCGACGCCATCGGAAACCCGCATTGTACCGCGTAAAGGGGATCGGGATGTCGAATGTGAAAGACAGTTTCGGACAGACCATGTCATCGGGAATGTCCTCCGCCTGGCCGCAGGAGACGCGCGGCGCGTCGCTCGGATCGCTGTTCTCGGTCCAGGCGCTCAAGCAGGCGGCGGTGCGCATCGCCGACGTGCGGCGCGGCGCGGGTTTTCACACCCGCGACCTGGTGAGCCTGCTGATCTGCCACGCCGCGCGCAACCGGCGCCTCAGCCAGCCGCGCGCCGCCATGCGCATGACCATTCCCGTCAGCGCCGGCCGCATCGCCGTGCGGGTCACCATCCCGGATTGAGCTACAGAAGCCCCAGCGCCGCCAGTTCCTGCCGCAACTCGACCGGCAGGGCGGCGGCCTTGCCGCTCACGTCGTCGCGCGGGACCTCGTCCTCCTTGAGGTAGCGCCAGCCCTGGAAGGCGCGGCGCGGCCGCCATTCGGTCGGCACGATCTTCGGCTCCAGCACGAAATGGCAGCGCCCGATCCCCTGCTCGTCGGTGAAGGGGCGGATGTCGACGAGCCGCTGGCGGCATTGGATATTGCCCTTGATCACCCAATAGAGCGACCCGCCGGGGAGGATTTCCTCCGCCCGCTTGGGGACCATGCGCGTGGTGTGAAGCTGCTCGGGGACGAGGCCGAGGCCGCGCTGCTCGGCCAGGCGGAAGTCGATCCAGGCCGCGAGGTCCTCGATGCTGTCGCAGCCGACGCAGAGTTTGACGATGTTGAGAGCCATGGCGCCGTGTTTAACCGGCCGCGCCGCAAATCGTCAACAGGCGACGACGTTGACGGCGAGGCCGCCCTGGCTCGTTTCCTTGTAGCGTTCGTTCATGTCGTGGCCGGTCTGGCGCATGGTCTCGATGCAGGCGTCGAGCGGCACGAAATGCGTGCCGTCGCCCTTCACCGCCAGCGAGGCGGCGGTGACCGCCTTGACCGCGCCCAGCGCGTTGCGCTCGATGCAGGGCACCTGCACCAGCCCCGCCACGGGGTCGCAGGTCATGCCGAGGTGATGCTCCAGCGCGATCTCGGCGGCGTTCTCGATCTGCTCGGGCGTGCCGCCCAGCACCGCCGCGAGGCCGGCGGCGGCCATGGCCGAGGCCGAGCCCACCTCGCCCTGGCAGCCCACTTCGGCGCCCGAGATGGAGGCGTTGTGCTTGATCACCCCGCCGATGGCGGCCGAGGTCAAAAGGAAGTCGCGGATCCCCTTCTCGTCGGCGTCGGCGTGGAAATGCAGGTAATAGCGCAGCACCGCCGGCGCCACGCCCGCAGCCCCGTTGGTCGGCGCCGTCACCACGCGGCCGCCGGCGGCGTTCTCCTCGTTGACGGCCATGGCGTAGACCGACAGCCAGTCATTGGCGAGCAGCGGGTTGTTGCGGTTGTTGCGCCAGTCTTCCTGCAGTTTCTCGTAAAGCTGCTTGGCGCGCCGGCGCACCTTGAGCCCGCCCGGCATGATCCCGTCGCGGCTCAGCCCCCGGTCGATGCAGCCGCTCATCGCCGCCCAGATGCGGTCGAGCCCGGCGTCCAGCTCGGCGCGCGACATGTGGCGCTCCTCGTTGGCGCGCTTCATCTCGGCGATGCTGAGGCCGCTTTCCTTGGCCATGCGCAGCATCTCGGCGGCGTTGCGGAACGGATAGGGCACGTCGCCCGGCTCCTCGGACTTGCCGCCGTCGCTGCGCACCCGCTTCAATTCCTCCTCGGTCACGACGAAGCCGCCGCCAATGGAGAAATAGATGCGGCGCAGCAACAGCCGGTCGTCGCGGTCATAGGCCTCGAAGGCCATGCCGTTGGCGTGGCCGGGCAGCGGCGTGCGGCGGTCCATGACGAGGTCGGTCGCCGGGTCGAAGCGATAGGCGGGGTGGCCTTCGGGACGCACGGATTTCTCCGCCGTCACCGTCTCCACCTCGGCGTCCATGCGGTCGGGGTCGATGCTGTCGGGCAGATGGCCGCACAGGCCGAGGATCACCGCCCGGTCGGTGGCGTGGCCGACGCCCGTATAGGCCAGCGAGCCGTGCAGGATGGCCTTGAGCCGGAATACCTTGACATTGGCCGGGCGCGGCCAGTCGCCGCCGATCAGCTCCTTGAGGAACATGCCGGCGGCGGTCATCGGCCCCATCGTGTGCGAACTCGATGGACCGACGCCAATCTTGTAAAGATCGAAAACCGACAGAAACATGCTGCGACCTCATACCCGCACGCCTCACGCTGGCCGGGCTGCTTTCCTATAGATAGTGTAGGAAAGGCGCCGGTTGAACAGACTGCCGAAATGCGTCACGAAATTGCGCAAATCCGCATTCAGGGGCTCGGAAGCAGCGCGTCGGTCTTGCCGGTGAGCCGATAGGCGATCAGGCCGATCCATTCGCGCACCGCCACGCCGAAGCGCATCAGCGCCTCGTCATGCGTGTCCATCGACAGGCCGAAGCGCTCCGGCAGGTGCGAGCGGTAGTCGACCGGCCAGGCCGTCACCGGAAAGTCGATGGCGCGGAAGCTGCCGACCGAGCGCGGCATGTGGAAGGCCGAGGTCACCAGCAGCCAGACCTCGCCCGGCTTGGGCTGCACTAGTTCCTTCGTGAAGACGGCGTTCTCGACCGTGTTGCGCGCCTTGGTCTCGAACAGGAAGCGCGGGCCGGAAAAACCCAGCGCCGCCAGAAGATCGCGCGCCTTTTCGGCCTCGGGCTTCGATTTCCCGGTCAGCGACCCCGATCCGCCCGTCACCACCAGCCTGGCGTCGGGATAGGTCCGCGCCAGGCGCATGCCTTCGATGATGCGGTCGGCGGCGTCATCGAGCTCGATCTCCCGGCGCGCGCGCTCCAGATTGGGCTCGGAGAAGCCGCCCATCACGATGATCCCGTCGACATGCGACGGCGCGGGGTCGGGCCGCGAAAAGCGGTTCTCCAGCGGCGTCAGCATCAGCGCGCCGAGCGTTGTGTAGACGGCGAGGCCGAAGACCAGCGCCGCGCCGCCGCCGATCAGGAGCCCCGCCCGCCGCCGCCCGCGCCAGGTCAGGAGGAACCCCACCAACATCAGGACGAAAAGGATGCGCGTGGGCTGGAAAAACAGCCAGAAAACTTTTGAAACATAAAAAAACAAGAGGCGCTCCGCGGCGGCGATCCGAAATCTTCCGCCGTCCATACACCGGAATTGTAGCCTGTGTTAGACAAGTTCGCAGGAATCATCAGCCGCGAGCAGCTTTCATGACCGAGATCGCAGAAAAGGCCCCGCGCCCGCGCCTCACCCGCGTCGACCTGGCGCGCGGGCTGGCGCTGATCGCCATGGCGATCTACCATTTCGGCTGGGACCTCGAATTCTTCGGCTATATGGAGCCCGGAACCACCGCCGTCGGCGGCTGGAAGCTGTTCGCGCGCTGCATCGCCTCGAGCTTCCTGTTCCTGGTCGGCTTCAGCCTGGTGCTGGCCAACGGGCGCGGCGTGCGCTGGCCGGCGGTGCGCAAGCGCTTCCTGCAGATCGCGGCGGCCGCCGCCGCCATCAGCGCGGTGACATGGTACATCTCGCCGGACAGCTTCATCTTCTTCGGCATCCTGCACCAGATCGCGCTGGCGAGCCTGCTCGGGCTTCTGTTCCTGCGCCTGCCCGCGCCGCTGACCGCGCTGGCCGCCGCCCTCGTCATCGCCGCGCCGCTCTTCGCGCGCAGCGCGATCTTCGACCATCCGGCGCTGGCCTGGGTCGGGCTTTCGACGGTCCTCTGGCGCTCCAACGACTATGTGCCGCTGTTTCCCTGGTTCGGCGCGGTGCTGCTGGGGATCGCCGCGGCGCGGCTTTTCGAGCGCTTCGGCCTGATGCGGCTCCTCGCCGGCGAGAACGACGCCGCCGCGCGGCCGCTCACGTTCCTCGGCCGGCACAGCCTCGCCTTCTACCTCATCCACCAGCCGGTGCTGATGTCGCTGGTCTACGCCTTCTCGCACCTGTTCCCGGGCACGCTGCCCATCCCGCAGGCGCGGTTCGAAAGCTCCTGCGTGGCCTCGTGCCGCAAGAACGCCGACGAGACGGTGTGCAGGTCCTTCTGCGGCTGCGTGGTGAGCGAATTGCAGAAGGCGAAGCTGTTCGACGACGCCTTCGCCGGCCGTATCGACCAGCGCAGCGACACGCGCATCCAGGACATAGCCAGCATGTGCACGCCGCTGTCGGACGGCGAGCCCGAGGCTCCTTAGGTCGAGACGCCCAGTTCCGCCAGCCGCTCGATGCAGGCCTCCTCGACCTGGTCCAGCTCGCCCAGCGTCTCCTCGATGTCGCGGCGCTTCTGGCGCAGGTCGGCGCGCTTTTCCTCGACGCGCTTCATCAAAAGCTTGAGCTGGCCCGTCTCGCCGGGCGGCTCGCGATACATCTGGATGATCTCGTGGATTTCGGCGATGGAGAAGCCGAGCCGCTTGCCGCGCAGGATCTGCTTGAGCAGATGCCGGTCCGAGGGCCGGAACAGCCGCGTGCGCCCGCGCCGCACCGGCGCGATCAGCCCCTCGTCCTCGTAGAAACGCAGGGTGCGGGTCGAGATGTCGAACTCCCGCGTCAGTTCGGTGATCGTATAATATTCGCGCACCACGATGATGTCCCCCGCCGTTTCGCCTCGGCCGCTGTCTACCCGCCTTTACGTAAAAGTCAATATGGAACGGCGGCGGCGAAAAATCCAGCCTGCAAGATGTTTTACCCCCAATGGCGCGATTTTTCCGCCTTCACGATAAAGTGCAGGCTTTTGCGCGGCTTCCGCCATTTTCCTGCGCTTGGTGGAGAAACGGCGGCGGCGAATATCGCGAGCCTGCTATCGACTTTTGCCGATCCGGCGGATAATGGCGAAGCCATGCGACGTTCTGTGAAACTGACCCTGACCGGACTGGTCCTCATCGCGCTGGCGGGCGCCGTCCCCTTCGCGGCCGAGCCTTTCGTGGTGAAGCTCGGCGAGAACTCCGTCCGCCAATTGGCGCGCGACGGCAATTTCTGCAAGACGCCGGACTGCGCGGAAGGCGTGGACTATGCGCTGGGCTTCCTGGAGACCAATTACGGCCTGTCGCCGCATGACGTGAAATGGTGCATGGGCGTCGACGTCATCGCCCATGCGCAGCTGCCGTTCGGCAACGGGCTGAAGAACGCCCTCGCCGAACGCATGTACAAGCGCTGCGGCGACCCCCGGCTGGACCGGCCGGACGCGCCCGCTCCCAAATTATAGGCAAACGATAGAAAGCGCCTTTCGATGAAGCTTTTCCTGCGCGCCGCGGCATGGCTGATCATGCTGTTCATCCTGATCGTCACCGTCGGGCCGATCGACTGGCGGCCGGTGACGGAGGAGCCGGCCAATCTGGAGCGCTTCGAGGCCTATTTCCTCGTCGGCGCGCTGTTCGCGCTGGCCTATCCGCGCCATTGGCTGCGGGTGATCTTCTTCACCGTCGGCTGCGCGGCGGCCTTCGAGCTGGCGCAGCGCATCGCGCCCGGCCGGCACGGCGAGGTGTCGGATTTCCTGTTCAAGGCGGCCGGCGCCGTGGTCGGCGTCGCGGCGGGCTGGCTGCTGAGCCTCATCCGCCCCTTCCGGCAGAACTGATCAGGCGGCCGACAGCGCCTTCAGCCGCTCGGGCGCCGTCTCGCGCATGAATTCCAGATGCATGGCGCGCAGCAGCGCCGCCAGGTCGTCATTGGCGGCGGCGAAGCGCCCGCGCCCGACCGTCTCCAGCATGACGCGCGCGATCTCCGCCGGGCCGGCGTCGCTCGCCCCCGCCGTCACCGCCCGCCAGGCGGCGATGGCCGTGGAGAGCGGCGCATGCGTGGCCTCGGCCAGCCCCGCCGAGCGGAACAGCGCCGCCAGCGCCGCCGGGCGCCCGCGCGACAGGATGGCGGCGATGCGCGCCGGCTCCACTTCCGACAGCGCCGCCAGGATCGCGGCCAAAAAATCGATCTGCCCGCCCGCCGTCGCGCGCAGGATGAAGGCGGTGGTGATCTCGCCGCTGAGCCGCAGATGCTCGACCAGCGCCGGCAATTCCTCCGGCGGGCAGCTCTCGGCGATCTGCATGGAGGCGCGCGACGTCGCCTGCCGCACCACCTTCTCCGAGCGGCGCTCGCCGAGAAGCCGGCTGACCAGCGGCAGGCTGCGCAGCGTCTCGCCGAGCTTGGCGGCGAGGATGTGCCGGCATTCGGCCGGCAGTTTCGGATGCGCGAGCAGCGCCTCGCGCACCGGCCCGTCCGCGCCCAGCCGCTCGCAGACGCGGCGGAAGCTGACGCCGGCGATGCGCGCGCAGCGGTTCTGCAGCAGTTCCAGCACGGCCTCCGGCGACCCCACCTCGCCGATGGCGGCGGAGACGGCGCAGGAGACGTGCGGCCGCGCCGCCACCAGGCGCTGGACGACGGGCGCGCCGAAGGCCACCCGGTCGACGAGGTCGGCGTCGGTCAGAAGCAGCGACCGCGCCAGCACGTAGCCGGCCACGTCGGGCTGGTCGGCGGCCAGCGCGGTGATCAGATGCAGCGGCGCGTGCGCGCTGGTGGACAAAACGTCGGCCATCGCCGCCCGCACCTTGGGCGACGGATCGTCGAGAAGCACGGTCAACGCGGCTTCCGCATAGGCGCGGGCCTGCGCCGCCTCGTTCAGGTCGATGCAGCGGCGCGCCAGCGTGGCCGCCCTGATCGCCCGCGCCGCCACGGGTTCGCCCGCCCTCGCCGCATCGCCGTCGATAATCATAGCCGTCCGCGCCCCACGCTTGCATTGCCCTGTCGACTGACAATAGGATGAAAAAGGTTACCGGGCGGTTTACCATATCCGTTAACCATGCCGGCTCCGAATGGAACCGGACGGCTCTTCATGCGTTTCCGACCAATCAACAGACGGAGAAGATCATGGCCGACGACAAGATCAGCAACGACATCCAGGAAGCCCTCGAACGCCAGGTGGCCGACATGCGGACGGAGTTGAAGCGGCTTTCCCGTTCGCTCTCCCAGCGTTCGGAAAACTGGCGCGCCAGCGCCGAGGACGCCGTCGACGACGCTTCCGGCCATGTGCGCAACGCCGCGCGCGCCATGCGCGAGCACGGCCATGCGGTGGCCGACACGGTGCGCGAGAATCCCGGCACGGCCGGCGCCCTGTTCGGCACCGCCGGCGTCTTGGGCGTCCTGATCGGCATGGCCATCGGCTGCGCGCTGTCCAACAACCGACGCTGACGGGAGCCGCCGATCACACGATTGCGCCTTTACGCGCGGCGGCGCGGCTGCTAAGCGCCGCCGACCCGCGAAAGGAGCCGTCATGTCCGAAGAAACCATCTATTCCGGCCTGAAGCAGCTCGGCTCGGAAAGCAAAATCCCGGCCGCGCCCGAAAAGGCGCTGCTGGAGCGCGTCGCCAACCCCCAGGGCGGCGCGCGCTATTGCGTGCGCTTCACGGCGCCCGAATTCACCTCGCTCTGCCCCATGACCGGCCAGCCCGATTTCGCCCATCTGGTGATCGACTACGTGCCGCGCGACTGGCTGGTCGAGAGCAAATCCTTGAAGCTCTACCTGTTTTCCTTCCGCAACCACGGCGCCTTCCACGAGGACTGCACGGTGACCATCGGCCGGCGGCTGGCCGAGCTGCTCGAGCCCGAATGGCTGCGCATCGGCGGCTACTGGTATCCGCGCGGCGGCATTCCCATCGACGTGTTCTATCAGACCGGCCCGGCGCCGCAGGACGTGTGGATTCCCACGCAGGACGTGCCCAATTATCGCGGTCGGGGATAGGGGTGCTGGAGGCCTCGCCCTGGATTTGAACCAAGGACAGGGGAGTTTGCGGCTCCCCGCGTTCGCCTTCCGCCACGAGGCCAGCAGCAACGTTCTAGCGCCCAAAGCTTGACGCCCGGTTAAGGCCGCCCGGTTGCCGCGCGCCGAACCGGCCCCTATGATGGGCCGGGGCAAAAACGGGAATCGTCACGATGAAGAAACCTTCGCTTTTCGCCGTGCTGGCGCTGGCCGCCCTGCCGCTCGCGGGCTGCGGCGGCGCGGCCAGGATGGCGGCCGACACCGGCAAGGGCTTCGACCGCTTCGGCTGCATGTCGCGCAATTTCAAGGGCCAGCCCCCCTGCCCGCCCGAACAGGCCGAGGAGCGGCCATGACCCGTCCCGCCGAACTTCTCGCCTTCTGGTTCTCGCCGAAAATGCGCGAGAACTGGTATTCCAAGGACGACGCCATCGACGCCGACATCCGCGACCGTTTCCTCGCCGCCTACGAGGCCGCCCGCGCGGGTGATCTGGAGGCCTGGAAGCAGGAGCCGGAAAGCGCGCTGGCGCTGACCATCCTGTTCGACCAGTTTCCGCGCAACATGTTCCGCGGCTCGGCCCGCGCCTTCGAGAGCGACGGGCTGGCTCTGGACGTCGCCATGCAGGCGCTGGACCACGATTTCGACCGCCAGCTTTCGCCCGACCAGCGCCAGTTCTTCTACCTGCCCTTCATGCACAGCGAGAATCTGGACGTGCAGAAACGCTGCGTGACGCTCTACGAACGGCTCGGCGACGAGAACGCGCTCGGCTACGCCCGCCAGCACCGCGACATCGTCGAGAAATTCGGCCGCTTCCCGCACCGCAACGCCGCGCTCGGCCGCGAGACGACCGCGGCGGAGGCCGAATTCCTAAAAAAACACAAGGGCTTTTGATCAAAGCAGCCGGTAAGGCAATATCCCGCGCCGGTCGTGATCCACCGCCAGCCGGCTTTTGAGCGGCGGCACGGCGCGCTGCACGCATTCGGCGCGCTCGCAGATGCGGCAGGAGACGCCGATCGGATCGAAGGCCGAGCGCGCGGTGATGTCGAGCCCGTCCGCATAGACGAAATCCTGCGCATGCGCGACCTCGCAGCCGAGCGCGATGGCGTAGCGCCGCTGCGGCGCGTTGAACCCGCCCTCGCTCTTGGTCAATTCCGTCGCCACGCACAGATAACGCACGCCGTCCGGCGTCTCGGCCAATTGGCGGATGATGCGCCCCGGCGTCTCGAAGGCCTGATGCACGTTCCACAACGGGCAGGCCGCGCCGTAGCGGGCGAATTGCAGCTTGGCGGCGCTGTGGCGCTTGGTGATGTTGCCGGCCCGGTCGATGCGGGCGAAGAACACCGGCACGCCGCGCTGGCCCGAGCGCTGCAAGGTGCTGAGCCGGTGCGCCACCTGCTCGAGGCTCGCGCCGAAGCGCGAGGCGAGCAGTTCGAGGTCGTGACGCAATTCCTTGGCCGCCGAAAGGAAGGTCTGGTAGGGCAGCACCAGCGCGCCGGCGAAATAATTGCGCAGGCCGATCTTGCAGATCTCCACCGCTTCCGGCGAGCGGAAATCCGCCCGGCTGGCGATGGCGCGCACCGCCTCCTCCATCTCCAGCTCCGCCACCTGGAAGGCGATCTGGAAATTGCGCGTGGCGGGCGGCGAATAGGGGTTGAGATAGAGCACCCGCGCCTCGGCGTCGAAGCGGCGCAGCACCGCCTCGGCGGGATCGGCGCGGGCGATGCGCACGCCGTGCCGCGTCTCCATGTAATGCGACAGCGCCACGCTTGTGTCGCGCCCCGGCAGGCCCAGCTCGGCGGCGCGCTTTTCTGCCGCCAGGTCGATCTCGTGCACGTAATTGTCGATGAAGTGGAAGAAGTCGCGCACTTCCTCGTAAGGGGCGGGCTCGGCGGTGGAGGGCGCGCGGCCGAGCTGGTTGTCGAGGCTGGCGAGCTGCTCGGAATTGCGCCGATAGGCCTGATGGCAGGCGATCAGCGCATGCGCCAGCCCCGGCGCGTTCTGGGTGATAAGCTTCAGCTCCTGCAAATTCGGCTTGTAGCTGTCGAAGACCGGATCGGCCAGCGCCTCCGACACCGCCGACAGAAGCCGGTCGTCGTCGCCGAGCGAGATCGCGCCGATGTCGATCTGGTAATTCTCCGCCAGCGCCAGCAGCACGGCGGCCGATACGGGGCGCTGGTTGTTCTCGATCTGGTTGAGGTAACTGGTTGAAATGCCGAGCCGTTCGGCGAAACCCGCCTGCGTGGCGCGGCGCTGCTCGCGGATGTCGCGGATTTTTCGGCCGATATAGAGCTTGCGCGGAGCCATTTGCAAATTCGCATTTTGCTGTTTGCAAATTCATAGCTTACACAACCGCGCCTTTTCAAGCTTTTCCGCAGCGCCCGCCACGCTTTAATCGGAAAGGCGCAAGACGATGGAAACGCCCGCGATTTCATCGCCCTACCCTTTTGCCCCGTCCGTTACAAAGGCACGCATATGCAGCATCTTCTCGAACAGCTTGAAGCCCGCCGCGCCGAGGCGCGGCTCGGCGGCGGCCAGCGCCGCATCGACGCCCAGCACGGCAAGGGCAAGCTCACCGCCCGCGAACGGATCGAGGTGCTTCTCGACGAGGGATCGTTCGAGGAGTTCGACATGTACGTCACCCATCGCTGCGTCGATTTCGGCATGGCCGGGCAGAAGGTGGCAGGCGACGGCGTGGTGACCGGCTGGGGTACGATCAACGGCCGGCAGGTCTATGTGTTTTCGCAGGATTTCACCGTGCTGGGCGGCTCGCTGTCCGAAACGCATGCGCAGAAAATCTGCAAGATCATGGACATGGCCATGAAGAACGGCGCGCCGGTGATCGGGCTCAACGATTCCGGCGGCGCGCGCATTCAGGAAGGCGTGGCCTCGCTGGCGGGCTATGCGGAAGTCTTCAAGCGCAACGCCGACGCGTCGGGCGTGGTGCCGCAGATTTCCGTCATCATGGGGCCGTGTGCCGGCGGCGCGGTCTATTCGCCGGCCATGACCGACTTCATCTTCATGGTGCGCGATTCGTCCTACATGTTCGTGACCGGCCCGGACGTGGTCAAGACCGTCACCAACGAGATCGTCACGGCTGAGGAACTGGGCGGCGCTTCCACCCACACGAAAAAGTCCTCGGTCGCCGACGGCGCTTACGAGAACGACATCGAGGCGCTGGAGCAGGTGCGCATCCTGTTCGACTTCCTGCCGCTCAACAACCGCGAAAAGCCGCCCGTGCGCCCGGTCTTCGACGATCCGGCGCGGCTGGAGATGCGGCTCGACACGCTGATCCCCGACAGCGCCACCAAGCCCTACGACATGAAGGAACTGATCCTCGCGCTCGCCGACGAGGGCGATTTCTTCGAGATTCAGGAAGCCTTCGCCCGCAACATCATCACTGGTTTCATCCGCCTCGAAGGCCAGACGGTCGGCGTGGTCGCCAACCAGCCGATGGTGCTGGCGGGCTGCCTCGACATCGATTCCTCGCGCAAGGCGGCGCGCTTCGTGCGCTTCTGCGACGCCTTCAACATTCCGATCCTGACGCTGGTGGACGTTCCGGGCTTCCTGCCGGGCACAAGCCAGGAATATGGCGGCGTCATCAAGCACGGCGCGAAGCTGCTCTTCGCCTATTCGCAGGCCACCGTGCCGATGGTGACGCTCATCACCCGCAAGGCCTATGGCGGCGCTTACGACGTGATGGCCTCGAAACATATCGGCGCGGACATCAATTACGCATGGCCGACGGCGGAGATCGCCGTGATGGGCGCCAAGGGCGCGACGGAAATCCTCTACCGCTCGGAACTGGGCGACCCGGACAAGATCGCCGCCCGCACGGCGGAATATGAGGAGCGCTTCGCCAATCCCTTCGTCGCCGCCGAACGCGGCTTCATCGACGAGGTGATCATGCCGCATTCCTCGCGCCGCCGCATCGCCCGCGCGTTTGCAAGTTTGCGCAACAAGCAACAAAGCGCGCCGTGGAAAAAGCACGACACCATTCCGCTGTAAGGCATTCTCCCATGATCAAGAAAATCCTCATCGCCAATCGTGGTGAAATCGCCTGCCGCGTTATCAAAACCGCGAAGAAAATGGGCATCGCCACGGTGGCCATCTATTCCGACGCCGACCGCAACGCACTGCATGTGAAAATGGCCGACGAAGCGGTGCATATCGGCCCCGCACCGTCGAACCAGTCCTATATCGTCATCGACAAGATCCTCGACGCCATCCGCCGGACCGGCGCGGACGCCGTGCATCCGGGCTACGGCTTCCTGTCGGAGAACCCGCGTTTCGCCGAGGCGTTGAGCGCCGCGGACGTCACCTTCATCGGCCCGCCGGTCAACGCTATTCGTGCCATGGGCGACAAGATCACCTCCAAGAAGCTCGCGGCCGAGGCCGGCGTCTCGACGGTGCCCGGCCATATGGGCCTGATCGAGGACGCCGAAGAAGCTGTCAAAATCGCGGGCTCCATCGGTTATCCGGTGATGATCAAGGCCTCGGCCGGCGGCGGCGGCAAGGGCATGCGCATCGCGTGGAACGACGAGGAAGCCCGCGAAGGCTTCCAGCTTTCGCGCAACGAGGCGAAATCCTCCTTCGGCGACGACCGCATCTTCATCGAGAAATTCGTCACCCAGCCGCGCCATATCGAAATTCAGGTTCTGTGCGACCAGCACGGCGACGTCATCTATCTCGGCGAGCGCGAATGCTCCATCCAGCGCCGCAACCAGAAGGTCATCGAGGAAGCGCCCTCGCCCTTCCTCGACGAGGCGACCCGCAAAGCCATGGGCGAGCAGGCCGTGGCGCTGGCCAAGGCGGTCGGCTATTATTCCGCCGGCACGGTGGAGTTCATCGTCGACGGCGCGCGCAATTTCTACTTCCTCGAAATGAACACCCGCCTTCAGGTCGAGCATCCGGTGACCGAACTCGTCACCGGCGTCGATCTGGTCGAGGAGATGATCCGCGTCGCCGCCGGCGAGAAGCTGCGCTTCGCTCAATCCGACGTGAAGCTCGACGGCTGGGCCATCGAAAGCCGCCTCTATGCCGAAGACCCCTACCGCAACTTCCTGCCCTCCATCGGCCGTCTGACGCGCTATCGCCCGCCGGTCGAAGGCCGGCGCGGCGACGGGACAATCATCCGCAACGACACCGGCGTCTTCGAGGGCGGCGAAATCTCGATGTATTACGACCCGATGATCGCCAAGCTCTGCGCATGGGGGCCGGGCCGCGCCGCGGCCGTTTCCGCCATGGGCGAGGCGCTGGACGCCTTCGAGGTGGAGGGCATCGGCCACAACCTGCCCTTCCTCTCCGCCGTCATGGACCATCCGCGCTTCCGCGCCGGGGCGCTCACCACCGCCTTCATCGCCGAGGAATATCCGGACGGATTCTCCGGCGTCGCCCCGTCGGAGGACGACGCGCGGGTGCTGGCCGCCGTCGCCGTCCATATCGACAGCGCGGTCGAAACCCGCAACGCGCAGATTTCCGGCCGCCTGTCGGCGCAGGAGCGCACGACGGCCCGCGACCGCGTGGTCAAGCTCGGCGACCGCATCCTGCCCGTGCATGTCGCGGAAGGCGAAGGCGGCATGAGCG
This sequence comes from Hyphomicrobiales bacterium, assembly GCA_900465915.1. Lineage (GTDB taxonomy): Bacteria > Pseudomonadota > Alphaproteobacteria > Rhizobiales > Rhizobiaceae > Brucella. Next base: position 118,879 of record UBKJ01000001.1, read on the forward strand.
TCGAATTTCCCGCCGGCGAAAGCCTGACCATCGCCAGCGACTGGCATCCGGGCGCTGAACTCGGCTCCTTCACAGTCGGCGGCCGGCCCATCGCCGTCAAGGTGTCGCGCGCCGGCACCGGCTGGCGGTTGCGCTGGCGCGGCATAGACGTGGCGGCGCATGTGCGCAGCCCGCGCGTGGCGGAGCTGGCCAAGCTCATGCCGGTCAAGCTGCCGCCGGATACGTCCAAGATGCTGCTCTGCCCCATGCCGGGCGTCGTCACCTCGATTCTGGTCGCGGAAGGCGCTACGGTGGAGGCCGGCCAGCCGCTCGCGACCGTCGAGGCCATGAAAATGGAGAACGTGCTGCGCGCCGAGCGCCGGGCCACCGTGAAGCGTGTGACCGCCAAGGCTGGCGCAAGCCTCGCCGTGGACGAGCTGATCATGGAATTTGAGTGAGGACGATATGAGCGAGCGCCCCACCCTCGAAGACTGGTCGAAACTGGCCGAGAAGGAGCTGAAGCGCCCGGCCGAAAGCCTCGTCTGGCATACGCCGGAAGGTCTCGACGTGAAGCCGCTCTACACGGCGGCGGACCTTGCCGGCGTCGGCCATCTCGACAGCCTGCCCGGCTTCGAGCCTTTCCTGCGCGGCCCCCGCGCCACCATGTATGCGGGCCGTCCATGGACGATACGGCAATATGCCGGCTTCTCCACGGCGGAGGAATCCAACGCCTTCTACCGCAAGGCGCTCGCCGCCGGCCAGCAGGGCGTTTCGGTCGCCTTCGACCTCGCCACCCATCGCGGCTACGACAGCGACCATCCGCGCGTGGAAGGCGACGTCGGCAAGGCGGGCGTGGCGATCGATTCCGTCGAGGACATGAAGATCCTCTTCGACGGCATCCCGCTGGAAAAAGTCTCCGTCTCCATGACCATGAACGGCGCGGTGATCCCGATCCTCGCCAGTTTCATCGTCGCGGGCGAGGAACAGGGCGTGCCCCGCGCGCAATTGTCCGGCACGATCCAGAACGACATTCTCAAGGAGTTCATGGTCCGCAACACCTATATCTATCCGCCGGAACCCTCCATGCGGATCATCGCGGACATCATCGCCTATACGGCGGCCGAGATGCCGAAATTCAACTCCATCTCCATCTCCGGCTATCACATGCAGGAAGCCGGCGCGACGCTGGTGCAGGAACTGGCCTTCACGCTGGCAGACGGGCGCGAATATGTGCGCGCGGCGCTGAACAAGGGGCTCAACGTCGACGATTTCGCCGGCCGCCTGTCCTTCTTCTTCGCCATCGGCATGAATTTCTTCATGGAGATCGCCAAGCTGCGCGCCGCGCGCCTGTTGTGGTCGCGCATCATGAAGGAGTTCGAGCCGAAGAAGCCCGGTTCGCTGATGCTGCGCACCCATTGCCAGACTTCAGGCGTGTCCTTGCAGGAACAGGACCCCTACAACAACATCGTCCGCACCGCCTTCGAGGCCATGTCTGCAGCACTTGGCGGCACGCAGTCGCTGCACACCAACGCCTTCGACGAAGCCATTGCGCTGCCGACGGAATTTTCCGCCCGAATCGCCCGCAACACGCAGTTGATCCTGCAGAACGAAACCGGCGTGACCAGGGTGGTCGATCCGCTGGCCGGCTCCTATTACATCGAAAGCCTGACCAACGATCTGGCCGAAAAGGCGTGGGCCTTGATCGAGGAAGTGGAAAGCCTCGGCGGCATGACAAAGGCCGTCGAAAGCGGCCTGCCCAAGCGCCTGATCGAGGAAGCCGCCACACGGCGGCAGGCGGCGGTCGACAAGGGCGAGGAAGTGATCGTCGGCGTCAACAGGTTCCGGCTGGAGCAGGAAGACGAGATCGACATTCTGGAGATCGACAACAGCGCCGTGCGCAAGTCGCAAATCGCCCGCATCGAGCGCATCCGCCAAACACGCGACAAGGCCAGGGTGGAAGCGGCGCTGGCCGAACTGGAAAAGGTCGCGCGCGGCGGCGAAGGCAACATGCTTGCCGCCGCCGTCGAGGCCTCGCGCGCCCGCGCCACGGTGGGCGAAATCTCCGACGCCATGCGCCGCGCCTTCGGCGACCACGCCGCCGTTCCCAAGGTCATCCGGCAGGTCTACGGCGCTGCCTACAAGGACGAGCCGGAATACCGGACGCTGGTGTCGCGGCTCGAGGACTTCTCGAAACAAGCTGGCCACAAGCCGAAAGTGATGGTGGCCAAGCTCGGCCAGGACGGCCACGACCGTGGCGCGAAGATCATCGCCTCGGCCTTCGGCGATATCGGCTTCGACGTGCTGGCCGGGCCGCTGTTCCAGACCCCGGACGAAGCCGCCGACATGGCGATCAAGTCGAAGGTGCAGGTGCTGGGCGTCTCCTCCCTCGCCGCCGGCCACAAGACTCTGCTGCCGCAACTGGTCGAGACGCTGAAGAAAAAGGGCGCGGAAAACATCATCGTGGTCTGCGGCGGCGTCGTGCCGCGTCAGGATTATCAATACCTATTCGACCACGGCGTCGCCGCCGTCTTCGGCCCCGGCTCGAACGTGCTCGACTGCGCCCGCGCCGTGCTCGACCTGCTGGAAGGCAAGCGCCGGAACCAGTGACGTCAATGGGTTACGGATAAAGCGGGACTCATTTTCTGAACAGGTTAAAAGCCGGGATGAACCCCGGCTTTTGTTTTTTCGACGCCGCCGATGCAGCGATCAAATCGAAGACGCCGGCCGCACCTTCAGCATTTGCTGACAACGCTGTTACAGCAGCCATCCGCAGGTCCAGGCGTGCTTCGACACAGCGAAAAACGCCACCGGCAATAGAGCTTGAGAAAGACACGGAAAATATCGCCCTGTAACTTCAACCAGTTACAGGCAAGGCGGGACTCAATTTCTGAACGACCGAAACCAGAGCGTGAACTCCGGTTTCAACCCTTCAGGACTTCGGATCGGCCGAAGCCGGTATCGCCGAACTCGTGACCGACACCGGATCGCTGGCCGGAAACGTGTCCTCCAGCCCCTCGTCGAGCTGGCGCTCCAGCTCCGCTCGGTCGCCGGAGCGGCGGGCGCTGGGGCGGGTCAACAGCGATTCCGGCTCGATGCCGCATTCGGCGCAGGCCACGCCCAGCGCGTCGCCGAGCTTGATCGCCGCGCGGCGGATGACCTCGTCGCGGCGAAGCTCGTCCTCTGTGTCGTTCTCGACCTTGACGGTGACGCGTTCCTCGCCTTCGGTAACGAACTCCACCGCATAGAGCTTGAAGCCGCCGATCGAACTGATGCGTGTTTCGACAATGTTCATCGCTTTACCTCCGCGTGACGCGTACCGTCCTCAACGGGCGGCGGGGGCAAAGGTTCCGCCTCAGAGCATCGCCAGCGGCGTCTTGCGCGCGGGCGGCGCGAAGGCGCGGTCGAGCAGCGCCAGTTGCTCCGCCGTCAGGCGCAGGTCGGCGGCGCGGCGGTTTTCCGCCACATGGGCCGGGTTGGACGATTTGGGAATGGCGATCACGTCGCCGTTGCGCATCGTCCAGGCCAGCGCCACGGCGGCGGGCGAAACGCCGGTTTCACGCGCGATCCGCTCCAGCGCGGCGTTCCCCAGCAGCCTGCCCTGCTCGATCGGCGAATAGGCCATGAGCGGCACATGACGCTCGGCGCACCACGGCATGAGGTCGAATTCCGGCCCGCGCCGCGTGAGATTGTAGAGGATCTGGTTGGCCGCCACCGCTTCGCCGCCCGCCACGCCCACCAGCGCCTGCATGTCGTCGGTGTCGAAATTGCTGACGCCCCAATGGACGATCTTGCCCGCCCGCTGCAACTCCTCGAAGGCCGCGATCGTCTCCGCCAGCGGATGCCGGCCCGGCCAGTGCAGGAGATAGAGGTCGATCCGATCGGTGCCGAGCCGCCGCAGGCTGCGCTCGCAGGCCTCCACCGTCCCTTTGCGCGAGGCGTTGTAAGGCAGCACCTTGCTGACCAGAAACACCTCCTCGCGTCGCCCGGCCATCGCCGCGCCGACCACTTCCTCCGCGCCGCCGTCGGCGTACATTTCCGCTGTGTCGATCAGCGTCATGCCGAGGTCGAGGCCATGGCGCAACGCATCCGCCTCGCGCTCGCGCTCCCGCGCGTCCTCGCCCATATACCACGTGCCCTGCCCCAGCGCCGGAACGCTCTGGCCGGACGGCAGCTTGACCTGCGGCAGCGTCATTTCCGCCTCCTATCCGAAATGCAGCCCGAAACCCTGCATGAGCCGGCGGATGGCGTAATCGGGCTTCTGCGAGGTGAAAACCGCCAGATCGTCGTGATGGTGCAGTTCCTTTTCGCTCCCGCCCGGCAGCAGCGACACGGTGCGCCGCGCGATGGCCTCCGCCGGGTCGAGCCAGTCCACCGGCCACGGAGCCAGCCGCCGGAACACATTGGCCAGGAACGGATAATGCGTGCAGGCCAGCACCACGATATCGGTGCGGCGGCCGTCCTTTTCGATGAAGCAGGGCGCGATCTGCTCGGCCACCAGCGCCTCGTCGATTTTTTCGCCGCGAATATGCGCCTCGGCCACGGTCGCCAGCCGGTCGGCCCCCACCAGCCGCACATGGCATTGCGAGGCGAAGGACTGGATCAGGTCGCGCGTATAGGCGCGCTTGACGGTGCCGGGCGTCGCCAGCACCGAAACCAGACCCGACGAAGTGCGTTCCGCCGCCGGCTTGATCGCCGGCACGGTGCCGACGAAGGGCACCGCCGGATAGGCGCGGCGCAGATCGTCCAGCACCAGCGTCGAGGCGGTGTTGCAGGCGATCACCGCGATTTCGGGATCGTGCGCGGCGATGAAATCGCCGAACAGAGCGACGATGCGCGCCCTGAGCGCCTCCTCCTCCCAGCCGCCATAGGGAAAGCCGGCGTCGTCGGCGATATAGACGAATCGCCGGTCCGGCATCAGCACCCGCGCCTCGCGCAGCACCGTCAGCCCGCCTATGCCGCTGTCGAAAACCAGCACCGGCTTGTCGCGATCGGCCGAGGCGGAAACAACGCCTGTCGCGGGCTCGTCCTTCATTCTGCCTGATCCTCGTTGGCGGGCTTGCGGGCGCGGCCTTCCGGCGCGCCGGAGCCGCGCGGCTTCTTGGGCGAAAACACGTCGAGCGAGGTGATGACCCCGCGCAGAAGCTTCAGCTCGGCCGAGGCGAATTCCGCCCGGGTCAGCACCGAGCGCAGATTGTTGACCATGATCTCCTTGCGCGCCTCGGGACGGAAATAGCCCCGCACGTCAAGGGCTTCCTCGATCTGGTTGAAGAATCCGTGCAGCTCCTGCTTGCTAGCCGGCTCCATCTCCGGCCCGCGGAACACCGTCTCGGTCTCCGTCTCCAGCCCCGACTTCATCCACTCATAGGACATGAGCAGCACCGCCTGCGCGATGTTGAGCGAGGCGAAGGCCGGATTGACCGGAAACGTCACCAGCTCGTCCGCCAGCCCCACTTCCTCGTTGGAAAGACCGAAGCGCTCGCGCCCGAACAATATGCCCGTCTTCTCGCCGGTGCGGAACCGCCGCCGCAACTCGTTTCCGGCTTCCACGGCGCTACGCACCGGCTTGAAGCCATCCCTTTCCCGTGCGGTGGTCGCATAGACGAAATTGAGGTCGGCGACGGCCGAAGACAGGTCGTCATAGACCACGGCGTTGTCGATGACGTGATCGGCCTTGCTGGCGGCGGCGCGGGCCTTCTCGCTCGGAAACTCCTCGCGCGGGTTGACCAGCCGCAGCTCGGCCAGCCCGAAATTCGCCATGGCGCGCGCCACCATGCCGATATTTTCCGGCAATTGCGGCTCCACCAGCACGATGGCCGGTCCTTCCGCGAGAATGGGACGCTGCTTGTCGGTTCCTGCCATGATCACTTCCGCTGATATTCGCCTATCGTGGCCTTTCCCTGACATAATCGCCGCGAAAATCAAAGAATTCCCTTAACGTCTCCATCACAAAACGACGCTGGCCGAAGGCGGGCTTTCGTCCTATCCTCGCCTGGAAAACGCCCATCGCCATTTCAGGGAGAACGGTCATGTCCGGCAAGAAGATACTCATGCTGTGCGGCGATTTCGCCGAGGATTACGAAACCATGGTCCCTTTCCAGACGCTGCTGGCCGTGGGCCACAAGGTGCACGCCGTCTGCCCCGGCAAGAAGGCCGGCGACAGCATCGCCACCGCCATCCACGATTTCGAGGGCGACCAGACCTATACCGAAAAGCGCGGCCATAACTTCGCCCTCAACGCCACCTTCGCCGATATCAAGGTCGAGACTTACGACGCGCTGCTCATCCCCGGCGGGCGCGCGCCGGAATATCTGCGCCTCGACGACAAGGTCATAGCCATGGTCAAGCACTTCTTCGAGGCCGGCAAGCCGGTCGCGGCCGTCTGCCACGGCGCGCAATTGCTGGCCGCCGCCCGCGTGCTCGAAGGCCGCACCTGCTCGGCCTATCCCGCCTGCCGTCCGGAGGTGGAATTGGCCGGCGGCGAATACGCCGACATCCCGGTCGACCAGGCCGTCACCGACGGCAATCTGGTGACCGCGCCGGCCTGGCCCGCCCATCCCGCATGGCTGTCGCAATTCCTCGCCGTGCTGGGCACCAGGATCACCCACGCCTGACGGCCACGTCGCGGGCAAAGAATATGCGCTGGGCGCTTTGCCTCGGCGCGCGCGGATGCTAATACCATCCGCGACGCATTCCAACAGAGGCTTCATCCATGGCGAAAATCAAGGTTGCGAACCCGGTCGTCGAACTCGACGGCGACGAGATGACCCGCATCATCTGGCAGTTCATCAAAGACAAGCTGATCCATCCCTATCTCGACGTCGACCTGAAATATTACGATCTCTCGGTCGAGCACCGCGACGCGACCAATGACCAGGTCACCATCGACGCCGCCAACGCCATCAAGCAATATGGCGTCGGCGTCAAATGCGCGACCATCACGCCGGACGAAGCCCGCGTGCAGGAATTCAACCTCAAGAAGATGTGGAAGTCGCCCAACGGCACCATCCGCAACATCCTCGGCGGCGTGATCTTCCGCGAGCCGATCATCTGCAAGAACGTGCCGCGCCTGGTGCCGGGCTGGACCCAGCCGATCATCGTCGGTCGCCACGCCTTCGGCGACCAGTACCGCGCCACCGACTTCAAGTTCCCCGGCAAGGGCACGCTGACGATCAAGTTCGTCGGCGAGGACGGTGAGACCATCGAGCACGAGGTCTACCAGGCCCCCGGCGCCGGCGTGGCGCTGGCCATGTACAACCTCGACGAATCGATCCGCGAATTCGCCCGCGCCTCCTTCAATTACGGCCTCCAGCGCGGCTATCCGGTGTACCTCTCGACCAAGAACACCATCCTCAAGGCCTATGACGGCCGCTTCAAGGACATCTTCCAGGAAGTCTTCGACGCCGAATTCGCCGACAAGTTCAAGGCCGCGAAGATCTGGTACGAGCATCGCCTCATCGACGACATGGTCGCCTCGGCGCTCAAGTGGTCGGGCGGCTATGTCTGGGCCTGCAAGAACTATGACGGCGACGTGCAGTCCGACATCGTGGCGCAGGGCTTCGGCTCGCTCGGCCTGATGACCTCGGTGCTGATGACGCCGGACGGCAAGACGGTGGAGGCGGAAGCCGCCCACGGCACCGTCACCCGCCACTACCGCCAGCACCAGAAGGGCGAGGAAACCTCGACCAACTCCATCGCCTCGATCTTCGCCTGGACCCGTGGCCTCGCCCACCGCGCCAAGCTGGACGACAACGCCGAGCTGAAGAAGTTCGCCGACACGCTGGAGAAGGTCTGCGTCGACACCGTCGAATCCGGCTTCATGACCAAGGACCTGGCGCTGCTGATCGGCCCGGATCAGCCGTGGCTCTCCACCACCGGCTTCCTCGACAAGATCGACGAGAACCTGCGCAAGGCCATGGCCGCCTGACCGGCCGAGACCTTGACGAACACCTCGAACGGCGGGATCTTCCCGCCGTTTTCTTTTGAAGGACAGGTCATGACATCGATAAGACGCCTCGCCCCCGCCGACCGCGAAGCCTGGGAGCCGCTATGGCGCGCCTATCAGCGCTTCTATGAAACGGATATCCCGCCCGAGACGACCGAGCTGACCTGGGCGCGCTTCCACGACGCGGCCGAGCCGATGCATGCGCTGGGCGCCTTCGACGAGAACGGGCGGCTGGTCGGGATCGTCCACGTCATCTTCCACCGCTCCTGCTGGCTGCCGCAATGGAGCTGCTATCTGCAGGACCTTTATGTGGAAAGCGACCAGCGCGGCTTAGGCGTAGGCGCGGCGCTCATCGAGGCGGTGGCCGATCTCGCGCGCGCCAACGGCGCGGGCAAGCTCTACTGGCTGACGCAGGAGGCCAACGCCACGGCGCGCCGCCTCTACGACCATATCGCCCGGCGCACCGGCTTCATCCAATACAGCAAGCCGCTCTAGCCTTCGCGGCGGAAACGTCGCATGCTGCTCCCGGAGCGGTTCCGCGAAAACGGCGACCGCTCCGACGCACGGGAGGAGATCATGGCCGAACTGACGCTCTACACCAATCCGATGTCGCGCGGGCGCATCGCCCGCTGGATGCTGGAGGAGATCGGCGAGCCCTATGACGTCGAGATCCTCGACTTCGGCCCGCCGATGAAGACGGCCGAATATTGCGCCGTCAACCCGATGGGCAAGGTGCCGGCGCTGCGCCACGGCGCGGCGATCGTCACCGAGGCCGCCGCCATCTGCGCCTATCTGGCCGCGGCCTTCCCGCAGGCCGGCCTCGCGCCGCATCCGGGCGAGCGCGCCGATTTCTATCGCTGGATGTTCTTCGCCGCCGGCCCGCTGGAGGCGGCGCTGTCCAACCACGCGCTCGGGCTGGAGGCGCCGCGGGACAAGCAGGGCATGGTCGGCTATGGCAGCTATGAGGGCGCCGTCGACGCGCTGGAAAAGGGCGTAGCCCGCCACGCCTATATCGCCGGCGACCGCTTCACCGCCGCCGACGTCTATGTCGGCTCGCAAGTCGGCTGGGGCATGCGCTTCGGAACCCTGCCGCAGCGCCCGGCCTTCGCCGCCTATTGGGCCCGGCTCGCCGAACGCCCGGCGCTGGCGCGCGCCAACGCGCTGGACGAGGCGGCGGCGGCCCGGATCAACGCCGCCAAAACCGGCGGCTGACGGGGATCATTTCCCCATCTTCTCGTGCAGCGTGTCGAGCGCGTCCTGTGCGCCCAGGATTCGCGTCGGGTCGCCGGACGCCTTGGCGAGATCGAGGCGGCGCTGCATGAAGCTTTCGGCCTCGGCGCCGTCGCCGGTCTCATAGGCCAGCACGCCGAGCTGGAACAGCGCGTCGTCGATCCGCGGCGCGTCGCCTTCCGTCGTGGCCATGCGCAGATATTTGTCGAGATAGGCGCGCGCCGCCGCAAAATCCTTCAGGTCATAGGTGTTCTGCGCCAGATTGATGATGACGCTGATCAGCTTGTAGCTGTCGACGCCGTGCAGCTTTTCGCCCTCGGCCAGCAGATATTCGTTGAGCTTTCGCGCCTCGGCGAAGCGTCCCGCCTCGTGCAGGCTGTAGGCCCAGTCCTGCCGCGCGCCCAGCCGCTGGTCGAGCGTCATCGCAGGGTCGGCGTCGAGCAGCGGGATGGCTTTCTCATAATAGTCGAGCGCCAGCGGCCAGCGCTCCAGATCCTTGGCCTGCGAGGCGATGCGGTAGAAATTGCGCCAGCGCTCGTCTGCCGTCAGGAACGGCGCGGCGGCGTCGATGCGGACGGCCTCCTGCAGCGGGCCGAGGCTTTCTTCCGAGCGCCCGGCGCGGAAGTGGACGAAGCCGCGCAGATAGTTGAGTTCGCCGCGCGCCGCCGAATTGGCCGGTGTCTTCTCCACCGCGGGCGCGAGCGTGTCGAGTTCGGCGAGCGTGGCGCTGATGCTGAACATCCGGTTGGGGTCCATGACGGCGGCGTGGATTTCCCGCAACCGTTTCAGGGCGTCGTCGCCGGCCTTTGCGCCGGCGACGCCGAACAGCGACAGGAGCGATCCCCAGGCGATGGCCATGACGATCCTCCTCCAGCCCATCTCAGCCGGCCACCAGCGCCTTGACCGCCGCGATGGCGTCATTGGCCTTGGACCCGTCCGGGCCGCCGGCCTGCGCCATGTCGGGACGGCCGCCGCCGCCCGCGCCGCCGAGCGCGCTCGACGCCGCGCGCACCAGGTCGACGGCGCTGAACCGGCCGACCATGTCTTCCGTCACGCCGGCCACCGCGCTGGCCTTGCCGTCCTCGCCGACGCCGATGAACACCACCACGCCGGAACCGACCTGCTTCTTGCCCTCGTCGGTCAAGGGCTTGAGGTCGCGCGGCGACACGCCGGTCACCACCTTGCCGAGGAAATTGACGCCGTTGACGGTCTCGACCGCATTGCCGCCCTCGGCCGAGCCGCCGCCGAGCGCCAGCTTCTTGCGGGCCTCGGTCAGTTCGCGCTCCAGCTTCCTGCGTTCGTCGAGAAGCGCCACGACGCGGTCGAGCGCCTCGGCCGGCGTCGTCTTCAGCGCGCCGGCGATGGCCTTGACGCGCTCGTCCTGCTCTTCGAGATAGAGCCGGGCCGCCTCGCCCGTCAGCGCCTCGATGCGGCGCACGCCCGCCGCCACCGCGCCTTCCGACACGACGCGCACCAGGCCGATGTCGCCGGTCTGGCGCACATGGGTGCCGCCGCACAGTTCGGTCGAATAGGACTTGCCGGCCTTGGGCCCGTGCTGCGCCACGCCCATGGAGACGACGCGGACCTCGTCGCCGTATTTCTCGCCGAACAGCGCCATGGCGCCCTCGGCGATGGCGTCGTCAACGGCCATCAGGCGCGTCGTCACCGGCGCGTTCTGCAGGATGATCTCGTTGGCGAGGTTCTCCACCGCCGCCAGCTCGTCGGCCGAGATCGGCTTGGGATGCGAGAAGTCGAAGCGCAGGCGCTCGGGCGCGACCAGCGAGCCCTTCTGCGCCACATGGCCGCCGAGCGTCTCGCGCAGCGCCTCGTGCAGCAGATGGGTGGCCGAATGGTTGGAGCGGATGCGGGCGCGGCGCGCGACGTCGATCTTCAATTCGACCGCGTCGCCCGTCTTCACCACGCCCTCGGTGACTTCGCCGAGATGGACGAAGACGCCGTCGCCCTTCTTCTGCGTGTCCTTGACCGCGATGACGAAGCCTTCGCCGCTGATCGTGCCGACGTCGCCCTGCTGGCCGCCGGATTCGCCGTAGAAGGGCGTCTGGTTGACCACCACCGACACGGCCTCGCCCTGCGAAGCCGAAGCGACTTCCGCGCCGTCGCGCACCAGGGCCGTGACCACGCCCTCGGCGCTTTCGGCGTCATAGCCGAGGAATTCCGTCGCGCCGACCTTGTCCTTGACCGAGAACCAGACGGTCTCCGTCGCCGCCTCGCCCGAGCCGGACCAGTTGGCGCGCGCCTCGGCCTTCTGCCGCTCCATGGCGGCGGAGAAGCCCTCGGTGTCGACCGTCACGCCGCGCTGGCGCAGCGCGTCCTGGGTGAGGTCGAGCGGGAAGCCGTAGGTGTCGTAGAGCTTGAACGCCGTCTCGCCGTCGAGGCGGTCGCCTTCCTTGAGGTTTTCCGAGGCGTCGGACAGGAGGCCGAGGCCGCGCTCCAGCGTCTTGCGGAAGCGCGTCTCCTCCAGCTTCAGCGTCTCGGAGATCAGCGCCTCGGCGCGCACCAACTCGGGATAGGCCTGGCCCATCTCGCGCACCAGCGCCGGCAGCAGCCGCCACATCAGCGGCTCCTTCGCGCCCAGAAGCTGGGCGTGGCGCATGGCGCGCCGCATGATGCGGCGCAGCACATAGCCGCGGCCCTCGTTGGACGGCAGCACGCCGTCGGCGATCAGGAAGCTCGATGCGCGCAGGTGGTCGGCGATGACGCGATGGCTGGCGCGGAAATCGCCTTCCGCCTTGACGCCGGTGGCCTCCTCGGAGGCCCGGATCAGCGCCTTGAACAGGTCGATGTCGTAATTGTCGTGCACGCCCTGCAGGACGGCGGCGATGCGCTCCAGCCCCATGCCGGTGTCGATGGACGGGCGCGGCAGGTCGACGCGCTGCTCCGGCGTCACCTGCTCGAACTGCATGAAGACGAGATTCCAGATCTCGATGAAGCGGTCGCCGTCTTCCTCCGGCGATCCGGGAGGGCCGCCCCAGATATGGTCGCCGTGGTCGTAGAAGATTTCCGAGCACGGGCCGCACGGGCCGGTGTCGCCCATGGCCCAGAAATTATCGCTGGTCGGGATGCGGATGATGCGGTCGTCGGAGAGGCCGGCGATCTTCTTCCAGAAATTCGCAGCGTCGTCGTCGGTATGATAGACGGTGACCAGCAGCTTGTCCTTGGCCAGCCCGAATTCCTTGGTGATCAGGTTCCAGGCGAAGTGGATCGCGTCTTCCTTGAAATAGTCGCCGAAGGAGAAGTTGCCCAGCATCTCGAAGAAGGTGTGGTGGCGCGCGGTGTAGCCGACATTGTCGAGGTCGTTGTGCTTGCCGCCGGCGCGGACGCATTTCTGCGAGGTGGTGGCGCGGCTATAGGGGCGATGCTCGAGGCCGGTGAAGACGTTCTTGAACTGCACCATGCCCGCATTGGTGAACATGAGCGTCGGATCGTTGCGCGGGACCAGCGGGCTGGAGGCGACGACCTCGTGCCCGTTCTTGCGGAAATAATCGAGAAACGTGGATCTGATCTCGTTGACGCCAGCCATAATTCACCCTTGAGGGCTTTCGCCCGATGCGGATGCGCCCTTTCAAGAAGCAGCATCGATAATAGGATCGCCGCGCCATCGCCCGACGGCGATCCGCGGCGGCGGCCGCGCCTCCAAAACGGGGATCGCAGCTCCGGTTGACCGCTTTTAACGAGACGCCGCTTTCCTGTCCAGCAAGCTGTTTCAAAAGAAAAACCCCGCGCAAAAAACGCGGGGTCGGGTGTTCGGCCCGAAGGGCCGGCTTACATTTCGGCCGCTTCTTCTTCCGGCCCGCCGTCTTCGAGGAACTGTTCGGCGATCAGGCCGGCGTTCTGGCGCAAGGTCGTCTCGATCTCGCGCGCCACGTCCGGATTGTCCTTGAGATATTGCTTGGCGTTTTCACGCCCCTGCCCCAGGCGCTGCGAATTGTAGGAGAACCAGGCCCCCGACTTCTCCACCACGCCGGCCTTGACGCCGAGGTCGACCAGCTCGCCGGTCTTGGACACGCCCGCGCCGTACATGATGTCGAACTCGACCTGCTTGAAGGGCGGGGCCAGCTTGTTCTTGACCACCTTGACGCGGGTCTGGTTGCCCACCACCTCGTCGCGCTCCTTGATCGAGCCGATGCGGCGGATGTCGAGGCGCACCGAGGCGTAGAATTTCAGCGCGTTGCCGCCGGTCGTGGTCTCGGGCGAGCCGAACATGACGCCGATCTTCATGCGGATCTGGTTGATGAAGATGACCATGCAGTTGGAGCGCGAGATCGACGCCGTCAGCTTGCGCAGCGCCTGGCTCATCAGGCGGGCCTGCAGGCCCGGCAGGGAGTCGCCCATCTCGCCCTCGATTTCCGCCTTGGGCGTCAGCGCCGCGACGGAGTCGACCACCAGCACGTCGATCGCGCCCGAGCGCACCAGCGTGTCGGTGATCTCCAGCGCCTGCTCGCCCGTGTCGGGCTGCGAGATCAAGAGGTTCTCCAGGTCGACGCCGAGCTTGCGGGCGTAGACTGGGTCGAGCGCGTGCTCGGCGTCGACGAAGGCGCAGATGCCGCCCTTCTTCTGCGCCTCGGCGACCGTGTGCAGGGCGAGCGTGGTCTTGCCCGAGCTTTCCGGGCCGTAGATCTCGACGATGCGGCCCTTGGGCAGGCCGCCGACGCCGAGCGCGATGTCGAGCGAGAGCGAGCCGGTCGAAACCGTTTCGATTTCGACCACCTGTTCGTTCTGGCCGAGCCGCATGATCGAGCCCTTGCCGAACGCCCGTTCGATCTGCGACAGCGCCGCGTCGAGAGCCTTTGTCTTGTCCACTGAATTATCCTCAACAAGTCGCAATGAATTCTGAGACATCTTACACCATCCTCTCGGCTCGCTAGAAGCCCGCCAGGCTCTTTGTCAGGATCTATTTGTATCCTGTTTGTTCTCTTTTGGCAAGATGCATAACCTGTTGATTATATTTACTTTCACAAATTTGTTCTATGATTGTTCGCTGATATTAGCGCCTGCAAAAATGCGAAGGCCGCGCGCGGAAAATGCCCGCGCGCGGCCTGTCGGGGCCGGATCGATTCGGGACGTCAGCCCGCGGCGCGCAGCGGCGAGATCTGGATTTCCACGCGGCGGTTCTGCGCGCGGCCTTCCGGCGTGGCGTTGGTGGCGACGGGGCGGCTCGGGCCTTCGCCGACCACCGCGAAGCGGCGCTGGTCGATGCCCTGCCCGCTCAGATAATTGGCGACCGAGGTGGCGCGGCGCTGCGACAGGTCCTGGTTGTGGGCCAGGCTACCGGTCGAATCCGTATGGCCGGAGACGTCCACCAGCGTGCGGTCGAACTTGCGCAGCACGATGGCGACCGAGTTCAGCGTCGGGTAGAACTGGCCCTTGACCTGGTCCTGGTCGGTGTCGAAGGTGATGTTGGACGGCATGTTGAGGATGATGTTGTCGCCGTTGCGCGTCACCGACACGCCGGTGCCGCGCAGCTGGGCGCGCAATTCGGCCTCCTGCCGGTCCATGTAGTTGCCGATCATGCCGCCGCCCAGCGCGCCGACGCCCGCACCGATCAGCACGGCGTTGCGCTTGGCGTTGCTGCTGCCGCCGACCATCAGGCCGCCCAGCGCGCCGACCGCGGCGCCGATGGCCGCGCCGCCGGCGGTGTTCGACATTTTCTGTTCGCCCGTATAGGGGTCGGTGGTGGTGCAGCCGGCGAGAATGCCGGAACCGATCAGGGCGATAACGATGTGTTTGCGCATGAAAATTCTATCCTCAGCAACGATTCGGCGCATAGTCTTCAGCGATTGAGGCGGCACGGCGGCGCGCCCATTCCTTTTCCCCGGTTTTAAACGCCGCCGCCGCAATTGCGCAACTGCACGGCGTAGCGATCGGCGATGCCCTTCATGCGGCGCGCGCCCTGGATGGCGGTGGCGTTGCTGCGCCAGGTCCCGCGCGCGAAGCCGTCATGGCCGACATAATAGGCCAGGTACAAGCTGTAGGCGTCGCCGCGGTCGACGCCGTTCTTGAGATAGGTCTGGTAGTGATACCAGCCGATGAAATGGATCGCGTCGGAGAAGCTGCTCCGAGAGGCGGTCCAGCGCCCGGTCTCGCGCTTGTAGCGGTCCCAGGTGCCGTTCAGCGCCTGCGAATAGCCGTAGGCGCTCGACGGCCGCGTCCAGGGGATGACCCACAACAGCCTGCTCCGCGGCGGCCGGGCGTGCGGGCGGAAGCCGGATTCGGTGTAGATCGTGGCCATCAGCACCGGCACAGGCACGCCGTATTCGCGCGAGACGCTCGTGGCCTCGGCCTGCCAGTTCTCGAACCAGCCGTCGCGCTGATCGAAGACAGCGCAGACATTGCCGACCTGGCGCGGGGCGGTTGCGCAGCCTCCGAGGATCACGAGCGCGACGAGACACAAAACGCGCATCATGGGGGAAACCTCGTCTTTCGACAAAAATTGATAAAACGTAAAAGTAAACGAATTGCTAAATTAACCAATTGATTTTATTATGGTTTATGAAACCTTTCCATCCGGGGCCGCCATGAATGTCGTCTTTTCGCTGTCGCTCTACGTGCTCGCCGCACTGGCGGAGATCGCGGGCTGCTTCGCCTTCTGGGGCTGGCTCCGGCTCGGCAAGTCGCCGCTGTGGCTGGCGCCGGGGGTGCTGTCGCTGGTCGCCTTCGCCTGGCTCCTGACCCGGATCGACCTCGATTTCGCGGGACGCGCCTATGCGGCCTATGGCGGCGTCTATATCGTCGCGTCGCTGTTCTGGCTGTGGGCGGTGGAGCAGCAGGCCCCTTCCCGCTGGGACGCCGCCGGCGCGATCCTCTGCCTCGCCGGCGCGGGGACGATCCTCGCCGGCCAGCTTGCGAAATAGCCCCCGCCGAAGCGGGGACCATAATTGACGGCCCGCGTCAGCAGACGTTGACGGTTCCCGCCGCCTCACGCGTCGCGCTGTCGAAATAGATCAATCGCAGCCTGAAGTGATCGACGCCCGCGTCCTAGCGCTTGCGCTCCTGCCGCAGCCGCGACCAGTAGTCGAGCCTTTTGCGGATTTCGCGCTCGAAGCCGCGCTCGGCGGGGTTGTAGAAGGTGCGGCGGCCCATGCTTTCGGGGAAATATTCCTGGCCGGAGAAGGCGTCGGGCTGGTCGTGGTCGTAGGCGTAGCCGTCGTGATAGCCCTGCTCCTTCATGAGCTTCGTCGGCGCGTTGAGGATATGCTTGGGCGGCAGCAGCGAGCCGTTGGCGCGCGCGGCCTGTAACGCTGCGTCGAGCGCCAGATAGACGGAATTCGACTTGGGCGCAGTGGCGATATAGATGCAGGCCTGCGCCAGCGCCAGCAGCCCCTCCGGCCCGCCGACGAAATGGAACGCCTCCTTGGCGGCGTTGCAGATCACCAGCGCCTGCGGATCGGCGAGGCCGATATCCTCCGAGGCGATCACCACCATGCGCCGCACGATGTAGAGCGGGTCTTCGCCGGCGTCGAGCATGCGCGCCATGTAATAGAGCGCCGCGTCGGGATCGGAGCCCCGCACCGATTTGTGGAAGGCCGAGATCAGGTTGTAATGCCCGTCCTGGCTCTTGTCGTAGACCGGCGCGCGCCGCTGCACCACGTCCTGCAATTTCTCGGCCGAGAACACCTCGCCCGGCCGGGCGGCGCGCCACACTTCCTCGGCCAGCGTCAGCGCCGCACGGCCGTCGCCGTCGGCCATGCGCACCAGGCTGGCCCGCGCCTCCTCGTCGAGCGGCAGGTCGCGGCCCTCCTGCGCCTCGGCGCGGGCGAGCAGCGTGGCGATGCTCTCCGCCCCGTGCGGCTGGAAGGTCAGCACCCGCGCCCGCGACAGAAGCGCGGCGTTGAGCTCGAAGGACGGGTTCTCCGTCGTCGCGCCGATCAGGACGACGGTGCCGTCCTCCATCACCGGCAGGAAGGAATCCTGCTGCGCGCGGTTGAAGCGATGAATCTCGTCGACGAAGAGCAGCGTCTGCCGCCCCGACATGCGCCGCATCCGCGCCGCCTCGAACACCTTCTTCAAATCCGCCACGCCGGAGAAGATCGCCGAGATCTGCTCGAAGGCGAGGTCCGTCTCGCCCGCCAAGAGCCGCGCCACAGTGGTCTTGCCGGTGCCGGGCGGCCCCCAGAAGATCATCGAGCCGAGCGAGCCGGACGCGATCATGCGCGTCAGCACCCCCTCCGGCCCGGTCAGGTGCTCTTGGCCGGTCACGTCGGAGAGATGGCGCGGGCGCAGCCGGTCGGCGAGCGGGCGGTTGCGCGCTTCGTTGGGATCGGCCGCGGCGGAGAAGAGGTCGCTCATGAGGGCTCCGCGTCAGCGCACATATTGGCGGATCAGCGCGCCGTCGCGCTCCACCTCCAGCCGCCACATCGGCCCGCGCCCGGCCCCGAGCGCCGAGACGAGGTCGGTCACGGTGCGGATCTGGTTGCCGTTGACGCCGCGGATGATGTCGCCCGGGCGCAGGCCCATGCGCGCCGCCGGGGAGCCGGAATAGACCTCGCCCACCGCCACGCCGCGCGCGTCGCGGTTGAGATGCAGCCGCGCCGCCGCCGCCGGCGTCAGATCCAGCACCGCCGCGCCGGCGAAGGGATTGTCGCCCTGGATCACCTTGGGCGCGGCCTCCTTGGCGTCCGGCTCGCGGGCGAGCTTGACCTGCACCGTCTCGGTCTTGCCGCCGCGCCAGATCTCGAACGGCACGGTGGCGCCGATCTCGGCCGTCGACAGGCGATAGCCGAGCACGTCGGGATTGTCGGCGCGCGCGCCCTGCACCGTCAGCACCACGTCGCCGACCTTGAGCCCGGCCTGGGCGGCGGGGCCGCCCTCGACCACATTGGTGATCAGCGCGCCGAAGGGCTTGTCCATGCCGAGGCTCTCGGCCATCTCCGCCGACAGGCCCTGGAAGGTGGCGCCGATATAGGGCCGCTCGAAGCTGGTGCCGCCGCGCAGCGCCGTGTCGACCACGGCGCGCACCATGTTGGAGGGAATGGCGAAGCCGATGCCGACCGAGCCGCCGGAGCGCGAATAGATCGCCGTGTTGATGCCGATCAGCCGCCCGCGCATGTCGATCAGCGCGCCGCCGGAATTGCCGGGATTGATGGCGGCGTCGGTCTGGATGAAGAAGTCGAAGTCGGAAATGCCGACCTGCGTGCGCGACTGCGCCGAGATAATGCCGCTCGTCACCGTCTGGCCGACGCCGAACGGGTTGCCGACCGCCAGCACCAGGTCGCCCACCTCGGCCTCGTCGGAATTGCCGAAGGCGAGCACGGGAAACGTCTCCTTGCTCTCGATCTTCAGCACGGCGAGGTCGGTGGTCTCGTCGCGCAGCAATATCTTGCTCTCGAACTCCCGCCCGTCCGACAGCGCCACCTTGATCTCGTCGGCGTCCTTGATGACGTGGTTGTTGGTCACCACCACGCCGGACTTGTCGACGATGACGCCCGAGCCGAGCGACTGCTGCACGCGCGGCTTCTGCGCCTCGAACTGGTTGCCGAAGAACTGCTCGAAGAAGGGATCGCCCGCGAAGGGCGAGCGCACCTGCACCTGCCGCGCCGCGTAGACGTTGACCACCGCCGGCGTCGTCTCCTTGACGAGCGGCGCGAAGGAAAGCTGCATGTCGCCGCGGCTCAGCGGAATCTGCCGCGCCGGCGCCGCCTCCTCCGCCAGGGCCGGCGAAACCGACCACGCGACCACCGCCAGAAATACGCCCGCAAGGCCAAACCGTCTCGATGTCATGCGCACACTCCGCTGTCCGATTCTCCCCTATAAGTAATGAATTCGATCCCGCTCCGCCACTCGGCCAATAAAAAAGGCCGCCCTGGAGGGCGGCCTTTCTCGAAATTCACGACGCTTTGATTATGCGGCGTCGGCTTCCTCGGCGCGCTCGGCCTCGACGCGGGCGCGGTCGGCCTTGCCCTTGGCGTCGACGTCGCGCTCCACGAACTCGACAACGGCCAGCGGCGCGTTGTCGCCGGCGCGGAAGCCGGCCTTCATGATGCGGATGTAGCCGCCGTTGCGGGTCGCGTAGCGCGCGGCCAGCGTGTCGAACAGCTTGGCGACGACCTTGACGTCGCGGATCGCCGAGATCGCCTGACGGCGGGCGTGCAGGTCGCCGCGCTTGCCGAGCGTGACCAGCTTTTCGACGATCGGGCGGATTTCCTTGGCTTTCGGAAGCGTCGTCACGATCTGCTCGTGCTCG
This sequence comes from Hyphomicrobiales bacterium, assembly GCA_900465915.1. Classification (GTDB taxonomy): domain Bacteria; phylum Pseudomonadota; class Alphaproteobacteria; order Rhizobiales; family Rhizobiaceae; genus Brucella. The sequence goes on from UBKJ01000001.1 coordinate 138,231, forward strand.
ATCAGCGAAGCGGCCATATTGGCGAACATCGCCTTGCGGTGCGAGGCAGTGCGGTTCAGCTTACGGTATCCGTTACCGTGGCGCATGAGCCTTCTCCTTTAACTCTTTGTCTTGCCGGAATACTTCCAGGCTTAATATTGGTCTTCGTAGCGCTTTGCGAGATCTTCGATGTTTTCCGGCGGCCAGGACGGGATTTCCATGCCGAGATGGAGACCCATCGACGCCAGAACTTCCTTGATCTCGTTGAGCGACTTGCGGCCGAAATTCGGAGTCCGCAGCATCTCGGCTTCCGTCTTCTGGATGAGGTCGCCGATATAGACGATGTTGTCGTTCTTCAGGCAGTTGGCCGAACGCACCGACAGCTCCAGCTCGTCCACCTTCTTCAGCAGAGCCGGGTTGAAGGCCAGTTCCGCAACCTGTTCCTGCGGCGCTTCCTTCTGCGGCTCCTCGAAGTTGACGAAGACGCCGAGCTGGTCCTGGAGAATGCGGGCGGCGTAGGCCACCGCGTCTTCGCCGCTGACCGAGCCGTTGGTCTCGATGTTGAGCGTCAGCTTGTCATAGTCGAGAACCTGGCCCTCGCGGGTGTTCTCGATCTTGTACGACACCTTGCGCACCGGCGAATAGAGGCTGTCGACCGGGATGAGCCCGATCGGCGCGTCTTCGGCGCGGTTGCGGTCGGCGGGCACGTAGCCCTTGCCGGTGTTGACGGTGAACTCCATGCGGATTTCAGCGCCTTCGTCCAGCGTGCAGATGACGTGGTCCGGGTTGAGGATCTCGACGTCGCCGACGGTCTGGATGTCGCCGGCGGTGACGACGCCCGGGCCTTCCTTGCGGACGACCATGCGCTTCGGGCCCTCGCCTTCCATGCGGATGGCGATTTCCTTGACGTTGAGCACGATGTCCGTCACGTCCTCGCGGACGCCCGGAATGGACGAGAATTCATGCAGCACGCCGTCGATCTGGACGGCGGTGACGGCGGCGCCGCGCAGCGACGACAAGAGAACGCGGCGCAGCGCGTTGCCGAGCGTCAGGCCGAAGCCGCGTTCCAGCGGTTCCGCGATGACGGTCGCATGGGTGCGCGAGCCGTGCGTGACGAACTCCACCTTGTTCGGCTTGATCAGTTCCTGCCAGTTTTTCTGGATCATGTGTTTATCCTTCTATCAACCGCCGCCACCATCCAATCGTGGCGATCTAGTGAAGAAACCGCAGAGGAGCCCCGGGCGGACGCCAGGGGCTCGTACGGCGAATGAAAGAGGATCAGACCCGGCGCTTCTTGCGCGGACGGCAGCCGTTGTGCGGGATCGGCGTGACGTCGCGGATCGACGTGATCACGAAGCCGGCGGCCTGCAGGGCGCGCAGCGCGGATTCACGGCCGGAGCCCGGGCCGCAGACCTCGACTTCGAGGGAGCGCATGCCGTGCTCCTGCGCCTTCTTGGCGCAGTCTTCGGCAGCGATCTGGGCGGCGAACGGGGTCGACTTGCGCGAACCCTTGAAACCCTGGGCGCCAGCGGAGGACCAGGCGATGGCGTTGCCCTGGGCGTCCGTGATGGTGATCATGGTGTTGTTGAACGTCGAGTTCACATGGGCGACGCCCGACGAGATGTTTTTGCGCTCGCGGCGGCGAACGCGCGTGGCTTCCTTGGCCATGACAGTCCTTTCAATCGATCTCTACACCGCCGTAATTCCAGCGGCTACACCGGCCCTCGGAAAGGACCAGCATCGAACCCCGCCGGCGCGCCGGCAAGGCCGACGGAACATGCGTCCCGTCGAAATTACTTCTTCTTGCCTGCGATCGCCTTCGCCGGGCCCTTGCGGGTGCGGGCGTTGGTGTGCGTGCGCTGGCCGCGGACCGGCAGCGAACGGCGATGACGCAGACCGCGATAGCAGCCGAGGTCCATCAGGCGCTTGATGTTCATCGACACTTCGCGACGCAGATCGCCTTCGACCTGGTAGTCGCTGTCGATGGCTTCGCGGATCTGAAGCACTTCAGCGTCGGTGAGCTGGTTGACGCGACGGTCGTCGGCGATGCCGACCTTCGTCACGATCTCACGAGCAAATTTCGGTCCGATCCCGTGGATGTACTGAAGCGCAATGATGACGCGCTTGTTCGTCGGGATGTTGACGCCAGCGATACGTGCCACGTCTGTTCTCCTTGATGTTGATATTCCGCCCGGGATTCCCCGGACAGCATGAAATGGCCGGTGCCGGCCGTTTTGATTTCCGCCGGCTCCGACCATTCAAATTCAATTGAAGTGGCGCAGCCTATGACGGAATCGCCCGAAAAAGTCAACCCCAAACGCCGGTTGAGAATCCGTTAAGACCCCATCCGCCGTCCGGCCCGCCTCTTCAAGCAAAAGCGGGCGGTCGCCCGCCCGCCCATTCGATGCGGTTTCGGCTCAGGCCGGAACCAGAATGCGTTCGATCTCGGCCGTCACCGTCTCGACCGGATCCATGCCGTTGATGACCTTGAGCTCGCCGGTGCTGGCGTAATAGTTCGACAGCGGCGCGGTCTTCTCGCGATATTCGATCAGGCGCTTGCGGAACGCCTCCGGATTGTCGTCGGAGCGGACCTGGCCGCCCTTGGCGATCGTCTCGGCCACCCGGCTCTCGATGCGGCTGACGAGCGCGTTCTCGTCGACTTTCAGTTCGATCACCGCGTCGAGACGCAGCCCCTTGGACGCCAGCATCTCGCCGAGCGCCTGCGCCTGCGGCACGGTGCGCGGATAGCCGTCGAGGATGAAGCCGTTGGCGCAGTCCGGCGCGTCGATGCGTTCCGACACGATCTGGTTGACGATCTCGTCCGAGACGAGCTGCCCCGCGTCCATCACCGCCTTGGCGCGCTTGCCCACTTCGCTCTGCTGCGCCACCGCGGCGCGCAGCATGTCGCCGGTGGAAAGCTGAGGAATACCGTGCTTCTTGGTCAGAAGCCCCGCCTGCGTCCCCTTACCTGCTCCGGGAGGTCCAAGAAGTATCAGTCTCATCTATTGCGTTTCCCACCTCTGAGTTTGGACTTCTTGATCAGCCCCTCATATTGATGGGCGATCAGATGTCCCTGTATCTGCGCGACCGTGTCGAGCGTCACGCTGACCACGATCAGAAGCGACGTTCCGCCCAGGTAGAACGGCACGCCGGTGGCCGAAATCAGGAATTCCGGCAGCAGGCAGACCAGCACGATGTAGATCGCGCCGATGACCGTGATGCGCGTCAGCACATAGTCGATATATTCGGCGGTGCGCTCGCCCGGACGGATGCCGGGGATGAAGCCGGAATGCTTCTTGAGCTGGTCGGCGGTGTCCTTCGGGTTGAACACGATCGCGGTGTAGAAGAAGCAGAAGAACGCCATCAGCCCCGCATAGAGCAGCATGTAGAGCGGCTGGCCGTGGCCGAGCGCGGCGAGCACCGTGGTGGCCCAGCCCGGCATGTTGGCCGTGTTGGCGAAGCCGGCGACGGTGGCGGGCAGAAGCAGCAGCGACGAGGCGAAGATCGGCGGGATGACGCCGGCGGTGTTGAGCTTGAGCGGCAGGTGCGAGGTGTCGCCCTGGAACATGCGGTTGCCGACCTGGCGCTTCGGATACTGGATCAGCAGCCGGCGCTGCGCGCGCTCGACGAAGACGATCACGGCCACGAGCGCCACGGCGAGCACGATGACGGCGAGGATCAGCCCGGTCGACAAAGCGCCGGTGCGGCCCAGCTCCAGCGTGCCGGAGATGGCGTGCGGAAGGTTCGCCACGATGCCCGAGAAGATGATCAGCGAAATGCCGTTGCCGATGCCGCGCGCGGTGATCTGCTCGCCGAGCCACATCAGGAACATGGTGCCGCCGAGCAGCGTGATCACCGTCGAGACGACGAAGAAGGGCCCGGGCGACAGAACGATGCCGTTGCCCGATTGCAGGCCGACCGCGATGGCGTAGGCCTGCACGAGCGCCAGAAGCACGGTGCCGTAGCGCGTGTACTGGTTGATGATCTTGCGGCCCGCTTCGCCTTCCTTCTTCAGCGCTTCCAGCGACGGGACGACCGACGTCATGAGCTGCACGATGATGGAGGCCGAGATATAGGGCATGATGCCGAGCGCGAAGATGGCCATGCGCCCGACGGCGCCGCCGGCGAACATGTTGAACAGGCCGAGCACGCCCTGGCTGTGCGACTGGAAGGCCTGCGCCAGCGCGTCCGGATTGATGCCGGGGAGCGGGATATAGGTGCCGAACCGATAGACGAGCAGCGCGCCCAGGGTGAACCAGATGCGCTTCTTCAGTTCTCCGGCCTTGGAGAAGGCCGAGAAATTGAGGTTTGATACGAGCTGTTCAGCAGCCGAGGCCATTAAAATTCTCCGGTGAAAAGTCTCCGGCCCTCCGCCCCGCGGCCCGGCCGCATGCGACCCCTGCCCCGGAAGAAAGACCCAACCCAGATATGCGCTTTGGCGCAAATGTGCAAGCGGCGGCCCGGTTTTATGACACGGGCCGCCGCTTTATTTTCACTTTTTTAAAGTCTTATTCCGCAGCTTCGGGAAGCTTGACGCTGCCGCCGGCCTTTTCGATCTTTTCGATCGCGGCCTTGGAGGCGCCGGCCACGTCGAAGGCGACCTTGGCCTTGATCTCGCCGTCCGAAAGGATGCGGACGCCGTCCTTGGCGCGGCGAATCACGCCGGCCGCCTTCAGCGTCTCGAAGGTCACCACGGCCTTCGCGTCCAGCTTGCCCGCGTCGATGGCGGCCTGGATGCGGCCGACGGAGACGACGTTGAAGCTCTTGGCGAAGATGTTGGTGAAGCCGCGCTTCGGCAGGCGACGATAGATCGGCATCTGGCCGCCCTCGAAGCCGTTGATCGAGACGCCCGAGCGGGACTTCTGACCCTTGACGCCGCGACCGGCGGTCTTGCCGGTGCCGGAGCCGATGCCGCGGCCGACGCGCTTGCGTTCCTTGACTGCGCCCGGCTTGTCACGAAGATCGTTGAGTTTCATTACCTTACTCTCCCCGCGTCAATCAGGCCTCGTCCACGATGCGGACGAGATGCTGAACCTTGGCGATCATGCCGCGAACGGACGGAGTGTCCTCCAGCGTGCGGCGGCGGTGCATTTTGTTAAGACCCAGACCGATCAGCGTCGCGCGCTGCTCGGCCGGACGACGGATGGGGCTTCCGATCTGCTCGACCGTAACCGTCTTGCCCTTTTTCTCAGCCATCACTCAATTCCTTGTCTATGGCGTATCCGGAGGGTTTTCGCCCTGCCGGACGAACACAAACCAACGGCTATTCTTCGGAACCGACCACGTCATGGCGGCGAGCCTGAAGGGTCGAGTACTTGATGCCGCGCTGGGCCGCGATGTCCTTCGGATGCATCTGATGCTTCAGAGCGTCGAAGGTGGCGCGAACCATGTTGTAGGGGTTCGACGAACCGAGCGACTTGGCCACCACGTCCTGGACGCCGAGCGTCTCGAACACGGCGCGCATCGGACCGCCCGCGATGATGCCCTTACCGGCGGGAGCGGCGCGCAGCAGCACCTTGCCGGCGCCGTGACGGCCCTCGACGTCGTGATGCAGCGTGCGGCCCGAATGCAGCGGCACGAAGATCATGTCGCGCTTGGCGGCCTCGGTCGCCTTGCGGATGGCTTCCGGCACTTCGCGCGCCTTGCCATGACCGAAGCCGACGCGGCCCTTCTGGTCGCCGACCACGACGAGCGCGGCGAAACCGAAGCGACGGCCGCCCTTGACGACCTTGGCGACGCGGTTGATGTGAACGAGCTTGTCGACGAATTCGCTGTCGCGCTCTTCGCGACCGCGGTCTTCGCGGTTACGTTCTCTCTGTGCCATATCCTGATTTCCTTTTTCTTTTCCGGAAGCACAAACTGCTGATTAGAAGCTCAGCCCGCTTTCGCGGGCGGCTTCGGCGAGGGCCTTGACGCGGCCGTGATAGATGAAGGCGCCGCGGTCGAAGACCACGTCCTTGACCCCGGCCTTGACGGCGCGCTCAGCCACCAGCTTGCCGACCGCAGCGGCTGCTGCGGAATCGGCGCCGGTCTTGAGCGAGCCCTTCAGGTCTCCGTCCAGCGTCGAGGCGGCGGCGATGGTCACGCCGCGCACGTCGTCGATGATCTGGGCGTAGATGTTCTTCGACGAGCGATGAACGCTGAGGCGCGGGCGGCCGTTGGCGACAGCCTTGACCTGACGGCGCACACGAGCAGCGCGACGCTGCAAAGTTTCTTTTGGCGATGCCATGACGCGCTTCCCTTACTTCTTCTTGCCTTCTTTGCGAACGATCTTCTCGCCCGCATACTTGACGCCCTTGCCCTTGTAGGGTTCGGGGCCGCGATATTCGCGGATCTCCGCCGCGACCTGGCCGACCTGCTGCTTGTCAATGCCGGTGACGACGATTTCCGTCGGCTTCGGCACGGCGACGGTGATGCCGGCTGGCACGTCGTAGACCACTTCATGGCTGAAGCCGAGCGAGAGCTGCAGGTTCTTGCCCTGCATGGCCGCGCGGTAACCGACGCCGCTGATTTCGAGCTTCTTTTCGAAGCCGTCCTTCACGCCGGCGAAGATGTTCGAGATCATGGTGCGGGACATGCCCCACTTCGAACGGGCTTCCTTCGACTGGTCGCGCGGATCGACGCTGATCGCGCCGTCTTCCATCTTGACCAGAACTTCATCGTGCACGACGAAGGACAGTTCGCCCTTCGCGCCCTTGGCCTTGACGGTCTGCCCATCAACACTGGCGGTCACGCCTGCCGGGACCGGCACGGGTTTTTTACCGATACGAGACATTTTGATACCTGTCTTTTATCTGCAAGCTGTCAGCCGCATCAGAAGATGCGGCAGAGCAGCTCACCACCAACGTTTTGTTCACGGGCGTCATGATCCGCCATCACGCCCTTCGGCGTGGACAGGATCGAGATGCCAAGGCCGTTCGCGACCTGCGGAATCGACTTGACCGACACGTAGACGCGGCGGCCCGGCTTCGACACGCGGGTGATTTCACGGATGACCGGAACACCTTCGTAGTACTTCAGCTCGATTTCGATCTCGGCCTTGCCGTTCTCGAACTCGCTCTGGGTGTAGCCGCGGATGTAGCCTTCGGACTGAAGGACATCGAGGACGCGGGCGCGCAGCTTGGAAGCCGGGGTCGTAACCTTGGTCTTCTTGCGGCCGACAGCGTTGCGGATGCGGGTCAGCATATCGCCGAGAGGATCTGACACAGACATGGAATGCTCCTTACCAGCTCGACTTGACGACGCCCGGGATCTGACCGAGCGAACCCAACTGACGCAGCGCGATACGCGACATCTTCAGTTTGCGGTAATAACCGCGCGGACGGCCCGACACTTCGCAACGATTGCGAATGCGAACCTTGGACGAATTGCGCGGCAGTTCGGCAAGCCGGATGGTGGCGCGGAAGCGCTCATCCAGCGGAAGGCCCTGATCCATGACGATCGCCTTCAGGCGCGCACGCTTGACGGCGTGACGCTTAACCAACTTTTCGCGGCGCTTGTTCTTTTCGACTGCGCTAGTCTTGGCCATAATATTTATACCTCGCTACGCTTGCCGTTACTGCCGGAAGGGGAAGTTGAAGCCGCGCAGGAGCGCGCGCGCTTCATCGTCCGTCTTGGCGGTCGTGCAAACGATGATGTCCATGCCCCAGATCTGGTCAACCTTGTCGTAGTTGATTTCCGGGAACACGATGTGCTCCTTGATGCCCATGGCGTAGTTGCCGCGGCCGTCGAAGCTCTTCGGGTTGAGGCCGCGGAAGTCGCGGACGCGGGGAAGAGCGATCGTGACGAGACGATCAAGGAATTCATACATGCGGTCCGCACGAAGGGTGACCTTCGCGCCGATCGGCATGCCCTCGCGCACCTTGAAGGTGGCGATCGAGTTGCGGGCGCGGGTCACGACGGCCTTCTGGCCGGCGATCATGGCGAGATCTTCCGCGGCGACCGAAGGCTTCTTCGAATCGGCCGTGGCTTCGCCGACGCCCATGTTGAGCACGACCTTGTCGAGACGCGGGATCTGCATCTCGTTGTCGTATTTGAATTCTTCCAGAAGCGTCTTGCGGATCTTGTCCTGGTAGAGCTTCTTGAAACGGGGTAGCGCCTTAGCCTCAGCCATCGATCAGAGCTCCAGAACGTTTTGCGACACGAACCTTCTTGCCGTCCTCGACGCGGAAGCCGACGCGGGTCGGCTTGCCGTCCTTCGGATCGGCGATCGCCAGATTGGACAGGTGGATCGGCGCTTCCTTGGAGATGATGCCGGCTTCCTGGGTCTGGGTCTGGCGCTGGTGGCGCTTCACAATGTTGACGCCGCGAACGAGCGCCTGCTCGTCCTTCGGCAGAACCTTGAGGACTTCGCCCGTACGGCCCTTGTCCTTGCCGGACAGCACGACAACGCTGTCGCCTTTGCGAATCTTCTGCATCGTCTTGCTTCCCTTACAGAACTTCCGGAGCGAGCGAGATGATCTTCATGTGGTTCTTGGCGCGCAGTTCGCGCGGAACCGGTCCGAAGATACGGGTGCCGATCGGCTCTTTCTTGTTATCGATGAGAACGGCTGCATTGTTATCGAAACGGATAACGCTGCCGTCCGGCCGACGGATGTCCTTGGCGGTGCGAACCACCACCGCTTTCATCACGTCGCCTTTCTTGACGCGGCCGCGCGGAATGGCTTCCTTGATCGACACCACGATGATGTCGCCGACGGAAGCGTAACGCCGCTTCGAGCCGCCCAGCACCTTGATGCACATGACACGACGCGCGCCGGAATTATCCGCCACGTCGAGGTTTGTTTGCATCTGAATCATGACTGGCCGCCTTCTTTTCCTTCAGCTGGTTAAGGGCTCCTGCCCTACCTGAGCTGCGTGTTAGTCATTAGCCCGCTGCTTCGCCCGTCAGGACGACCCAGCGTTTGTCCTTCGAGATCGGCTTCGATTCCTGGATGGAAACCTGATCGCCAACCTTGAACTGGTTGCTCTCGTCATGCGCCTTGTACTTCTTCGACTGGCGCACGGTCTTCTGGAGGAGCGGATGCGAGTAGCGGCGCTCGACCTTGACCACGACGGTCTTGTCGTTCTTGTCGCTGACGACGACGCCCTGCAGAACGCGTTTAGGCATGATTGTTTTTCCTTATGCCTTGCTCTCGGCCGCCTTCTGGCGGGCAATGGTCTTGATACGCGCAATGTCGCGGCGAACCTGCTTCACGCGCGCGGTCTTCTCGAGCTGGCCGGTCGCCTTCTGGAAGCGCAGGTTGAACTGCTCTTTCTTCAGCGAGGCCAGCTCGTCTTTCAGTTGGTCGGAGCTCTTCGCCCGAACGTCTGCGGCTTTCATAAGCTGCCCCTTTATCAGTCTGCGATGCGCTGGATGAAACGCGTCTTGATCGGCAACTTCGCAGCGCCGAGTCTGAGCGCTTCGCGTGCCACATCTTCGGGTACGCCGTCAAGCTCAAACATTATGCGACCGGGCGCCACGCGGCATGCCCAGTAGTCCACCGAGCCCTTGCCTTTACCCATGCGGACCTCGGTCGGCTTGGACGTGACCGGCAGGTCGGGGAAGATGCGGATCCACACGCGGCCGGCACGCTTCATGTGACGGGTGATCGCGCGGCGGGCCGCTTCGATCTGACGTGCGGTGACGCGTTCAGGCTCGAGAGCCTTCAAACCGAAGGCGCCGAAATTCAGGTCCGTGCCGCCCTTCGAGGCGCCGTGGATACGGCCCTTGAACTGCTTGCGGAACTTGGTGCGCTTAGGCTGCATCATTGTTCTCTACTCCAAATTTTACGTCCGCGGCCCGCTTTTTCAAGCGTTTTCGCGGCGGCGGTTCGACGAGGAACCCTGATTGTCACCCTCGACCGCGCGACGTTCGGACGCCATCGGATCATGCTCCAGGATCTCGCCCTTGAAGACCCAGACCTTCACGCCGCAGATGCCGTAGGCCGTCTTCGCCTCGGCCGTGCCGTAGTCGATGTCGGCGCGCAGCGTGTGCAGCGGAACGCGGCCCTCGCGGTACCATTCCATGCGGGCGATCTCAGCGCCGCCGAGACGGCCGGAGCAGTTGATGCGGATGCCTTCGGCCCCAAGACGCATCGCCGACTGCACGGCGCGCTTCATGGCGCGACGAAACGCCACACGGCGTTCGAGCTGCTGCGCGATCGACTGGGCGATCAGCGTGGCGTCGATTTCCGGCTTGCGCACTTCGACGATGTTGAGCGAAGCGTCGGCGTTCGTCATCTCGGCGAGCTTCTTGCGAAGCTTCTCGATGTCGGCGCCCTTCTTGCCGATGATCAGGCCCGGACGCGCCGAGTGGATGGTCACGCGGCACTTCTTGTGCGGACGCTCGATCACGATCTTGGAGATCGCGGCCTGCTTCAGTTCCTCGGTCAGGAACTCGCGGATCTTGACGTCCTCATGCAGCAGCTTGCCGTATTCGCCGGTGTTCGCGTACCAGCGCGAATCCCAGGTGCGGTTGATGCCGAGACGAAGACCGATCGGATTAATCTTCTGACCCATTATGCGGCCTCCCCTTTTTCCGCGACTTCGCGGACGACGATGGTGAGATGCGAAAACGGCTTCTCGATGCGGCTCGCGCGGCCACGGCCACGGACGTGGAAGCGCTTCATGACGATCGACTTGCCGACATAGGCCTCGGCGACGATCAGGGCGTCGACGTCGAGGTCATGGTTGTTCTCGGCGTTGGCGATCGCGGACTGCAGCGTCTTCTTGACCGTGTCGGCGATCCGCTTGCGCGAGAACGTCAGGTCGGCGAGCGCCGCATTCACCTTCTTGCCGCGAATCATGCTCGCGACGAGATTGAGCTTCTGCGGGCTGACGCGCAGCGTGCGGGCGACGGCTTGCGCTTCGTTGTCCTTGAGCTGGCGGGGAGCTTTGGCCTTGCCCATCGTTACTTCCTCTTCGCCTTCTTGTCCGCGCCGTGACCGTAATAGGTCCGCGTGGGCGCGAATTCACCGAACTTGTGTCCGACCATTTCTTCGGAGATCGACACCGGCACATGCTTGTTGCCGTTGTAGACGCCGAACGTCAGGCCGACGAACTGCGGCAGGATGGTGGAGCGGCGGCTCCACATCTTGATAACTTCGTTGCGACCGCCTTCGCGAACCTTCTCAGCCTTCTTGAGAAGATAGCCGTCGACGAACGGACCTTTCCAAACTGAACGAGCCACTTCAGACTACCTCTCTTATTTCTTGCGCTGATGGCGCGAACGCATGATGAACTTGTCGGTCGACTTGTTCGAACGCGTCTTCTTGCCCTTGGTGGGCTTGCCCCACGGGGTGACGGGATGACGGCCGCCCGAGGTGCGGCCTTCGCCGCCGCCATGCGGGTGGTCGACCGGGTTCATGGCGACGCCGCGGACATGCGGGCGCTTGCCGCGCCACACCGAACGACCGGCCTTGCCGTCGTTGATGTTGCCGTGGTCCGGGTTCGACACCGCGCCGACCGAAGCGAAGCAGGCGCCGGGAACCAGGCGCTGCTCGCCCGAGTTGAGGCGCAGGATCGCCATGCCCTGGTCGCGGCCCACGAGCTGCGCGTAGGCGCCGGCCGAACGGGCGATCTGGCCGCCCTTGCCGGGCTTGAGCTCGACATTGTGGACGATCGTGCCGACCGGCATGGAGGCGAGCGGCATCGCGTTGCCCGGCTTCACGTCGACCGAATTGCCGGCCACGACCTTGTCGCCGGCGGCGAGGCGCTGCGGAGCCAGGATATAGGCCAGCTCGCCGTCCTCATAGCGGATCAGCGCGATGAAGGCGGTGCGGTTCGGATCGTATTCGAGCCGTTCCACCGTGCCGACGACGTCGAGCTTGCGGCGCTTGAAGTCGATGAAGCGATAGGTGCGCTTGTGACCGCCGCCCTGGAAACGGACGGTGATGCGGCCGGTGTTGTTGCGTCCGCCCTTCTTGGACAGGCCTTCGGTCAGGGACTTGACCGGCTTGCCCTTGTAGAGCTCCGAACGGTCCACGATGACCAGCTGGCGCTGGCCCGGCGTGGTGGGGTTGAAATGCTTGAGTGCCATTGTCTCTTACTCCATGGCCTCTCAGAGACCGGTCGAAACGTCGATGCTCTGGCCTTCGGCCAAAGTCACGATCGCTTTCTTGACGTCGCTCTGGCGCCCGACAACGCCGCGGAACCGCTTGACCTTGCCTTTGCGCACCGTCGTGTTGACAGCCGTGACCTTGACGCCGAACAGCGCTTCGACCGCAGCCTTGATTTCCGGCTTCGTCGCCTTGCGGGCCACGTTGAAGACGACCTGGTTGTGTTCGGAAACCATGGTGGACTTCTCGGTGATGACCGGGCTGACGATCACGTCGTAATGGCGGAGATCAGTCATTTGAAACGCTCCTCGAGTGCTTCGACGGCCGCCTTCGACAGGACGAGCTTGCCGCGGCGCAGGATGTCGTAAACATTGATGCCCTGCACCGGCAGAACGTCGATGTTCGGGATGTTCGAAGCCGCGCGCTGGAAGTTGGCGTCGATCTCCGCGCCGCCGATCAGCAGCGCGTTTTCGAGGCCGAGCTTGGCGAACTGGGCCACGAGCTGCTTGGTCTTGGCTTCGGAGGCGGCCAGATCGTCGACGATGATCAGGTCCGACGCCTTGGCCTTGGCCGAGAGCGCATGGCGCAGGCCGAGCGCGCGCACCTTCTTCGGCAGGTCGTGCTCATGGCTGCGGACGACGGGTCCGTGGGCCTGGCCGCCGCCGCGGAACTGCGGAGCGCGGGCGGAATGGTGACGGGCGCGGCCCGTGCCCTTCTGCTTGTACATCTTGGCGCCGGTGCGGGCGACGTCGCCGCGGCCCTGGGCCTGATGCGTGCCCTGCTGGCGGCGCGAGAGCTGCCAGCGGATGACGCGCTGCAGGATGTCGTCGCGCGGGTCGAGGCCGAAGATGGCTTCGTTGAGCGAGACCTTGCCGGCGTCCTTGCCTTCAAGAGTGGTGATGGTGAGATCCATTATTCGGCTCCCTCAGTCGCGACGGCCTCGGCCGACGCTGCGCCGCGCAGGGCGGCCGGCTTCGGCGCGTTGTCCGGAAGCGAGACCTTGGCGGCGTCGCGCACGATGATCCAGGCGCCCTTGGAGCCCGGCACCGCGCCGCGAACCAGGATCAGGCCGCGATCGCTGTCCGTCGAGACAACTTCGATATTCTGGGTGGTCACGCGGGTCTGGCCCATGTGGCCGGCCATCTTCTTGCCCTTGAACACCTTGCCCGGGTCCTGGCGCTGGCCGGTGGAGCCGTGCGCGCGGTGGGTGACGGAGTTGCCGTGGGAGGCGCGGTGGCCGCCGAAATTATGGCGCTTCATGACGCCGGCGAAACCCTTGCCGATCGAAGTGCCCGTCACGTCGACCTTCTGGCCGGGGACGAAGTGCTCGGCGGTGATTTCGACGCCGACTTCGAGGAGGTTGTCCGGGGAAACGCGGAATTCCGCGAGCTTGGCCTTGGGCTCGACCTCGGCCTTCGCGAAATGACCGCGCATAGCCTTGGACGTGTTCTTCACCTTGGCGATTCCCACGCCAAGCTGAACAGCCGTGTAACCGTTCTTTTCAACTGTACGCTGAGCCACCACCTGACAATTCTCCATGCGGAGAACCGTCACCGGCACATGCTCGCCGGCGTCGTTATAGACGCGGGTCATGCCCAGCTTCTGTGCAATAACACCTGAACGCATCGGGTTCGTTCCTTCCGTGCTCAAGCCGATTAAAGCTTGATCTCGACATCGACACCGGCGGAGAGGTCGAGCTTCATCAGCGCGTCCACCGTCTGCGGGGTCGGGTCAACGATATCGAGAAGACGCTTATGGGTGCGCATCTCGAACTGTTCGCGGCTCTTCTTGTCGATGTGCGGCGACCGGTTGACCGTGAACTTCTCGATCCGCGTGGGAAGCGGGATCGGTCCGCGCACATTGGCGCCGGTACGCTTGGCGGTCGACACGATCTCGCGGGTCGAAGCGTCAAGGATCCGATGATCAAACGCCTTGAGGCGAATGCGGATGTTTTGACCGTTCATTTCATCTGTTCCTTGTTACGCGAGACGCCCGCCTCAGGGCGGGCATCCCGCACAAACCTAATTACTCGATGATCGAGGAGACGATGCCAGCGCCGACGGTGCGGCCGCC
>UBKJ01000024.1 GCA_900465915.1 Hyphomicrobiales bacterium
AAATCCTGCCCCCGCAACCAGTCTTGTCGAATAAGCCCCGTTGACCGAAAGGTCGCGGGGCTTTTTGTTGCCGCCGTCCTCGTCAGCCAGCAGCATGATTGCGCCGAGTTCGCCCACAAGTTCGACCTGAATCTTGCCTTCGCCATCAGGCGTCAGCCGGAGCGTGCCGATCAGGCCGCGCAGAACCTCGACCGCTTCGTTGCATGCCGTCTCGTCCCTGTTCAGTGCCTCCGTTAGGGCCCGCTACCTTGCGGTGGTAGATGCTGCTGAGGCCGGGGTGGAGACGCAGCGGTTCCTCGTCGCCGAGTTTCTTCAGTTCCTGCCGGACGGCGAGCCGGAGGGCCTCGAGCATTGCTCGATCTCAATGTCGGGATCGAGTGGACTGAAAACTGAATTTAAGATTCCAAGGGACATCACGCCGAATGCTTGAGACTACAATCAGGTGCGGCCGCCCTGCAGCCTGAAGCGGTCGAGCGCGACGGCTATGATGATGACTAAGCCCTTGATGATGTATTGCCAGATATCTGAAACGCCCACCAGAATGAGGCCGTTCGAGAGTACGGCGATGATCAGCGCGCCGACGAGCGTTCCCCAGATCGAGCCGACGCCGCCGATGAAACTGGTGCCGCCGAGGATGACGGCCGCGATGGCGTCGAGCTCGTAGGCTTGGCCGAGCTGCAGGCCGTTGGCGGCGTAGAGGCGGGCGGCGGACATGACGCCGCCTAGACCAGCCAACAATCCCGACGTTGCATATACGAATAGCAGGACCAGCGGCACCTTGATTCCGGTCAGGCGGGCGGCTTCGGTGTTTCCGCCGATCGCATAGATCCAGGTGCCCAGAACGGTGCGCTTCAGGACGAGCCATGAAACGGCGATCGTCAGCAGCGCTATGATCGCAAGCCAGGGGACGCCGAGCAATGTTCCGTTGCCGATGAAGTCGAACGGCAGTTGCGGGTTGAACACCGTGGTGTCGTTTCCGAGAAGCCGCGCGACGCCGCGGATCGCGGTCAGCGAGCCGAGCGTGACGATGAACGGCGGCAAGCGGAGCGCCGAGATGATCGCGCCGTTGACCAGGCCGCATAGAAGTCCGACTGCGAGCGCGGCGGGGACGCCGAGCAGGCCGATATCGGGGAACAGCGACACCAGAACGCCGACCATCGCCGCCGCGGCGAGGATCGAGCCGACCGACAGGTCGATGCCGCCGGTCAGGATCACGAATGTCATGCCGGCGGCCAGAACGGTGTTGATCGAGGCCTGCTGCATCACGATCGACAGGTTGTTGACGGTGATGAACCGCCCGGTGAGGAGGTGGAAGCCGATCGTCAGCAGCACCAGGACCGGCAGCATTCCCAGCGCGGTCATCGTCGCGCGCAAGCCGGCTCGTTTTCGTTCCGTCGGTCCGCTTATCGACATCGGCGTGATTTCCTTTTGTTTGTTCACCCCTATCAGGCGGCCTCGAACGTTCCTGTCGAAAGCGCCATGATCGCTTCCTGCGATATTTCGCCCGTCGGCGCGGGCGTGACCTCTCCGGCGATCCGTCCTTCCCGCATGACGAGGACGCGGTCGCTGACGCCGATGATCTCAGGCAGGTCGCTCGAAATGACGATGACCGCGACGCCTTCGGCGGCCAGTCCGTCGATGATGCGATAGATTTCGGATTTGGCGCCAACGTCGACGCCGCGGGTCGGTTCGTCGAAGATGACGATTTTCGGCTTTCCCGCGAGAGTCCGTGCGATCAGCGCTTTTTGCTGGTTGCCGCCCGAAAGCGAACCGACATTTGCGGCGGTGGACTTGGTGCGGATCGAAAGCGTGCGGACCGCGTCGTCGGCGCGCGCCTTCGCCTTGGCGAAGTTCAGCAGCCCGCCCCATCGCGAATCCTGGGCGATGACGGCGATGTTGACGTTTTGCTCGATCGACATGTCGAGGAAGAGGCCGAGGCCTTTGCGGTCCTCGGTCAGATAGGCGAGGCCGGCGTCGAGCGCTTTGCGGGGCGATCTTATGGAGGTCGGCTCGCCGCCGATTTCGATCGCGCCGGATAGTTTTGCGTCCGCGCCGTAGATCAGGCGGGCCAGCTCGGTTCGGCCCGAGCCGACGAGGCCGGCTATGCCGAGGACTTCGCCCGCATAGGCGTCGAAGGAGCAGTCGGCCACCCGCGCGCCGTCGGCCATGTTGCGGACGCGCAGCGCCAGGTCGCCGCGGCGCGCGCCGCCGTGAACCTTTTTGTAGAACGAGGTCAGGTCCCGCCCGACCATCATGGAGATGAGGCGCTCGGCGGAAAGCTGGCTTCTGTCGAGCGTTCCCACATAGCCGCCGTCGCGGAGCACCGACACGCGGTCGGCCAGGCGGTAGATCTCCTCCATGCGGTGGCTGATATAGATCACCGCGATGTCCTGCGCCTTCAGGGCGGCGATGACTTCGAACAGTTTTTCCGTCTCGCGCGAGGTGAGGGAGGTGGTCGGCTCGTCCATCACGATGATGCGGGCGTCGACGGCGAGGGCGCGGGCGATCTCGACCATCTGCCGCTCGCCCAGCGACAGGGCCGCCACGCGGTCCGCCGCGGCGAAGGTCGCGCCCAGCTTGTTGAGGATCGGCTTCGAGCGTTCGAGGATGGCGCGCCTGTCGGTCAGGCCGAAGCGTCGCGGCTCGACGCCCAGAAAAATATTCTCGGCCACCGTCAGGTTGGGGGCCAGCGACAATTCCTGGTAGATGACGGCGATGCCGCTCGAGCGCGACGCGACCGGGTTTCCGGTGGCGATCGGCTGGCCGGCGAGGAGGATTTCGCCGCCGGCGTCGGGCGTATAGGCGCCCGAGAGGATTTTCATCAGCGTCGATTTTCCCGCGCCGTTTTCGCCCATCAGGGCGTGGGTTTCGCCGGCGAAGACGGTGAGGGAGACGTCGCTCAACGCCTTGGTCGCGCCGAAGGTCTTGCTGATCCCGCGCATCTCCAGCAGCGGGCTTTGATCGTCTTTCGCGCCGTTCATCCGATGACTCCTCCTTCACCGTCGGAAAATCGGGGCGGCGCGCGGGCCGCCCCTTGCGCGTCAGCGCTTGGCGTCCCAGCCGACATAGTCGTTGACGGTGTCCTTGGTGACCAGCTTGGTGTCGAGGAGCGTGACTTCCTTCTCCGGCTTCTTGCCGTTCAGGAGGTCGACGGCGAGCTCGGCCGCCTTCTTCGCCATGCCGTAGGGGTCCTGCGAGGCGGAGGAAACGATGCGGCTGGAGCCGCTCTTGAGCGAGGCGACGATGTCGGGCGAGCCGTCGACGCCGGCGATGATCATTTCCGAGCGCTTCATCTGCTTGGCCGCCAGGTCGGCGCCGATGGCGGTGGGGTCGTTGGCGCCGAACACGGCGTCGATCTTCTCGAAGCGGGTCAGGAGCGTCTGCATCACCGCGAGCCCGCCCTCGCGCGAGGCCTTGCCGTCCTGATTGTCCGACAGGATCTTGATGCCCGGATATTTGGCGAAGGCCTGCTTGCAGCCCTTCACCCGGTCCATGATCGAGGAGATGGGCGGGCCGTTGATGATGACGGCGTCGCCCTTCCCCTTCAGGCGCTCGGCGAGGTCGGTGCAGGCCAGTTCGCCGGCCTGGACGTTGTTGGTCATCACGGTGAGGTCGGAGCCCGCGGCCGACACGTCCATGGCGGCGACGACCGCGCCCGCCGCCTTCGCCTTCTCGACAAAGGGTTTGACGGCGACGGCGTCGACGGCGTTGAGCATGACGATCTGGGCGCCGGCGGCGATGAAGCTGTCGATCTGGGACGCCTGCTTGTTGAGGTCGTAGTCGGCGCCGACCACGGTGACCTTGACGTCGGGATTCTTCTCCTTCAGCCCGTCTTCCGCGCCCTTGATCAGCGGCACGAAGAACGGATTGCCGAGCGTGCCCACGGTGATGCCGGCCGTGGTGAGCTTGTCCTGGGCCAGAGAGGACGCGGGAAGACCGATCACGGCGGCGGCCGCGAGCAATGCTAGCTTTTTCATGAAATTCTCCTCCTTGTGAAACTTTCACTCGAGCAATGTTCGCGGCTTGCTCGTAATGTCCGTACAAAACGGACTGTAGGTTTTAAGAAGGAAACTGTCAATCACCGCTCTTGCGGGCCGGGACGGTGGGTGCGGCGGGGGTTTCAAATATCCGTGATGCGGGAAATCGCAGCGGGCGGTTGGACAAACGAAAACGGCTGCGGAAATGGTTCCGCAGCCGTTCGCTCGTTGGTCGGGAGGCGGGACGTCGGTTAGTCCTGGAACTTGACGGAGCGCGTCAGCTTGGCGATCTCGGCCAGCGTCTCCTCGCCGGTCTTGCGGTCGCGCTGCCAGATGTTGCGGCCGACGATGACGCCGCGTGCGCCGCCGCGCAGGGTCTGGGCGACGGCGTCGATGGTTTCGGAGGGGGGACCGGACAGCGGCCCGCCGGCGATCACCAGCGGCACCTTCAGCTCTTCCGACAGGCGCTTGGTGCGCTCCTCGCCGGGGAAAGCGATCTTGATGATATGCGCGCCGAGATCGTAGGCGATGCGGGCGACCTTTTCTTCCTCGACGATCACTTCCTGCGTGCGCGGCGCGCCCATGATCACCGGCTCCAGCACCAGCGGGATGTCCCAATGGTCGCAGGAGGCGACGACCTTGCCGACGCGGGCGCACATCTGGACGCGCTCGTAACGGGAAATGTTCCACGGAAACAGCATCTTGACGGCGTCGACGCCCATGCGGACCGCCTCTTCAACCGTGGTGATGAGGTCGTGCGAGCCGCCGCCGTCCAGCTCGCGATATTCGTTGTAGGTGTCGATGGTCAGGACGCGGGTGAGATGCGGATGGGCGGCGAAGAATTTTTCGGTCTGCTTGACCTGGCCCGGAGTCATCATGAAGCCGGTCACGTCGTTGTCGGCCCAGGCCGCGAAGGGCGCGGACGGCGTCTCAAGGCCCTCGATGCGATCGAAAATAAGGCCGTGGTCAACGGGCATGATGATCGCGGCGCGATCGCTGGGCAGGGTGCGACGAAGGCGATATTCCATCGACATGACAATTCTTCCTATCTTCCGACGGTCCCGCCGTCTTGGTGCTCCATCAAAGCCTTGTCCTATTTGTACGGACAAGACGGACGTTGCATATCTACGCTTCGATCTTTTTGAGTGTCAAGGGCAAATCGGGGAGGTCGAGCGGACGGCGCGCGTGAATCCGCGTCTGGATGGCGCGATCCGGCGGGCAGGAGCGGCTTGAAGCGGGACGATTCATTCAGGCGCGGCGTCGCGCGCGGCTATTCGAGCTCGCTCGCGCTTTGCGCCGGCGTTTCGGCGTCGACGGAGATCGTCACCACGTCGCTGCGCACGAAGGACTGGTAGAAATCGAAGACGCGGCCCAGCTCGGAGCGCGAGGTCGACTGCACGAACAGGACCGGCGCGCCCCGGGCCAGCCCCAGCAGCCGCGCCGTATCCGCCGGCGCGCCAATGGCGGCGACCTCGCGCCGGGCGGCGTAGATGGAGAAGCCGACCTCGGCCAGCGTCTGGTTCAGCGAGGCCTTGCCTTCCAGCACCGGCTTGCCGAGAAGCAGCGCGCCGACATCCGCCGGCAGGTAGTTGGTGGAATGCATGGCGGCCTTGCCGTCCATGTGACGGATGCGCTCGATCGCGAAGCCGTTCTCGCCCTTGGGAAGGCCGAGCGCCTCGGCGGCGAAGTCCGGCAAAGGCTCGAAACCGGCGCGCAGCACCGAGGTTTCGATCTCGCGGTCGGGGGAATGCGCGCCCGTCTCCAGAAAGCCCTGCGTGACCTGCAATTTCCATCGGTTCTCGGCCGGGTCGGCGACGAAGGCTCCGCGCCGCGGCACGATCCGTATCAGGCGCTGCTGCTCGAGCGTGCGCAGCGTCTCGCGCACGGTGGAGCGGGCGAGGTCGAAGGAGCGGCACAGCTCCGTCTCGCCCGGCACGCGGTCGCCCACCCGGTACTTTCCCGTCCTGATCTGCTCTTCGATGATCCTGGCGAGCTGGAGATAGTACGGTTCCGCCGAGGTGCGATCGATGTTTTGCATGCACAACTCTCTGTTTGTCCGAACGAAACGTACACCGAACGGGAGGCCGTCGTCCATCGGTCGAATGTCTTATCGAATGAATCCGCTTTGCGGGGCAAAAAGCAACGCGATTCCTGTCGCCGGGCTGGAAATGGACGGGAAAAGCCGGATTGGCGTGCGCATAGGGCGTTGCGCGGCGGTTGAACAGGGTTTTCGGGCGTTCGGGGCGGGTGGCCGCAGCGCCGGCAATATCGCCGCAGCCGGCCTCGGTCAGCGATTTTTCTGCGCTTCTTAACAATTGAATTGACGCGGCGGGATTCTTTTTGTACGTACAGAACAGACATACCGAACTCTGGAGGGAGCGCCGGTCTGTCTTCGGCGCAGCGCCATGTCGCCGCCGTTGGAGGTTCCGACGAGAGGTCGGATTTTTGGGAGAGGAAGTCTCGATGTCTACGACTATGTGGCGGTCGGCGGGAGCCGGCGCGCATGTGAGCATGCTTGCGCTTTCGGTTGCCATGGGATTGTTCGCGGTCCAGCCGGGTCGCGCGGAGGACGTGACCCTGACGGTCGCCCTGGCCGCCAATCCCCAGATGGAGACGGCGGCGAAGCTGATCGACAATTTCTACGCCAAATATCCGGGCATCAAGGTCAAGTTCCAGACGCTGCCGGAAAACCAGCTGCGCCCGACCGTGCTCAAGGACGTCGCGACCAAGTCGGGCCAGTTCGACGTGGTCATGATCGGCGCCTATGAGGTGCCGCTCTGGGCGGAAAAGGGCTGGATCACCGATCTCAGCAAGGAATACGTCGCCAAGGACCCGGAATGGAAGGCCGACGACCTGCTGAAGCCGATCCGCGATCTCGTCTCCTTCAAGGGCGACATGTATGCGACGCCGTTCTACGGCTCGTCCTCCTTCATGTTCTATCGCAAGGACCTGTTCGCCAAGGCCGGCCTGACCATGCCGGAGCAGCCGACCTGGGACCAGGTCGCCGATTTCGCCGCCAAGCTGGACGACAAGTCCAAGAACGTCTCGGGCATCTGCCTGCGCGGCATTCCCGGCTGGGGGCAGAGCCTCGCGCCGCTGACGACCGTCATCAACACCTTCGGCGGCCGCTGGTTCGACGAGAAATGGGAGCCGCAGCTCAGCTCCGAAAAGAGCAGGGAAGCGATCAATTTCTACGTCAAGCTGCTCAAGGAGCACGGCCAGCCCGACGCGGCCAAGGACGGCTGGCAGGAATGCCTGCAACTGTTCACGCAGGGCAAGACCGCCATGTGGTACGACGACACGGTCTTCGCCGGCCCGGTGATCGACCAGGCCAATGACGAGGTCAAGGGCAATGTCGGCTTCGCGCTGGCCCCGATCAAGGTCAAGCCGGGCTCCGGCTGGCTGTGGGCCTGGGGCCTGTCGATCCCGACCACCAGCAAGCATCAGGACGCCGCCTGGAAGCTGATCTCCTGGCTGACCAGCCAGGATTATATCAAGCTGGCGGGCGAGAAGGCCGGCTGGGGAACGGTGCCGCCCGGCTCGCGCGAATCCACCTACAAGCTGCCGGAATACGAGAAGGCCACCAAGGATTACGCGGATCTCACGCTCAAGTCGATCAACGCGGCCGATCCGTTGAAGCCGACGGTGGACCCGGTTCCCTATACCGGCGTGCAATATGTGACGATCCCCGAATTCGAGCAGATCGGCGACTTCACCTCGCAGCAGCTCGCCGGGGCGATCAGCGGCCAGATGAGCGCCGACGACGCCATCGCCGCCAGCGAAGCCAAGATCAAGGAGATCATGGAGGACGCAGGCTACATCAAGTGATCGAGCCTGGGCGGGCCGTGCTCTCCCTGCGGCCCGCCGAAACTCCAGCCCGAAAAGCCGTGCGCGGATGAAAAACATGACACCGACTTCGCTTACAGGCGGCTCCCGCCCGGCGCGCCCGCGCCGCAGCGCCGCAAAGGCTTGGCGGGACCGGCTTCCGCTGCTTCCGGCGCTGGTCTTCGTGATCCTGGTCACGCAGCTTCCCTTCGTCATCACCCTCTATTACAGCCTCCAGCGCTGGAACCTGGTGTCGACGACGGCCCCCCGCTTCGTCTGGCTGCGCAATTTCGTCAACGCCGCCGGCGACGACGTCTTCCTGAAGGCCGTCCTCAACACCGCGGTCATGACGCTCTCCATCGTCGTCGCCTCGGTGGTCGTCGGCGGGCTGCTCGCCGCCGGCCTCAACCGCGAGTTCCGGGGGCGGACCGTCGCCCGCACGCTGGCCATCACGCCCTTCTTCATCATGCCGGTGGCGGCGGCCTTGTTCTGGAAGACCGGCGTCTACGATCCCACCTTCGGCATCCTCGGCTGGGTGACGGACGAGATCGGCGTCGGCCGCATCAACTGGATCAGCCAATATCCCAGGCTGACGATCGTTATCCTGACCACCTGGCAATGGTCGGCCTTCGCGCTGCTCATCCTCTTGGCCGGCATGCAGTCCTTCCCGACCGAGGTGGCCGAGGCGGCGGAAGTGGACGGGGCGAGCCGCTTCTACGCCTTCCGGCGGCTGATGCTGCCGCATCTGCGCCCCTTCATCGAGCTGACGGCGCTCTTGGTCGCCATGTATGTGCTGGAGAATTTCGCCGCCATCGCCATCCTCACCAATGGCGGCCCCGCCTATGCGACCACCAACCTCTCCTATTACGTCTATCTGGAGGCCTTCAGCGCCTTCGACCTCGGGCGCGCCTCCGCCTTCGGCATGATCTCGCTGGCCCTGGCCATGGCGCTGACCATCCCGATGCTGCGCGTGGTCTCGGGCATCTTCAAGGAAGGAGGCCGCGCATGACGCGCCGCAGCCGCAGCCTGGGCGATCTTCTCCTGACGGTCCTCACCTGGGCCGGGACGCTGATCCTGTTCGCGCCCATCGCCTGGATGGTGCTGACCAGCTTCAAGACCGAGCAGGACGCGGTCAGCTATCCGCCGAAGCTGGTCTTCACGCCGACGCTGGACCATTACCGCCGCATCTTCGAGAACGATTTCGCCTCCTTCGCCACGGTGTCGATCCTGGTGACGGTGGTCTCGACGGTGATCGTCATCTTGCTGGCGGTGCCGGCGGCCTTCGCCCTGACCGTGCGGCCGGTGCCGAAATGGCGCGACGTGCTGTTCTTCTTCATCTCGACCAAGATGATGCCGATCGCGGCGGGCATCGTGCCGATCTATCTGGTCGCCCGCGCCTTCGACCTTCTCAACACCTCGACGGTGCTGATCATCGTCTACACCTCGATGAACCTGCCGCTGGCGATCTGGATGATCCGCTCCTTCATGGTCGAGATTCCGCGCGACGTGTTCGACGCCGTCGAGGTCGACGGGGCCGGCCGCGTGCGCGAGATGGTGCAGATCATCGTGCCGCTGATCCGGCCGGGCCTCGCCTCGACGGCGCTGCTCTGCGCGATCTTCGCCTGGAACGAGTTCTTCCTCGCCGTCAACCTGACGACGACGGTCAGCACGCTTCCGGTCTTCTTGCAAAAATTCCTCAGTTTCGGTCAGCTCTACACCGCGCAGGTCGCGGCCGTGGCGACCCTGATCAACGTCCCCGTCGTCGCGGCGGGCTGGCTGGCCCAGAAGAGCCTCACCCGGGGCCTAACATTCGGAGCAGTGAAATGAGTCTCGACCATTTGTTCGGCGGCGCGCCGGCCGGCAAGATGCAGGCGGTTCGGATCACCCAGGATCATCAGGTCAGCGTCATCGAAACGCCGATCCCGGCGATGGGCGACGACGAGGTGCTGGTCAAGCCGACCTGCTGCGGCATCTGCGGCACCGACCTGCATATCCTCCGGCACGGTTTTGTCGGCACCAACTATCCGGTCACGCCGGGGCACGAATTCGCCGGCCATGTCGTGGCGACGGGGCGCAACGTGCGCGGGTTGAAGGCCGGCGATTTCGTCGCCGTCGATCCCAATGTGGTGTGCGGCGCCTGCCGCTGGTGCCGGGCGGGACGGCCCAACCTGTGCGTCCACCTGACGCCGATCGGGGTGGGGCGCGCGGGCGCCGCGGCCGAATATGTCGCGACGCCGGCCCGCAACGCCTTCAAGGTGAGCGAATCGATCGGCTCGGAGGTGGCGGCGCTGATCGAGCCGTTGGCCTGCGCGCTGCATGCGGTGGATTCCGCGCAAGGGATCGCCGACCGCGACGTGCTGGTGCTCGGCGGCGGCGCGATGGGGCTGCTCATCGCCATCGCGGCCAGGCACGCCGGCGCGGGCCGGGTGACGCTGGCCGATCCGAACCCGGCCAAGCTCGACATCGCCCGCGAGGCCGGGGTGGACGTGACGACGTCGCCCAAGGAACTCGGGAGCGAGCGGTTCGACGTGGTGTTCGAGGCGGCGGGCGCGCCGGCGGCGCTGAAGCAGGGGTTGCAACTGGTCGAGAAGACTGGGGCCTATGTGCAGGTCGGCGTTCATGACGAGCATGCGGAGGCGACCTTCGTCCCGTTCAAGCTCTACGAGCAGGAATTCCGCTTCATCGGCTCCAATTCCTGCGCCGACAAGTTCGGCGCGGCGGTGGAGCTGATGCCGGATATTCGCGACAAGGCCAGGCTTCTCGTCGGCGACAGCTTTCCGGTCTGGAGCTTCGACACGGCGGTCGAGAGCATGAAGGCGGGCAAGTCGATCAAGACCCAGCTTCGCTTTTCCTGAGCCCGCGGAGATCACAGCATGCTTTTCTGCGGCGTCGATATCGGGACGACCAACCTCAAGGTTTCGATCGTCGACGGCACGGGCGCGGCGCAATGGACGCGCGCGGTCCCGACGCCGCGCGCGCCGGCTTCCGCCGGGGCCGGCGTCGACGCGGCCGAGCTGCACCGGTCCGTCGAGGATCTGATCGTCGAGGGATGGCGCGCGGCGGGCAAGGGCGCGCCGCTCGCGGCCATCGCCGCGGCGGGCGTCGGCGAGGACGGAGTCTGCGTCGATGAGAATCTCGTCCCGCTCGATCGGGCGATCCCCTGGTACGACCGGCGCGCGGCCGGCGAGGCGGCGGAGATCCGCGACAGCGCCGCCGCCACGACCCGGGCCGGCATCGAGATGGAGCATACGCGCACCGGCGCGAAATGGCTGTGGCTGCGCCGCCATCGGCCCGAGATTTTTGTTTCAGGCGGCGCGTGGATCGCGCTGACGGACTATCCCTCGGCGCAATGGGCGGGGCGCGCCTTCATCAGCGAAACGCTGGCCTCGCGCACCGGCTGCTACGACGTCGGCCGGCGATGCTGGATCGAGGCGCTGCTCGACTATTGCGGCGCGCCGGCTTTGCCGCCGGTGCTGCGGGCGGGCGAGGTGGTGGGCGCGATGCGGCCGGGCCGCCTGACCGCGTCGGGGGCGGCGGATGCGAACACGCTGGTCGTGGCGGGCGGGCACGACCATCCCGTCGCGGCGGCGATGATCCAGAGGATCGACCCGACGGCGCGGGTGGATTCGATCGGCACGGCCAATGTCGTCTATGGCGAATCCGCTTCCTTTCCGCTCGACCGTTTCGACCCCTGTCTGGCCTTCATGGCTCCCGTGCGGGCGAAAAGCGGCGTGGCCTGTCTCGGCGTGTTCGAGTTTTCCTCCGCCGTGCAGTCCTTGCAGGCGCAGGGCGTCGACATGCGCGCCGTGCTGGCGCAGCCGAAGATTGCGGGCGAGCCGGGCTTCTTCGCCGAGGCGGCCGACCTGCCGCCGGCCGACGCCCGCGCCGTCTTGGAGATGGCGGGGATCGCCGCGCGACGGATGTTCGACCATATGCGCCGCGCCGGCGTGGCGGACGGGGAGATCTACGCCACCGGCGGCTGGAGCCGGTCGCGCAGCCTGCTCGAATTGCGGGCGAGCATTTTCGGGCGCTCCGTCCGCGTGCTGAGCGAGCAGGAGCCGGCGGTGATCGGCGCGGCGGCGCTCGCCGCCGAAGGCCTGGGCGCGGCCGTGGACTTCGCCGCCGGCGTCGCCACGCGGACGGTCGATCCCGACCCGCGCTGGCTCGCCTTCTATCAGGAGCGCTATCGGGCGTTCTCCGACGCCCGCAAAGCTTGAAGCGGCCGGTCCGCGCACAGGGAGGAATTGATGGCCGTCATCGCAATCGAAAACCTGAACAAGTCGTTCGGCACGTTCAACGCCGTCGACAATCTCAACCTGACCACCGAGGACGGCGAGTTCGTCGTGCTGGTCGGCCCGTCCGGCTGCGGCAAGACGACGACGATGCGGATGATCGCCGGGCTCGAAGGCTGCACCTCGGGCCGGATCAGCATCGACGGCGAGGAGGTCACCGACCAGAGCCCGTCCGAGCGCGACGTGGCGATGGTGTTCCAGAACTACGCGCTCTATCCGCATCTGACGGTCTACGAGAACATGGCCTTCTGCCTCAAGGTGCGGAAATGGTCGAAGGAGCAGATCGACGCCCAGGTGCGCAGGACGGCCAGGGCGCTGGACATCGAAACGCTGCTCGAACGCAAGCCGTCGGCGCTGTCCGGCGGCCAGCGCCAGCGCGTCGCGCTCGGCCGCGCCATCGTGCGCGAGCCGCGCGTGTTCCTGATGGACGAGCCGCTGTCCAATCTCGACGCCAAGCTGCGCATCGAGATGCGCGCCGAGATCGTAAAGCTGTGCCGCCGGCTGAAGATCACCACTTTCTACGTCACCCACGACCAGCTGGAGGCGCTGACCATGGGGCATCGCATCGTCGTCATGCGCGGCGGCGTCGCGCAGCAGATCGACACGCCGCAGAACATCTACGACGCGCCGGTCAACCGCTTCGTCGCCGGCTTCATCGGCAGCCCGCCGATGAATTTCGTCGAGGCGCGGATCGAGAACGGGACGCTGACCGGACCGGGCTTCCGGCTCGCGCCGCAGGGCGCGGTGGCCGACGCGCTGCGCGCCCGCGACGGAACCGTGATCGCCGGCGTCCGCCCCGAGCATCTCGCGCCGCGGCCGGACGCGGCGGGCGACGAGGCCGGCGTCATCCGCGGGCGCATCGAGCTGATCGAGCCCTTGGGGTCGCAGATGATGATCCAGGTCTCGGTCGGCGATGCGCTCGTCTCGGCGCAGTTCGAGCGCGGCCCGGCGGTGGAGGTGGGCCAGGAGATCGCGCTCGTCCACCGGCCCGGCAGCATCCACGCCTTCGACGCCGCCACCGAGCGTTCCGTGCTCGCGCCCGTCCACTGATCGTCCCGGAGAGAACCCATGAAGAAGCTGATCAACGATCCCTCCACCGTCGTGCGCGACATGCTGGAGGGCGCGGCGGCGCTGAGCCCGGCCACGGTGCTGCTGGCCGACGAGAATGTGGCGATCCGCTCCGGCTTGCCGGAGGCCGGGGAACGGAAAGTGGCGGTGCTTTCGGGCGGCGGCAGCGGACATGAGCCGGCCCATGCCGGCTATGTCGGAAGCGGCATGCTGACGGCGGCGGTGGCCGGCGACGTCTTCACCTCGCCCAGCGCCGACGCGGTGCTGGCGGGCATTCGGGCGGTTGCGGGGCCGGCGGGGGCGCTGGTCATCGTCAAGAACTACACCGGCGACCGGCTGAATTTCGGCCTGGCGGCCGAGCTGGCGCGGGCGGAAGGCATCCCGGTCGAGATCGTCGTCGTCGCCGACGACGTCGCCTTGAAGGACACGGTGCCGGCCGAGCGCCGCCGGGGCGTCGCCGGCACGGTCCTCGTCCACAAGCTCGCAGGCGCGGCGGCGGAACAGGGCGCGCCGCTGGCGGAGGTGGCGCGGATCGCCCGCGCAGCGGCCGAAAACCTCGCCTCGATGGGCGTCTCGCTCGGCTCCTGCACCCTGCCGTCGGTCGGCAGGCCGGGCTTCGTGCTGGGCGAGGAGGAGATCGAGGTCGGCCTCGGCATCCATGGCGAGCAGGGCGTGCGCCGCATGCCGATCGCGCCGGTGGACCGATTGGTCGCGCTGGTGCTAGAGACCATCGAGGCCGACGGCGGCGTCGGGCGCGGCGACCGCGTCGCGCTGCTGGTGAACGGCCTCGGGGCCACGCCGCCGATGGAGCTTTGCATCGTGGCCCGCGCGGCGATCGGGATTTTGGAGGATAAGGGCGTCACGGTCGAAAGAGCCTGGGCGGGAACCTTCCTGTCGGCGCTCGACATGCCCGGCTTCTCGCTGTCGGTGATGCGCGTCGACGACCGGGCGCTGAGGCTTCTCGACTTCGAGACCGACGCAGTGGCCTGGCCGCGCAGCGGCGCGGTCAACCGGAAGCGGGTCCTTCCTTCCGTCGCGCGAGCCCGTGAGACGGTTTTCGCCGGCGAGATCACGCCCGCAGGCTTGCGGCTGCGGAAGGCCGCCGAGGCGGCCGCCAAGGCCCTGATCGCCGCCGAGCCGCAACTGACCGAGCTGGACAGCATAACCGGCGACGGCGATCTCGGCGCCAGCATGAAGCGCGGCGGCGAAGCCATTCTGGCGCTTGGAGAGGAAAATTTCGGCGACGCGGCCGGCGGCCTCGCGGCGATGGCGAACGCCATGCGGCGGGCGATCGGCGGCAGTTCGGGACCGTTCTACGCCACCGGCCTGATGCGCGCCTCGCGCAGCCTCGTGGGCGCGGCGGAACCGACGGCGGCGCAGATCGCCGACGCCTTTGCGGCCGCCGTCGCGGCGGTGTCCGATCTCGGCGGCGCGCGGCCGGGCGACCGGACGATGGTCGACGCGCTCGCGCCCGCCGCCAAGGCTTTCGCCGATAGCGTCGCTTCCGGCGCGCCGGTGGAGGCCGCCTGGAGAAACGCCGCCGCAACCGCCGCAGCCGGCGCGGAGGCGACGCAATCGATGAAGCCGCGGCTGGGGCGGGCGAGCTATCTCGGCGACCGCGCGCTCGGGCATCCCGACGGCGGCGCGGTGGCCGTGGCGATCTGGCTGCGGGCTATCGCGGAGTGAGCCGGCTTATGCCGGCTTCGGCGTGTGCAGCACGTAGAGCTTGCGGGTCCGCTCCAGCAGGCGCCATTCGCCTTTCCAGCCCTGCGGCAGCACCAGAAGGTCGCCGGGCCCGAGAAGGCGCACCTCGCCGTCGGCGCGGCGCATCTCGACGCGGCCGAAGATGAAGTGGCAGGTTTCGGAGGAGAGGCTGCGGTCGGCCGTGCTGCGGCCGGGCGTGCATTCCCAGACGCCGATTTCCACCGTGCCGTCCTCGGAGCGGTAGAGCGGGCGCGAGGCCTCCACCTGGTCGCCTTCGAGCGAGGTGGGCTTGGGCGCGAATTCGCCGAGGTCGATAGTGGCGAGGTCGAGATATGTCGAAAGGTCTATCAAGTCCGTCTCCCTGAAATTCTGGCTGGTCATGCGGGTTTCGATGGGGTGGTCGCCGTCGTCACGGAACCGCCGTGCGACGCTCGCGCGGGCGCGCGGCCAGCTCGGCGCGCAGCGCCATCAGCAGCTTGCCGAGCACGTTGTCGCCGGCGCCGTCGACCTTGCTCCAGAAGCGGTTGGTCGGCGTGTCCTCCTCGGCCCATTCGGCGATTTCGGCCTGGCCGGTGGCGAGCAGCAAAGCGCGCAGGTCGGCATGCTGGCCGAATTTCGCCGCAAGCAGCGGGCGCATGATCTCGGCGCGGCTTTCGGCCCATTGCGGGACGATCTCATGCGCGGGCAGCGCGTCGCCCGCCGCCGCGGCGAGAAGGCCGTCGGGGGCGGCGGCGATCCACGCCGCCACCTCGATGCGCGCCGCCTTTTTGGCCTGGAAGGCGTGTTCGACGCTGCGATAGGTCGTCCCGTCCAGCCGGATGGGGCGCAAATAATAGTTCGACAAGGGGCCGTAGGGCGTCTCGTCGGGGCGGAGGAAGCGGACTTCTTCACAATCCGGCATTGAAGTCCTTGCTTTCCGGCAGGACCTGCCCGCCATCCACGACGATGGTCGTGCCGGTGATATAGGCGGCGTCGTCGGAGGCGAGGAACAGCGCCGCATTGGCGACGTCGCGCGGCGTGCCGAGCCGGCCCATGGGGATGGATTCCTCCATGGCGGCGATATAGTCGCGCGTGCGGCCGTCGGTCAGGCCCTCGGTGAGGATGTTGCCCGGCTCGACGCCGTTGACGGTGATCCCATAGCCCGCCAGTTCGATGGCCGCCGCCTTGATGAAGCCGTTGATGGCGGCCTTGGTGGCGGCGTAGGCGCTGTGGCCGGGATTGACCACCCGCGTGCCGGTGATCGACGAGGTGAAGACCATGCGGCCGTAGCCGCGCGCCTGCATCAGCGGCGCGCAGGCCCGCGCCGCCATGAAGGTGCCGGTCATGTTGACGGCGAAGACCTTGTCCCAGCGCTCGCGCGTCGTGTCGGTGATCATGGACAGCGGATAGATGCCGGCGTTCTGCGCGAGGATGTCGATGTGGCCGGCGCGTTGAACCGCGAAGTCGATCAGGCCGGCGACGTCGTCTTCCTGCGCGATGTCGGCGCGGTGGAAGCAGGCGCGCTCCGAGCCCAGCCGGTCGGCCAGCGCCTGGCCCTTTTCCGGGTTCATGTCGCCGATGACGACGAACGCGCCTTCCTCCGCGAAGCGCTCGGCGATCGCCGTTCCAATGCCCTGCGCCGCGCCGATCACGACGGCCACGCGGTCCTTCAGCCTTCCACTCATGGTGCACCAATCAGTTGATTTGCAATGGGGGAGGGCCGGCTTTCCGAGCGCGGCCCTGATAATTACGAAACCGATTACGTAACTTACAGAAACGGGGCGCTTTCTGTCAATAGGGCATAAAATGGCGGATTTGCGGGCATTTTTCATGCGATGCGCCGAAGCGCGCGTTTCATGACGAAATCGGTTGACAGGCTCGTCCCCCCTCGGTTTATGATCGCGGGATGGGAAAGGACGCCGGCCCTTCGCGCCGCGTCAGCAATGAGGTCGCCAGCCATGTCCATCCGTTGCGTGCTCGAAGCGCGGGCCGTTCTCGCCGAAGGCGCTTTGTGGTCGCCGGAGGAGCAAAAACTCTATTGGATCGACCAGATGCGGCCGGAGATCCATCGTTTCGACCCGGCGACAGGCGCGGACGAAAAATTCGCCGTCGACCTGCCGGACCAGCTCGGCGGCCTGGTCCGGCGCGCCGGCGGCGGCTTCGTGCTGGCGGGGTCGGACGGCTATTCGCTGATCGACGCGGATTTCACCGCGCGGCGGCCGTTCGGCAATCCCTTCGCCGACAAGCCGCGCGCCAGCTTCAACGACGCCAAGGTCAACCGCGACGGGGCGCTTTTCGCCGGCACCACGGACAAGCAGGAAAGCGACAGGCTGGGCCAGCTTTTCGCGCTCGTCCCCGGCGGCGCGCCCCGTCTGGTCGCGGACGGCTTCATCTGCTCCAACGGCCCGTCCTTCAGCCCGGACGGGCGCGTCGTCTATCACACGCGCAGCCACGAGCGCGAAATCTGGGCCTATGAGCTGGACGCGGAAGGCGCGGTGGTGCATCGCGAGGTCTTCGCCCGCATCGGCGCGGACGAGGGCATCCCGGACGGTTCGACCGTGGACGCGGAAGGCTGCCTGTGGTCGACGCATTGGAACGGCGGCCGCGTCACGCGCTACCGGCCGGACGGCTCGGTCGAGCGGGTGGTCGAGACACCCTGCTTCAGCCCGACGAGCTGCTGCTTCGGCGGGGCGGAGATGAAGACGCTCTACGTTACCTCGGCCTCGATCCGCATGATCGACGGCGTGTGGATCTATATGCAGGAAGAGGGTTTCGCCGCCGACCCCACGGCGGGCGGGATTTTCGCGCTCGAAACCGACGTGACCGGGCTGGAGGAGCCGCTGTTCCATGGCTGATCTGGACAAGCAAGCGGCGCCGGCCGTCTTCGACGACCGCATCTGCCTTCTGGGCGAGGGGCCGCTGTGGCATCCCGAACGCGGCCAGTTGTTCTGGTTCGACATTCTCGGCAAGGCGCTCCTATCGCGCGACGCGGCGGGGCGGGCGCTGGAATGGCGGTTTCCCGAAATGGTCTCGGCGGCGGGCTGGGTCGACGCGCGGCGCCTGCTGGTCGCCTCGCAAAGCGCGCTGTCGCTGTTCGACCTCGAGACGGGCGCCACGGAAAGGCTCGTCGCGCTGGAGGCGGACGATTCGCTGACGCGCTCCAATGACGGCCGCGCCGATCCTTATGGCGGCTTCTGGATCGGCACGATGGGGCTCAATTGCGAGCCGGGGCTGGGCGCGATCTACCGCTATCATCGCGGCGAATTGCGAAAGCTGCTCGGCGGCGTCGCCATCTCCAACGCCATCTGCTTCTCGCCCGACGGCGGCGAGGCCTATCTGGCCGATACCGCCACCTGCCGCGTCATGCGCTGGCGGCTGGACGGGATGGGTTGGCCGAAGGGCGAGCCGGAGCTGTTCCTCGACCTCACCGCCGAAGGGCTGAAGCCCGACGGGGCGGTGGTGGACGCCGAGGGCCGGTTCTGGAACGCCCATTGGGGCTCCGGCCTGCTCTGCGCCTATGACCGCGACGGCCGCGAGGTCGCGCGCTTTTCCACCGGCGCGCCGCATTTGACCTGCCCGGCCTTCGGCGGGCCCGATCTCGACGTGATCTACCTGACTTCGGCCTCGGACCTTCCGGCCGAGGATCTGGCGCGTCATCCCAATTCCGGCAAGACCTTCGCCTTGCGCGCCGGGGTCGTGGGCCAGCGCGAGCACCGGGTCGTGCTCTAGTATTTTTTTCGCGGGAGGACGCCGATGGATTTCGACAGACTGGAGGTCGGCTACGACATTCCGGCGCGGCCGGGCGATCCGGCGGAGCGCATCGTCACGCCGGCGCTGGTGGTGGACCTCGACGCCTTCGACCGCAACGTCGCGCGCATGAAGGCTTTTCTCGACCGCACCGGCCTGCGGCTGCGGGCGCACGCCAAGACGCATAAATCGGCCGACATCGCCCGCATCCAGATGGAGCGCGGCGGCGCCTGCGGGGTCTGCTGCCAGAAAGTGTCCGAGGCCGAGGCGCTGGCGCGCGCCGGCGTTTCCGACATCCTGGTCTCGAACGAGATCTGGGGCGAGCAGCGCGTAAGGCGGCTGGTGGGGCTGGCGAGGACGGCGCGGATCGCGGTCTGCGTCGACGATCTGTCCGCCGTGCGCGATCTATCGGCGGAGGCGTCGCGGCAGGGCCAAACCATCGGCGTGCTGGTCGAGATCAATTGCGGCGGCGACCGCTGCGGGGTCGAACCGGGCGCGCCGGCCGTGGCGCTGGCGCAAGCGGTCGCGGAAGCGCCGGGCCTGCGCTTCGACGGCTTGCAGGCCTATCAGGGCGATCTCCAGCACGTCTACGACGCGGCCGAGCGAAGGCTGAGGGGCGAGACGGCGGCGGCGCTGACCAAGGAAACCGTGCGGGCGCTGGCCGAGGCGGGGCTGGACTGCGCCGTGGTCGGCGGGGCGGGGACGGGGTCCTTCATGCTCGACGCCGAGCTGGGCGCGGTCAACGAATTGCAATGCGGCTCCTATATCTTCATGGACGCCGATTACGACCGGGTGCGCGAGCTGGACGGCGGCCGCGCCGGCGGCATGGAGAACGCGCTGTTCGTGCTTTCCACCGTCATGAGCGTCGCCATTCCGGGCCGGCCGGTCTGCGACGCCGGCCACAAGGCGCATGCGCTCGACAGCGGCCTGCCCCGGGTCGAATCCGACGATCTGCGCTACCTGACCGCCTCCGACGAGCATGGGGTGCTGGACGATCCGCAGCGGCGGCTGCGCCTTGGCGACCGGGTGCGGCTCATTCCCGGCCATTGCGATCCGACCTGCAATCTACACGACTGGTTCGTCGGCGTCCGCAATGGCATGGTGGAGACGCTGTGGCCGGTCACCGCGCGCGGCAAACTGTTCTGAACGCATGACACGGGAACGGCTTTCATGAATTTCAATTCCGACAACACCTCGGGCGCGGCGCCGGAAATCCTGGCGGCGCTGGTCGCCGCCAATGACGGCTACAGCGCGTCCTATGGCGGCGACGCGCTGATGGCGCAGGTGACTCGGCAGGCGCGCGAGCTGTTCGAGGCGCCGGAGGCCGCCGTGCATCTGGTGGCGACGGGCACGGCGGCCAACGCGCTGGCGCTGTCCATCCTCTGCCCGCCATGGAGCGCGGTGTTCTGCCACGCGCAGGCGCATATCCAGGTCGACGAATGCGCGGCGCCGGAATTTTTCACCGGCGGCGCCAAGCTGCTGCCGGTGGCGGGCGAGGACGCTAAGCTCGACCTCGCCGCATTGGACACGGCCATGTCGGCGACCGGCTGCAACGGCGTCCACACCGTCTCGCCGGGCGTGGTCTCGATCTCCAACGTCACCGAGCTGGGCGCGGTCTACCGGCCGGAGGAGGTCGCCGCCGTGGCGGGCGTCGCCCGCCGGCACGGCGCGGCGGTCCATATGGACGGGTCGCGCTTCGCCAACGCCATCGCCGCCACCGGCGCGAGCCCGGCCGACATGACCTGGCGCGCCGGCGTCGACGTGCTCTCCTTCGGCGGCACCAAGAACGGCTGCCTCGGCGTCGAGGCGGTGGTGATCTTCGACGGCGCGCGCTCGCGCGAATTCGAGCTGCGCCGCAAGCGGGCCGGGCATCTCTTCTCCAAGCACCGTTTCCTGTCGGCGCAGATGGCGGCCTATCTCTCGGACGGGCTGTGGCTGGACCTGGCGGGGCGCGCCAACGCCGCCGCCGCCCGCCTCGCCGAGGGGTTGACGCGCAACGACTTCGTGCGCGCGCTGCATCCGGTGCAGGCCAACATGCTGTTCCTGGAATGGCCGGCGGCGGTGGGCGATCGGCTTAGCGCGGCGAAGTCGCCGTTCAAGCGCTGGCCGCGCCCCGATGGCCGCGAGGCCGTGCGGCTGGTGACGAGCTGGAGGGCGAGCGCCGAGGAGATCGACCGTTTCCTCGCCATCGCCGCCAGCGGCTGAGGCCCGCGCGATAAACCTGTTTCGGAAATCGATTACGTTTGCGCGGAGGTCGAAGTCGGCGCGAGCCGGCTTCAGGAGGCGGGGGCGGAGACGCTGGCGCGCTCGATCAGCGGCGCTTCCAGCACGATGCGCTCGGGCGCGGGCGGCGGGGTCTTGCCGTCGAGATGCAGCAGCATGCGCGCGCCCGCCGCGCGGCCCATCTCATAGGCCGGATTGACGATGCTGGTGATGGCGGGCTGGTAGACCGAATACCAGTCCTGGTCGTCGAAGGCGATGAGCGAGACGTCGTCGGGAATGCTGAGGCCGGCCTTCTTGAGGCCGAGCAGCACGCCGAGCGCCATCATGTTGTTGGAGACGAAAAGCGCGGTGGGCCGGTCGGCGAGGCGCGTCATCTCCTCGATGGCCTTCTCGCCGCCCGCCGTCAGCAGATCCTCGCGGAAGACGTAGTCGTCGCGATAGGGCAGGCCCGCGGTCATCAGTCCCTCGCGATAGCCCTCCAGCCGCTGGACGTCGAAGGCGGCGGTGAGCGGGCCGGTGACGACGCCGATGCGGCGATGGCCGCGGGCGACGAAATGCGCCACCGCCGTGCGGGCGGCGGCGCGGTTGTCGATCACCACCGCGTCGAGGTCGAGGTTCGGAATGTCCGAATCCACCAGCACCACCGAGATGCCGCGGCTCTGCGCGCGCAGGATATGCGCGCCCGAGGAGGTCGACGAGGCGATGATCATGCCGTCGATCTGCTTTTCGGCGAGCAGGCCGACCAACTCCTTCTCGCGTTCGACCGCGTTGCCGCTATTGGCGAAGATGACGCTGTAGCCGTCCTCGGCCAGCCGCGACTCCACCCCGCTGGCGACGCCGCCGAAGAAGGGGTTGGCCACGTCGGCCACCACCAGCCCGACCGTATAGGTCTGGCGGCTGCGCAGGCTGGCGGCGACGGAGTTGACGACATAGCCCAGGCGCTGCGCGGTCTCCTTGACCAGCGCCGCCGTCTCGACGGTGAAGCCGTCCTCGCGGCCGGAGAGCACGCGCGACACGGTGGCCTTGGAGACGCCGGCGATCTTGGCCACGTCGCCCATGGTCGGCCGCCGGATTGCGGCCGCGACAAGGCCGTTGAGACGATCCGCCGGGGGGGTGCGTTTTTTTCGGGTCTGCATGGCGGAGAAGTAGCAAACAAACGCGCCCGGCGCCAGCGTGTCGCACGGCTCCCCGAACCGCCTTCGCAAAAAGCGGCTTGACGCGGCGTCCGGCTTGTTATGTAATCGATTACGTAAAATGATTTAGCGACGTTTCGGTATCCTTCGCCCGCCGTCCGGTTCCATCCCGGCGGCCGGCGCATCCATCGGGAATGGCCTTCATCAGGGGAACATAACAATGAAACGATCCAGCATATTTCCAGTCACGCTCCTCGCTTTAGCGAGCATGGGCGTCGCCGCGCAGGCGGCCGAGATCGTCGTCGCTTCGGGCGGCGGCGCGCTTCAGGACGCCCAGCGCAAGGCCTTCTTCGAGCCGGCCGAGAAGGCGCTCAACATGAAGATCAAGGAATCCACCGCCACCGGCCTCCAGGAGGTCCGCGTGCAGGTGGAGAGCGGCGCGGTGTCGTGGGACCTGGTCGATCTTTCGGCCGAGGAATGCTCGCTGGGCGAGAAGCAGGGCCTGCTGGAGCCGATCGACTACAACGTCGTCAAGGCCGACGGCGTCGACCCGCGCATGGTGCACAAGTCCTGGATCGGCCAGTTCTATTATTCGACGGTGCTGGCCTGGAACACCGACACGATCGGCAAGGACGGGAGCAAGCCCGCGAGCTGGGCCGACTTCTTCGACGCCAAGAAATTTCCCGGCATGCGCGCCGTCTACGACCATCCGCGCGGCAATCTGGAGATGGCGCTTCTGGCTGACGGCGTCGCCCCCGACAAGCTCTACCCGCTCGACGTCGACCGCGCCTTCAAGAAGCTCGCGGAGCTGAAGCCGCATATCGGCGTCTGGTGGAATTCCGGCGCGCAGTCGGCGCAGATCGCCAAGGACGGCGAGGCCGACCTGATCCAGATCTGGAACGGCCGCCTCTCGGCCGCCATGCGCGACGGCGCCCATGCCGACTACACCTATAATGGCGGGCTGATGATGGCTGATTGCTGGCTCATCCCCAAGGGTGCGCCGCACAAGGACCTGGCGATGAAGGCGCTGGCCATGTTCATGGCGCCCGAGCAGCAGGCGGAGCTGCCCAAATATATCGATTACGGCCCGACCAACGCCAAGGCCTTCGACATCGGCGTGCTCAACGACGCCGACCGCAAGCGCGTCAACTCCTCGCCGGAGAACGCCGCCAAGCAGGTCATCATCGACGACGAATGGTGGGGCAAGAACGGCGCGCAGATGATCGAGCGCTGGCAGAACTTCAAGCAGCAATAGGGCGGCTTCCGTTTCTGGCGAAACCGCTTGGCGTTCTCGCCGGAAACGCTTTGGCCTACGCGTTTCCGAACGTTGGAAATGCTTTCACCGCGCCGCCCCACGCTTCGGGACGGCGCGCAACGACCTCGCGTCGGACGCCGCCGCGCTCGGCGCAGCCGTGGAAATGGATATGGCCGCGACAGTCAGCATTCGCAATCTGAGAAAGACCTACGGCTCGTTCGTCGCGCTCGACGACGTGTCGCTGGAGGTGGGGCGGGGCGAGTTCCTCACCCTGCTCGGACCCTCCGGCTCGGGCAAGACCACGCTTCTGATGGGGCTCGCCGGCTTCGCCGAGCCGGATTCGGGCAGCCTGCGCATCGACGACCGCGAGATGGTCGGCGTCGAGCCGCATCGGCGCAATATCGGCATGGTGTTCCAGAGCTACGCCCTGTTCCCGCATATGACGGTGGCGGAGAACGTCGCCTATCCGCTCAAGCTGCGCAAGGTCGCGCGCGCCGAGCGCGAGGCGCGCAGCCTGCGCGCGCTGGCGACGGTGCAGATGTCGGGCTTCGCCGACCGGCGCATCGACCAGTTGTCGGGCGGCCAGCGCCAGCGCGTCGCGGTGGCGCGCGCCATCGTGTTCGAGCCCGACATCATCCTGATGGACGAGCCCCTGTCGGCGCTCGACAAGAAGCTGCGCGACGAATTGCAGATCGAGCTGAAGCATCTCCACCAGCAGCTCGGCAGCACCATCGTTTATGTGACGCACGACCAGAAGGAGGCGCTGACGCTGTCCGACCGCATCGCCGTCATGAACCGGGGCGAGATCGTGCAGATCGCCCGCCCGCGCGACATGTACGAGCGGCCGGCCAACGCCTTCGTCGCCGATTTCATCGGCTATTCGCACCTCTTGCCGCTGGCCCGCGCGGAAGTCGCCGGCGTCGACCGCGCGGCGCTGGGGCCGCTGGCCGACGATCCCGGCGCGCTTCTGGTGGTGCGGCCGGAGAAGCTCGACATCGTCGCCGCCGGCGGCCATGCCGCGCCCGGCTATTTCTACTTCTCCGCCACGGTGCGTGAGATCGTCTATCAGGGCGACGTGGTGCTGGTCTTCGCCGATCTCGCCTCGGGCGGCGAGGGGATCATGGTGCGCCGCGGCGCCCGCTTCGCCAGCCTGCAGGACATTCCCGCCGTCGGCGCGCCGATCCGGCTCGCCCTGCACCAGAGCGACACGAGCCTCGTGCTCGGCGCGCAAGCGGGGGGCTAGGCGATGGCGGCGAAAGCGACGATCCGCAGCCGACCATGGCTCTATCCGCTGCCGGCCCTCGTGCTGGTCGGCCTGATCGTGCTGCCGTTTTTATGGCTGGCGGCGCTGTCCTTCGTGGCGGACGGCGCGCCGTCGGCGGTCAATTACGAGCGCATGGTGGTCAATCCCAGTTATCAGGCGATCATCCTGCGCACGCTCTATCTCAGCGTCGTGGTGACGGCGGCGGTGGTGGCGATCGGCTATCCCACCGCCTATTTCATCCATTCGCGCTCGCGGCGCGTGGCGGCCTTGCTTCTGACCTGCGTGGCGATCCCGTTCTGGACCTCGCTCCTGGTGCGCACCTACGCCTGGATGGCGCTGTTGCAGCGCAACGGCGTCGTCAACAACTGGCTGCAGGACCTCGGCCTGATCGACCGGCCGCTGCGGCTCTCCAACAGTTTTCTGGGAACGAGCATCGGCATGGTGCATATCATGCTGCCCTTCTTCATCTTCCCGCTCTATTCGGCCATGAAACAGATCGACGGCGACTTCGTCCGCGCCGCGCGCAGCCTCGGCGCCAGCCGCACGCGCGCCTTCTGGGACGTGTTCGTGCCGCTGTCGGGGCCGGGCCTGTTCGCCGGCGGGCTGCTGACCTTCGTTCTGTGCCTCGGCTTCTACGTCACGCCGCAATTGCTGGGCGGCGGCAACGTCACGGTGATCTCGATGAAGATCCAGGAAAACATCACCACCTATAGCGACTGGGGCGCGGCGAGCGCGCTGGGCGTGGTGCTGCTGGTCATCGTCGCGGCGCTTCTCGCCGCGACGCGCAAATTCAGCGGAGGGCTCGGCCGATGACCGGAAAGCCCGGAAAGCCCTTGTGGCGGCGCCTTTTCGACGGCCAGGGCGCGTGGCTGACGCCTTTCGCGATCCTGGTCATCGTCTTTTTGCTGGCGCCGGTCTTCGTCGTCATACCGATGAGCTTCTCCGGCTCGAACTATCTGGAGTTTCCGCCAAAGATCTGGTCGCTGCGCTGGTATCACGCCTATTTCGCCTCGCCGGAATGGATGGCGGCGACGCGGGTGTCGCTGATGGCGGCGGCCTCGACGGTCGTGCTGGCGACGCCGATCGGCTTCTTCGCCGCGCTCTGGGTCGTCACCTCGAAATCGCGCATGGCGGGGGCGGTCTTCGCCTTCCTGCTGCTGCCGCAGATCGCGCCTGTCATCCTCGTCGCCATCGGCGTGTTCTTCCTCTATATCCGG
This sequence comes from Hyphomicrobiales bacterium, assembly GCA_900465915.1. Lineage (GTDB taxonomy): Bacteria > Pseudomonadota > Alphaproteobacteria > Rhizobiales > Rhizobiaceae > Brucella. The sequence goes on from UBKJ01000024.1 coordinate 25,685, forward strand.
CTGCGGCTGGTCGACACCTTCCTCGGCGTGGTGCTGGCGCATACGGCGCTGGCCATTCCCTTCGTCGTCACCACCATCGCCGCGGCGCTGCGCAAATACGACTTCGCCCTCGACCAGGCGGCGCGCAGCCTCGGCGCCTCGCGCATGCGGGCCATCGTCGACGTGATGCTGCCGCAGATCCGCCTGTCGCTTCTGGCCGGCGCCATCTTCGCCTTCGTGACCTCGTTCGACGAGGTCGTGGTCGGGCTGTTCGTGGCCGGCGGCGACAACACGGTGCTGACGCGAAAGATGTTCCTGGCGCTGCGCGACCAGATCGATCCCACCATCGCCGCCATATCGACGATGCTGATCCTGATCTCCGTCGCCGCGGTGGCCGTATTCATGGTTTTCAGCCGTCACGACGACGCATGACGGGGGCTTGGGAGGACGTTCAATGACAGCCGACGTATTCGCCGCCAATTTCAAGCCGACGCCGTTCTGGTGGGACGGGCACGAGGAGGTCGACGCCGGACCGGGCGACCCGCCGGCCAAGGCCGACGTCGTGGTGGTCGGCTCGGGCTATACCGGCCTGTCGGCGGCGCTGACGCTGGCGCGCGCCGGCCGCGACGTGGTGGTGCTCGACGCCGAGCGGCCGGGCCACGGATGCAGCACGCGCAATGGCGGCCATATCGGCCCGGGCGTCAATTTTCCGCTGAGCGAGATGGTCCGCATCCACGGCAAGGAGACGGGCTTCGCCATCAAGCGCGAGGGAAACGACGCCTTCCGCTTCCTGCTCGATTTCATCGCCGCCGAGGGCATCGATTGCGAATTGTCGCTGCCGGGGCATTTCGTCGGCGCGCATACGCCGAAGGCTTTCGAGCGGCTGCGGGCGCGGGTCGAGAGCGAGCCGCGCGAATTCTGCGACGCGCGGCTGGTGGAGCGGCGCGACGTGCGGCAGGAGGTCGGCACCGACGCCTTTTACGGCGGCGCGGTCTTCGCCGGGCGCGGCGGGCTCAATCCGAAACTGTTTCACAAGGGGCTGATGGAGCGGGCCGTGGCGGCGGGGGCGCGCATATACGGCTTCCAGCCGGTGGTCGACATTTCCGGCAAGCCCGGCGCGCTGACGGTGCGCACCGCCAAGGGCCAGATCGCGGCGAAGAACGTGGTGCTGGCCACCAACGGCTATACGAGCGACGTCACGCCCTGGTGGCGGCGGCGCATCATCTCCATCGGCAGCTATCTGATCGCCACGGAGGAGCTGCCGGCCGAGCTGGTGGCGCGGCTCTGCCCCAAGGGCTACCAGATGAACGAGACCCGCAAGGTGATCTATTATTACCGTCCTTCGCCCGATGGGCGACGCATCCTGTTCGGCGGCCGCGTCGCGCTTCTGGAGACCGACACGCGCGTCAGCGCCCCGCGCCTGCACGCCGCCATGACGCGGGTGTTCCCGGAGCTGCGCGAGACCAAGGTCACCCATTCCTGGATGGGCTTCCCGGCTTTCACCTTCGACAGCGTGCCGCATATCGGCGTGCATGAGGGGGTGCATTTCGCCATGGGCTATTGCGGCAACGGCGTGCCGACCAGCACCTATCTCGGCGACAAGATCGCCAATCTCCTGCTCGGCCGGCCGCAGGGGCACAGCGTCTTCGCCAATCTCGAACTGCAGGGCCGGCCCTATTACAACGGCAAGCCGTGGTTCCTCGGAACGGCGATCATGTATTACAAGTTCAAGGACCGTTTCCTGAGCTGACGCGGCTCAGGCGGAGTCGGTCAGCAGGTTCTCGGGGCTGGCGATCTGGTTGCTGATGAGCGCGAGGATGTCGGGCTCGATGCGGGCGTCGTCGGCCGAAAAAGTGCCGCAGCGGGCGATCATCTCGCGCAGCGGCATGTCGCGGGTGATGCGCTCGAGCACGACGCGCGAGGCGGTGGGCTTGCCGCTCGACGTGCTGTAGGAGCTCTGGATGCCGGTCATGAAGCGCTGGCCGGGGCGCTGCAGGCAGGAAAAGGCGGCGTGCCCGATGCAGCTTTTCATCACCCGCTCATATTCGATGTTGAACAGGCAGCCCGACAAGGCGGTGACGACGCCGTCATATTTCAGCGTGGTGAGCCGCCGCGAGCCGTTGGAGCGGTGCTGGATGCGCTCCAGCAGGCGGGTCACGAAGACGCCGTTCTTCTCGCGGATCGAGAACAGGCTGCGGATGACGCGGCCCGAGCCGTCGAAGCTGTAATTGTAGCGGAAATAGAAGCCCTCGTATTTTTTCAACAGCCCCACGTCGGGGCGGACGAGGCCGTAGATCGCGTCGAGCGGATTGTCGCCCGTGCGTGCGGGCGCCTCGCGGGCGGCGTCGCGTGGGCCTTCCATGATCTTGCGCAGCTCGGAGGGCGGCAGAAACATCTCGTCGATCTCGACGCCGAAGAAATCCGAGGTGCGTTTCAGCACATGGATCGACGGGTTGATCTGGCCGGAGAGGTACTTGTTGAACTGCTGCCGGTTGACCCCGATCTTGCGGCAGACATGCGAGATGGAGGGGTAGAAGGAACAGAGATAGCGCAGGTTGGCGGGGATGAAGCCGGACCCTGAATCGGGCTTGCGGCCCGCCGCTTGTGCAGAAGATTCTTTCGCCAAGAACGATCTCGCCGGATTTTGAGCAGATGTGCATAAACTAGCGGAGAATTGCGAAATTGTCCAATGCCTTATGTTCTGTATGCTCGGTCCTCGAAATCCATGTTCGAGGGTGCGCCATGTCCGATTTTCCCCGTCAGCCCAGCGTCGCGCCGGCCGATCCGTCCTGGTGGTTCGCCGACGCGCTGCGCCAGGAGCGCGGCGAGCCGGACGCGCCGGCGCTGAGCGGCGAGATCGCGGCGGACGTGGCCATCGTCGGCGGCGGCTTCACCGGATTGTGGACGGCGCTGGCGCTGAAGAGGCGGCGGCCGGAGCTGAAAGTGGCGCTGATCGAGGCGGCGCAATGCGGCTCCGGCGCCAGCGGCAAGAACGGCGGCGTCGTGCACGGCTACTGGGCGGCGCTGCCCGGCCTGGTCGAGCTGGTCGGCGCGGACGGCGCGCTGGCCGTGGCCCGCGCCGGCGCCATGGCGCAGGACGGCTTGCGCGCCTTTGCGAAAGAGGCCGACCGCGACGTCTGGCTGCGCGAGGGCGGCCAATTGCGCGTCTCCACCACGCCGGCGCAGGACGTCAAGGTGGACCGCATGGCCGAGACGGCGCGCCGGCTGGGCGTGCCCGACATGGCGCAGAGATTGTCGCGCGAGGAGCTGGCCGGGCGCTTCCGCTCGCCGGTCATGCGCTGCGGCGTGTTCTTTCCCGAGGGCGGCACGGTGCATCCGGCGCGGCTGGCGCGCGCCCTGCGCAAGGCCGTGATGGCGGCCGGGGTGCGGCTTTACGAGAACACGCGCATGACGGCGCTGGACCAGGGCGCGCCCAACCGGGTGCGCACGCCGCAGGGCCAGATCGTCGCCCGCGAGGTGGTGCTGGCGACCAATGCGGCGCTGGCCGCGCATCCGTTGATCAAGCCGCATGTGACGGTGTTCTCCAGCTTCGCGCTGATGACGGAGCCGGCGCCCGAGCGGCTGGCGACGCTGGGCTGGACGCAGGACACCGGCCTCGCTGACCTGCGCATGTTCGTGCATTATTTCCGCAAGACCGAGGACGGCCGCGTGCTGATCGGCACCGGCGGCGGGCCGCTCGCCTACAACGGCGACGCCGGCGCCCGGCATCTGCGCGAGGATGGCGCGGCGGTGGCGCGCGTCGAGCAGGGGCTCAGGCATCTCATGCCCGCCTTCGCCGGCGCGCCGATCGCCAAGTCCTGGGGCGGGGCGATCGACATCTCCTCCGACCGCATCCCCTTCTTCAAGACCCTGCCCGGAACGCGCGTCCATTACGGCTGCGGCTTCTCCGGCCACGGGGTCAACCCGACCTATATCGCCGGCCAATGCCTGGCGTCGCTGGCGCTGGGCGAGCGCGACCAGTGGTCCAGCCTGCCGCTCTGCGCCCGCGACCTGCCGCGCCTTCCGCCCGAGCCGTTCCGCTTCCTCGGCGGCTACGCGATCCGGCGCGCCATCATCGCCTGCGAGGACGCGGAGGATCGCGGCGAGCGCGGCTCGCTCCTCGACCGCGGCGTCTCCACGCTGCCGCGCCTGTTCGGCCTCAGGGTCGGCACACGCTGAAATTGTACTATCCCAAAAAGTCGAACTGACGTTTTACGTGTAATCATTCGCAGAATATCCGGCATAATAGAAAAATACGGGGTAAAAAAATCGAATTTTTCTGTCATCGCCGCGCATATAGACTTTTAGTTGTGCTTGACTGACGCAAAACTGCGTCAACTTGCAAAAGGATGCGAAGTTGCCATATCGGTTTCTTTCTGTAATCTCTCTTTGCAAGGCCTCCTGAATCTGAAATCGACAGAGGAGACTTTCGGTGAAATGTGATGCAATCGTCATCGGCGGCGGGGTCGTCGGCCTGAGCACGGCGCTGTGCCTTCTGGAAGCCGGATTGAAGCGCGTGCTGATCCTGGAGCGGCAGGTGCTGGCCTCGGGCGGCACCGGGCTCGGCACCGGCTCGGTGCATACGCAGCGCTGGTTCGCCACCGATTCGGACCTCGTCCTGCGCAGCAAGCGCATCATCTCGCAGATCTCGGAGCGTAGCGGCGGCGTGTTCCAGCTGTTCAGCGTCGGGCGGCTGACGGTGGTCGGCCCCTCGGACGCGCAGACGGTGGTGGATTACGGCGACCATTTGCGCCAGTGCGGCATCGCCGCCGAGCGCCTGTGGCCGGACGAGTTGCAGAAGCGCTTCCCCGGCATGAACGTCGACGACGTCGGCGCGGCGCTCTACACGCCGGAGGACGGCGTGGTCTATCCGCCAGCGATGATCTGGGCCTTGGCCGGCGCCATCCGCCGGGCGGGCGGCAATATCTGGGAAGGCTGCGGCGCGAAGCGGCTGGTCATCGAGGGCGGCGCGGTGCGCGGCGTCGAATTGCAGAACGGCGACGTGCTCGAATGCGGCCGCGTCGTGGTGGCCGCCGGCGTGTGGTCGCGGCGGGTGCTGCAATCCTCGGGGCTCGACCTCGCGCTCAAGCACTCCATCACCCACAACACCGTCGTCACCGTCGGCCGCGTCGACCGCTGGCACGAGACGCCGTCGCTGCTGGACGGGGTGCAGGGCATCATCGCCATCCCGCGCAATCCCGGCACCATCATGTCGGCCAACACGGCCGGCGAGTACGAATCGCCCGGCGACACCGCCGAGCGCGTGCTCAACGCCACCACGGTGGAGCTGCGCGAGGCAGGCGAGGCGTTCCGGCAGGAGACGGCGATCCAGCAGCGCGAGGTGATGACGCAGCTCCGCCACCGCTATCGCGACTACGACATCCGCGGCGTCGTCGGCCACTGGGCCGGCCTGCTGGACGGCACGCCCGACAACCACCCCTATATCGGGCCTTACCCGGAGGTCGGCGGGCTGTGGGTGGGCTGCGGCCTCACCGGCTACGGCGTGCAGCGCGGCCCCGGCGTCGGCGAGACGCTGGCCGCGATGGCGCTGGGGGAGGAACCGCAGGTGGACGTCAGCCATTACGGTCTCGGGCGTTTCGACGCCGGGCAGGACTTCAAGATCGACCTGAGCAGCGACAATCCGTTTGAAGGCTTCAAGACGGCGCTGGCGTGAGAAGGAGGAACGGCGGGCGCGGCCGCCCGCCGCAGGAAGCGCCGTCGCGGGACACCGCGCCGGCCATGCGGAAATCCTAAGCAAAAACAACAACGGGATCGCGCCGCGATCCAGGGGAGCACATAGGAGATTCATGCGATGACATTTTCGGTTCTAGTCAGGACGCTGGCCGCCGGGGCGTTCGCCCTTCTGGGCGCGTCGGGCGTTCCCGCGGCCTCCGCCGCGGACACGGTCACCATCGCCTACCAGCCGCTGGTCGCCATTCCGCAAGGGGCGATGAAGCAGCAGAAATGGTTCGAGGAGGCCGCCAAGGCGTCGGTGGAGTGGAAGAATTTCAGCTCCGGCGCC
>UBKJ01000030.1 GCA_900465915.1 Hyphomicrobiales bacterium
GGCGTCCTGCACGCCGCGCGAGGAATGGCACCGGGTCGGCACGGATTTCCACATCGAGCTGGCGCGGCTGTCAGGCAACGAATTTCTCACGCGCGGCGTGCAGGACGCCATGCGGCGGCTGTCGCGGGCGCGCTGGCTGGAGGTGCGGGATACGGCGGCGCTGGCCCGCGCCTGGGACGAGCATCGCGCCATCCTCGCCGCCGTGCGCGAGGGCGACGCGGACCGGGCGGCGGCGCTGATGGCGGCGCATCTGAGCGGCAGCCGCGGCCGGCTGATCGACAGCCTGCGCGAGGACCGCCGGGGCCTGCGCGCGCGCGGCTTCGCCGTGGTCAGCCGATAAGGGCGCGCGCCGCGCCGGTGGCGAGGATGCCGATCACCACCGTCGGCAACATGGAGAGGCGCGTGGCGGCGAGAAGCGTGATCGCCAGCCCGGCGAGGTCGGCCGGGCGGTCGGAGACGAAGCTCGGCGCGATGACCGAGATCAGCACGCAGCCGGGCGCGGCCTCCATCACCGCCGTGGCGCGGCGGCCGAGCGTGCGGTTGCGCAGCAGCACATAGCCGCCGATGCGGGTGAGATAGGTGGCCGAGGCCATCAGGACGATGGTGAGGAGGGCGAGCGGATCGATCATGCCGCCTCTCCCGAAAGCGCCCAGGCCGCGACCAGGCCGGACAGCGCGCCGGCCGCCACATACCACGCGCCGGGAACGGCGAGATAAGTGCAGGCCGCGACGACCAGGCTGACGAACCATGGCCGCGCGGCGGAAAACCCCTTCCACGAGCCCGCGAGCAGCACCAGGAACACGGCCGGGAAGGCCATGTCGAAGCCGTAGGGGCGCAGGTCGCCCATGGCCGGCCCGAAGGCGGCGCCCAGCGTGGTGAAGAAAATCCACGCCAGATAGAACGGAACCGCCACGCCGGCGTAGAAGCGCATGTCCAGCGCCGGCTTCGCGCCCTTGGCCTCGCGGCGGCGGGCGTCGGACAGGCCGATGGCCCAGCTTTCGTCGCACATCAGGAACAGCGCCGCGAAGGCCTTTCGCTTCGGCAGGTGGCGGATGTAGGGCGCGAGCGCGGCGCCCATCAGCAGGTGCCGGCTGTTGACCAGAAGCGTGATCGCGGCGATCAGAAGCACATGCGGCGGCGAGGTCCAGAGCTGGATGGCGGCGAATTCCGACCCGCCCGCGAAATTGAGCCCCGTCATCAGCGGCACTTCCGCCACGCTCAGCCCCTTCTGCGCCGCCTGCGCGCCGAGCACCAGCGCGTAGGGAATGATGCCGAGCAGCACCGGCAGGCCGGCGGCGGCCCCGCGGCGGAACTGCGGCCAGCCGGCGGGTTTGCGGGTTTCGGGAGCGTAAGCCTGTGAAATGTCCATAAGATTCTCGCCGGCGGCTCGCGCGTCCGCCCCTTGTCCATCGCTGGAGACATGTGTGGTAGGATGGCCGCCACTATAGCCACTCTCGCCGGCAATCGGGTTGCAAATATCGGTGCGATCTATCAATATTTGGCATTATCTGCCGCTATCGCGAAAATTTATGGAATTTCAAGCCAATGAAGCTCGACGAGATCGACAAGCGGATTCTGCGCGTGCTGCAAAGGAACGGCCGCATCGCCAACAACGACCTTGCGCGCGAGGTCGGGCTGTCGCCGTCGCCCTGCCTGCGGCGGGTGCGGCTTCTGGAGGAGGCGGGGGTGATCGACCGCTATGTGGCGGTGCTCAATCCGGCGCGGATCGGCAAGGGGCAGTTCTTCTTCACCCGCATCTGGCTGAGAGCGCAGGACGAGGACACGATCGAGCATTTCGCCAACGAGGTGCTGAAACTGCCGGAAGTGCTGGAATGCTACCTGATGCTGGGCGATTGCGACGCCATGGTGCGCTGCGTCGCCGCCGACATCAGCGATTACCGCCGCTTCCAGTCCGAGCATCTGAGCCGCATCAGGGGCGTGCAGAACGTCAAGACCGACGTGCCGAGCCAGATCGTCAAGCAGACATCCGAGCTTCCATTATGAAAACGGGCGGCCCGGAGGCCGCCCGCTAAGAATCACGCCGCCGCCAGCGTGGCGTTGTCGATGACGAAGCGGTATTTCACGTCGCTCTTGACCATGCGGTCATAGGCGGCGTCGATATCCTGAATCTTGATCATCTCGATATCGGCGACGATGCCCTTTTCGGCGCAGAAATCGAGCATTTCCTGCGTCTCGGCGATGCCGCCGATCAGCGAGCCGGCAATCGACTTGCGGCGCATGATGAGCGCCGAGAACTCCGGCGTCGGATGCGGGTTTTCCGGCACGCCCACCAGCGTCAGGGTTCCGTCGCGCTTGAGCAGCGTCGTCAGCGCGTCGAGATTGTGGCTCGCCGCCACCGTGTCGAGGATGAAGTCGAAGCTGTTGGCGTGCGCCTTCATCTCGTCGGCGTTGCGCGACACGATCACCTCGTCCGCGCCAAGGGCCTTGGCGTCGGCGCGCTTGCTGTCGGAAGTGGTGATGGCGACGGTGTGCGCGCCCATGGCGTGGGCGAGCTTGACGCCCATATGGCCGAGCCCGCCGATGCCGACGATCCCCACCTTCATGCCCGGCCCGACGCGCCAGTGGCGCAGCGGCGAATAGGTGGTGATGCCGGCGCAGAGCAGCGGGGCCACGGCGGCGAGCTGCTCCTGCGCATGGCTGACTTTCAGCACGAACTTGTCCTTGACCACGATGCGCTGCGAATAGCCGCCGAGCGTATGGCCGGGCGCGTCGGGCGTCGGGAAATTATAGGTGCCGGTGAACATGTGCTCGCAATATTGCTCCAGCCCGTCGTCGCAGGCGTAGCAGTTCTGGCAGCTGTCGACCATGCAGCCGACGCCGACCGCGTCGCCGACCTTGAACTTGGTCACATTCGCGCCGACGGCGCTGACATGGCCGACGATCTCGTGGCCGGGCACGCAGGGGTAGACCGTCCCGGCCCATTCCGAGCGCACCTGATGCAGGTCGGAATGGCAGACGCCGCAATAGGCGATGTCGATCTGGACGTCGTCCGGTCCCGGCGCGCGGCGGGTGATGTCGATGGGTTCCAGCGGCTTGTCGCCGGCGTAAGCGCCATAGGCTTTCGTCACCATGGGGTCGTTCCTTCCTGAGAGTGAAATGGAAAAACGCCGCGCGAATGACGGCGATTCACCAATCATTCTATTATGGATGACGCCCGACGATTAGATGAAAAATCGCCATGAGACTTATGAATCAGGTTCATGAATGGCCGCTATTTCAGATAGGCGCGCACCACGTCGACCAGTTCGCCCGCGCCTTCGTCGCGCTGCTTCTGCGGCAGGCCGCCCTCGGCGACATGCATGAGGATGTGATCCTCGATCACCTCGGCCATCAGCCCGTTGACTGCGCCGCGCACCCCGGCGATGACCTGCATGACCTCGGCGCAGCCCTTCTCCTCCTCCAGCATCCGCTCGACGCCTTCGAGCTGGCCGCGAATGCGGCGCACCCGGTTGATGAGCTTCTGCTTTTCGCGGATGGTGTGGGTCATTGGGCGGCTCCGTTGGCAGGTAGAGGGGAGTAGGGGAATAAGGGAGTAGGGGAGTATGTTTAAGAGTTGACGGCTTCGCCGTCATGATTTTTCATTCCCCTATTCCCCTA
>UBKJ01000038.1 GCA_900465915.1 Hyphomicrobiales bacterium
TGTGTGATTAGGCATGGAATAAGGACCCCGCAAATGGGGTGATCGGCGTCCAAACGGGACCCCCATCTGCGATGGGGTTACAACAGCCTCCGGTTTCATCGGAGGCTTTTTGTTTGGATGCTTATTGTGGAAACAATTCTGAAGATACGGCGGCTAGCCCATGTTCAGGGCAAGTCGATCAAGGCGATCTGCCGGGAGTTGGGCATATCGCGGAAAGTGGTGCGGAAGGTTTTGCGCACCGATGAGACGGAGTTCAAATACGAACGGACCCGTCAACCTCAGCCGAAGCTCGGCCCCTGGCGCGATCAGCTCGATAGAATGCTGCTCGCCAATGAGGCCAAATCCTCTCGCGAACGGCTGACACTGATCCGGATATTCGAGGACTTGCGCGACCTCGGCTACGAGGGCGGTTACGACACAGTCCGGCGTTACGCCCGAACCTGGGCGAAGGAGCGCGGGTCCGTGACGGCGCAAGCCTATGTGCCGCTCTATTACGCGCCGGGCGAGGCCTACCAGTTCGACTGGAGCCACGAGATCGTCGTGCTGAACGGCGTGACGACGACGGTGAAGGTTGCGCATATCCGGCTCTGCCACAGCCGAATGATGTATGTGAGAGCCTATCCGCGCGAGACGCAAGAGATGGTCTTCGACGCCCATGACAGGGCGTTCGCTTTCTTCGGCGGGGCCTGCACGCGCGGCATCTATGATAATATGAAGACCGCGGTGGAGACGGTCTTCGTCGGCAAGGAACGGCAATACAATCGCCGCTTCCTACAGATGTGCAGCCATTACCTGATCGAACCGGTGGCCTGCACGCCGGCGTCGGGATGGGAGAAAGGCCAGGTCGAGAACCAGGTCAATCTGGTGCGCGAACGCTTCTTCACGCCGCGGCTGCGCTTCAAATCCTACGATGAACTGAATGGCTGGTTGCTGGACAAGTGCATCAGTTACGCCCGCGCTCATAAGCACGTCGATCAGACGGAGCGCACGATCTGGGAGGTGTTCGATGCGGAGGGGCCGCACCTGGTCGGCTATCCCGGCAAATTCGACGGCTTCCACGCAGTGCAGGCCTCGATCGGCAAGACCTGCCTCGTGCGTTTCGACAACAACAAATACTCGGTGCTGTCCACGGCAGTCGGTCGTCCGGCCGAGATACATGCCTATGCCGATCGCATCATCATCCGGCAGGATGGCGTGGAGATTGGCCAGCACGATCGCTGCTTCGGCCGTGGCGAGACGATCTATAATCCCTGGCATTACGTGCCGGTCCTGACCCGTAAGCCGGGAGCCCTGCGCAATGGTGCGCCTTTCCACGACTGGGTTTTGCCCGCCGCCATGGAGAAGGTGCGCCGCCGGCTGAAGGCCATGCATGACGGCGACCGGCAGATGGTGTCGATCCTCGAATGTGTGGGCCTGGACGGGCTCCCCGCCGTCGAAGCGGCCTGCCAGGAGGCGCTCGATCAGGGCGTGTTCTCGGCCGCTGTCATCATCAACATCCTGGCCCGCAAGCGTGACCCGCAGCCGGCCGCCATCCTTTCCATTCCCGATGCGCTACGCCTGACCCACGAGCCTCTGGCCGATTGCGCCCGTTACGACAGCCTCAGGAGGGCAAGCTGATATGGAACGATCCCAAATCCTCGACATGATGGGCGCGCTGAAGCTGTTCGGCATGCGCAGCGCCTATGACGAGATCATGGCCTCCGGCATCAAGCGACAGCACGAACCGCCGCGCATCGTCGGTGACCTGCTTCAGTCGGAGATCGCCGAGAAGCAGGCGCGCTCCATCAAATACCAGATCACCGTGGCCAAGCTGCCGCTGGCCAAGGACATCGACGACTTCGACTTCACCGACACGCCGGTCAACGAAGGGCTCGTGCGCCAGCTTGCGACAGGAGCCTTCCTCGCCGAGCAGCACAATATCGTTCTGGTCGGCGGAACCGGCACGGGGAAGTCCCACCTGTCCATCGCGCTCGCACGCGCCCTAATCCGCAACGGCGCACGCGGCCGCTTCTTCAACGTCGTCGACCTCGTCAATCGGCTCGAAACGGAGGCACGCAGCGGAAAGCAGGGGCGGCTGGCCGACTTCATCACCAGACTCGACTTCGTCATCATGGACGAACTGGGCTATCTCCCATTTGCTCAGGCCGGCGGCCAGCTCCTCTTCCATCTCATCAGCAGGCTCTATGAGCGGACATCGATCATCGTCACGACGAACCTGGCCTTCGGCGAGTGGCCAGCCGTATTCGGCGATGCCAAAATGACCGCCGCTCTGCTCGACAGGCTCACCCACCATTGCGAGATCGTGGAAACCGGGAACGAATCCTGGCGCTTTAAAAACCGCTCTCAAAGCTAAAGCCGAAAAGACAAACAACCCGCGCCCGCAGGCCCCTGCGCTAAATGGAGAGCTCCGGGCCTACGCGCGCTGACCCGATGCAACCAGAGGCAGGGGTCCCTTTTGGGAGCCGATAAGGGGTCCCGTTACGACGCCGATTGACA
>UBKJ01000006.1 GCA_900465915.1 Hyphomicrobiales bacterium
CTGTTCTTCGAGCAGACCGCTAAGCTCGCTGCCTGACGGGCGCCCAATGGAATGCGCGGAGCGCCGGGGAACCTTCCCCGGCGTTTTTCATGCGCAGTCAAATATCTCCTTGTTATAATGTGACTTTTTAAAGATTTCCAAGTCGAGGCGGAACCAGTTCGCCGCCGTGGCGTTTTCCTTGCATTCAATTCAGAGGAGAACGAAGATGCTCTATTACGCGCTAGTGTTCATGGTTGTCGCTCTTGTAGCGGGCGCGCTCGGCTTCGGTGGTATTGCAGGCGCCTCGGCCGGTATTGCGCAAATTCTTTTCTTCATCTTCATCGCCCTGTTCGTGATCTCCCTCATCGCGTCGGCGATCCGCCGCACCTGACTGAAAGCGGGCGGGCGCCGGCCGGGCGCCCGCCCGTCCCTTGCGAATTGGCGTAAGCATTCCATAGCAACCGCATTGTCGCACACCCCCAGGAGCGGGACGCCATGCCGCACGAATCCACCCTCGAAGGGCAAGAACTCTTCAGCGACGCCAACACGCTGCCCCGCTGGCGGCGCGCGGCGATCTTCAAGCAACTCGGTCCCGGCCTGATCACCGGCGCGGCGGACGACGATCCGAGCGGCATCGCCACCTATTCGCAGGCCGGCGCGCAATTCGGCTACGGCATGCTGTGGACCATGCTGCTCGCCTATCCGCTCATGTCGGCGGTGCAACTCGTCAGCGGCCGCATCGGGCGCGTGACGGGCAAGGGGCTCGCCGCCAATCTGGCGGGCTTCATGCCGCGCTGGGCGCTTCTGGGCCTGATCGGCCTTCTCGCCATCGCCAACGCCATCAATATCGGCGCCAATCTCTCCGCCATGGGCGCGGCCGGCGCCTTGATGGCGGGCGGCGGGTCCGTGGCCTTCACTTTGGCCTTCGGCGTCCTGTCGCTCGTTCTGCAGCTTTTCGTGTCCTACGAAAGCTACGCGCGTTATCTCAAATGGCTGACCTTGGTGCTGCTCGCTTACGTCGCGGTGCTGTTCGTGGCGCATGTCGACTGGATGGCGGCGCTGAAAGGCTTCGTCTGGCCGAGCTTCGCGCTCAATCGCGACAGCTTCACCATGATCGTCGCCATCCTGGGCACGACGATCAGCCCCTATCTCCTGTTCTGGCAAAGCTCGCAGGAGGTCGAGGAAATCGACGCCGCCGACGAGAAGAAGCCGCTTCTGCACAAGCCCGACCAGGCCCCGGCCGAGCTGGACCGCATCAAGCTGGACACGCTGGTCGGCATGGCCGTCTCCAACGTCGTCGCCATCGCCATCATCATCTCCACCGCCGCCACCCTGCACGCCTCCGGCAAGACCGAGGTGGGCACGGCGGCCGAGGTGGCCGAGGCGCTCAAGCCGCTGGCCGGAAATTTCGCCTTCGCCCTGTTCAGCCTCGGCATCATCGGCACCGGCCTTCTGTCGCTGCCGGTGCTGGCGGGTTCGGTGGCCTACGCCTTCGGCGAGGCGCAGGACTGGAAATGCGGCCTCGCGCACAAGCCCTGGGAAGCGGTCGGCTTCTACAGCGTCATCGGCGTGGCGTTCCTGATCGGGCTTGCCATCGCCATCTCGCCGATCGACCCCATCGCGGCGCTGTTCTGGAGCGCGGTCGTCAACGGCGTGGTCGCGGTGCCCGTCATGGCGGCGATGATGCTGGTCGCCAACCACCGCAACGAGATGGGCCGCTTCACCATCAATTTCACCACCCGCCTGTTCGGCTGGGCCGCGACGGTGGCCATGGGCCTCGCCGTGGTGGCGATGGTGGTCGTCTAGGCCGTCTCTTAGCGGTAGCCACCCGCGACCGAATAGGGTTATATCGCCCCGGATATAATGATTGTTCGGGGCAGGCGGTGCGGCGTTTCCTTTTCTTGTTCCTGATCGGCGTTCTTTTCGCCTCCGTCGCCGAGGCGCGGCCTTTCACGGATTCGGCCGGCCGCACGGTGGAGGTTCCCGACCATATCGGCAAGGTCCTCGCCGCCGGCCCGCCGGCTTCGATCCTCGTCTATGTGCTGGCGCCGGACAAGCTCGCCGGCTGGGTGCGCGCGCCGGGCGCGGCGGAAAGGCCGTTCCTCAAGCCCGAAACGCGCGACCTGCCGGTCTATGGAAGGCTGACGGGCAAGGGCGGCACGGCCAATCTGGAGGCGGTGCTGGCCGCGCGTCCCGACGTTATCGTCGATGTCGGCTCCATCAGCGACACCTATCGTTCGCTCGCCGACCGGGTGCAGGCGCAGACCGGCATTCCCTATATCCTGATGGACGGGCGGCTGGACAGGACGGCCGAAACCTTCGAGAAGCTGGGGGCGCTGCTCGGCGTCGAGGAGCGGGCGGGGCGGCTCGCCGCCTATGCCCGCCGGGTCGAGACGGAGCTGCGGCAGGGGCTCGAAACCGCGCCGGCGGACCAGCGGCCGCGCGTCTATTACGGGCGCGGGCCGGCGGGGCTGGAGACGGGCCTTTCCGGCTCCATCAATACGGAAATCCTCGAGCACGCCGGCGCGGTCAACGTCGCGTCGGGCCCGGGGAAGGGCGGGCTGACGCAGGTTTCGCCCGAGCAGGTGCTGGCCTGGAACCCGCAGGTGATCCTCGCCGCATCGCCGGCCTTCCTGGAAACGGTGAAGACGGACCCGCGCTGGAAGGACGTGCGCGCCGTGGCCGACGGCGCGGTTTATCTGACGCCCACCGTTCCCTTCGGCTGGTTCGACGCGCCGCCCGGCGTCAATCGCCTTATCGGCATACGCTGGCTGCAAAGGCTGCTCTATCCGAAAATCTTCGCCAACGATCTGCGGCGGGACGTGCGCGAATTCTATAGCCTGTTCTATCAGGTCACGCCCGACGACGCCGAGATCGACGCTCTCCTGGCCCGCGCCATGCCGGAGGCGCGATGACGGCGCCGCGAAACCCCGCTGCGCTGGCCGTGGTCCTCGTCGCCGGCCTGCTTGCACTGGCGGCGGTCTGCGCGCTGGCGCTGGCGACCGGCAAATATCCGCTATCGCTCGCCGATCTCGCGCGGCTGATCGCCGGCGCGCCGGCCCAGGACTCGCAGGCCGCCAACGTGTTCTGGAACATCCGCCTGCCGCGCCTTCTGGCCGGGCTCTGCGTCGGCGCGGCGCTGGCCGCCGCCGGCGCGGCCTATCAGGGCGTGTTCCGCAATCCGCTGGTCTCGCCCGACGTGCTCGGCGTTTCCGCCGGGGCCAGCCTCGGCGCCGTGCTCGGCATCTTCCTGTCGCTGCCGGTGGCGGCGATCCAGCTTTTCTCCTTCGCGGGCGGGCTGCTGGCGGTGGCGGCCGTCTATCTGACGGGCGCGGCCATGCGCGACCGCGATCCGGCGCTGGTGCTGGTGCTCGCCGGCATGGCCATCGGCGCGCTGATCGGCGCGGCCATCGCGCTCGTCAAGATACTGGCCGATCCCTATGACCAGTTGCCGGCCATCACCTATTGGCTTCTCGGCAGTCTTACGGCGGTGAGCCGCGGCGACCTCGCGGCGGCGCTGCCGGCCTTCGCCCTCGGCTTCGCGCCGCTTCTGCTCCTGCGCTGGCGCATCAACCTCCTGTCGCTGGGCGAGGAGGAGGCGCGCGCGCTCGGCGTCGACACGCGGCTGCTGCGGCCCGTGCTCATCGCCGCCGCGACGCTCGTCACCGCGGCGGCCGTCTCCATCACCGGCGTCGTCGGTTGGATCGGCCTCGTCATCCCACATATCGCGCGCATGCTGGTCGGGCCGGATTACCGGCTGCTGCTGCCCGTCTCCATGCTCTTGGGCGCGGCCTATCTGGTGGTCGTGGACCTTCTGGCGCGCACCATCGCGCCGGTCGAGACGCCGCTCGGCATCCTGACCGCCGTCGTCGGCGCGCCCTTCTTCCTCTGGCTCTTGGCCTCGGGGCGGCGGAGCTGGTCATGACGCTGACGGTCGAAAACCTCGCCTTCGGCTATCGCGGCCGCCGCATCGGCGAGAAAGTGGCCTTCACGCTCGCGCCGGGCGAGGCGCTGTGCCTGCTGGGACCGAACGGAACCGGCAAGACCACCCTGTTCAAGACGCTGCTCGGCCTGATCCCGCCGCTCGAAGGCCGCGTGCTGGTCGACGGCGCGCCGCTGCACGGCCTGTCCGCACGGGCGCGGGCGCGAAAGCTCGCTTACGCGCCGCAGGCCCATGCGGCGACCTTTCCCTTCACGGCGCTCGACATCGTGACGATGGGGCGGGCGGCGCATCTGGGTCCGCTCGCGGCGCCCGGGCCGGCGGACCGCGCTCGCGCGCACGAGCATCTGGCCCGTTTCGGCATGGCGCATCTGGCGCAGCGCCCCTTCGGCGACCTCAGCGGCGGCGAACGGCAGATCGTGCTGATCGCGCGGGCGCTGATGCAGGAGGCCGCCATCGTCGTCCTGGACGAGCCGACCGCCAGCCTCGATTACGGCAACCAGGTCAAGGTGCTGGGCGCGATCCGCGGCCTGGCGGCGTCGGGCCTGTCGGTGCTGTTTTCGACCCACAGCCCCGACCACGCCTTCCTTTGCGCCGACCGCGTGGCGCTCCTGGACGGCGGAACGCTGGCCGCCATCGGCCGTCCGGCGGAGGTGCTGACGCCGGCGGCGCTGAAGGCGCTCTACCGCATCGACGTGGCGGTCGGCACCCTGCCGGGCCATCCGACGCCCGTCTGCGCCCCGGTCATGCCGGCGGATTTTCGATAGGAGACAGATCGTGGTGCGCGAGAACGAAATCAGGCGGAACGAGGTGCGGGTCGAGCCGCCGGCGGCGACCGATGCGGGCCTCACCTATATCGGCAGGATATCCACGCCGTGGACCTCGCGGATGGAATGTCCGCGCCAGGGCCGGCATGACGGGCCGTTGTGCCGGATCGAGATTTTCGAGCCGTGGGTTCCGGCGCTGAAGGGCGTGGAGCGGTTCGCGCGGCTGGAGCTTCTCTACTGGCTCGACCGCTCGCGCCGGGACCTGGTGCTGCAAAGCCCCGCCAGCGACGGCGAGACCTTTGGGACCTTCTCGATCCGCTCGCCGGTGCGGCCCAACCCGATCGGAACCTCCATCGTCGTGCTGGAGAAGGTCGAGGGCGCGATTCTCTGGGTGCGCGGGCTCGATTGCCTCGACGGCACGCCGCTTCTGGATTTGAAGCCCGACCGCGCGCTGTTCAAGCCCATCGCGCCGCCGCAGCCGGGCGACCACGCCGTCGATCCGGCGGTGGCCGGGCATTGCGTCAAGGAGTGACCGGCGGCGGAGAAACCCCGCCGCCGGCGCGGATCAGAAGGTCAGCCGCGACATGATGTGATAGGTGCGGCCCGGCTCGGGAAAGCCGCTCACCAGCTGGTAATTCTTGTCGAAGATGTTGCGCACGCCGAAATAGGTCGAGGCCTGTTCGTTGAACTTGTACTCGAAATTCAGGTTGGCGAGTACGAAGCCGTCCGTCTTGAAGTAGTGCTCCTCCAGCCGGTCGGTGGACCAGCGCGAACTGGAGAACTGCACGCTGGGCGACACGGTCAGCTTGTCGTTGGGCCGCCAGTTGGCGTAGAGCAGCGCCGTATGCGCCGGCGCGCCGATGGGCTTGAGGTCGGCGCGCACCGGATCGTTCATCTCCAGCTTCAGATAGGTGTAGTTGGCGCCCAGCGTGAGGTCGCGCGTCGCGTCCCATTCGCCATGCATCTCGACGCCCGAATAGACGCCGTCGCCGATGTTCTGGTTCTGCACCAGCCCGTCGCCAACGCTGATCGACTGGATCATGTCGCGCACGTCGCTGTAGAACAGCGCGCCGCCCGCCCGCACCGTGCTCGACACGTCGTAATCGCCGCCGATCTCGTAATTGAGCGCGCGTTCCGGCCGCAGGTCGGGATTGGGCGTCGCGTCGCCGAAGCGGGTGCTGAAACGCTCGAACAGGGTGGGGAAGCGCGTGCGCGACGAGACGCTGGCGTGCAGCTCCAGCGCGGCGGTCGGGCGGTAGATGGCCGCCGTCTGCCAGTTGAAGGCGTCGGAGCCGCCGAGCGGATAGTCGGTCAGGCGCCCGGCGTCGGAATCGTATTTCTGCGCCTTGGTCAGCTTGTTGCGGTCGTAGCTGACGCCGCCGACGATATCGATCCTGTCGGTGGCGTGGAACGTGTCCTCCAGCGCCGCCGACCAGGTGTCCTCGAGCTGGGTCTGCTTCGGCTCGACGAAGCTCGCCCCGTCGGGCTGGTTGTGGTTCCAGCTCTCGTGGTCGTCGCGGCGGTAATGCAGGGCGGCCTTGAGGCTGTTCATCGGCACGAGCTCCGTGCCCGCCTCGACGCTGACGCCATAGGCGCTGTCGTCGTAATAGGAATCGAAGGCCCGCTTCTGGATCTGCGTCGTGAAGCTCGAATCGTCATAGGCCGACAGCAGGTTCTTGAAGGTGTTGTAATAGGCCTTCGTCTTGACGTAGGAGGCGTCGCCGATCTGCGTATGGGAATAGAAGGCGAGGCTGTTGATGTCCCATTGCGGCCAGCGCCAATCACGCTGGTAGGACGCGCCGGCCGGCAGCGGCAGCGGCGAGCGCCCGCGCACCGGCTCGTCGACGCTGTAGGGCGCGTCCTTCTCGCCGGCCTGCGACGTGTAGCTCAGCACATATTCGTCCGTCGCATTGGGCGTGAAGCCGGCCTTGAGGTTGACGCGCCAGTCCTTGGCGGCGCTGAAGTCGCGCATGCCGCCGTTCTCCACCGGCGTCGGGTCGAAACCGCGCGACAGGAAGAAGCCGTTCATGTCGCGCCAGGCGCCGCTGGCCTGCAGGTAGAACAGGTCCTGCCGCGTGCCGACCGAGCCATAGGTGGTGTAGGACGAGAATTTCCCGGTGTTTCCCAGCTCGACGCCGTTCTGCAATTCGGCCTCGAAGGGTTTTTCCGGCTTGCGGGTGACGAGGTTGATGGCGCCGCCCATCGAGCCGGGACCGCTCAGCACCGAGACATAGCCCTTCTGCACCTGGATGGCCGACAGGTCCGGCGTGAGAAAGCGTCCGAAATCGAGCCGGTTGTCGGCCGGCAGGTAGACGCGGACGCCGTCGATGAACAGCGGAACCTGGAAGCGGTTGAAGCCGCGCACGAACAGAAGCCGCTCGTTGCGGCTGCCGCCCGAATTGCCGAGGCTGACGCCCGGCACGACGCTGAGCGCGTCGTCGAGCGTGTTGCGGTCGCTAAGCCGCATCTCGTCCGGCTTGACGACGGTCTGCGAGATCGACTGGCCGCTGACGTCCTCGACCTTGTCGCCGCCATAGACGGTGATCATGCCCAGCGAGAAGGCGCCGTCCGGCGCGGGCTTGGCCTGCGGCTTTTTGGCGGCCGCGGCCGCATCGTCCTTGTCGGCTGGCGTCTGGGCGTGGGCCGCCGGCGCGAGGCAAGTCGTCGCCAGCAGCGCCAGCGATATGGCGCTGTGAATATAACGCAAAGTTTCGATCCCCCTTGATCGCATGTGATCGGCCGTCTCCCCAGACGGCCGCGATAACGGAATCGTTATATTTTCAAAAATATAAGGAGTCCAATTCTTTGCCGCGCCTCGAATGGTCCATTCCGCCGCATATTGCCCCGCCCGCAGGCCGCCCCTAGAATGCGGCCTCCGACCCCCCATCACGGCCTGGGATTTCATGACGCGCAAGAAGACAACGCCCCCGAACCTGCGCGACGCCGCGCTGCGCATCGTGCTGAGGATCGACTTTCCGCCGGAGGACCGGCTGGGCTGGGGCAAGGCGCAATTGCTGGAGAATATCCAAAGGACCGGCTCGATCTCCGCCGCCGGCCGCGCGATGGAGATGTCCTATCGCCGCGCCTGGCTGCTGGTCGACGAGCTGAACCGCATGTTCGCCGACAAGGTGGTCGAATCCCAGCGCGGCGGCGTGCAGGGCGGCGGCGCGGCGCTGACCGCGTTCGGCGAGGAGCTGCTGGCGCGCTTCCGCGCCATGGAGGCGCGGGCGGCCGAGGCGCTGCAGGCCGACCTCGCATGGCTCGAACAGCGCCGCGCCAGGACCGATGAATGACCTTCGCCGTCAGGGCCGGATGTCGATCCGGTCCTGAAGCTTCACCAGTTCGAAATCCGAAATGAGGATATCGACGCGGACGGTCCATGCGCCCGCCAGCGGCAGGTTCAGGCCCTCGACCCGCCATGCGCCGTCGGCGGACTTCAGGGCTGGCCGCCGGATCTGCTCCACCCCGGCGGCGGGATTGGACAGGACCAGCGTGACCTCCTTCGCCTCCAGCGGCCCGAAATCGCCGGTCATGAGCACGACCGAGGCCGTCACGGGGCCGGCATGGCCGGGCGTGATCGTCACTTCCGCCATCGCCTTGTCGGAGTGGATATGGACGAAGGCCGGGGCCGCGGCGGCCTCGATCATGGCGCGCGGCGGCGGCGTGAAGCGCCAGACGGCGGCGACGGCGAGCACGGCCAAAGCCAGCGCGATCTCCAGGCGGATCGAGCGGTGAAGCCGCAGGACCGCCCGCGCGTCGCTCGCGGCGGCCGGCGTCGTCAGCCGCAGACGATTGATCGCCGCCAGCAGGAACAGCACGGCCAGGAGCGTGAGCTTGACGAGCAGCACCTGCCCGTAAGCCGTCGTCCACAGCGCCTCGACGCTGCGCAACTGGATGGCTGCCAACATCAACCCGGCCAGCGCGAGCGGAACGACGGCGAAGGGGATCGCGCGCGAAAACCGCAGCAGCACGGCGCGCCCGTCGGACGTCGCCAGCGCTGCGCCGAGCGGCGCCAGCGACCCGATCCAGAAGGCGACGCCGAGCCCGTGCAGGAACACGGCCGGCCGCGTCAGCCATTGCGGCTGGGCCGCGCTGGCGTGGCCGCTGGCGGCCAGCGCCAGGCCGACGCCCGCTAGCGCGACGAGCGCGGCCGCTTTCGCCGCGGTTGGCGACAGACGCATGGAAAGCAAGGCGAGGATCAACGCTGCCGCCGCGATCAGCGCCGTCGCGCCGTAGGAGGTGGAGAGGCCCGTCGTCCACACCGCCCCATGCATCAGGTCGGCGTAGGAAAGGCCGAGCGCATCCAGGCCTTGCAGACCGACCGAGACGGCCGCCGCGACCAGCCCGGCGATGAGCGCCGAAGACAGGATCACCTCCACCGGCCGGGACCGCCCGCCGATCCACGCGAGGAAGAAAACCCCGCCGACGCCGGCGAACAGGCCGGCATAGAGCGCGACCTTCATTAGCCAGACGCCGGTCCTGAGCGGCCAGTCGACCGCCTCGGCCGGCACATGCCCGCCGCCGGCGCTGGGCGCGCCGATGGAGAACACCGCCGAGCCGCCGACGGGATGGCCGTCCTCCGAAATGACGCGCCAGCTCAGCACATAGGTTCCGTCGCCGAGATCGTCGGGGGCTTCTATGTCGAGCGTGGCGTCGTGAAGCTGGAACCGCCGCAGCAGCGAGACGCTGCTTCCGTCCGGCCGCACCAGCTTGAGCACCAGCGGCGAGGTCGGTTCGTTGAAGGTGACGGCGAAGGCGCGCGGCGCCGTGGCCACGACTGACCCGTCCGCCGGCTCCACGCCGACCAGCGAGGCGTGCGCCAGCGCGCCGCCCATCGCAGCGGACAGGATGGCGGCGGCGAGGACGACGAGAAGGCCGGCCTGGCGCCAGCGCCGGATCGCTTCTTTGAAATAATCGGCTGTCATGCGAACGCTCCCGAAAATCGGGCGCGCCTCGCCGGCGCGCCCGTTCGGCCTCATTGCTTCGGAAGCAGCTTCACGCCCGGCGCGGGCGTTTCGTAATCGTCGGCGTTCTTGCCGGCTTCGGGTATCTCGATCCAGCGGTCGGTCACGCCGTCGGCGCATTCCTGCACGATGGGGAAATAGAGCGTCGAGCCCGGCTTGAGATCGCCCGTCAGATAGACGCGGGCGACGAATTCCTCATATTCGTCGTCTGGCAGCGAGCCGCTCCAGGATATCTCCTTGACGCCTTCGCTCGTGGACGTTCCGTAATAGTCGTAAGACTTGCCGTAGGCGCCTTTCACCTTGTCCAGCGTCCAGCCGGCCTTGGGCTGCGGCTTCACGGCGATGACGCCGTCGGGGATCTGCACCCGCACCTTGACCGTGGGCTTGCCGGCGCAGCCATGCGGCACGCGGAAGACCGCCTTGTAGATCGACGCCACCGGCGCTTCCTTGGTTTCGAGCGTGATATGAGCCATCGCCGCCGTGGCGCCCGCCACGACGAGAACGCCGGCCGGCAAAAGAGATTTAAACAAACGCATGGATTGTCTCCAATTCGGATTCGAACGAACCGCAAGCCGGCCGAAACCCGGCATGGCTGCGGAAAAATCGGGAATTGAGAAAATCCGGCCGCGACGGGCGGAAAACAGGCGCAGATCGGGCCGGATCAGACGCCGAGCGGCGGCGCGCGCGGACTGCCCGGCAACGCGTCGAGGCCGGAATGGCCCCGAACCGCCTGCCGCGGCAGCGCTGCGCCCTTGTCGCGAGAAACGGGAAGAAGAATCCCGCCCACGTCGGACGCCGGCAGAACGGCGTGCGCGAACATCGGACAGCCGAACGTGCAGCAATCGGGCGCATGATGGGACGGGCCGTGATCGGCGGGAAGCGCATCTCCGCCATGGGAGGTGCAGATGACGGCATCGAACGCAACCGCCGGCGCCGCCTCCGCCCCGATGACGAAGGCCCCGAACAGCGCCTGAATGACGAGCGCATAGGCTGCGACAAGCGCAATCCACGAACGTCGTCCTCGCCAGCCTCTGGTCAACGGAACACCTTCCTCTTCACCTCGACAAGGCCTACCACTTCGCCGAAGACGAGAAAAGCCGGAAAGAATCCGCCCCGCAGATTTGGGACAAGCCGACGCGTATTGTGGCGCAGCAGCGGCGATTTTACTTTTTGCGATCAGTTCTACGGATTGTCAGATCAGAGATAGAGAAGCCGAACAGCAAGTTCCGGATGCTATGCCATATATGTTTGTGCGAGTTTGGGATTTTGTGGCGATTGGGCTGGAATATGTCAAAAGCTTGCCTGTATTCAACGGCTTAAAATCCAGCTATGAGACCTACATCAACACAATGCCTTGAAGGTGCAACTACTATGAGATGGACCGTATTTATATCGTTCTTCCTTCTCTCACATTCGGCTTTCGCAATGATCCCCCCGGGGCCACCGCCATGGTATTGCCATACGCTTAACATATGTAATGGCGGCAATTCTTGTGTGGAGAGCCATGGATTCCCGCTTGGTTTCAATATTCGTAAAACAAAAAATGGAGAGAACGAATTTATTCTAGAAGGCGTCAACGACGTTAAACGATATGTAAGAATTTTTGACTCGTTGGACGAGGCTAGAAATTTTATTATAACAAATAACTCGTATGATAGATCGCCATTAATATTTATACGCAGCGATGAAATTGCGGATTCCAATGGGTTTAAGGTTTATATGATCTATTCAGGTAACGGAAAGCGATTTCTCGGCGATGAGCACCTGCTGATTTCCTGTGTGTCAATCGGCGTCGT
>UBKJ01000021.1 GCA_900465915.1 Hyphomicrobiales bacterium
ATCGAAGCCCTCGCGGCGCATCTGGAAAAGGAAAAAGCATGACCGCCGCTGAAAACGTCACCGTGCCGGTTTCGCTCGGCGAGCGTTCCTATGACATAGTGATCGGCAAGGGGCTGATCGAGCGCGCCGGCGCGGAAACGGCCAGGCGCCTTAAGGGCGCGCGCGTCGCCGTCGTCACCGACGAGAACGTGGCGAAGGCGCATCTGGAGCGGCTCACCGCGAGTTTCGCCGCGGCCGACATCGCGGCCACGCCGATCGTGGTCGCGCCGGGCGAACGGTCGAAATCCTTCGCGACGCTCGAAACCGTCACCAATGCGGTGCTGGCCGCAAGGCTCGAGCGCGGCGACGCGGTGGTCGCGTTCGGCGGCGGCGTGGTGGGCGACCTGTCGGGCTTCGTCGCCGGCATCGTGCGGCGCGGCATGAATTTCATCCAGATGCCGACCTCGCTGCTGGCGCAGGTGGATTCGTCGGTCGGCGGCAAGACGGGGATCAACACCGCGCATGGCAAGAACCTGGTCGGCGTGTTCTATCAGCCGCAGCTGGTGCTCGCCGACACGGACGTGCTCGACACGCTGAGCCCGCGCGAGTTCCGCGCCGGCTACGCCGAGGTGGCGAAATACGGCCTCATCGACCGGCCGGATTTCTTCGCCTGGCTGGAGAAGAACTGGAGCGAGGTGTTTTCCGGCGGGCCGGCGCGCACCGAGGCCATCGCCGAATCCTGCCGCGCCAAGGCCGCGGTGGTGGCGCGCGACGAGCGCGAGACCGGCGACCGGGCGCTGCTCAATCTCGGCCACACCTTCGGCCATGCGCTGGAGACGGCCACCGGCTATGATTCGAGCCGCCTGGTGCATGGCGAGGGCGTGGCGATCGGCATGGCGCTGGCGCATCGCTTTTCGGTCAGGATGAACCTGTGCGGCGTCGAGGCGGCGGAGCGCGTCGAGGCGCATCTGAAGGCGGTCGGCCTGCCGATCTCGCTGCACGACGTGCCGGACGGCCTGCCGCCAGCGGAAAAGCTGATGGACCATATCGCACAGGACAAGAAAGTGTCGCGCGGGGCGCTGACCTTCATCCTCACGCGCGGCATCGGGCAGTCCTTCATCGCGAAGGACGTGCCGCCCGCCGCCGTGCTGGACTTCCTGAAGGATCGCCTCGCCGGATAAGGAGAGAACGATGACGTTCGAGCTTTGGGTCATGTGCGGGATCATCCTGCTCTGCGTCGTTTTGTCGGGCTTCTTTTCCGGCTCGGAAACCGCGCTGACGGCGGCGTCCCGCGCGCGCATGCTGACGCTGGAGCAGCATGGCGACGAGCGCGCCGCCACGGTGCAGCAACTGATCGGCAAGCGAGACCGGCTGATCGGCGCGCTGCTGATCGGCAACAACCTCGCCAATATCCTGGCCTCCTCCATCGCCACCAGCATCTTCCTCACCATCTTCGGCGACGCCGGCGTCGCCTACGCCACGCTCGCCATGACGGTGATCCTGGTCATCTTCGCCGAGGTGCTGCCGAAGTCCTGGGCCATTTCCGGCCCCGACCGCTTTTCGCTGGCCGTGGCGCGCGGCGTGTCGCTGGTGGTGCTGCTGATCGGGCCATTGTCGAGCGCGGTCAACTTCATCGTGCGCGCGCTCCTGAAGCTGTGCGGCGTCAATCTCGCCGCCGGGCGCTCCATGCTGTCGGCGCATGAGGAGCTGCGCGGCGCGGTGGAGGTGCTGCACCGCGAAGGCTCGGTGATCAAGGAGGACCGCGACCAGCTCGGCGGTCTGCTCGACCTCAAGGAGCTTGAGGTCAGCGACGTGATGGTGCACCGCACCGCCATGGGCACGATCAACGCCGACGCGCCCGCCGACCAGATCGTCGGCGAGATTCTGGCGAGCCCGCACACGCGCATGCCGGTCTGGCGCGGCGACATCGACAATATCGTCGGCATGCTCCACACCAAGGATCTGGTGCGCGCGCTCTACGACGTCGGCAACGACGCCTCGCGCATCGACATCATGAAGGTGGCGCGCAAGCCGTGGTTCGTGCCCGACACCACCTCGCTGCAGGACCAGATGGACGCCTTCCTGCGCCGCAAGGCGCATATCGCCGTGGTGGTGGACGAATATGGCGACGTGCAGGGACTGGTGACGCTGGAGGACATCCTGGAGGTCATCGTCGGCGACATCGCCGACGAGCACGACGTCGAGATCCAGGGCCTGCGGCTACAGCCGGACGGCTCGGTGATCGTCGACGGCTCGCTGCCGATCCGCGAGCTCAACCGCGCGCTCGACTGGTCGCTGCCGGACGAGGAGGCCACCACCATCGCCGGACTGGTCATCCACGAGACCCAGACCATTCCCGAGGTGAAGCAGGCCTTCACCTTCCACGGCAAGCGATTCTCGGTGCTGAAGAAGGAGCGCAACCGGCTGACGCGGCTGCGCATCGTGCCGCTCGACGCCGACGGCAAGCCGACGCCGATCTCGACCAAGATCGGTTAACGCCGCGTCGGCTCGCCCGGCGCGGAGGGCTCCAGCGCCAGGGCGTGGACGCCGCCGGCGAGCTCCTCCTTCAGCGCCTCGTTGATGGCGCGGTGGCGCGCCACGCGGCCGAGGCCCGCGAAGGCCTGCGACACGATGCGGACGCGAAAATGCGTCTCGCCCGTTCCGTCGAAGGCGGCGTGGTGGTCGTCGCCGTGATGATGGCCGGCGTGCAGGTGGCTTTCGTCGATCACCTCCAGCCGCTCCGGCGCGAAGGCGGCGGCGAGTTTGGCCTCGATGGCGCTCCGCCTGCTTTTGTGAATGGACATTTCCGTCTCCGTTCCCATATAGAGCCTGTACCCATATCCTGATCGTTCCGGCCGGAAGGTGGGGCAAATCCGCACAGGAAAAATTCGTCCGCTCCGAAATTTCGCCCTGATGGTCAGGCAGGTCGAAATGTCAATTCTTGTCCGATCCCTCTTAAATCCGCATAATCGATTCGATGACGCTCAATTCCAAATATTTCGACAACATCCGCATCCGCTCCAAGAAGAAGGCGGACGCCAAGCCCGCCACGCCCTGCTGCCAGTGGGACGGGTGCGACAAGCCCGGCACGCATCGCGCGCCGGTCGGGCGGATGCGCGAAGGCGAGTATTTCCGGTTCTGCATCGACCATGTTCGGGAATATAACAAGAATTTCAACTACTTCTCCGGCCTGACGGACGGCGATATCGCCAAGTTCCAGAAGGACGCGATCACCGGCCACCGGCCGACCTGGTCGACGGCGGCCAATTCCGCGCCCAAGGCGCGCAGCTCGCCGGACGTGGCGAAGATGCGCTCGGGCTCGGCCGCCTATCACAACCGCCTGCGCGATCCGTTCAACCTGTTCAAGGAAGCCAAGGCGCAGGCGGCGGGCGAGGGGCCGCAGCGCAAGCCGCGCACATTGGAGATCAAGGCGCTGGCGACGCTCGGCCTCGACGCAAATTCGACTGGCGTGACGATCAAGGCGCGCTATAAAGAACTGGTGAAGCTCCACCATCCCGACGCGAATGGTGGGGACCGGGGATCCGAGGAACGATTCCGCGACGTGATACAGGCTTATCAATTGCTCAAGCAGGCGGGTTTTTGCTAAACCCGGTTGCATGAGAGGGAAGCCGGTTTCGGGTCCCGCCATGACGGACATTCTTCTGCCGCGCCTTTTCGCGCGGATGCAAGCACGGATGCCCGCGACTGAATTCGGACGGGCGCTGATCCGGCTTGCCGGACACATGCGCCCTTGAGTGAGAGCATTGGATGTCGCGGCCGGGCTTCGCCCGCCGCCCCTGGAGGCATGATGAACAAGGTTGAGCGGGATATAGCCAATTTGCCGGACACGACGGTGTCGGTGCGCGAGGTGTTCGGGATCGACACCGACATGAAGGTCCCGGCCTATGCGGCCGGCGATTCCTACGTGCCGGAGCGCGACCCGGACTATCTCTTCGATCGCCAGACCACGCTCGCGATCCTGGCCGGCTTCGCCTATAACCGCCGCGTGATGGTGTCGGGCTATCACGGCACCGGCAAGTCCACCCATATCGAGCAGGTCGCCGCCCGCCTCAACTGGCCCTGCGTCCGCGTCAACCTCGACAGCCATGTCAGCCGCATCGACCTCGTCGGCAAGGACGCCATCGTCGTCAAGGACGGCATGCAGGTGACCGAGTTCAAGGACGGCATCCTGCCCTGGGCCTATCAGCACAACGTTGCGCTGGTGTTCGACGAATACGACGCCGGCCGCCCGGACGTGATGTTCGTCATCCAGCGCGTGCTGGAGACGTCGGGCCGGCTGACGCTCTTGGACCAGAGCCGCGTCATCCATCCGCATCCGGCCTTCCGCCTGTTCGCCACCGCCAACACGATCGGCCTCGGCGATACGACCGGCCTTTATCACGGCACGCAGCAGATCAACCAGGCGCAGATGGACCGCTGGTCCATCGTCACCACGCTCAACTATCTGCCGCACGACAACGAGGTCAACATCGTGCTGGCCAAGGCCAAGCACTACCAGACCGCGGAAGGGCGCGACATCGTCGGCAAGATGGTGCGTGTGGCCGACATGACGCGCCAGGCCTTCATCAACGGCGACCTGTCGACGGTGATGAGCCCGCGCACGGTGATCACCTGGGCCGAGAACGCCGCGATCTTCGGCGGCGACGTCGGCTTCGCCTTCCGGCTCACCTTCCTCAACAAGTGCGACGAGCTGGAGCGGCCGATCGTGGCCGAGTTCTACCAGCGCGCCTTCGGGCAGGAATTGCCGGAATCGGCGGCCAATATCGTCCTCGCATAACAAGGCGCGCCAGCATGTCAGGCCAGATGTCAGGAATGGGCGACAATTCGCGCGAGCGCAAGCCGGGTCCGGTCGATTCGGAGCCGTTCAAGCGCGCCGTGACCGCCTGCATGCGCGCCATTTCCGGCGAGAACGAGCTGGAGGTGGCCTTCAGCAACGACAGGCCGGCGCTGACCTCCAACCGCGCCCGCCTGCCCGACCTGCCGAAGCGCCCGACCGCGCATGACGTCGCCGTCACGCGAGGCCTGGGCGATTCCATGGCGCTGCGTCGCGCGCGGCACAATCCGCGCATCCACGCGGCGCTCGCCCCGGAAGGCAAGCAGGCGCGCGCCATTTTCGACGCCGTCGAGCAGGCGCGCGTCGAGGCCATCGGCGCGCGCGCCATGGCGGGCGTGGCCGACAATCTCGCCACCATGCTCGCCGACAAATATGCGCGCGCCAATTTCGGCGCCGTCACGACCAGGGAGGACGCGCCGCTCGAAGAGGCGGTGTCGTTGCTCCTGCGCGAGAAGCTGACCGGCCGCGCCGCGCCGGCGGAAGCCGGCAAGGTGCTGGACCTGTGGCGCGGCTGGATCGAGGAAAAGGCCGGCGACGAACTGAGCCGCCTCGGCGACAATCTCGACGACCAGCAGGGCTTCGCCCGCATCGTGCGCGAAATGCTCGCTTCCATGGATATGGCGGAAGAGCTGTCGCAGGAGGAGCCGAGCGAGGACGACCAGCAGGACGAGGAGCAGACGCCCGATTCGGACGAGAACGAGGAAGGCGGCGACGATACGCAGGAAGGCTCCGATTCGGCGGAAAGCGACGAATCCGACAGTTCGTCCGAAGAGGGCGAGCAAGGCGAGATGGACGCGGCCGACGCCGCCGACGATTCGATGGACGAGAGCGAGGATCTCGACGCCGAGACGCCGGGCGACACGCGGCGGCCGAATCAGCCGTTCGCCAATTTCGCCGATCAGGTCGACTACAAGGTCTTCACGCGCGAATTCGACGAGGAGGTCGAGGCGGCCGATCTTTGCGACGAGGCCGAGCTCGACCGCCTGCGCGGCTTCCTCGACAAGCAGCTCGCCAACCTGCAAGGCGTGGTCGGGCGGCTCGCCAACCGCCTGCAGCGCCGGCTGATGGCGCAGCAGAACCGCTCCTGGGATTTCGACCTCGAGGAGGGCTATCTCGACACGGCGCGGCTGGTGCGCATCGTCATCGATCCGACCCAGCCTTTGTCCTACAAGCAGGAGCGCGACACCAATTTCCGTGACACGGTGGTGACGCTGGTGCTGGACAATTCCGGCTCCATGCGCGGCCGGCCGATCACGGTGGCGGCGACCTGCGCCGACATCCTGGCGCGCACGCTGGAGCGCTGCGGCGTCAAGGTGGAGATTTTGGGCTTCACCACCAAGGCGTGGAAGGGCGGCCAGTCGCGCGAGGCGTGGCTGGCGCGCGGCAAGCCCGCCAATCCGGGCCGCCTCAACGACCTGCGCCACATCGTCTATAAGAGCGCCGACGCGCCGTGGCGGCGCGCGCGGCGCAATCTCGGCCTGATGATGCGCGAGGGGCTGCTCAAGGAGAATATCGACGGCGAGGCGCTGATCTGGGCGCATCAGCGCCTGCTCGGCCGCTCCGAGCAGCGCAAGATCCTGATGATGATCTCGGACGGCGCTCCGGTCGACGATTCGACGCTGTCGGTCAATCCGGGCAATTATCTGGAACGGCACCTGCGCGCGGTGATCGAGGAGATCGAGACGCGCTCGCCGGTGGAGCTGATCGCCATCGGCATCGGCCACGACGTGACGCGCTATTACCGCCGCGCCGTGACCATCGTCGACGCGGAGGAGCTGGCCGGCGCGATGACCGAGCAGCTCGCGTCGCTGTTCGAGGAAAAGCCGGCGCAGGAAGGCAAGAGCCGCCGCCGCGCCGGCCGCTGACCGGCTATTCCGTGGCGGCCGCCCGGCCCGGCGCATAGAGCGCCGGGGCGAAGAAGGCGAGAATTGCGCCATAGGGAACCAGCATCAGCGTTCCCATGATCACCTTGACGCAGAAATCGCCGCAGGCGAGCGAGGCCCAGAGCGGCATGTTAAGGCCGAGGAACGAGGCCGGTTGGGCCAGCGACGAATCGGCCATGCCGGCGAGGCGGTCGATCCAGGCGAAATTCGCGGCGAAGGCCAGCGAGAAAAACAGGATCGTGTCGAAGGCCGAGCCGAACATGGCGGCGGCGAAGGGCGCTTTCCACCAGGTCCCGCGGCGCAGCCGGTTGAAGACGGTGATGTCCATCAATTGCGCGAACAGGAAGGCCGAGCCCGAGGCTACCGCGATGCGCGGCGTGGCGAGCCAGACCGACAGGACGACGCCCAGCACGAAGCCGGCATAGACCACCTTGCGCGCCGCAGCGGGGCCGAAGCGGCGATTGGTCAGGTCGTTGACCAGGAAGGCGAAGGGATAGGTGAACGCGCCCCAGGTCAGCACCTCGCCCAGCCCGAAATGCTGGAACGGATATTGCACCAATATGTTGGAGGCGGCGACGGCGACGCACATGCCGACGACGGACGGCAGCAGGGCGGAAAGCCGGAAATCAGGCGTAGCGTTGGACATTTTTTTACCCTGGGTGATGGAACCAGCAAAAAGGCCGGACGAATCCGGCCCTTTTCGTCAGATTGTCGAAGCCGATCAGGCGGCCGCGGCTTCGGCCTGCTTCTTGGCGATCTGGCGCTTCAGAAGACGGGCGCGCTGCGACAGCTCCTTGTCGTCGGACTTGACGAGGAAAGCGTCGAGGCCGCCGCGATGCTCGACCGAACGCAGGGCGTTGGCGGAGATGCGCAGACGGTAGCTCTGGCCGAGCGCTTCCGAGATCAGCGTGACGTTGCAGAGATTCGGCAGGAAGCGGCGACGCGTCTTGTTGTTCGCGTGGCTGACATTGTTGCCGTACTGGACCGACTTGCCGGTCAATTCACAAGCGCGGGACATTTTGGTCTCACCTTCAATTTCGTTTTCAGGCCCAGACCCGAATGTCCGAATTCTTTGCTCTCAAAGCAACGCAGTGCTGCTGGCGCGCGATTTCGGACAGGCGGCCTATCGGGAAAGTCGCGTTTCTATAGTGACAGGAGCGATTGCAGTCAAGACAGATTCCGCAAAGCGGCGGCCCGGCGGGCTTTTCGATGTCTTCCGGCGGCTTTTACGCGCTTCGTCGCGCCGGCGCCACCATAACTTCGCCGGTTTTGCCTGTTGCACAGGAAAAATTGACGGTTCGGGATAGACTCACTCGCTGCGAAGGAGATCGCCCATGACGATATCGCATTTTCCACGGCGCCTCTTGGCGCGGGCGGCCTGCTGCGGCCTGGCTCTCGCGGCCGCAGGCGGCGCGGCGCGGGCGGAAGAGATCTACCGCAACGATTACGAGATCTCCATTTTCGGCCTCTCCATCGCCAAGTCCAGCACCGAGACGCGGGTGCGGAACGACGGCTACGACCTCAAGGGCAGCTTCCGCACCTCGGGCCTGGCGCGGGTTTTCGACGAGACCAAGGGCACGGTGCATGTGACGGGCGTCAATTCCGGCGGCAAGCCGGTCCCGACCGCCTTCGACCTCGCCTACAAGCACGGGCGCAAGAACAAGAGCACCACCATCCGCTTTTCCGGCGGCGATGTGGTGTCGGCGGAAAACGTGCCGCCGATCACCAAGCACGACCCCTGGGTGGAGCTGACGCCGCAGGACCTCAAGAACGTCGCCGATCCGCTCAGCGCGCTGATGATCCCGGCCAAGAACGCGCGCTCGGTCTGCGACCGCACGCTCGCCGTCTTCGACGGCCAGACGCGGGCCGACATAAGATTGTCCTTCAACGGCACCGAATCCTTCACCACCAGCGGCTTCACCGGCGAATCGGTGATCTGCTCGGTGAAATTCGTGCCGATCTCCGGCTATGAGAAGGACAGGAAGGCCATCAACTATCTCGCCAATCGCAGCAAGATCACCGTCTCCTTCGCAACGCTGGGCGATTCGGGTATCTATGCTCCGGTCGTGGCGCGCATCGGCACGCAGCTCGGCACGCTGAAAATCGCTGCGACGCGATTCGAGAAAGCGCAATAGGGGACGGCATGGTCCCCATGAGGGGGACGCATGAAATTCGCCACGCTGATCGGCTTTTCGGCCATCGCCATGTGGGCGCTGCTGGCGCTGTTCACCGCCGGCTCGGGGCAGGTTCCGCCGTTCCAGCTCTCCGCCATGACCTTCTCCATTGGCGCTTCGATCGGCCTCGTCTCGTGGCTGTTCCGCCCCGGCGCCGCCGCGCGCCTGCGCCAGCCGCCGGTGGTGTGGCTGGTGGGCGTGGCGGGATTGTTCGGCTATCACTTTCTTTATTTCACCGCGCTGCGCAACGCGCCCGCCATTGACGCCAGCCTGATCGCCTATCTCTGGCCGCTGCTGATCGTGCTCGGCTCGGCGCTGATGCCGGGCGAGAGGCTGGCCTGGCATCATATCGCCGGGGCGCTTCTAGGCTTGTGCGGCATGGCGCTGATCGTCACCAAGGGCGGCGGCGTCGGCTTCGAGGCGCGCTACGCTTTCGGTTATATGATGGCGGCGCTTTGCGCCTTCACCTGGGCCGGCTATTCGCTATTGTCGCGGCGCTTCGCCGCCGTGCCGACCGACGCGGTGACCGGCTTTTGCGTCGCCACCGCCGTCTTGTCGCTGCTGTGCCATCTCGCTTTGGAGCGGACCGTATGGCCGGAGACGGCGACCCAATGGGGCTGCGTGCTGGCGCTGGGGCTTCTGCCGGTGGGCGCCGCCTTCTATGCGTGGGATTTCGGCGTCAAGCGGGGCAATATCCAGGTTCTGGGCGCGGCCAGCTACGCGGCGCCGCTTCTGTCCACCCTGGTGCTGATCGCCACCGGCGCCGCGCAGCCGTCGCTGCGCATCCTCGTCGCCTGCCTGCTGATCACCGGCGGGGCGGCGCTGGCGGCGCGGGACATGATCTTCGCCCGGCGCCGGGCTGCCGCCGCCGAATGATCAATGCTCGCGCAGGCAGGCGTCGTGATTGCCCAGCACCTCGATCACCCGGCATTCGTCGATGCGGCCATGGGCGGCGCAGTCGAGCATCCGCTCCAGTTCGGCCTTGAGCGATGTGAGCTTGGCGATGCGCTGCTCGACCTCGATCAGCCGCGCGCGGGCGATGGCGTCGGCGGCGGCGCAGGGCTGGCCGGGACTGTCCTGCAAGGCGAGAAGCGCCCGGATCGCCTCGACGCCGAAGCCGAGATCGCGCGCATGGCGGATGAAGACCAGCCGCTGGATGTCGCCGCCGTCATAGAGGCGGCGGTTGCCGTCGCTGCGCGGCGGCGCGGGCAGAAGGCCGATCTGCTCGTAATAGCGGATGGTCGGCGTCTTCACCCCGCTCGCCTTGGCGGCCTCGCCGATCGGAACGTTGCTGATCATTTTTTCGCTTGCTCCTCTAGTCGCTAGAGGATGTAGGCCTGTTTCCAGCGGATACAAGCCCGCCGGAACGAAGAGACAGGCCATGCACGATCACGCCCACGCCCGCCACGACCACGCGCATCACGACCATGACGCGCCCGAAAGGACGCTCGTCGCCGGCGCCGACAGCTTGCGGTTTCGGGTCGACGGCATGGATTGCGCCTCCTGCGCCGCCAAGATCGACGCGGCGGTGCGCCGGGTGGCGGGGGTGACGGATGTCTCGGTGTCCGTGACCAGCGGGACCATGATCGTCAATCACGACGGCACGGCGCAAAGCGGGGCGATCCTCGGCAAGGTCGACGGCCTCGGCTACAAGGCGTCGCCGGCGGGCGTCGCCGCGGCCGCGCCCAGGCCGACCCCCTGGTGGAGCAGCGGCAAGGGCCGCGCCATGATCGCCTGCGGCGCGGCCCTGGCGGCCGCTTATGTCGCCGGCCGTCTCTATCCGCCGGTCGCGTCCTACGCGTTTGTGGCGGCGATGCTGGTCGGCCTCGTTCCCATCGCCCGGCGCGCGGGCGCGGCGGCGCTGAACGGAACGCCCTTCTCCATCGAGACGCTGATGACCGTGGCGGCCGTCGGCGCGGTGCTGATCGGCGCCGCGGAAGAGGCGGCGACGGTGGTTTTCCTGTTCCTGATCGGCGAGTTGTTGGAGGGCGTGGCGGCGGGCCGCGCCCGCGCCGGCATCCAGTCGCTGTCCGCGCTGGTTCCTAAGACCGCTTTCGTGGAGCGCGGCGGCGCGACCGTCGAAATCCCGGCTGAAGACCTGTCGGTCGGCGAGGTCATCGCCGTGCGGCCGGGCGATCGCGTTCCGGCCGACGGAACGATCCTTTCGGGCGACAGCGCGCTCGACGAAGCGCCGGTGACTGGCGAAAGCATGCCGGTGGGCAAGGGGCCGGGCGACGCGGTGTTCGCCGGCACCATCAACGGCGACGGGCTGTTGCGCGTCGCGGTGACGGCGGTGGCCAGCGACAACACCATCGCCCGCGTGGTGCGGCTGGTGGAGGAGGCGCAGGAGGCCAAAGCCCCGACCGAGCGCTTCATCAATCGCTTTTCGGCCTGGTATACGCCCGGCGTGGTGGCGGTGGCGGCGCTGGTCGCCCTCGTTCCGCCGCTCGCCGCCGGCGCGCCGTGGAGCGAATGGATTTATAAGGGGCTGGCGATCCTGCTGATCGGCTGTCCCTGCGCGCTGGTGATCTCGACGCCGGCGGCCATCGCGGCGGCGCTGTCGGCCGGCGCGCGGCGCGGGCTGTTGATGAAGGGCGGCGCCGTGCTCGAAACCATGGGCAAGGTCACCACCGTCTGTTTCGACAAGACCGGCACGCTGACCGAAGGCAGGCCGAAGGTCACGGATATTCTGCCGGCGAGCCTGCCGGAAAGCGATGTCCTGCGGCTCGCCGCGGCGCTCGACGCCGGCTCCAGCCATCCGCTGGCGCTCGCCATCGTCGAGATGGCGCGCGGGCGCGGGATCGCCTGGCCTGCGGCGGCGCAGGCGAGGGCGCTCGGCGGCAAGGGCGTGTCCGGCGTGGTGGACGGACGATCGCTGTTCCTCGGCTCGCCCAAGGCCGCCGAGGCGATGGCCCCGATGCCGGAAGGGCTCGCTAAAACCATCGCGGCTTGCGCCGGGGCGGGCAAGACCGTTTCGGTGCTGGTGATCGACGGGGTGGTGGGCGGCGCCGTCGCCATGCGCGACGAGCTGCGCGCCGACGCCGCGGCCGGCCTGCGGCGGCTGCGGGAGGCGGGTATGAAAACCCTCATGCTCACCGGCGACAACGCCCGCACGGCGGAGGCCGTCGGGCGCGTTCTCGGCGTCGAGGTGCGGGCCGGGCTTCTGCCGGAAGACAAGCAGCGCATCGTCGGCGAATTGCGCCGCGAGGGCCAGGTGTTGGCCAAGATCGGCGATGGCGTCAACGACGCGCCGGCGCTGGCCGCCGCCGATGTCGGCGTCGCCATGGGCGGGGCCAGCGACGTGGCGCTGGAGACCGCCGACGCCGCCCTGCTGCACGGCAAGGTCGGCGACGTGGCCGAGATGATCGCCCTGTCGCGCGGCGCCATGCGCAACATCCGCCAGAACATCGCCATCGCGCTGGGCCTGAAGGCGGTGTTTCTGGTGACCACCGTGCTGGGCGTCACCGGGCTGTGGCCCGCCATCCTGGCCGACACCGGCGCCACCGTGCTGGTGACGATCAACGCCTTGCGGCTGTTGAAATAGACTTCGTCAGCGCCGTTAATTCTATTCCGTCGTACTCAACTTATTTGAAAATACATCGTGTCGAACGCATTTCTGCGCGATTTTTCCCTAAAAAGACCTGCTTCTCCCTAAGCCGGCGTATTTTAGTAAGTCGAAAATTAAGGGTTTGGGTCCTAGATGCAAGGGCTTGGGAAAATTCTATCGGAGGCTGCATCAAAGCAACTTTCAAGTCGTTTGATTGAGCCATAGTTTAAAACGATCAATGCTCTGGACGGGAGGGCACATGGACCAGTATATCGTCATTTATGACGAAGAAGGACGATTGCGCTCCTTCTTCGGCGGAAGGTCCGTGCGATCTTCCATCCGCGCTTTCATGCGCAATGGAGCGGGCACGGCGGCGGTGGAGTTCGCGATCATCGCGCCGGTCTTCCTGCTTCTCCTCATGGGCATGATCGCCTTCGGCCTTTATTTGGGCGCGGCGAACGGGGTGCAGCAGCTGGCCGCCGACGCAACGCGCACGGCGCTGGCGGGGATAGACGGCGGCGAGCGCGAGACCCTCGCCCGCAATTACATCCAGACCCATACCGGTAAATATGCGCTGCTCGATCCGGCCCGGATACAGGTGACGGTCGACAACGCCGCGTCGGACCCCAACCAGTTCACCGTGCAGATCCAGTATGACGCCCAGAATCTGCCGATCTGGAACCTGATGACGGGCATCCCCCTGCCGAACACGGTCATCACGCGGTCTTCGACCATCCGGCTCGGAGGCAGCTGACATGCGCCGGCGCTTCTCAGCCTTGCTGCGGTCGCGCCGCGGCAACATGGCGACCTTCGCCGCCGTGACCGCGCCGATCTTCCTGGCGATAGCGGCCCTGGCGGTGGACGGCAGTTCGCTCTATCTGGAGCGGCGCAACCTGCAGGCCATGGCCGATCTCGCCGCCATCAGCGGCGCCAGCGCCATGAGCGATCCGGCCGCGGCCGTGCTGCAGCAATTGCGCCTCAACGGCGTCGATCCGGTGTTGATGACCGGCGCTTTCGACGCCTCCGTGGCCAAGGGCGCGACCGACGACAAGACGCGGGTCTGGGTCGACAAGGGAACCTATACGCCCGACAAGAGCATCGCGGTCGACAGCCGCTACGTCGCCGGCACGGCCAATCCCAACGCCGTCCGCGTGCGGTTGGCGCGGCCGGGCCATCTCTATTTCGGACAATCGCTCATCCCGCGCCCGGCCGTCGCCGCCGCCGGCACGGCCGCCGCGCAGGCGGAGGCAGCCTTCGCCATCGGCTCGCGGCTGGCCAGCGTCAACACGCAGGAAAGCGCGCTCAACGGGTTGCTGGGCGGGCTGCTCGGCACGTCGCTCAGTCTCAAGCTGGCCGATTACAACGCGCTGATCGCGACGGATGTCAGCGCGCTCGCCTTTCTGGACAAGCTCGCGCCCAAGGTGGGGCTGACGGCGGGAACCTACCAGCAGCTTTTGGCCTCGAATGTATCAGTCGGCGCGCTGGCGAGCGCCTTGGCGGAGGTGGCGCCGGGAACGTCGACGGGGAACACGGCCAAGGCGGCGCTGGGCGTCCTGGGCAAGAACGCGGCCGCATTGGCCGTCAAGCTGCCGCTCGGCAAGCTCATCAACCTGGGTTCGCTGGGCGGCGCCTCGATCGGCTCCGGCGCCAGCGGCTCGTACCAGAACATCACCGCCAATGTGATGCAGATGGTTTCGGCCGCTGCGATGCTGGGCGGGACGCATCAGGTTGGTATCGGCGGGGGCGCGCCGCTCATCGACCTCGGGGTGGCGAAAGTCACCCTTCAGATCGCGATCGGCGAGCCGATGCAGCAGACGCCCTTCTTCCGCGTCGGCGCGGTCGGCTCTCTGGTCCGCACGGCGCAAATCCGGGTGCTGTTGCAGGTGGATCTTCTGAGCAGCTCGGGCGCGCTGGGATTATTGAACTCGCTCGCCAATATCAATCTGCCGATCTATATCGACATCGCTTCAGCGGAAGGGGAGCTGAAAAGCGTTTTCTGCCCGACGGGTCCGCAAAGCGCCACGGTGGGAGTCGGCGTCAGGACCGGCATCGCCGGCGTCTATCTTGGCAGCCTCAACGGCAATCCCATGACCGATTTCAGCAAGAAGCCGACGGTGAGCAAAACCAGAATCGCCGATGTTCTGGGTCTTTTGGGAAAGCCGGTCGCCAGCGTCATCGCGAGCGCGACGATTCCGGTGGGCGACAACCAGCAGCGCCTTCTGCAATTCAGCTACAGTGATATCCAGAACAAGACCATCAAGACGGTTTCGTCGTCCGGCGCGCTGACGTCCCTGACCGGCGCGCTGCTGAACAACATGTCCGTCGAGCTTAGCGTGCTGGGCCTCGGAATACCGATCAGCGGCGTCACCACATTGCTGGGAACGTTGCTGACGCCGGTCTCACCCGCGCTGGACAGCCTGCTTTTCGGCGTTCTCGACATGCTGGGCGTCAAGCTCGGACAGGCCGACGTTCAGGTGACGGGCGTGCTGTGCCAGCGTGCGGCGTTGACGCAATAAAAAAGCCGGGATTTGATCTCGGCTTTTGCTTGGTCGTTAAAACACGTCAGGCCGTGCCAGTGGAACCGAAGCCGCCGGCGCCGCGGGCGGTTTCGCTGATCTCCGCGCGTTCCTCGACCACAGCCTGCGCGACCGGCGCGAACACGGCCTGGGCGATGCGCATGCCGCGCTCGATGCGGAAATCGTCCTCGCCGAGATTGATCAGCAGCACCTGCACCTCGCCGCGATAATCCGAATCGATGGTGCCGGGCGTGTTGAGGCAGGTGACGCCGTGCTTGAAGGCCAGGCCGGAGCGCGGGCGGATCTGCACCTCGAATCCGTGCGGAATCTCGAAGACCAGCCCGGTCGGCACCAGGATCCGCCGGCCGGGCAGAAGCACGATCTGGCGGTCCTCGGCCACGGCGGCGCGGAGGTCCATGCCGGCCGAGCCGGCGGTTTCATAGGCCGGGAGGTCCAGCCCTTTCGCATGTTCGAGGCGGACGATGCCGAGCGTGGGGGCATGCGAGGATGCTGCGGTCATGGGAGAGCCTTTCCTGCGGAAGCGCGAATTGCCGGCGTTCATAAACCATATTCATCCAAACGTGTATGGCCTGGGAAAAAGATTCTCGGCCGCGCCTGCGTGCGGGAATCGTCATCGGCGTTGA
This sequence comes from Hyphomicrobiales bacterium, assembly GCA_900465915.1. Classification (GTDB taxonomy): domain Bacteria; phylum Pseudomonadota; class Alphaproteobacteria; order Rhizobiales; family Rhizobiaceae; genus Brucella. The sequence goes on from UBKJ01000021.1 coordinate 15,599, forward strand.
TCCACGCAATTTCGCCATCTATGCTCGGCACAAAGCATGACAACGTTCGCCTGCTTCGTGCGGACGCATCATCGGGGCCGGCGCGAGCCGGGGATTCCATGTGTCGTTGGGCCGCCTATCTCGGACCTGAAACCTGGCTGGAAGACATCATCTCGTCTCCCTGCCATTCGCTCGTGGCGCAGAGCCATGACGCGCACGAAGCGAAGACCCGCACCAACGGCGACGGCTTCGGCGTCGCCTGGTATGGCCACCGCACCGAGCCGGGGCTTTATCGCGACATCCTGCCGGCCTGGTCGGACCAGAACCTGCACAGCCTGGCGCGGCAGATCCGCTCGCGGCTGTTCCTGGCGCATGTGCGCGCCTCGACCGGCGGGCTGACCAGCCGCTCCAACTGCCATCCCTTCGTCTGCGGCCGCTGGAGCTTCATGCACAACGGCCAGATCGGCTCCTTCGACCGGCTGCGCCGGCGGCTCGAGGCGCATCTCGGCGACGATCTCTACGGCCAGAAGCACGGGGCGACCGATTCGGAGCTGCTTTTTCTCCTGATGCTGCAATATGATCTGGACGCCGATCCGGCCGGCGCGGTGCGGCGCGTGGTGGATACGGTGGTGGAAGCGGCGACCGAGGCGGGTGTGACGCCCTTCCTGCGCATGACGGCAGCCTTTTCCGACGGCAACCAGCTTTACGCCGTGCGCTACGCCACCGACGCCTTCGCGCCGACGCTCTATACGGCGACGCTCGCGCCCGCTTCCGGCATCTGCGTGGTGTCGGAGCCGCTCGACGGCGAGGCGGCGAACTGGATGGCGGTGCCCGCCAACAGCTTCGTCACCGTCTCGCGGCGCGGGCGCATCGCCATCGAGCCTTTCCATACGCCGGCGCGCGTCGCCGTCTAGGCGTTGCCGATGAGAACGCCGGCGGCCAGCACCAGCGCGCCGCCCAGCACCACCTGCAGCACCGAGCGGAAGAACGGCGTCTCCATGAAGCGGTTCTGGATATAGGCGATGGCCCACAGCTCGCAGATCACCAGCGCGCCGGCGATAGCCGTGGCGGTCCAGAAATCCCGGATTAGGTAAGGCAACGTGTGGCCGAGGCCGCCCAGCGCCGTCATCACGCCGCAGCTCGCGCCGCGGCGGATCGGCGAGCCGCGGCCCGACAACCTGCCGTCGTCATGCACCGCTTCGGTGAAGCCCATGGAAATGCCGGCGCCGACCGAGGCCGACAGGCCGACCAGAAAGGTCTGCCAGGTGTCCTGCGTGGCGAAGGCGGCGGCGAAGATCGGCGCCAGCGTCGACACCGAGCCGTCCATCAGCCCGGCCAGTCCCGGCTGGATATAGGTGAGAATGAGCTGCTTGCGCTCGGCGGCGCGCTCGTCCCTGCGCACCGGGGCCGGCGTCAGCTCCTGCTGCAGCGATTCGGCGGTGTGCTCGTGCTGCTTTTCCTCCAGGGCCAGGTCGCCCAGAAGCTTGCGCGTCTCGGCGTCGGTCACGCGCCTGGCCGCCTCGACATAGAAGCGATAGGCGCGCTCCTCCATCTCCGCCGCCGCGGCGCGCACCTTGTCGACGCCGAGCGGGCGCACCAGCCAGTCGGGCTTGCGCGCGTAATAGCCGCTGACATGCTCGCGGCGAATCAGCGGGATCGTCTCGCCGAAGCGGGCGCGATAGCGCTCGATCAGCGCGTCGCGATGGGCGTGCTCCTCCTCGGCCATTTTCTCGAAAATCTGCGCCGAATGCGGAAATTCGTCCCGCAATCCGTCGGCGTAGGAGAGGTAGATGCGCGCGTCGTCCTCCTCGGACGAGATGGCCAGCGCCAGAATCTCCTGCTCGGAGAGGGAATCGAAGGGACGGCGCGCGCCGCCGAAAAGCCGATTGAACATGGGACGATCCAAATTTAGAATTATTCTAAAATAAGTCGTCCCGTCGCGATGTCAAGCCGGCGCGGAGCAGGGCAAGAACTTGCCCGCAGGGATGTGGATATTGTCGTTCGCCGGCGAAGGTTGCAATCTAAGGTTGTCTGTTCCGCTTATGGGAACGGACCCGACGATTGGAAGAGGAGCGCCGATGGCGGCTTTGACCCAAGACATGCGAACGGGCGAATCGCCGCCGTCGGATGGCCAAGGCGTTCGCGCTTTGGTCGCCTCGGCGCTGAGCGGAACACTGGAAGTCTACGACTTCGTCATCTTCGCTTTGCTTGCCGACGTCATCGGACGGCTGTTCTTTCCGCCCGATACGCCGGCATGGTTCGCGCTGGTCCAGGCGCTCGGGATATTCTCGATCGGCTATCTGGCGCGTCCTTTGGGTGGGCTCATGTTCAGCAGCTTCGCCGACCGCTTCGGCCGTAAGCAGGCGCTGGTCCTGACGACCTTCCTGATGTCGGCCTCGACGCTGGGCGTCGCGCTGACGCCGACCTATGCGACGCTCGGCGTCGGCGCGCCGCTCCTGCTGATACTGTTGCGCCTGGTCCAAGGCGCGGCGCTCGGCGGCGAGATTCCGAACGCCTGGACTTTTGCGGCGGAACACGCGCCGCCCGCGCGCGTCGGCATGACGTGCGGCGTGCTCGGCTCCGGCATAACGGCCGGGCTGGCGGTCGGCACGCTGGCGATGACGGCGCTCAACTGGGCCTTCTCGCCGCAGGAGGTGGCGGATTTCGCCTGGCGGCTGCCGTTTCTGATCGGCGGCGTCGTCGGGCTGGCCGGGCTTTGCCTGCGGCGGCTTTTGCACGAAACGCCGGTCTTCGCCCGCCTGAAGGAAAGCGAGCTTACGCCAAAAAAGCCGCCGCTGAAAATCATCCTGCGCGATCATCGCCGGGGCGTCGGCCTGTCGGTTGTGGCCTGCTGGATTCATTCGGGCGCCGTCCTCGTCGTGGGGCTGCTGACGCCGGTCTTGCTGCAAAAGCTCTACGGCTATACGGCGCTGCAGGCGCTGGCCGCTTCGAGCGTCGGGACCTTCTTCATGTTCCTCGGCAAGATCGCCGGTGGATTCGTCATCGACCGGCTCGGGGTCGGACGGTTCTACCTGTTCGGCGGGCTGTTTTTCGGCGCGGCGAGTTTCGTCTTCTACACCTTCGCCGGGGTGTCGCTGCCGGTGCTGTTCGCGCTTTATGCGCTGGCCGGGCTTTCCGTCGGGATCGGCGCGGCGACGCCCTTCATCATCGTCAACGCCTTTCCAGTGGCGGTGCGCTGCACCGGCGTGTCGCTGGCCTATAATATCTCCGCGGTCGTGTTCGGCGCGCTGACTCCGGTGATGGTGACGGCGCTGGACGCGTTCCACCCGATGGGGCACGCCTGGTACGTGCTGTTCGTCGCCGCGCTGGCCTGCCTGTTCGGCCTCTATCTGACGATGCGGGGCGACCGCATCGCCGAAGACGCCTGATCAGAGGATTTTCTGCATGAACCGAAGGTCGAGCCAGCGGTCGAATTTGCGGCCGACCTGCTTCAGCGTTCCGGCCTCCTCGAAGCCGAGCGAGGCGTGAAGCTTGACGGAGGCGGCGTTGCCGGCCTCGATGCCCGCCACCAGCACATGCACCTTGCGCGCGCGCGCCTCCTCGACCAGCGCGGTCAGAAGCGCCCGCCCGACGCCGCCGCCCCGCGCATCGGCCGCCACATAGACGGACAGCTCGGACGTGTGGCGATAACCATCGAAGGCGCGGAACGGGCCGTAGCTGGCGTAGCCAAGCACCGCGCCGCCGCGCTCGGCCACGAGCACCGGAAAGCCGTCGCGGTTGCGCCCCTCCAGCCATTGGCGGCGGTTTTCGAGGTCGACCAGCGTTTCGTTCCAGATGGCGAGCGTGTTGGCGACCGCATCGTTGTAGACGGCGAGGATCGCGGGCAGGTCGGATTCGGCGGCGTGGCGGATGAGAAGGGTCATGGGATTATGCCTTTGTAAAATAGAGTCGTGGCGCAGGGGCGGCCGTCGGGAAACAGCGCATAGCCGGGGATCACGCCGGCTCGCCGCCAGCCGAGCCGGGCATAGATCGCCTCGGCCGGACTTCCGCTGGCGGTGTCGAGGCAGAGCAGGCTCTTGCCGCATGCGCGGGCCTCGCTTTCCGCGGCCTGCATCAGCGCGCGGGCGAGGCCGCGTCCGCGCGCGGCGCTGTGCACGAGCAGCTTTTTCAAGTCGGCCCGGTGCGGCTGGTTGGGCATTTGCGCGAGGCCGAGCTGCACCGCGCCGGCGATGCGGCCGTCCAGCTCGGCGGCGATCAGCAGGGTCGCGCCGCGCGCGACCTCCTCGGCGACGCCGTTCCAATAGGGATATGCGTCGGCGGCGGCGAAGGGAAGCATGAAGCCCACCGACGCGCCGCCCTCGACGCAATCGGCGAGAATGTCGGCGAGGGCAGGGAGGGCCGCGCGCGTCTCGGCGGCGTTCAGCACGCGAATCATGACGCCGCCCTGCGTTCGATGACGACGGCGTAGCGCGCCGCGACCGCGCCGGGATTGCGGAAGACGACGCCGGCGGCGATGGGCATGAACAGGCAGTCGCCCGGCCGCAGCCGATATTGCGCCTCGCCCACCGTCAGCTCCATCTCGCCCTCGAACAGCCACAGATGCTGGGTGAAGCCGGCATTGGCGCTTTGCGGCGCGAAGGCGACCTCGGCGCCGGCAGGAAACTCCACCTCGATCAGATCCACGCCGGAACCGGAGCCGGGCGGGGAGACGGAGCGGCGCTGATAGCCGGTGGCCGGGTCGCGCCAGACCGGCTGGCGGTCGCGCTCCAGAAGCGGCGAGAACGGGGTTTCCGCATCGGCGAAGAAGGTCGACAGCGACGTGCCGAGCGCGGCGCAGAGGCGCGCCAGAAGCTGCGCGGTCGGGCTCGTCTCGCCGCGCTCGATGCGTGAGATCATGGCGCGGCTGACGCCCGACAGCTCGGCCAGCACGTCGAGCGTCAGCCCTTGCGCGAGGCGCAAGCGATGCAGGTTTTCGCCAATGGCGTTGTCGAGACGTTCGGCGGCATTTTCCATTATATGAGAATTAATCTCTATTATAATGGAGTCAAGCGGCCTGTAGGCGATTTTGCGGAAAGGCGGCGGATCGTTTCCGCCGCCTCTCATTGGCCGATAGGCGCCCGCCCGGCGTCAGCCCTGCGCCTTGCGCTCCAGGCGGCGGCGATGCAGCACCGGCTCGGTATAGCCGTTGGGCTGTTCGCGGCCCTTGAAGACCAAGTCGCAGGCGGCCTGAAAGGCGATGGAGCCGTCGAAATCCGGGGCCATCGGGCTATAGAGCGGATCGCCGGCGTTCTGCCCGTCCACCACCGCCGCCATGCGCTTCATCGTCTCCATCACCTGGTCATGCGAGACGACGCCGTGATGCAGCCAGTTGGCGATGTGCTGGGCGGAGATGCGCAGCGTGGCGCGGTCCTCCATCAGGCCGACATTGTTGATGTCGGGCACCTTGGAGCAGCCGACGCCCTGGTCGATCCAGCGCACGACATAGCCGAGAATGCCTTGCGCGTTGTTGTCGATCTCCTTCTGGATGTCGTCCGGCGTCCAGTTGGGGCGGCTCGCCACCGGCACGGACAGGATGTCGTCGAGCCTGGCGCGCGGGCGGCTCCTGAGCCGCGCCTGCACCGCGGCGACGTCCACCTTGTGATAGTGGGTGGCGTGCAGGGTCGCGGCGGTGGGCGAAGGCACCCAGGCGGTGTTGGCGCCGGCCTTGGGATGGGCGATCTTCTGCTCCAGCATCGCCGCCATCAGGTCGGGCATGGCCCACATGCCCTTGCCGATCTGCGCATGGCCGTCGAGGCCGCATTCGAGGCCGATATCGACGTTCCACTGCTCGTAGGCGCCGATCCAGGCCGCCTGCTTCATGTCGCCTTTGCGGATCATCGGGCCGGCTTCCATCGCGGTGTGGATCTCGTCGCCGGTGCGGTCGAGGAAGCCGGTGTTGATGAACACCACGCGCTCCCTCGCGGCGCGGATCGCCTCCTTGAGGTTGACCGTGGTGCGGCGCTCCTCGTCCATGATGCCGATCTTCAGCGTGTTCGGCTTCATGCCGAGCAGCCGCTCCGTGCGGGCGAAAAGCTCGTTGGCGAAGGCCACTTCCTCCGGCCCGTGCATCTTGGGCTTGACGATATAGACCGAGCCCTCGCGCGAATTCATGCGGCGGCCGTCGGGGCCGATGTCGTGCAGCGCGATCAGGCCGGTGAGGGCGGCGTCCATGATCCCTTCCGGGACCTCGTGGCCCTCGGCGTCGAGAATCGCCGGGTTGGTCATCAGGTGGCCGACATTGCGCACCAGCATCAGCGAGCGGCCCTTGAGCCACAGCGCCGAGCCGTCCGGGGCGACATAGCCGCGGTCGGCGTTGAGGCGGCGCGTCATGCGCCTGCCGTTCTTCTCGAAGGTATCTTCGAGATCGCCCTTCATCAAGCCCAGCCAGTTGCGATAGGCGGCGACCTTGTCCTCGGCGTCGACGGCGGCGACCGAATCCTCGCAGTCCTGGATGGTGCTGACGGCCGATTCGAGGATCATGTCGGCGATATGCGCCGGGTCGGTCGCGCCGATCGGGCTGCTCGCGTCGACGACGATATCGACATGCATGTTGTTGCGCGCGAGAAGCACGTTGGTCGGGCCGGCGGCGTCGCCGTTATAGCCCTTGAACTGGCTTTCGTCCTTCAGCGCCGTGACCGCGCCGCCGACGAGCGTGATCTCCAGCTTGCCGTCCCTGACGGCGAGGCCGGCGACGTCGGCCCATCGGCCCGCGGCGAGCGGCGCGCTCTGGTCGAGGAAATCCTTGGCCCAGGCGATGACCTTCTCGCCGCGCTTCGGATTGTAGCCCTTGCCTTTCTCGGCGCCGTCGGCCTCGGCAATGGCGTCGGTGCCGTAAAGCGCGTCATAGAGCGAGCCCCAGCGCGCATTGGCGGCGTTGAGCGCATAGCGCGCGTTCATGACCGGGACCACGAGCTGCGGGCCGGCGATATGGGCGATCTCGGGGTCGACATTGGCGGTCGAAACCTTGAAGTCGCCGCCTTCCGGCAGCAGATAGCCGATCTCGGTCAGGAACTGCCGGTATTCGGCCTGCGAAAAGCCCTTGTCGCGGTTGCGCCTGTACCAGTCGTCGATCTGCGCCTGGATCGCGTCGCGTTTGGCGAGCAGCGCCCGGTTCTTCGGCGCGAGGTCGCGCAGGATGGTCGCAAAACCTTTCCAGAAATCCTCCGGCTCCACGCCCGTGCCGGGCGCGGCCTCGGCGGCCACGAATTCCACGAGCTCGGGGGCGATGCGCAAGCCTTCGATTTCGACGTAGTTTCCCATGGCCTTATCTCCTGTGCGTGAACCGGCGGATATGTCTCGTGTTGAACCGCGTCCGCGCCGGCGCGTCAACGGGCGCGCGGGCACATCATTTATGACGCAGCGGCGAAAATGCCGTCAAAGCCGCAACCTGGCGCGAATGTCGTCCGCGGTCAAACCCTGCCGGCGCAGCGATTCGAGCGCGGTATCGTGGCGGCTTTTGGACAATTTGCGCCCGTCCTCGCCCAGCACCAGATCGTGGTGATGGTAAAGCGGCTCCGGCAGGCCGAGCAGGTTCTGCAACAGCCGGTGCACGGCGGTGGCGTGGAACAGGTCGCGCCCGCGCACCACATGGGTCACGCCCTGCAGCGCGTCGTCCACCACGACGGAGAGATGATAGCTGGTCGGCGTGTCCTTGCGCGCGATCACCACGTCGCCCCAGCGGGCGGGGTCGGCGGCGACGCGGCCCGTCTCGCCCTCCGGCCCGGCGCCGCTTTCGCTCCAGGACAGCGGTTCGCCCACGGCTTGAAGCGCCTTTCGCATGTCGAGCCGCCAGGCGTAAGGCGCGCCGGAGGCCATGCGTTCGAGCCGCTCCGCCTCGGCCAGGTCGCGTTCGTCCGGCGGATAGAGCGGCGCGCCGTCGGGATCGAGCGGCCAGCTTTCGTCGCGCGCCGCGGCCGCCTCGATGCGCGCGCGCAGCTCGCCCCGGCTGAGAAAGGCCGGATAGACCAGCCCGCGTCCGGCGAGCTGCGTCAAAGCGTGGCGATAGTCGGAAAAATGCTCCGACTGGCGGCGCACCGGCCGTTCCCAGTCGAGGCCGAGCCAGCGCAGGTCGTCATAGACGCCCTGCTCCAGCTCCGGCGTGCAGCGGGCGGTGTCGATGTCCTCCATGCGCAGCAGGAAACGGCCGCCGCTCTCGCGCGCCATGCGGGCGTTGAGCAGGGCGGAATAGGCGTGGCCCAGATGCAGGCGGCCGTTGGGGCTGGGGGCGAAGCGGAAGACGGGCATGGTTCGTGTCAGTTGACTGTCATGAATTCGGGTTCGCCGCGCCGAAACGGGTTTCGGGCGGCGTGGTTTCATTGGTACGTTGCCCGTCGGAAGAAGGGAAGGCCATGCGGCGAATCGAGCGTCTGGACGATATCGAAGCGGGACTGGAGGCGCTGGTGCTGGCGGATGCGCGGCTGGCGGCGATCCGCGACCGCGCCCATGCCGTGCCGCTGCGCCGCTCGCAGCCCGGTTTCCAGAGCCTCGCCTCCATCGTGGTGGCGCAGCAGGTGTCGACGGCGAGCGCCAGCGCCATCTGGGGCCGGCTGGCGGGGACGGTCGATCCGCTGACGCCGGAGAATTTCATCGCCTCGGGCGAGGAGGCCTGGCGCCTGGCCGGGCTGTCGCGGGCCAAGCAGCGCACGCTCCTGGCGGTCAGCGAGGCGCTGGCCGCCGGCGCGCTCGACCTCGACGGATTGTGCGCGCTGCCGGCCGAGCAGGCGATCGCCGAACTGACGGCGATCAAGGGGATCGGGCCGTGGACGGCGGAGGTGTATCTGCTGTTCGCCGCCGGCCATCCGGACGTGTTTCCGGCCGGCGACGTGGCGCTGCAGGCCGCCGTCGGTCACGCCTTCTCCCATGCCGAGCGGCCCGACGCCGCGGCCCTGAGCGCCATGGCCGAAGCGTGGTCGCCGTGGCGTGGCGTGGCGGCGCGGCTGTTCTGGGCCTATTACGCCGCCATCAAGGGGCGGGAGGCGACGCCGCTCCTGTAAATCTCGTGTGTTCGCGGGCGCTTAAAAGCGTTTCCGCTTCACAATCCTGTCACGTCGGGCTTACATTATTCCGTCGGCTGATGGCGGTGTCTCGATTCGAGTAAAAGCGCTTTTTTCGCGGTCGGGACATCGTCTTACGGAACTGGAGCGTCGCAGGTCGCGCCCACGAGAGGACGTGCGGCTCTCCTTGAAGGAGGTGCGTCTTGACCGTTGCCATCCCGCCCCGGACCGTCGCGAGCACCGGCTTGCCCGCTCTGGTCCTCAACGCGGATTATCGTCCGCTCAGTTATTACCCCTTGTCGCTCTGGTCCTGGCAGGATGCGATCAAGGCGGTGTTCCTCGACCGGGTGAAGATCGTCGCCGAATACGATCAGATCGTGTCGTCGCCGTCCTTCTCCATGCGGGTGCCGAGCGTCATCAGCCTCAAGGACTATGTGAAGCCGCCGCGCTATCCGGCCTTCACCCGCTTCAACGTCTTTTTGCGCGACCGGTTCGAATGCCAGTATTGCGGCTCGCCGCACGACCTGACCTTCGACCACGTCATCCCGCGTTGCCATGGCGGCGAGACGACGTGGGAAAATGTGGTCGCCGCCTGCTCGCCCTGCAATCTGCGCAAGGGCGGATCGATGCCCGCCGCCGCCCATATGTGGCCGCGCCAGAAGCCGGTCATGCCCACCGTGCAGGACCTGCACAACAATGGCCGGCTGTTCCCGCCCAACCACCTGCATGAAAGCTGGCTCGACTTCCTTTACTGGGACGTCGAACTGGAGCCCTGATCCCGCCGTTTATTTTCCGCTCTTCGCAAAAGCCCCGAAATAGCCGATCGCCGCGAAAAACAGGCTGGCGACGACGTTCCATCCGGCGAAGGACAGGCCGAGGAAGAAGCCCGGCGCGGAATCGCAGGCCGGCGGATGGGTGTTGTTGAGATCGCTGAGAAGGTTGCCGGCGTCGAGCGTCACCTTCATGGTCGCGGCGCTGCAATCGGTGGGGCCGGGCCAGTATTTCAGCTCCACGCCGGCGTGGAAGACCGCGAGCGCAAGACCGTAGGTCATCAGGAGCGCGCCGATCAGGATCAGCCCGCGGATCAGCCAGGCCGGCGCCTTCAGCCCGTAGCCGAGCCAGGCCACGGCCATCAGCGGGGCGCCGACATAATAGGGCGTGCGCTCCTCCAGGCAGAGCTTGCAGGGCATGAAGCCGCCGATATGCTCGAAGCCGAGCGCCGTCCCCACCGTCGCCGCCAGCCCCAGCGTGAGGAAGCCGGCGGTCCACGCCTGAATTTTTCCGGTGGGCCTGGTGAGAGCGAAAGCCATGACGTTTATCCTGTTATGAGGCGACGGGCCGCGAGGCCGGACCGTCACCAATGCGATTCATTCCGGCCGTTTTGCGGCTCAGCCGTGCATATATTTGACGCCGACGAACATGGCGATCAGCACCGCCGCGACCGCCGAGGCGATGAGGCCGAGCCGCTTCTCGATGAAATGGCGGATCGGATCGCCATAGCGTTTCAGCAGCCAGCCGAGGAAAAAGAAGCGCGCGCCGCGCGCCACGATGGCCGAAGCGATGAACAGCCACAGATTGACGCCCGCCGCGCCGGAAAGAATGGTCACCACCTTGATCGGCGGCAGATGCGCCAGGCCCGAGGTGATCAGCATCAGCAAGATGGCGTCGGCGCTGGCGCTGCCGCGCAGGCGCTCGAAAGTGTCGAGCTTGCCGTACATTTCGAGGATGGGCTTGGCGATCTGCTCATAGGCGTGGAAGCCGATATACCAGCCGGCGATGCCGCCCAGCACCGAGGCGACGGTGGCGACCAGGGCGTAGCGCCAGGCGCGCTGCGGCCGCGCCAGCGTCATGGGGATGAACAGAACGTCCGCCGGCACCAGGAAGACCGAGCTTTCCACGAAGGCGATGATCGCCAGCCACCATTCGGCGGATTTTCTGGAAGCGAGCGAGAAAGTCCAATCGTAAAGGCGACGCAGCATGAATGTTCCGTTCGAGGCTGGAAGAGACCGCCTTGTCTATAGATAAAAAAGAGGGCGCTAACAATGCGCCCTCTTTCGCCAGTGATCGCGTTCAGCGCTTGTAGGCGCTGCATATATATTTCATCTCCAGATATTCCTCGATGCCGTAATGCGAGCCCTCGCGGCCGAGGCCGGACTGCTTGACGCCGCCGAAGGGCGCGACCTCGTTGGAGATGAGGCCGGTATTGTGCCCGACCATGCCGTATTCGAGCTTCTCGCCGACGCGGGTCGCCCGGCCGAAATTCTCCGTATAGAAATAGGCGGCCAGGCCGAAGATCGTGTCGTTGGCCATGGCGACCACTTCTTCCTCCGTGTCGAAGGCGAAAAGCGGGGCGATCGGCCCAAAGGTCTCCTCCTGCGCCACGACCATGTCGGAGGTCACGCCGGTCAGCACGCCGGGCTCGAAAAACAGCCCGCCGCGCGCATGCGGCTTGCCGCCGGTGACGAGCTTCGCGCCCTTGGAAAGGGCGTCGTCGATATGGGCCTGCACCTTGTCAATGGCTTTCTTCTCGATCATCGGGCCGATGACCACGCCCGGCTCCGTGCCGGCGCCGACCTTCAGCTCCTTCACCTTGGCGGTGAGCTTTTCGGCGAAGGCGTCATAGACGCCGCGCTGCACATAAATGCGGTTGGCGCAGACGCAGGTCTGGCCGGCGTTGCGGTATTTCGACAGCATCGCGCCGTCGACCGCCGCGTCGAGGTCGGCGTCGTCGAAGACGATGAAGGGCGCGTTGCCGCCCAGCTCCAGCGACAGGCGCTTGATCGACGGCGCGCATTGCGCCATCAAGAGGCGGCCCACTTCCGTCGAGCCGGTGAAGGACAGTTTGCGCACGGTCTCGCTGCCGGTGAGTTCCGCGCCGATCTCGCGCGCCTTGCCGGTGACGATCTGCAGCACGCCCGCCGGTATGCCCGCCCGCTCCGCCAGCACGCCGAGCGCCAGCGCCGTCAGCGGCGTCAGGTCGGCGGGACGCACGATCATGGTGCAGCCGGCGGCCAGGGCCGGCGCGGCCTTGCGGGTGATCATCGCCGCCGGGAAGTTCCACGGCGTGATCGCCGCCGTCACGCCGACCGGCTGGCGGATGACGGTCAGGCGCTGGCCGGGCTGCGGGGCCGGGATGGTGTCGCCATAGACGCGCTTGGCCTCCTCGGCGAACCATTCGACGAAGGAGGCGGCGTAAAGCACCTCGCTGCGCGCTTCCGCCAGCGGCTTGCCCTGTTCCGAGGTCATGATCAGCGCGATGTCATCGGCGTTGGCCACCAGCAGGTCGAACCATTTGCGCAGGATGGCCGAACGCTCCTTGGCGGTCTTGGCGGCCCAAGCCGGAAAGGCCTTGGCCGAAGCGGCGATCGCGTCGCGCACCGTGGCGGCCGACAGCGAGGGAACCGTCCCCACGCGCGAGCCGTCGGCGGGATTGGTCACGTCGATCGTCGCGCCGTCGGCGGCGTCGATCCAGCGGCCGTCGACGAGGCACTGGGCCTTGAGCAGCGAAGGGTCTTTCAATGCGAGCATAGCAGCCATTCCATCCAGGTCTTGAAGAGGAGGGTTGTTCGATATATTGAACGAACGACGATATATTGAATTAAATGCGCGAAACGCCCCGAAGTCAATGCTGTCAGGGCGGTCAATCCAGGCAGGCGGTTTCATGAAAAAGACGATGTCCGATACCGAAAGCCCGTTCAGGCCGGCGCCGGCGGTGATGCGCGCCGCGCAGATCCTCGACATGGTGGCGGCGGCCGGGGAGGGGATGAAGCTCTCCGAACTCGCCCGCCGCACACAATTGCCCAAAAGCAGCGTGCACGGCCTGTGCCGGACATTGACCCATCTCAATCTTCTCAAGCTCAACAAGGACGGCAGCTTCGGCATGGGGCCGCAATCCGTCCGCTGGGCCAACAGCTTCCTCGCGCAAAGCGACATCGTCGAGGCGTTTCACGAGGCTGTGGCCGAGGCGGAGGGCGTGGCGGCTTATACGCTGACGCTTTCGCATCTCGACGGGGCGGAGGTGGTCTATCTCTCCTGCCGCAATTCGTCGGCGCCGCTCGGCATCACCTTCCGCATCGGAATGCGCGCCCCGGCGGTGTTCACCGCGACGGGCAAGGCGATGCTCGCGGCCATGCGGCCCGACGATCGGGCGCAGCTCCTGCAAAAGCCATGGCCCGAGCCGCCGACGCGGATGAGCGTCTCCTCCCTCGCCGCCCTGGAGGCCGAACTGGTCGAGGCGGTAAAGCGGGGCTATTCCGTCGACAATGGACAATTAAGGGAGGGGATGGTTTGCATCGGCGCTGCGGTCTGCGATCGGCCGAACCGCCCGGCGGCGGGAATCGCGCTGTCCATGCTGAGCGCCGAAGCGCGCCCTGACATTATAGAAGCGATGGGCCGGCGGGTGCAGGCTCTGGCCGGCGCGGTGGCCGAACGCATGGGGTGGAGCGCGTCATGAAAATGCAAAGCCGGTCCCGAATCACGCTGGCCAAACGGAAAACCCGGGCGTAGACTTCTCCGTCTGCCTGTGTGGAAAAGAAAATTGAAAAATTCTAATTTTCCACGTTGACAGTTTGTGTCTTGGGGTCCTATATAGCG
>UBKJ01000025.1 GCA_900465915.1 Hyphomicrobiales bacterium
CCTCGTCCTCTGCCCCCGCCGCGCGTTCCCACCCGATTGTGTTTTTTCGGTAGAGGACGAAGAGGGTTGCGATGACGGCGGCGATGAGGGCTATGCCGACCGCGCCGAGCCATTGGATGGCGACGATGATCACATAAGGAACCCATAGGAAGCCGTCCACCACCGAGGTGATCTGCAAGGCGTTGGCCGGCATCTTGAAGCCCGAGGCTTGCGCGGCGCTGGTGAAGAGCGGCGCGAGCGCGTTGGCGACGTAGAAGCCGATGGCCAGCGTCACCGTGCCGACCACCACCATGCGGAACACGTTGCCCTTCAACAAAGGCGCGGTGAGGGCGACGATGAAGGGAATGACGGCGAGGTCGGCGAAAAGAATGACGCGGTTGCCGGGCAGGATGGCCGAGAGCAGAATGGCGATGGGCACCAGGATCAGCGACGAGGAGATCGCCGCCGGATGGCCGATGAGGATGGCCGAATCGAGCCCGACCAGCAATTCGCGGTCGCCGGTGCGGCGGCGGACGAATTCCTGCGCGGCGTCGGAGACGGGCAACAGGCCCTCCATCAGGATCTTCACCATGCGCGGCAGCAAGAGCATGACGGCTGCGAGCGTCATGCCGGTGCCGAGCACCTTGGCGAGCACATGGCCGAGATCGCCGGCGTTGTAGAAGGCGATGAGGCCGAGCACGAGGCCGATGACGAGGCCGAGCACGACCGGTTCGCCGAAGACGCCGAGGCGGCGCTCGATGGTCTCGGTGGAGATGTCGATCCTGTTGACGACAGGGATGCGGTCGATGATCCAGTTGAGCACGATGGCGATGGGCAGGATCTGGGCCGAGGCCAGATGCGGCACCGAGACGCCCGGCACGCCGTAGAACTGCTGCACGGCGCGCGCCGACCAGTCGGCGAAGAGCAGGGAAAGCGCCGCCACAAGGGCCGCGATGACGATGCCATAGGCGAGGTTGTCGGTGGCGGCGACGACCAGCGAGCCGACGAAGGCGAAGTGCCAGAAGTTCCAGACGTCGACGTTGAGCGTCCGGGTCCAGCGCATGAGCAGGAGCGCGATGTTGACCAGGATGCCGACCGGAATGACCCAGAGGCCGACGGAGGAGCCGAAGGCGATGGCCGCGGCGGACGGCCAGCCGACGTCGACGATGTCGCGCTTGATGCCTGTGTTGGTGACGATGGCCTGGGCCACCTCGCCGATGGAGGTGAACATGAGGCCGAGCACGAGATTGATGCCGATGAAGGCGACGCCGATGGTGACGGCGGCGCGGAAGGCGCGGCCGGCCTTGGCCCCCAAGACCACGGCGATGACGAAGATGACGATGGGCAGCAAAACCGTCGCCCCCAACGTGTCGATCGCGGATTTCAAGCCGCTCAATATGGCG
>UBKJ01000008.1 GCA_900465915.1 Hyphomicrobiales bacterium
TCGTCGCCGGAACCTTCGTGGCCGGCTGGCGCAACGTCAGCGACCCGAAACTGTTCGGCCAGGCGATCTGGGCCTATGCCGAGCGGCTCGGCGCGCGCTTCCTCAAGAGCGAGGTGGTGCAGGCGCAGCGCACCGAGGCGGGGGCCGTGCTGCGGCTGAAGAACACCGCCACCATCCGCACGCGCCACCTGGTGCTGATGGCCGGCGCCTGGTCGCGCAAGCTGGCGCGGGATTTCGGCGACGACGTGCCGCTCGACACCGAGCGCGGCTACAACACCACGCTGCCGGTCGGCAGCTTCGACGTGAAGCGGCAGCTCACCTTTCCCGGCCACGGCTTCGTCGTCACGCCCATGGAGACAGGCCTGCGCGTCGGCGGCGCGGTGGAGTTCGGCGGGCTGGACCTGCCGCCCAATTTCAAGCGCTCGGAAGCCATGCTGACCAAGGCGGCGCAGTTCCTGCCGGGGCTGAAGACGCAGGGCGGTCGGCAGTGGATGGGCTTCCGCCCCTCCATGCCGGACTCCATGCCGGTGATCGGGCGGGCCTCGGCCGGCGGCGAGATCTATTACGGCTTCGGCCACGGCCATCTCGGCCTGACGCAGTCGGCGGCCACGGCGCGGCTGATCCGCGACATGATCGCCGGCGCGCCGGCGGCCATCGACATCGACCCCTATAAGCCACAACGTTTCGGGAACTGAGCATCATGGCGAGACACAGCTTCTTCTGCATCGACGGACACACCTGCGGCAATCCCGTGCGGCTGGTGGCCGGCGGCGGCCCGAACCTGCAGGGCGCGACGATGATGGAGCGGCGCGCGCATTTCCTGCGCGACTACGACTGGATCCGCACCGGGCTGATGTTCGAGCCGCGCGGCCACGACGTCATGTCCGGCTCGATCCTCTATCCGCCGACGCGGCCCGATTGCGACGTGGCGGTGCTGTTCATCGAGACCTCGGGCTGCCTGCCTATGTGCGGCCACGGCACCATCGGCACGGTGACGATGGCGATCGAGCAGGGGCTGGTGACGCCGAAGACGCCGGGCAGGCTCAATCTCGACACGCCGGCCGGGCTCGTCACCATCGAATACGAGCAGGAGGGCCAATATGTCGAGCGGGTGCGGCTCACCAACGTGCCGGCCTTCCTCTACGCCGAGGGGCTGGAGGTGGAGTGCCCCGAGCTGGGGCCGCTCAAGGTGGACGTGGCCTATGGCGGCAATTTCTACGCCATCGTCGAGCCGCAGGCCAATTTCACCGACATGGCCGACTACACCGCGCTGCAGCTCATCGCCTGGAGCCCGGTGATGCGCCGGCGGCTCAACGAGGCCTACAGGTTCCAGCATCCGGAGCTGCCGGACATCAACCGGCTCAGCCACATCATGTGGACCGGCAAGCCGACCAAGCCCGAGGCGCACGCGCGCAACGCCGTGTTCTACGGCGACAAGGCCATCGACCGCTCGCCCTGCGGCACCGGCACCTCGGCGCGCATGGCGCAGCTCGCCGCCAAGGGCAAGCTCAAGCCCGGCGACGAATTCGTGCATGAATCGATCATCGGCTCGCTCTTCCACGGCCGCGTCGAGCGCGCGGTCGAGGTCGGCGGACGGCAGGGAATCATCCCCTCCATCGCCGGCTGGGCGCGGATGACGGGCTACAACACCATCTTCATCGACGACCGCGACCCCTTCGCGCACGGCTTCACGGTCGCCTGAGGAGAATAAGCGGGCGGCGCGAGCCGCTCGCAGGGGCCTTTTCGGGCCTGCCTGAACAGCGAAAAGCCCGGCCGAAAACGGCCAGAGCCGGGCGAAAAGACATATACAGGCCGAATCATGGGGAATATGACTGGTTTGTGGAAGAATGAGGCGCTTAGTCTTTCGTCGAAGATAAAAGGGGCTTGCATTCCTCTATACAGCCGTTAGGTGTAATTAACCGGGAAAACAAGGAAGCCGCATCGCGATGCGGCGCATAATACCCGGCGGGTAAATGGGTGGCTTCTCGATGGAATATTTCCTCCAGCAGGTGATCAACGGGCTTGCGCTCGGTTCGATCTATGGGCTGATCGCCATCGGCTATACGATGGTCTACGGCATCATCGGCATGATCAACTTCGCCCATGGCGACGTGTTCATGCTCGGCGCCTTCATGGCGCTTATCGTCTTCCTCATCATCACCACCTTCATCGGCACGCTTCCCGTGGCGGTGATGCTGCTTCTGATGATGGTCGTCGCCATGCTCCTGACGGGGCTGTGGAGCTGGGCGATCGAGCGCGTGGCCTACCGGCCGCTGCGCGGCTCGTTCCGGCTCGCGCCGCTGATCACGGCCATCGGCATGTCGATCGCGCTGTCGAACTTCGTGCAGGTCACGCAGGGCCCGCGCAACAAGCCGGTGCCGTCGCTCCTGAACAAGACCTACGACCTGTTCGGCTCGGGCGTCACCATCTCGCTCAAGCAGGTGGTGGTGATCGTGGTCACGGCGGTGCTGCTCGCCATCTTCTGGTACGTGGTCAACCGCACCTCGCTCGGCCGCGCCCAGCGCGCCTGCGAGCAGGACCGCAAGATGGCGGCGCTGCTCGGCATCAACGTCGACCGCGTCATCGCGCTGACCTTCGTCATGGGCGCCATGCTGGCCGCCGTGGCGGGCACGCTCTACCTCTCCTTCTACGGCGTGATCTCCTTCGCCGACGGCTTCGTGCCGGGCGTCAAGGCCTTCACCGCGGCGGTGCTGGGCGGCATCGGCTCCCTGCCGGGCGCCGTGGTCGGCGGACTGCTGATCGGCCTGATCGAGGCGTTGTGGTCGGCCTATTTCTCCATCGATTACAAGGATGTGGCCGCGTTTTCGATCCTCGCCGTCGTGCTGATCTTCATGCCGTCCGGCATTCTTGGCCGTCCTGAAGTCGAAAAGGTGTAATCATGGCCGCACAATCGAGCACACGCCCGGATTCCCTCATCGGCCGGGCCCTTCGCGAAGGCTTCCTCGCCGGACTTCTGGCGCTGGGACTGTTCTGCCTCATCATCGGCTTCAAGACCGACCAGAACATCAACAACGAATTGGTGCTGCAGCAGCGCTGGGGCCTTCTGGCCATCATGGTGGCCATCGCCGCCGTCGGCCGCTTCGTCTTCATCGCCTTCGTCCATCCTGGGGTCGAGGCGCGCAAGCGCGCCAAGGCGGCCAGGCCCGCGACGGTCGAGAGCGCCGGCTTCGTCCGCCGCAACTTCTCGCGGCTGGGCGTCCTGTTCCTGTTCGTCTATCCGGCGATCATCGTGGCGCTGCTGGGCCTGCAGGGCTCGCTGAAATGGGTCGACAATTTCGGCATCCAGATCCTCATCTACGTGATGCTGGCCTGGGGGCTCAACATCGTCGTCGGCCTCGCCGGCCTGCTGGACCTCGGCTATGTCGCCTTCTACGCGGTCGGTGCCTATTCCTACGCGTTGCTGTCGAGCTATTTCGGCCTGTCCTTCTGGTTGCTTTTGCCCATCGCCGGCCTTTTGGCCGCCACCTGGGGCGTCATCCTCGGCTTTCCGGTGCTGCGCCTGCGCGGCGACTATCTCGCCATCGTGACGCTCGCCTTCGGCGAGATCATCCGGCTGGTGCTGATCAACTGGACCGACGTCACCAAGGGCACGTTCGGCATTTCCGGCATCGCCAAGGCGACGCTGTTCGGCATTCCCTTCACCGCCGGCAAGGGCGGCTTCGCCCAGACCTTCGGCCTCGCCATGTCGCCGGCCTATTACAAGATCTTCCTCTATTACGTCATCCTGCTGATGGCGCTGTTCACCGCCTGGGTGACGATCCGCCTGCGCCGCATGCCGGTCGGCCGCGCCTGGGAAGCGCTGCGCGAGGACGAGATCGCCTGCCGCTCGCTCGGCATCAACACCACGACGACCAAGCTCACCGCCTTCGCCACCGGCGCGATGTTCGGCGGCTTCGCCGGCTCCTTCTTCGCCGCGCGCCAGGGCTTCGTCAGCCCGGAATCCTTCGTCTTCCTCGAATCGGCGGTCATCCTCGCCATCGTGGTGCTGGGCGGCATGGGCTCGCTGGTCGGCATCGCCATCGCGGCGATCGCCATGGTCGGCGGCACCGAGATCCTGCGCGAGATGAGCTTCCTCAAGGCCATCTTCGGCCAGGACTTCACGCCCGAGCTCTACCGCATGCTGATCTTCGGCCTCGCCATGGTGGTGGTCATGGTGCTGAAGCCGCGCGGCTTCGTCGGAAGCCGTGAGCCGAGCGCCTTCCTGCACGAGAAGAAGATGGTGTCGGGCGCCTTCACGAAGGAAGGGCACGGCTGATGGAGACGAACACCATGTCGAACAACGGTTCGCAGGACACCATTCTTTCGGTCGAGCATCTGTCGATGCGCTTCGGCGGGCTGGTCGCCATCAACGACCTCAGCTTCGAGGTGAAGCGCGGCGACATCACCGCCATCATCGGCCCCAACGGCGCCGGCAAGACCACCGTCTTCAACTGCATCACCGGCTTCTACAAGCCGACCGGTGGCATGCTGACGATGAACCGCAAGACGGGCGAGAAGTTCCTGCTGGAGCGCCTGCCCGACTTCCGCATCACCCGCCACGCGCGGGTGGCGCGCACCTTCCAGAACATCCGCCTGTTCTCGGGCCTGACGGTGCTGGAGAACCTTTTGGTGGCGCAGCACAACGCGCTGATGCGCGCCTCGGGCTTCACCATCCTCGGCCTTCTCGGCCTGCCGGCCTATCGCACGGCGGCCAAGGACGCCATCGAGCGCGCCCGCCTCTGGCTGGAGAAGATCAACCTGATCGGCCGCGCCGACGACCCCGCCGGCGACCTGCCCTATGGCGACCAGCGCCGGCTCGAGATCGCCCGCGCCATGTGCACGGACCCCGAGATCCTCTGCCTCGACGAGCCGGCGGCGGGCCTCAACCCGCGCGAATCGGCGGAGCTGAACAAGCTGCTGCTGTCGATCAAGAACGAGACGGGCACCTCGATCCTCCTGATCGAGCACGACATGTCGGTGGTGATGGAGATTTCCGACCACGTCATCGTGCTCGAATACGGCACCAAGATCTCCGACGGCACGCCGGAAGAAGTCCGCAACGATCCGCGCGTCATCGCCGCCTATCTCGGCGTCGACGACGAGGAGATCAGCGAGCTGATCGAGGAAGCCGGCCCCGGCGATCCGGCCGACCTCGTCGCCGCGCAGCTCGCCGAACAGGCGATCGCGGAAGAGGAGCAGGCCGAAGCGCCGAAGCCCGCGAAGGGAGACGAATGATGGCCGATCAGAACAAGCAGCCGCTTCTCGCAGTCGAGAAGGTCGAGACCTATTACGGCAATATCTGCGCGCTGAAGGGCATCGACCTCACCGTGGACGAGGGCGAGATCGTCGCCCTCATCGGCGCCAACGGCGCCGGCAAGTCGACGCTGATGATGACCATCTTCGGCTCGCCGCGCGCCCGCTCGGGCCGCATCCTGTTCGGCGGCCGCGACATCACGCAGATGCCGCCGCACGAGATCGCCAAGCTGCGCATCGCGCAGTCGCCGGAAGGCCGCCGCATCTTCCCGCGCATGAGCGTGCTGGAAAACCTGCAGATGGGCGCCAGCCTCGACAACCAGCGTCATTTCGACGAAGATGTGAAACTGATGTTCGACCTGTTCCCGCGTCTGAAGGAGCGCATCAACCAGCGCGGCGGCACGCTGTCGGGCGGCGAGCAGCAGATGCTGGCCATCGCCCGCGCGCTGATGGCGCGGCCGAAGCTGCTGCTTCTCGACGAGCCGTCGCTGGGCCTGGCGCCGCTGATCGTCAAGCAGATCTTCGAGGCGATCAAGGAACTGAACCGCACGCAGGGGCTGACGGTGTTCCTCGTCGAGCAGAACGCCTTCGGCGCGCTCAAGCTCGCGGACCGCGGCTATGTGATGGTCAATGGCTCCATCACCATGAGCGGTTCGGGACGCGACCTTCTGGCCGATCCGGAAGTGCGCGCCGCCTATCTCGAAGGCGGAAGGCATTAGGAGGAACAAATGCAGGGCATTCTCTACGAAGAACCGTCGTTCTTGCTGTTTTTCTTCATCACCTGCCTTCTCGGCGGCTGGGCGGCCTGGATGACCGGCCGCGCCAGCGCCAACACCTGGCGCAGCATGGGCCATCTTCTGCTCTACATGCTGCCGCTGGGCGCGGCGGTGCGCTTCATCCATTACGCGCTGTTCCAGGGCACGCTGCTGTCGCTGCATTACTATGTGGTCGACACGGCGGTGCTGATGATCCTCGGCGCGCTCGGTTTCCAGTACACGCGCACCAAGCAGATGGTGTCGCAATATAGCTGGCTCTACGAGAAGGCTTCGCCGCTGAGCTGGAAAGCGAAATGATTTCGAGCCTCGCCGCTTTGCGGCGAGGCTTTTTCAAAGATCGCGCCGACGACGCAAGGGTCGGCGTGGATATCGCCGGAGAAAC
Organism: Hyphomicrobiales bacterium; assembly: GCA_900465915.1. Taxonomy (GTDB): domain Bacteria; phylum Pseudomonadota; class Alphaproteobacteria; order Rhizobiales; family Rhizobiaceae; genus Brucella. The sequence continues at coordinate 6,412 of UBKJ01000008.1, forward strand.
GGCGGGATAATAAGGCGATGCGAGTTCATCGCTTCGGGGTTTGAATCGAAGATGGGAGTCTTGGGAATGAAGAAATCGCTTTTTGCAACCGTCGCCGTGGCCGCTCTGATGGGTCTTGGCGGCGCGGCTTGGGCCGACGTCCTGGTGGGCATCGGCGCTCCGCTCACCGGCCCGAACGCGGTCTATGGCGCGCAGATCCAGAAGGGCGCGGAAGCCGCCGTCAAGGAAGTCAACGACGCCGGCGGCATCAACGGCGAGAAGATCGCCATCTCGCTCGGCGACGACGTGTCGGACCCGAAGCAGGGCATCTCGGTGGCCAACAAGTTCGCCGCCGACGGCGTGAAATTCGTCATCGGCCACTTCAACTCGGGCGTCTCGATCCCGGCTTCGGAAGTCTACGCCGAAAACGGCATCCTGGAGATCTCGCCCGCCGCCACCAACCCGACCTATACCGAGCGCGGCCTGTGGAACACGTTCCGCACCTGCGGTCGCGACGACCAGCAGGGCAAGGTCGCCGGCCAGTATATCTTCGACCATTTCAAGGACGCCAAGATCGCCGTCGTCCACGACAAGACGCCCTATGGTCAGGGCCTGGCCGACGAAACCAAGAAGAAGCTCAACGAGCTCGGCGCCAAGGAAGTGCTTTATGAAGGCGTGAACGTCGGCGAGAAGGACTTCTCCGCCCTCATCGCCAAGATGAAGCAGGCCGGCGTCAATCTGGTCTATTGGGGCGGCCTGCATCCGGAAGCCGGCCTGATCATCCGCCAGATGGCCGACCAGGGCCTGAAGGCGCAGTTCATCTCCGGCGACGGCATCGTGTCGAACGAGCTCGCCTCCATCGCCGGCCCGGCCGTCGAAGGCACGCTCAACACCTTCGGCCCCGATCCGCGCAACAACCCGGAGAACGAAGCGCTGGTGAAGAAGTTCCGCGACGCGGGCTTCGAGCCGGAAGCCTACACGCTCTACTCCTACGCCGCCGTGCAGTCGCTGGCGCAGGCCGCCAAGGCCGCCGGCTCCAACGATCCGGAGACCGTGGCCAAGGCGCTGAAGGAAAAGGGTCCGTTCAAGACCGTGCTCGGCGACATCTCCTACGACGAGAAGGGCGATCCGAAACTGCCCGGCTACGTCATGTACAAGTGGGAAAAGGGCGCCGACGGGAAATATACCTATGTCCAGATGAAGTAATACGCAGCAATATTGCGTGTGAAACGGGAACGCCCGGCCGAAAGGCCGGGCGTTTTCTTTTGTTCGCCCTGTCCGCGCATGAAATCGTTCTGGAAAGACGTGGATTTCCCCACGATTAGACTGGACATCGACTAAGGCGGGACCTTATCTGTTGCCGGCCCGTCCCGGCGGATGATTCTCCATATCCGGCTTTATCGGCCGGGGAAGGGGCGGGAGTTTTGGCCGAAGGCGCTTTCTTTCCCTAGGAAGCGCCGTGGTCGCAATGGAATTGACGGTCCGCGCGGCGGGCCGGTTTTCGGGAGTGTTGAGATGAAGAAATCCTTGTTCTGCGGCGTTTGCCTTTCCGCGCTGGTCGCCATGGGCGTACCGTCCTTCGCCGACGTGCTTCTGGGCGTGGGCGCGCCGCTGACCGGCTCGCAGGCGGCCTTCGGCGAGCAGATCAAGCGCGGCGTCGAGGCGGCGGTGGCCGAGGCCAACGCCAAGGGCGGCATGAACGGCGAAAAAATCTCGGTGGTCTATGGCGACGACGCCGCCGATCCGCGCCAGGGCATTTCGGTGGCCAACAAGTTCGTCGGCGACGGCGTGCAGTTCGTCATCGGCCATTTCAATTCGGGCGTCTCGATCCCGACCTCGGAAATCTACGCCGAGAACGGCGTGCTGCAGATCGCGCCCGGCACCACCAACCCGACCTATACCGAGCGCGGCCTGTGGAACACTTTCCGCACCTGCCGCCGCGACGACCAGCAGGGCGTGGTGGCCGGCAAATACATCGCCGACCATTACAAGGACGGCAAGGTCGCCATCCTGCACGACAAGACGCCCTATGGGCAGGGCCTCGCCGACGAGACCAAGAAGTCGCTCAACCAGAACGGCATGCAGGAGACGATGTATGAAGGCGTCAACCAGGGCGACAAGGACTTCTCGGCCCTGATCGCCAAGATGAAGGCGCAGGGAATCACCGTCGTCTATTGGGGCGGCATGCATCCCGAGGCTGGCCTGATCATCCGCCAGATGGCCGACCAGGGCGTCAAGGCGCAGTTCATCTCCGGCGACGGCATCGTGTCGAACGAGCTGGCCTCCATCGCCGGCGACGCGGTGGCGGGCGTGATGAACACCTTCGGCCCCGACCCGCGCGACGACAAGGCCAACGAGGCGCTGATCAAGACGTTCCGCGACGCCGGCTTCGAGCCGGAAGCCTACACCTTCTACGCCTATGCCGGCGTGCAGTCGCTGGTGGACGCGGCCAAGGCGGCCGGCTCCAACGATCCGCAGGCCGTGGCCGAGGCGATGAAGGGCAAGGGCCCGTTCAAGACGGTACTGGGCGACATCTCCTTCGACGCCAAGGGCGACCCCAGCCTGTCGCCCTATGTCATGTTCGAATGGCGCAAGGGCGCGGACGGAAAGTACAACTACTTCCAGAAGTGATTCCGCCCGCTTAAGCGGCGGATTTCGCCTCAATTTTAGGCATGGCGCCCGGTCCCTGGCCGGGCGCCTTGTTTTTGCTTTGCGGCGGCACTGTTCGTTTGCGATTTCTCCCGTTGCGCTGTAACAAAAGCGCATCCGCCGAGGGATTTTGGGAGATCTGCCTTGTCTATACGGAAAATTCTCGTCGCCAACCGATCCGAAATCGCCATCCGCGTGTTCCGCGCCGCCAACGAGCTGGGGCTGAAAACGGTGGCGATCTGGGCCGAGGAGGACAAATTGTCCCTGCATCGGTTCAAGGCGGACGAGAGTTATCAGGTCGGGCGCGGCCCGCATCTCTCCCGCGATCTGGGGCCGATCGAAAGCTATCTCTCCATCGACGAGATCATCCGCGTGGCGAAGCTCTCGGGCGCGGACGCGATCCATCCCGGCTACGGCCTTCTGTCGGAAAGCCCGGAATTCGCCGAGGCCTGCGCCGAGAACGGCGTCATCTTCATCGGGCCGAAGCCCGAGACCATGCGCCGGCTCGGCAACAAGGTGGCGGCGCGCAACCTCGCCATCGAGATCGGCGTGCCGGTGGTGCCCGCCACCGATCCGCTGCCCGACGACATGGAGGCGGTGAAGAAGCTCGCCGCCGGGATCGGCTATCCCTTGATGCTCAAGGCAAGCTGGGGCGGCGGCGGCCGCGGCATGCGCGCCATCCGCGCCGAGGCCGATCTCGCCCGCGAGGTGACGGAGGCCAAGCGCGAGGCCAAGGCGGCCTTCGGCAAGGACGAGGTCTATCTCGAAAAGCTGGTCGAGCGCGCCCGTCATGTCGAGGTGCAGATATTGGGCGATACGCATGGCAATGCCGTGCATCTTTTCGAGCGCGACTGCTCGATCCAGCGCCGCAACCAGAAGGTGGTGGAGCGTGCGCCCGCGCCCTATCTCAACGACGCGCAGCGGCAGGAACTGGCGGATTACGGCCTGAAGATCGCGCACGCCACCGACTATATCGGCGCGGGCACGGTCGAGTTCCTGATGGACGCCGACACCGGCAAATTCTACTTCATCGAGGTCAATCCGCGCATTCAGGTCGAGCATACGGTGACGGAAGCCGTGACCGGCATCGACATCGTCAAGGCGCAGATCCATATCCTCGAGGGCGCGGCCATCGGCACGCCGGAATCGGGCGTGCCGCGGCAGGAGGATATCCGCCTGCACGGCCACGCCCTGCAATGCCGCATCACGACCGAAGACCCGGAGCAGAACTTCATCCCCGATTACGGCCGCATCTCGGCCTATCGCTCGGCGGCGGGCTTCGGCATCCGTCTCGACGGCGGCACGGCCTATTCGGGCGCTTACATCACCCGCTATTACGATCCGCTCCTGGTCAAGGTTACGGCTTCGGGCGCGACGCCGGAAGAGGCGATCAGCCGCATGGACCGCGCTCTGCGCGAGTTCCGCATCCGCGGCGTGGCGACGAACCTGACCTTTCTCGAAGCCATCATCAACCACCCGAAATTCCGCTCGAACGACTACACCACCCGTTTCATCGACACGACGCCGGAACTGTTCGAGCATGTGAAGCGGCAGGACCGCGCCACCAAGCTTCTGACCTATATCGCGGATGTGACCGTCAACGGCCATCCCGAGACCAAGGGCCGCGCCCGGCCGGCGAAAGACGCCGCGAAGCCGCGCGTGCCGTGGTTCGGCGATAAACCCATCGCGGACGGCACCAAGCAGCTTCTCGACAAGCTCGGCCCGAAGAAATTCGCCGAATGGACGCGCAACGAAAAGCGCGTGCTGATGACCGACACCACCATGCGCGACGGCCACCAGTCGCTGCTCGCCACGCGCGTGCGCACCTATGATATCGCGCAGATCGCCAAAACCTATGCGCAGGCGCTGCCCAACCTGTTCTCGCTCGAATGCTGGGGCGGGGCGACCTTCGACGTTTCCATGCGGTTCCTCACCGAAGACCCGTGGGAGCGGCTGGCGCTGGTGCGCGAGGGCGCGCCGAACCTTCTGTTGCAGATGCTACTGCGCGGGGCCAACGGCGTCGGCTACAAATCCTATCCCGACAATGTGGTGAAGTATTTCGTGCGTGAGGCCGCGCGGGGCGGGATCGACCTGTTCCGCGTCTTCGACAGCCTCAACTGGGTCGAGAACATGCGCGTGTCGATGGATGCGGTGCTGGAGGAGAACAAGCTCTGCGAGGCGGCGATCTGCTATACGGGCGACATTCTCAACCCCGAGCGCGCCAAGTACGACCTCAAATATTACGTCGGTCTGGCCAAGGAAGTGGAGAAGGCCGGCGCGCAGATCATCGCGGTCAAGGACATGGCCGGCCTGCTGAAGCCCGCCGCCGCGCGCGTGCTGTTCAAGGCGCTGCGCGAGGAGACCGACCTGCCGATCCATTTCCACACCCATGACACGTCGGGCATTTCCGCCGCGACCGTGCTTGCGGCGGTGGAGGCGGGCGTCGACGTGGTGGACGCGGCGATGGACGCGCTGTCGGGCAACACGTCGCAGCCCTGCCTCGGCTCGCTCGTCGAGGCGCTCTCCGGCTCCGAGCGCGATCCGGGGCTGGACCCGGCCTCGATCCGCCGCATCTCTTTCTATTGGGAGGCGGTGCGCAACCAGTACGCTGCCTTCGAGAGCGACCTCAAGGGGCCGGCCTCGGAAGTCTATCTGCACGAAATGCCGGGCGGCCAGTTCACCAACCTGAAAGAACAGGCGCGCTCGCTGGGGCTGGAAACCCGCTGGCACGAGGTGGCGCAGGCCTATGCCGATGTGAACCGCATGTTCGGCGATATCGTCAAGGTGACGCCGTCCTCCAAGGTGGTGGGCGACATGGCGCTGATGATGGTCAGCCAGGACCTGACCGTCGCCGATGTGGAGAACCCGGACAAGGATATCGCCTTCCCGGATTCGGTGGTGTCGATGATGCGCGGCGATCTCGGCCAGCCGCCGTCGGGCTGGCCGCAGGCTTTGCAGAAAAAGGTGCTGAAGGGCGAAAAGCCCTTCACCGTGCGGCCCGGCTCGCTGCTTCAGCCGGCCGATCTCGACGCGGAGCGCAAGACTTTCGAGGAAGCTGTCGGCCGCAAGATCGACGATCAGGAATTCGCCTCGGCGCTGATGTATCCCAAGGTCTTCACCGACTACGCCGCCGCGCAGGAGACCTACGGCCCGACCAGCGTGCTGCCGACGCCGGTCTATTTCTACGGCCTCAAGCCGGAGGAAGAAGTCTTCGTCGATCTGGAGCGCGGCAAGACGCTGGTGATCGTCAATCAGGCCATGACCGAGACCGACGAGAAGGGCATGGTGACGGTGTTCTTCGAGCTGAACGGCCAGCCGCGCCGCATCAAGGTGCCGAACCGCGCCAAGGGTGCATCCGGCGGGGTGCGCCGCAAGGCGGAAGCCGGCAACGACAAACAGGTCGGCGCGCCGATGCCGGGCGTGATCTCCACCGTCGCGGTGGCGAACGGCCAGAAGGTCGGTCAGGGCGACGTGCTTCTCTCCATCGAGGCGATGAAGATGGAGACCGCCATCCACGCCGAGCGCGACGGGACCATCGCCGAAGTGCTGGTGCGCCCCGGCGAGCAGATCGACGCGAAGGATCTGCTGATCGTCTACGCGGAGTAGTTCCGCATATAGAAACACCAGCCCCTCACCCTGAGGAGGCCCGAAGGGCCGTCTCGAAGGGTCGATGCGGAGGGGCGGCCACACCTCGTCCTTCGAGACGCCGCCTTCGGCGGCTCCTCAGGATGAGGTGCGGGACCTTGGCGGATCGAATCCGCTGGTTATGAGTTATCAACGGTCAACGCCGCGCTCGAAAGGGCGCGGCGTTTTCTTTTGCGCGCGCCTTGTTTCGGTCATGAAATCTGTTATGCATGTTCTTGCCGGTTTGTGCATGATTATGCGTGATTGGAGAGGTGATGACGGAATTGCTGCTGCATGAAAGGCAGGCGCGCATTCAGGACCTGTTGCAGGCGACGGGCCGGGTGCTGGCGGCGGAGCTGGCCGGGACCTTCGGCGTGTCGGAAGACACGATCCGGCGCGACCTGCGCGAAATGGCGGCTTCCGGCCTGTGCCGGCGCGTCTATGGCGGCGCGCTGGCGCTGGCCCCGTCCGGCAAGACGCTGAGCGAGCGCGGCGACGACCGCACGCAGGTCAAGGCTGCGCTGGCGGCGGCGCTGCTGCCGCTGATCGAGCCGGGCATGACCGTGTTTCTCGACGCCTCCTCGGTCAACATGGCGCTGGCGCGGCTGATCGGCGAGGGCGACATGGCGGTGACCGTCGCCACCAACACGCCGGCCATCGCCACGCTTCTCCTCGACGCGCCGACGGTGGAGCTGATCGTCATCGGCGGCCCCATCGACCGTCGGGTGAGCGCCGCTGTCGGCGCGCGGGCGCTGCGCGACGCGGCGCTGCTGCGGCCCGACCTCTGCGTGCTCGGCGTCTGCGGCATCGCGGCCGAGGGCGTCACCGCGCATCAACTGGAGGACGCCGAGTTCAAGCGCGCCATCGCCCTGCGCAGCCGCGCCGTCGCGCTAGCCGTGACCAGCGACAAGATCGGCACGGTGGCGGCGCATGACGTGATCGCGCTCGGCGAGGTCGCCGCCATGGCGCTGGAGGCGGATGCGGAGGCGCCGCCCGTCTTCGCCGCGTCGGGCGTCAAAATCCTGCGCGGGGAACGGCCATGAACGAGATGCCCGAGGCCGCCGGACTACGGCGTGCGCCGGCCACGGGCGTGGTGACGCGCGAACGCGCCGCCGTGTCGCTGATGTTTCTGGCCAACGGCTATATTTTCGGCAACTGGGCCCCAAAAATCCCCGATTTCGCCGCGCGGCTCAATCTCGACAGCGCCGCCATGGGCCTGCTTCTGCTGGTGTTCGGGCTGGGCTCGCTCAGCTTCATGCCGGCGGCGGGGGCGCTCGCGACGCGCTACGGCTCCGGCGCGGTGACGCGCGGCCTCGCCGTGGCCGCCGTCCCGTCGCTGCTGCTGGTCACGCTGGCGCCCAATGTGGCGACCGCCGCCGTCGCCATGTTCTATTTCGGCGGCGCGCTCGCCGCCATGGATGTCAGCATGAACGCCAACGCCGTGGCGGTGGAACGCTCGATGCGCCGCGCCATCATGTCGTCCTGCCACGCCTTCTGGAGCCTCGGCGGGCTGATCGGGGCTTCGACGGCCGGTTTTCTGATGACGCGCTTCGGCGTTCTGGCCCATGTGATCGTGGTGACGGTCATGGCCGCCGCCATGACGGCGCTGGCCTGGACGTCCGTGCTGCCCGACATGGAGCGCCACGGCGGCGCGCGGAAAAAATTCCGGCTGCCGCTGAAGCCGCTGCCGTGGCTGGTGGGGATCGTGGCGCTGTTCTCGATGATCCCGGAAGGCGCGATCCTCGACTGGGGCGCCTATCACATGAAGCAGGACCTCGGCGCCTCGGTGGAGCTGGCGGGGCTGGGGCTCGCGGCCTTCTCGCTGACCATGTCGGCGATGCGCTTCGCCGGCGACCTGGTGCGCGACCGGCTGGGCGCCGTGCTGACGATGCGGCTCTGCGCCTTCTGCGCCATGGCGGGGCTCCTGACGGTGGGACTGGCCGGCGATCCGCGCGTCGCCATCGCCGGTTTCGCGCTGTGCGGCGTCGGCATCTCCAACCTGGTGCCCATCGCCATCTCCATGGCCGGCAACCTGCCCGGCGTCGCCGCCGGCGCGGCGGTGTCGCTCACCACCATGCTCGGCTATTCCGGCATATTGGTCGCGCCGTCGCTGATCGGCTTCGTGGCCAAGCATAGCGGCTTCGGCGTGGTCTTCGCCACGCTGCCGCTCTTGCTGCTGGTGGTGCTGGCGGCGTCGGGCTTCGCCCGCTACGCCGATCGCGGCTGACGGAAAGGGGGGCGACAGCGCCGCCGCAAGCCGCTATAAGCCCGGAGCAAGGCATCGTCTCAACGGAAATCATGGCAATGGAAATCATGTCCGCCATCAATCCCAGCTATTTTTCGCATCCTTTCCCGCGCCGCCGCTCGGTCGGCGTCGATGTGGGCGGCGTGGTCGTGGGCGGCCAGGCGCCGGTGGTGGTGCAGTCGATGACCAACACCGACACCGCCGACGTGGACGCGACCGTGGCGCAGGTGGCGGCGCTTCACCGCGCGGGCTCCGAGATCGTGCGCATCACCGTAGACCGCGACGAAAGCGCCGCCGCCGTGCCGAAGATCCGCGAGCGGCTGGAGCGGCTGGGCCAGAACGTGCCGCTGGTCGGCGATTTCCATTATATCGGCCACAAGCTTCTGGCCGATCATCCGGCCTGCGCCGCAGCGCTTGCCAAATACCGCATCAATCCGGGCAATGTCGGCTTCAAGGACAAGAAGGACAAGCAGTTCGCCGATATCGTCGAAATGGCGATCCGCTACGACAAGCCGGTGCGCATCGGCGTCAACTGGGGCTCGCTCGATCAGGAACTGCTCACCACGCTGATGGACCGCAATCAGGCCGAGGGCGCGCCCCTGTCGGCGCAGCAGGTGATGCGCGAGGCCATCGTGCAGTCGGCGCTGATCTCGGCCAATCTGGCCGAGGAGATCGGCCTGCCGCGCGAAAAGATCATCCTGTCGGCCAAGGTCAGCCAGGTGCAGGATCTGATCGCCGTCTACACCATGCTGGCGCAGCGCTCCGACCATGCGCTGCATCTGGGCCTGACCGAGGCCGGCATGGGCACCAAGGGCGTGGTGGCGTCGTCGGCCGCGATGGGCATATTGCTGCAGCAGGGCATCGGCGACACGATCCGCATTTCGCTGACGCCGGAGCCGGGCGGCGACCGCTCCCGCGAGGTGCAGGTGGCGCAGGAACTGTTGCAGACCATGGGCTTCCGGCAGTTCATTCCCATCGTCGCGGCCTGTCCCGGCTGCGGGCGCACCACCTCGACGGTGTTTCAGGAACTGGCGCAGACCATTCAGGACGATATCCGCCGCAACATGCCGATCTGGCGCGAGAAATATCCGGGCGTCGAGGCGCTTTCGGTGGCGGTGATGGGCTGCATCGTCAACGGACCGGGTGAATCCAAGCACGCCGATATCGGCATTTCGCTGCCCGGCACCGGCGAGACGCCCTCGGCGCCGGTCTTCGTGGACGGCAAGAAAGTCACCACCCTGCGCGGCCCGGGCATCGCCGCGGACTTCCAGAAGATGGTGGCCGATTACATCGAGAACCGCTTCGGGCTGGAGCGGAAAGCCGCGTCCTGACATTTTCGTCACGCATTATCCTGCGTATCGGAGCAGGATCAGAAATCAGTCCAGTGGACTGATTTCCCTGCGGAGGCGCTTCGCGCTTTTGCCGGAAATGCTCTTGTCAGCTCCGCCGTTCGGCGATGAAGCGGGCGGCGCGCTTCAAGATATCCGCGTCGTCGCCGAAGGGGGCGAGCAGGTTTTCGGCCTGCGTCACAAGGCCCGCGAGCTGCTTGCGGGTCCAGTCGACGCCGTGCAGCGCCACCAGCGTGCCCTTGCCGGCGGCGGCGTCCTTGCCCGTGGCCTTGCCCATGGCGGCGGCGTCCGCCGTCACGTCGAGAAGATCGTCGGCGAGCTGGAAGGCGAGGCCGATGGCGGCGCCGAATTCGGCCATGCGCTCGCGATCCTCGGGCGAGGCGTCGGCGGCGATGGCGCCCGCTTCGCAGGCGAAGCGGATCAGCGCGCCGGTCTTCATCGCCTGAAGCGTGATGATGCCGGCCTCGTCGGGCTTCCTGGTCTCGGCCTCGAGGTCCAGCGCCTGTCCGCCGGCCATGCCGCCCACGCCCGAGGCGCGCGCCAGCGCCGCCACGAGCCGTGCGCGGACGGCCGGGTCCAGCTCCGTCTCCTCGGAAGCGACGATGTCGAAGGCGTAGGTCAGCAGGCTGTCGCCGGCGAGGATGGCGGTGGCCTCGTCATAGGCGCGGTGCACGGTGGGTTGGCCGCGGCGCAGGTCGTCGTCGTCCATGGCCGGCAGGTCGTCATGCACCAGCGAATAGCAATGCACGCATTCCAGCGCCGCCGCCACGCGCAGCACCGCCTCGCCGGTCCTGCCGAACAGCGCCGCGCTTTCGATGACCAGGAAGGGCCGCAGCCTTTTGCCGCCGTTCAGCACGCCGTGGCGCATGGCGGCGACGAGCCGCTCGGGCCGGGCGATCTCGCCGGCGCGCGGGCGGCGGTCGAGAAGATCGTGCAGCGCCGCCTCCACCTGCAGGGCGCGGCGGGCCAGAATTTCGGTGAAATCGACGGCGGGGCTTTCCATGCTCCTCGCATGGACGAAACCGGCGCGGGGGTCAACCGGATCGCGCGTTCAGCACAGGCTTTTTCACGCCGCGGTCATGAAACCGGGCCGCCTCTCTTGTGTCGGGGGCGGGATTGTGGAATCCGATAGTATTAAAAAATTCCTAACTTCCGCTCGGGTGGACAATTGGCGGCGACGGTGGAGAAAATCATCATCAAGAGCAGGAACGGACGCCGCTTTCTCGCCGATCCGGTCTGGGACCGCCGCGTCGGCCTGGCGCTGCGGGCGCTGATGATTTTGATCGCCATACCGCTGGCGCTGATCCTGCTCTACGCCCTGCCTTTCGTCCGTCCCGTCTCGACGCTGATGGTCGCCGACACGCTGATGCTGCGCGGGGTGGACCGGCAATGGGTCAGCCTCGACAAGGTGTCGCCGGTGCTGGTCAATTCGGTGATGATGTCGGAGGACGGCCAGTTCTGCAGCCATGACGGCGTCGACTGGCGGCAGATGAGCCTCGTCATCGGCGGCGCGGGCGAGGACGGGCCGAGCCGCGGCGCCTCCACCATCACCATGCAGACGGTGAAGAACCTGTTTCTGTGGAACGGCCGCTCCTATCTGCGCAAGGGGCTGGAGCTGCCGCTGGCGCTGGTGACGGACGCCGTCCTGTCCAAGCGGCGCATCATGGAGATCTATCTCAACATCGCCGAATGGGGGCCGGGCATATATGGCGTCGAGGCGGCGGCGCAGCATTATTTCAAGCGGCCGGCCGCGCGGCTCAACGCGCAGCAATCGGCGCTGCTGGCGGCGGCGCTGCCCAACCCGTTCCTGCGCAATCCCAGCCGGCCGACGGTCAATATGCGGCGCATCGCGCGCATCGTCGCCGGCCGCGCGGCGCGCTCCGGCCCCTATGTCGCCTGCGTGCGCTGAGCGTGACATTTGCGTGAAAAAATATCAGAGTCCGGCTGGTCAAACGCCGCGAGAGCGTGTATAGGCACCTGACTTTCTGGAATTGTGTCCGATGTGACAGGCTCCATCAGGGCCTTGCCGGACGTTTATTGACCGATCAGTGGAGCAGGATCCATGGCTGTACCGAAACGAAAAACCTCTCCGTCGCGTCGCGGCATGCGCCGTTCGGCCGATGCGCTGAAGGCCCCGACCTATGTCGAGGACAAGAACTCCGGCGAACTGCGCCGCCCGCACCATATCGACCTGAAGAGCGGTATGTATCGCGGCCGTCAGGTTCTCGAGCCGAAGGAATAATCCGGGCCCGCGTCCGCGCGGTTCTTCGGATCTTTCAAAACGCCGTTTCCGGTACGCCGGAAGCGGCGTTTTTCTTTACTGCCTTGGCGGTTGTGCGCAGGAAAAATTACAAGTCAAAATTGCGCCGCAATCGACAGCGATTCAATATCCGTCGTTTATCGGAGCGCTTTTCGACCTGATGAAATCAGGTTGGCGCTCTGTTTATTTATATTCACCGCATTCATGCGACGCCGAATGTTTCTATCCGGCTGCAAGATGCTCCAATATTTTTCAGGTATTGAACATGAATTCCATTTTAAAGCTTATGATCATGAATGGCGGACTTTCCGCCCATTCGGGACTTTCCATGTCGCGCATCCATAGCGGCACTTTTTACAATGAGGACAGTTTTGGCGCGATGTCGGATACGCCGTTTCGCGTCGGCTCGCTGGAGCGTGCGCCCGCCGCCGTCGCGCATGCGGCGAAGCGGGGCGTGAGGTAGGACCGCGCCGGGCGAAATCTCGTCGCGACGATTTCGGCCGTGGCGGCGGCTCGTCGTCCAACTGCGCCATCGGCGTTTTTGATTGGCGCGCCGCCCGGCCTCAGCCGCCCGCCGCCCTTGCCAAGCGCGGCGTTTTGCGGTTTGAGTCGCCGCAACGCTTTGCAAGGAGGACAGACATGAACAGCCCCAAAACCATCGTGATCGCCGCCGCCGCGCGCACCGCGGTGGGCGCTTTCAACGGCGCGTTCGCCACCGTGCCCGCGCATGAGCTGGGGGCGGCGGCCGTCAAGGCGGCGCTGGCGCGCGCCGGCGTCGCGCCGGCGGATGTGGACGAGGTCATCCTCGGGCAGGTGCTGACGGCTGGCGAGGGGCAGAACCCGGCCCGGCAGGCGGCGATGGCGGCCGGTTGCCCGCAGGAGACGACGGCCTTCTCCATCAACCAGCTCTGCGGCTCGGGCCTGCGCGCGGTGGCGCTGGGCATGCAGCAGATCCTCGCCGGCGACGCCGACATCATCGTCGCGGGCGGACAGGAATCCATGTCCATGGCTCCGCATTGCGCGCATCTGCGCGGCGGCGTCAAGATGGGCGACTTCAAGATGATCGACACCATGATCAAGGACGGGCTGACCGACGCCTTCCATGGCTATCACATGGGAATCACGGCGGAAAACATCGCCAAGCGATGGAACCTCGGCCGCGACGATCAGGACGCCTTCGCGCTCGCCTCGCAGAACAAGGCCGAGGCCGCGCAGAAGGCGGGCCGCTTCGACGAGGAGATCGTCCCCTTCACCGTCAAGTCCCGCAAGGGCGACGTGGTGGTGTCGGCGGACGAATATATCCGTCCCGGCACGACCATCGAGGCGCTGGCCAAGCTGAAGCCGGCCTTCGACAAGGAAGGCACGGTGACGGCCGGCAACGCCTCGGGCATCAATGACGGCGCGGCGGCGGTGGTGCTGATGGAGGCCGGCGAGGCGCTGCGGCGCGGCGTGGAGCCGCTGGCGCGCATCGTCTCCTGGGCCACGGCCGGCGTCGACCCGGCCGTGATGGGCACCGGGCCGATCCCGGCGACCAAGAAGGCGCTGGAAAAGGCCGGCTGGACCGTGGCCGACCTCGATCTCGTCGAGGCCAACGAGGCTTTCGCGGCGCAGTCCTGCGCGGTGGTGCGCGACCTCGGCATCGATCCGGCCATCGTCAACGTCAATGGCGGGGCCATCGCCATCGGCCATCCCATCGGCGCGTCGGGCGCGCGCGTGCTGACCACGCTGCTCTACGAGATGAAGCGGCGCGGCGCAAAACGTGGCCTCGCCACGCTCTGCATCGGCGGCGGCATGGGCGTGGCGCTCTGCGTCGAACGCGCCTGAGACGGCCGTTTCAGGCCGAAAAGTTAACGGGACCGGCGCGAGCCGGTCCCTTTTTCATGCGCGGCGGGCAAAAAATAGCGGTGGTTCGGACGTTCGGCCACCAGATGTTGTGCGAACAAAAGGGGAAAACGTCGCGCGCTGCGATTCGTCGCCGATTCGTTCCGGCTTTGGCCTGGAGGTTAACGAAACTGGGCTTTCGAGCCCGGATTTTCTTAACCAACCGTCAGGAATCGTTAAGTTTTTCCAAACGTGCGGAGCGTGGCCGGAGGGTCGTTCCGCGAGCGCATGGAAAAAGTTAACGCCGGCGCGTATCCGGGCGGCCGGAACGGGAAAAATCCGCGAAAGCGATTCAGCATCTGGTGGTTTTTGCGCGCGCAGTCGCTATATATCGCCGTGAACAAAAGGCGAAGAGGCGGCGGTCAGCGATTCGTCGCCGATTCGTTCCAGACTCGTTCCAGTTCTTAACCGGCTGCGGCCGAAACTTGGCCGGCAGCGCTTTCGGCGCGGGCCGGATAGTGCTATCGAGTGCTCCCAACTTGACCAGAAGCGTGATCGGCGATCGTGCGAAGGAATCCCAGAAATAGGCATGAACCAGTTCCCCGCCCATGACACGCCGTCCCGCGACCTGCCGCTGACGCCCAGCGGCCGCGACGTGACCGCGGTGCTCGGGCCGACCAACACCGGCAAGACGCATCTGGCCATCGAGCGCATGCTGGCGCATGGCGACGGCATGATCGGTCTGCCGCTGCGGCTGCTGGCGCGCGAGGTCTATAACCGCGTCGTGGAAAGGGTGGGGGCTGCCAACGTCTCGCTGGTGACGGGCGAGGAGAAGATCACGCCGCCCGGCGCGCGCTATTCCGTCTGCACGGTGGAGGCCATGCCGCGCCGCACCGACGCCTCCTTCGTCGCCATAGACGAGGCGCAGCTCGCCGGCGATCTCGAGCGCGGCCATATTTTCACCGACCGCATCCTGCATCTGCGCGGGCGGCGCGAGACGCTGCTGCTCGGCGCGGCCACCATGCGCGGCATTCTCGAAAAGCTCCTGCGCGGCGTGAATGTGGTGACGCGGCCGCGCCTGTCGCATCTCGCCTATGCCGGCTCGAAGAAGATCACGCGGCTGCCCAACCGCTCGGCCATCGTGGCCTTTTCGGCCGAGGAGGTCTACGCCATCGCCGAATTGATCCGCCGCCAGCGCGGCGGCGCCGCGGTGGTGATGGGCGCGCTCAGCCCCCGCACCCGCAACGCGCAGGTGGAGCTTTACCAGTCGGGCGACGTGGATTTCCTCGTCGCCACCGACGCCATCGGCATGGGGCTCAATCTCGACGTCGACCATGTCGCCTTCGCGCAGAACCGCAAGTTCGACGGCTACCAGTTCCGCGATCTTTCGCCGGCCGAAGTGGGCCAGATCGCCGGCCGCGCCGGACGCTACCTGCGTGACGGAACCTTCGGCGTGACGGGACAGGTGCATCCGTTCGAGGACGAGATGGTCGAGCGCGTCGAGGGGCACGATTTCGATCCCGTGAAGGTGCTGCAATGGCGCACGGCGCGGTTCGACTTCTCCTCGGTCGAGGCGCTCAAGCGGTCGCTCGACACGCCCGCGCCGGTGGAGGGGCTGGCCAAGGCTCTGCCCGCCGTCGACCAGCAGGCGCTCGAAAACCTGTCGCGCGACGAGGACATCGCGCGGCTCGCCATGCAGCCGGAGCGCATCGCGCTGTTGTGGGACGCCTGCGCGCTGCCCGACTATCGCAAGATCGCGCCGGCGCAGCATGCGGACATCATCGCCGCCATCTATCAGGACCTTGTCCGGCGGGGGAGCGTCGATGAAGATTACATGAGCGAACAGGTGCGCCGCGCCGACAGCACCGAGGGCGAAATCGACACGCTCTCGCATCGCGTGGCGCAGATCAGGACCTGGACTTTCGTGTCGCACAGGCCCGGCTGGCTTGCCGATCCGACACACTGGCAGGAAAAGACGCGCGAAATAGAGGACAGATTGTCCGATGCGCTGCATGAACGGTTGACGAAACGCTTTGTAGACCGCAGGACAAGCGTGCTTATGAGGCGCCTGAGAGAGAATGCCATGCTTGAAGCAGAAATCAGCCCGGCCGGCGACGTGATCGTCGAAGGCCATAATGTCGGGCAACTGGAAGGATTCCGGTTCACCGCCGACGTGCAGGCCGACGGGCCAGACGCCAAGGCCGTGAAGACGGCGGCGCAAAAGGCGCTGGCCGCCGAGTTCGATCGCCGCGCGGAACGGTTCGCCGCCGCGCCCAACGGCGATTTCGCGCTCGGCTCGGACGGCGTGCTGCGCTGGGTCGGTGCGACGGTGGCCACGCTGGTGGCCGGCGACGACGTGCTGAAGCCGCGCGCGGTCATCCTCGCCGACGAGCAGTTGACGGGCGCGGCGCGCGAAAAGGTCGCCGCCCGCATCGACCGCTTCGTCGCCCATCACATCGAAACGGTGCTGAAGCCGCTGACCGACCTCGCCGGCGCGGACGCGCTGACCGGCATGACGCGCGGCCTCGCCTTCCAGCTTGTCGAAAATCTCGGCACGCTCCAGCGCCGCGACGTGGCGGAGGAAGTGCGCGGGCTCGATCAGGATTCGCGCGCGGCCCTTCGCCGGCTCGGCGTGCGCTTCGGGGCCTATCACGTCTTCATGCCGCTGCTGTTGAAGCCCGCTCCCGCCGGCCTCATCACGCTGCTCTGGGCGCTGAAGAACGACGGGCGTGAGCGTCTCGGCTATGGCGACGTGGTGCATGTGCTGGCCGCCGGCCGCACCTCGGTGGTGGTCGATCCGGCCTTCGATCCGATGTTCTACCGCCTCGCCGGCTATCGCGTGCTCGGCCGCCGCGCCGTGCGCATCGACATTCTGGAGCGTCTGGCCGATCTCATCCGCCCGGCGCTGGCCTGGCGTCCGGGCTCCGGCGCGCGGCCGGAAGGCGCCTATGACGGCGGCCGCTTCATCGTCACCCCGGCCATGATGTCCATCCTCGGCGCGACCACCGAGGACATGGAGGAAATCCTCAAGAGCCTCGGCTATCGCCACGAGCCGATGGACGCGGCGGCGGTGACGGCGAAGCTCGCCGAGCTCGACGCCGCTTCCGCCGAAGCCAAGCCGGAAGCCGCCGAGGAGAAGCCCGCCGTTCCCGACGCTGAGCCCGTGCCCGCGCCGGTCGCGGCGGAAGAGGCTGCGAGCGAGGCCGTGGAGCCTGCGGCGGCGGAAGAAGCGCCGGTTGCGGAAGCCGCAGCCGAAGCGCCGGCCGCCGAAGCCGGCGAGGAGGCGCCCGCCGAGGAGCCGAAGCCGATCCTCCTGTGGCGGCAGGGCCGTTCCGAAGGTCGCGGCCGCGACCAGGAGCGCGGACGTCCGCATCGCGGCGGCCACCAAGGCGGCGGCCATGCGCAGGAGCCGCGCAAGGCGGAAGGCGGCGAGGAGCAGCCGCGCGGCGGCAAGCGCTTCGACAAGCCGCGCCGTCACCATGACGGCGAGGAGGGCAAGCGTTCGCATGGCGGCAAGGGCGGCCAGAACTTCAAGGGCAAGCCGCGCGACCACCAGCCCAAGCGCGAGCAGGCGGGCGGCCATCAAGCCGGCCACCAGGGCGGCAAGCGTTTCGAGCAGGAGCGCCCGGCGCGCATCGACCCGGATTCGCCCTTCGCCAAGCTGCTGGCGCTCAAGGAGCAGATGAAGAAGTGATATGACCGAGCCGGGCGGAAAGCAGCGCATCGACAAGTGGCTGTTTTTCGCGCGCGTGGTCAAATCGCGATCGCTGGCGGCGAAGCTCGCCGCCGGCGGCAAGGTGCGGGTCAACCGCGACAAGATCGACCAGCCCGCGCATGCGGTGAAGCCCGGCGACGTTTTGACCATCACGCTCGACCGGCGTATCCTGGTCTACAAGGTGCTGGCGCCCGGCGAGCGGCGCGGCCCCGCGCCGGAGGCCCGGCTTCTCTACGAGGACCTGTCGCCGCCGCCCGCCGCCTCGCAGGCATCGGAGGCCGCGGCCCCGCGCCGCGAGGACGGGGCGGGACGGCCGACCAAGCGCGAAAGGCGCGAGACGGACCGTTTGCGCGGCGTTTGATCCGGTATCGGCCGGTATCGGTTTGCGCCATGCGACGTTGAAAAGAAAGCCTTTTGCGCCGGAAAGGCCCTTTGCGGGACGGTCTTTGCGATGTTTCCGCAAGGCGCGCGATGCGGCGTTTGCGCCCTTGTCATGGGCGGATAAAATCGCTACCTCACCCTGGACGGAGCGCCCTGACGTTATCAGCAGCGGCCGCATGAGCAGGGACAGAAAGCCGCCTTCCGGCGGCGACAGGAGCAGGACCGATGACGTATGTGGTGACCGATAATTGCATTCGCTGCAAATATACGGACTGCGTCGAGGTCTGTCCGGTCGACTGCTTCTACGAGGGCGAGAACATGCTCGTCATCAACCCGGACGAATGCATCGACTGCGGCGTCTGCGAGCCGGAATGCCCGGCCGAGGCCATCAGCCCCGACACCGAGCCGGGCCTGGACAAGTGGCTGCAGATCAACACCGAATATTCGACCAAGTGGCCCAACATCACCGCCAAGAAGGACGAGCTGCCGGAAGCCAAGGAGATGGACGGCGTCGCCAACAAGTACGAGCAGTATTTCTCGGCCGAGCCCGGCAGCGGCGATTGAGCGCCCGCGCTTGCGGAAATTCCCGCAAGCCGGCGTAACGCAAAGAAAATCCCCGCAAAACGCCCGTTCGGTGGGCGTAAGCGATTGCCAAAGCGGACATATTTGGCAATTTGTTGATTCTTGCGCCGAATTGTGTTAAGGTCGATCCATAATTTCGGTGACTGGACGTCAATTCGTGGCGCATATGCGTTAATCTCTGAAAGGGTCGATCTATTTTGCCGGGCTGAACGGCGCCGGGGCGGATTCTTGTGGTCTTTCGCTCCCGAGCCTGTCTTTCCAACCCGGCGGATCGGTTTCGCCGTCAGAAACGCTTTCAGTTCAAGGCCGACAACAGCTTCCGCCTCCTCGTCGAGCGCGGTCGGACATCATGTGTCAGCCGGCGGACCCCGCCGGGACAACAGGGAGTAATGAAGCGTATGTCATCCCAGCAGAAAAAACCCGCAGCCCGCGGCGGTTTCAAGACCGGCGAGTCCATCGTCTATCCGGCGCACGGCGTCGGCCAGATCGTGGCCATCGAGGAACAGGAAGTCGCCGGCCACAAGCTTGAACTTTTCGTGATCGACTTCGAAAAGGACAAGATGCGCCTCAAGGTGCCGGTCGCCAAGGCCTCCACCATCGGCATGCGCAAGCTGTCCGAGACGGATTACGTGGAGCGCGCGCTGAAGGTGGTGCAGGGACGCGCCCGCGTCAAGCGCACCATGTGGTCGCGCCGCGCGCAGGAATATGACGCCAAGATCAATTCCGGCGACCTGATCTCGATCTCGGAAGTGGTGCGCGACCTCTACCGCGCCGAGAACCAGCCCGAGCAGTCCTATTCCGAACGCCAGCTCTACGAAGCCGCGCTCGACCGTATGGCGCGCGAGATCGCGGCGGTCAACAAGCTGTCGGAGACCGAGGCCGTGCGCCTGATCGAGACCAATCTCGCCAAGGGCCCGAAGCGCGGCAAGGACGCCGAGATCGACGTCG
The DNA here is from genome assembly GCA_900465915.1 of Hyphomicrobiales bacterium. Lineage (GTDB taxonomy): Bacteria > Pseudomonadota > Alphaproteobacteria > Rhizobiales > Rhizobiaceae > Brucella. The sequence continues at coordinate 25,965 of UBKJ01000008.1, forward strand.
AGGACGACGAGGTCGAGGCCGCGTAAGGTCTTCACCTTCCTGCAAAAAGCCCGGTTCGCCGGGCTTTTTTGTTGCGCGTTTTCCACCCGCCTTCCGACGGTTGGAACCAATCGGGCGCTGGGTCGTTTGTGTCCAGGCCGGCCCCCGCGCATCGCCTCCTAAGACGGGGCCGGCTGTCCATGACAGGAGAGCCCGATGAATCCGTCGACCACGCATTCCTCCCCCGTCGCCAGACGCATGAGCCCGCCGCCGGGCGCCGTCGCCCATTCCGCCGCCTCGCCGCAATCGGTGATCCGCGGCGCCATGGCCGCGCCCTATCTGGAGCGCGACGAGGAGCATGCGCTGGCCCGCCGCTGGAAGGAGCGGCGCGACCAGGAGGCGCTGCACCGGATCGCGGCGGCGCATATGCGGCTGGTCATCGCCATGGCCGGGCGCTTCCGCAGCTTCCGGCTGCCGATGGGCGACCTGATGCAGGAAGGCTATGTGGGGCTGCTGGAGGCGGCGGCGCGCTTCGACCCCGACCGCGACGTGCGCTTCTCCACCTATGCGGCCTGGTGGATCCGCGCCGCCATGCAGGACTATATCCTGCGCAACTGGTCGATCGTGCGCGGCGGCACCAGCTCGGCGCAGAAGGCGCTGTTCTTCAACCTGCGCCGGCTGCGGGCGAAATTCGCCGAGGCCGGCGATGGCGGCAAGACCGAGATGGTGAGCGCCTTGTCGGACAAGCTCGGCGTTTCGGCCGCCGACGTGGCGCTGATGGACAGCCGCATGTCCGCGCCCGACATGTCGCTCTCGGCGCCCGCCGGCGGCGAGGAGGGCGGGGCGCAGCGCATGGATTTCCTGGTCGACGAGCGGCCCCTGCAGGACGAGGTGGTGGAGGGCGCGATCGACGCCGAGCGCCGCGCCGGCTGGCTGCGCGAGGCGCTGGGCGCGCTCGACGCGCGCGAACTGCACATCATCCGCCGCCGCAGGCTGGAGGACGACGGCGTGACGCTGGAGGCGCTGGGCGAGACGTTCGGCATCTCCAAGGAGCGCGTGCGCCAGATCGAAAGGCGGGCGCTGGAGAAGCTCAGGGCGGCGCTGCTCGACCGCAACGAATCCGCCGTCTACCAGTCCTGACGGGGCTTTTGCGAAGGCGGCCGGGAGAGTAGATTGCGCGCACGGCCCCGTGGTGAGGGAAGCGGGGCCGTCCGTCATGCTCTTTCAGAAGGCGCCCATCCCATGCGATTTTCCCGCGAACCCAGCCTCAACCTCACCCCCGTCGCCGAATTGCGCCCCACCCAGATGACCGTCGGCATGCGCGAGGTGGAGGCCAAGCGCCAGTTCTGGCGCAGCCGCTCCGACGACAAGAAAAGCGATTATATCGCCAATCACATGATCCCGGTCGTGCACGGGCCGAAGGACGATTATTACGTCATCGACCATCACCACCTGTCGCTGGCGCTGCATCGCGAGGGCGTCGAGGAGGTGGCGGTGACGGTGATCGCCGACCTGCGGCGCTTGGACAAGGAGGCCTTCTGGGTCTATCTCGACAACCGCTCGTGGATGCATCCCTTCGACGCCAAGGGACGGCGGCGCGATTACCAGGACCTGCCCAAGAGCGTCGTCGACCTCAAGGACGATCCGTTCCGCAGCCTCGCCGGCGAATTGCGGCTGGGCGGCGGCTTCGCCAAGGACACGACGCCGTTCAGCGAGTTCCTATGGGCCGATTTCCTGCGCCGCCGCGTCAAGCGGCGCGTGGTGGACGAGGATTTCGACGCCGCCCTGGCCGAGGCGCTGCGCCTCGCCAGAAGCGAGGAGGCCGATTACCTGCCCGGCTGGTGCGGGCCGGTGGCGCGCGGCGTCAACTGAGGCGCTTCGTACTTGCTAAAACGCCCTATTCGCTGATCAGCTTGACGCGGTCGCCGACGGAGACGGTGGCGCCCGTGTTGAGCGCGTTGATGAGCCGGAACAATTCCAGCTTGCGGGTCGAGCCCTGCATGCGCTCGGCGAGGCTGGCCATGGTGTCGCCGGGCTTGACCGTGACGACGCGGATGCGCAGCGGCTTGATCGCCGCCTGCTCGGCGGCCGACAGCAGCCGGAAGGACTGCGTCACCGCCTGCGAGGTCGGGTCCAGCGCCGTGCTGCCCTTGGGCGCGGCGGTGAGGAAGCGGTAGACCTTGGCCCCCGCGCCGATGACCACGATGTCGAACTGCCAGCGGTCGGCGCTGGCGCGCGCGGTGGCGGCGGGCAGGCCGTTGATGGTGGCCGGACGGATGGAGCTTTCGTCCAGACCCGTCACCCAGCCCGAGCGGATATAGTCGGTGAGGCTGGTTTTTTCGGGCAGCGACGCGCCGTCGAAGCGCACCGCCACCTCGCCGGGGCCGTTGGCCATGACGGCGTTGGCGGAATTGTCGAGGGCGAAGCCGTCCGGCGCGCGGAAGGTCACGCCGAGCCTCGGATGGACGAAGGTCTGCTCGCGCACATAGCCCTCGTTGGGCGAGTCGCCGTAGAGCAGCCCGTCTATGCCGTCGAGGAAGGAGTTGCGGTCGGTGGTGCCGACGCCCGGCGCGCCGATGCGGCGCGCATGGCCCAGCGCCAGCTCGATGCGCTGCGGCGTCGAGGGATGGCTGGCGAGGAAGTCGAGGCTGGCGTCGGTGGCGCCCGACACCGAGCGGAAGCTGGTGTATGCCTCCATCGACTGCAGGAAGCGCGCCGAGGCGAAGGGATCGTAGCCGGCCTCGCCGATCATCTTGATGCCGATGGCGTCGGCCTGCAATTCCTGATTGCGCGAGAACTGCGCCAGGCGCAGCTTGCCGCGGATCTCCTCCTCGCGGCTGGCGGCCTCGCTGTGCAGCACCTCGGTGGCGACGCGGCCGGCGATGGCCGTCTCGTTCTCCTTCTCCTGCCGCAGGATGCCGTGATTGGCGATGACGTGGCCCATCTCGTGGGCGATGACGGCGGCCACTTCCGAGGAATCGTTGGCCAGCGCCAGAAGGCCGCGCGTGACGTAGAGATAGCCGCCCGGCAGCGCGAAGGCGTTGATGTTGGGCGAATTGAGGATGGTGATGCGGTAGGTCTGGTCCGGCTTGTCGGAGACGGTGGTGAGCTTGCCCACGATCTTGGCGACCATGCGCTCCAGCTTCTGGTCCTTGTATTCGCCGCCATAGGTGGCGAGGATGCGCGGATGCTGCTGCGCGCCGATCTGCGCCAGCTTGTCGTTGCGCGTCACATTGTCGACCGTCACCGGGTTGGACGAGGGCTGAAGACCGAGGTCCTTGCTGGAATTGATCGACTGGCAGCCGGCCACGGTCGCGAGCAGCCCCAAAGCGAGGGCCGGATTCCGCCACTTTGGCCGCGTCCGTTCTGGCAGGAAGACGGTGGGACGCAGGGAGGCCCGGTCACGGGTCTGTCGACGCAGCAGAATCTTGATCCTCGCAAATCACAGGCGGTCTTGTCGCCGCAAATCTAGCCACTGTCGCCGGGGCGTACAAGGGGGCGGGCCGGCGGCGCGACCCCGCGTCGCCTTTCTTCGCGGCGATTGCGAACAAAATATGTCCCCGGCTGTAACGCGCCGCGACCGCGGCCCGCGCGCCGCCGGACGGATCGCACGAAGCGGCTTCCGGCCGCCCGGGGCGCGTGATAAGAGCGGCGCATGAGCACATTCGTCATACTTCTGGGCGGCGACCTCGCCGTCACCGACCGCCTGAGACGCCAGGTCGCCGGCGCGCGCGTGCTGGCCGCCGACGGCGGCATGCGCCACGCCGAGGCGCTGGGCGTGGAGCCGGAACTGTGGCTGGGCGATTTCGATTCCGCCTCGGCCGAGCTGCTCGGCCGCTACGCCCATGTGCCGAAAAGGACCTTTCCGCGCGCCAAGGACATGACCGACGGCGAGCTGGCGCTGGACGAGGCCTTCGCGCGCGGCGCGACGCGGGCCATATTGTGCGGGGCCTTCGGCGGCGCGCGCACCGACCATACGCTCCTGCACCTGACGCTGGCGACGTTGCAGGCCGCCCAGGGCCGCGACATCTTCCTGACCAGCGGCGCGGAGGAGGCCTGGCCGCTGTCGCCCGGCGCGCGCGCCTACGACTTTCCCGACGGGACCTCGTTCAGCGTGGTCAATTTCGGCACGCTGGAAGGGCTGTCGATCACGAATGCGGAGTGGCCGTTAGACAATGTGACGTTGCCTTTCGGCTCGTCCTGGACGGTTTCCAACCGGGTGCGGGGAACCCTTCGGGTCGCCGTGCGTTGCGGTCTCGCGGTGCTTCTGGCCAATCTCGACGACGTGGCCGCCACTATGTAGGCCGCTGAGTTTGCCGGGCGAGGGGGCTTGACGATCCGCTCGCGGCGGTATTGTAAATGGAAGCCAAGCGGGATCATCTGCTTTTCGCCGAAATTGGGGACGCAAGGTCGGTGGTTATGTCAACTCTGAAGGAGATTGTTTCATGAAGTCACGTCTTTCCATGATTGCAGTCGTCGGCATGCTTGCGTTCTCGACCGCGGCATGCACCTCGTCTGAACAGCGCACGGCCGGCTACGGCGTCGGCGGCGCGGCCATCGGCGCGCTGGCCGGCGGCGCCATCGGCGGCAACGGCCGCGGCGCCCTGACCGGCGCGGCCATCGGCGCGGTCGCCGGCACGCTCGTCGGCGCGTCCCAGAGCCGCAACGGCGTGCAATATTGCAACTATCGCGACCGCTACGGCCGCATCTACGAGGACCGTTGCCGGTATTGATAAGCCGCGCTTCGCAAGCGTTCGACGGCAGGCCGGGGAAACCCGGCCTGCTTTTTTATGCCGTCTTGATTTGACAGAACGGGTTTTGTCGCGGACAAGCAGGCGGCGTTCAACCCCATATCCACAGGCAATCATGGCTCCTCCGCTTCTTCGTCTCGACCAGATCAAGCTCACCTTCGGCGGAACGCCGCTTCTGGAGGACGCGGCGCTGTCGGTGGGCGAGGGCGAGCGCATCGCGCTGGTCGGGCGCAACGGCTCGGGCAAGTCGACGCTGCTCAAGATCGCCGCCGGCATGGTCGAGCCGACCTCGGGCGAGGTGTTCCGCCATCCCGGCGCCACCGTGCGCTACCTGCCGCAGGTTCCCGACATGGAGGGCTACGCCAGCGTGCGCGCCTATGTCGAGGCCGGGCTGGGGCCGGCCGACGATCCGCACCGCGTCACCTACCTCATGGAGCATCTGGGCCTGACCGGCGAGGAGAAGCCGGAGCACCTGTCGGGCGGCGAGGCGCGGCGCGCGGCGCTGGCGCGCGTGATCGCGCCGCAGCCGGACGTGCTGCTTCTCGACGAGCCGACCAACCATCTCGACCTCACCACCATCGAATGGCTGGAAGGCGAATTGCGCCAGATCCGCTCGGCCATCGTGCTGATCTCGCACGACCGGCGATTTCTGGAAAACGTCAGCCGCGCGACCGTCTGGCTCGACCGCGGCGTGACGCGGCGGCTCGACCAGGGTTTCGCGCATTTCGAGGAATGGCGCGACAAGGTGCTGGAGGAGGAGGAGCGCGACCTGCACAAGCTCGGCCGCCAGATCGCGCGCGAGGAGCACTGGCTGCGCTACGGCGTCACCGCGCGGCGCAAGCGCAACGTGCGCCGGCTGGGCGAATTGCAGAACCTGCGCAGCGAATTCCGCAACCACCGCAAGGCGCAAGGCGTGGCGGTGATGGCGGCGAGCGACGCCAAGGAATCCGGCAAGCTGGTGATCGAGGCCAAGGGGCTGAGCAAGGCCTTCGGCGAGCGGACGCTGGTCCGGGATTTCTCCACCCGCATCCAGCGCGGCGACCGCATCGGCCTGGTGGGGCCGAACGGCGCCGGCAAGACGACGCTCTTGTCGATGCTGACCGGCAAGCTCGCGCCGGATTCGGGCGCGCTGCGGCTCGGCGTCAACCTGGAGATGGCCGAGCTCGACCAGAAGCGCGAGAGCCTCGACCTCGACGAGACGCTGGCGCATTACCTCACCGACGGGCGCGGCGAGAACCTCGTCATCAATGGCGAGCAGCGCCATGTCGTCTCCTATATGAAGGACTTCCTGTTCCAGCCGGAGCAGGCGCGCACGCCGATCCGCGAATTGTCGGGCGGCGAAAGGGCGCGGCTGATGCTGGCGCGCGTGCTGGCGCGGCCGGCGAACCTGCTCATCCTCGACGAGCCGACCAACGATCTCGACATGGAGACGCTGGACCTGTTGCAGGAGCTGGTGGCGGGCTTTCCCGGCACGGTGATCCTCGTCAGCCACGACCGCGACTTCCTCGACCGCACCGTGACCTCGGTGATCGCGCCGGAGGGCGACGGGCGCTGGCTCGAATATGCCGGCGGCTACGCCGACATGATGGCGCAGCGCAAGGAGCAGGCGCTGGCCCGCCGCAGCGTCAAGACCGCCGCCCCGCGCGCCGAAGACAAGAGCGAAGACGCGCCCGCGTCCAAGCGCGACGAAAAGCGCAAGCTCTCCTACAAGCAGAAATTCGCGCTGGAGACGCTGCCCGCCAAGATGGACGCGCTGGCCAGGGAGATCGCGACGCTGGAAGCCAGGCTCGCCGATCCGCAGCTCTACGCCAAGGACCCCGCTCTGTTCGCCAAGACGGCCGCGCTTCTGGAAAAGAAGCGCGAGGAAAACGCCGCCATGGAGGAGGAATGGCTGGAGCTGGAGATGCTGCGCGAGGAAATCGAGGGGTAGCGGGCGCCCGTGCTGAGGGCAGGCGGCTTAGGGGGAGCGGCCTGATGCGGAAGCGGACTTGTTTCGGCGCAAGCCGTCATGCCGACAGGGTATGTTGCGGGGCTTTGGGAATTTTGCGACTGGTTAGGAGGGGGTAGTTTCATGAATGAATGGGAGACCATTTGGGATCATGAGATTGCATATTTTGGAAAAAGGTCGATAGATTTCGTAAGTGAAGATTGCGCTTATAGAATTGATGTAGATGATCGGAACCAAGACGAAATCTGCGTGACTTTTGCAGATAAAAGTTTCTCTTGGCATATTTTTACCAAAGCGGCTCGCCAGGATGTTTTTCGTCTGGCTGGTATGACCCTGGGAAAGGGTGACCCGCATGGCGATGATGTCCATTGGTTTGAGTTGACCCTGACCAAGCCGGCGGTATTGCGCTATTTTGGGGATCGTGTCCTCGTGCATGAAGACTATGAGGCTTAACTCCTATCGCGGAATTCCAAAACAGGGGAACTTTACGAAGAAGGAGGGCCAAATGAAATCCGACTGGAATTTGATCCGGGGCATGATGGGCGCGGCGATCGACGCCTGTGAACGGATCGAGGCGGCTGGTTATACCGAAAGCGACCGAGACGCGAGCATCGACGTCGGTGGTCAGCAGGTCAGCGTTCAGGATTTTCTTGTCAGCGCTTGGACGCTGCCGGAAAATCTTCGTTATCAGATTATTCGCGAGCGCCACGACCAAGCGACGGGCCTTCCTTATGTGCCGGAAGCAGCCCGTATCCTCGTCGCGATGGCGCAGGCAAGCGCGGAACTGATCGGCGCAGGCGACACGGCCCCGACGAGGGATGATATCCAGAAAATGATTCAGTGGTTTGGGAACCATGCCGCTCCCGGTATCGAGCAGGCTATTGCTGATCGCCGGCGCGCTGTCGCGTAACCCTTGCTTGGGCCCGTCCCATAACGCGCGTCGTTTCTTGAAGCGGTAACGGGCTGGCGGCGACAGGAATTGCGGGATGGATCACTGCAGATGCTCCACCTGAAGGTCGTATTCCGGCGGGGACTGCGCCGCGGTGGTGGTTAAGCGTCCGCCGCTTTTCAGCATTTCAATGGCTTCTTTTCGCAGCCACCAGGATTGCGCCTTGACGAAACCCTCTTCAAGGGAAGCCGCCGGCCGAGCGAAACCCCGGCCGGCGGTCATCCGTCATGCTTCCGCCCGCTAGGCCGCGCTGGCCTTGTCGAGGAGCGCCAGCTCGTCGGCGGACAGTTTCAGCTCCACCGCGCCGATCAGCTCGTTGAGCTGGGCCAGCCGGGTGGCGCTGGCGATGGGGGCGGTGACGGCGGGCTGGGCGATCAGCCAGGCGATGGCCACCTGCGCCGGGGTGGCGGCATGGTTTTTCGCCGCCGCGTCCAGCGCGTCGAGGATGCGGCTGCCGCGTTCGGTCAGGTATTTCTCCACCGTCGCCCCGCGCGCGCTCTGGCCGAGATCGTCCTTCGAGCGGTATTTGCCGGTCAGGAAGCCCGAGGCCAGCGAATAATAGGAGATGACGCCGAGGCCGTTCTCGCGGCAGAGCGCGGCGAGGCCGTTCTCGAAGTCGGCGCGGTCGTAGAGGTTATAGAGCGGCTGCAGGCTCTGGTAGCGCGGCAGGCCGTGCTTTTCGGCGACGTCGAGCGCCTGCGACAGCCGCTCCGGGGTGAGGTTCGACGCGCCGATGGCGCGCACCTTGCCGGCGTCGATCAGCTCGCGATAGGCGCCGAGCGTGTCCTCGAAGGGCGTCTCGGGATCGTCCCAGTGGGACTGGTAGAGGTCGATATAGTCGGTCTGCAGCCGCTTCAGCGAGGCGTCGACCGCCTTGCGGATATAGGCCGGCGACAGGCCCTTCTCGTCCGGCCCCATCTGCGAGCCGACCTTGGTGGCGATCACCACCTTGTCGCGCAGCCCGCGCGATTTCAGCCAGTTTCCGATGATGGTCTCGGATTCGCCGCCCGCATTGCCGGGCGCCCAGGCGGAATAGACGTCCGCCGTGTCGATGAAATTGAAGCCGGCGTCGACGAAACGGTCGAGCAGCGAAAACGAGGTCGCCTCGTCGACCGTCCATCCGAACACGTTGCCGCCGAAGCATAGCGGCGACACCTGCAATTCGGAGCGTCCGAGCTTTCTGAACTCCATGGGCTTCTTCCTTTCGTCTGAATGGGAGCGGCGCGAGGCCGCCCGGTTCCGGTTTCAGGAAGACGCCGCGGGATCAACGCATGCCGAGCGCGTCCATATAGAGCTGGAGCACGGCCTCTTCTTCCTGACGCTCATGGTCTTCTTTCTTGCGCAGACGAATAATGGTTCTTACGACCTTGCTGTCAAACCCCGAACCCTTCAATTCGGCGTAAACTTCCTTGATATCGTCGGCGATGGTCTTTTTTTCCTCCTCGAGCCGCTCGATGCGTTCGATGAAGGCGCGCAACTGGCCGACGGCGAGGGTCTGGGCTTCGCTGGTGATGTCGTCGCTCACGAGGCTTTACTCCGATTGAATGATTGAAGGACGCGGCGAGCGGGACCCGGCCCGGAAGGGGCGGCGCTCGCCGGAAACTGCGGATCGTTTTCCGCCGAGTCGCCGGCGAAATTAAGAGCCTTTTTCGATGCCCCAGCCGAAATCGCCGGTCAAGGCCTGTGGATAGCGGGCAAAGCGGGCGCTTCGTCGGTGCGCGAGCCGAAGAAGCGCGGCTCGCGCACCGCCTCGAGCGCGTTGACGGCGGCGATGATCGGGGCCAGCCGGTCGGTCCATTCGGCCACGCCCGCTGCGTCGGCGATCAGGTCCTGGCGCACCTCGATCAGCACGTTGGCGTAGCCGTTTTTCGTGGCGTGGCGGTAGAGCGCGTCGTTCTTCAACGCGCCGTCATAGGGCTCGTTGTCGCCGACGACGAGGCCGGGCTCGGCGCGCAGGCGGTCGAGGAAGGGGGCGACGCCGCGCGGGTCCTTGTCCCACAACAGGCCCACATGCCACGGGCGCGCCTTGCCGCGCCAGGCGGGCGTGAAGGAATGCAGCGCCACGACATAGGGCGCGCGGCCGCTTTCCGCCGCGGCGCGGGCGACCGTCTCGGCCACCATGTCGTGATAGGGGCGGTGGAAGCGCGCGAGCCGCTTCTCGCGCTCCTCCGGCGTCAGCGGATAGTTGCCGGGGATGACCGCGCCGTCCGACAATTGCATGATCAGCGTCGGGTCGTCCTCGCCGCGATTGGGGTCGATCAGCAGGCGCGAGAAGCCGGCCAAGGCCGCCGGCGCGCCGAGGCGGGCGGCGAGCGCGCGGGTCAGCGCCTCGACGCCGATGTCATAGGCGATGTGGCGGTCGAATTCGCGCGCCGGCAGGCCGAGCGCGCCATATTCGGCGGGCAAGTCGCGCCGGGCGTGGTCGGCGGTGAGCACCAGTCCGAGGCGGAAATCGCCGTCGATCCGGCAGGCGGGCGAAAAGGGCTGCAAGCGGCGTCTCCGGTCGGGTTGGGGCGCGATTTTCGCGCCGCACGAAAAACTGATCCGGCTCTGTCATGAGAAAGCCGGGATTGCAATGGCCATAGTTTGCCGATCCGCGCCGCTTCTCGTCTCGATTGCGTTGACATCAAAGACGAAACTGCCGAAAAGAGATCGACCGCGAACGGGATAAACCCGCGCGCGACCATGCGATTGCGGACTGAAAGGGTTCGGCGAATGCGACTTCCGAAAATCCTGGCCTTGTTCGTCGCCGTGCTGACGGGCGCATTGGGCATGGCGGCGTTGGAAGCGCGCGCCGATTTCCGCGTCTGCAACTCCACCCAGAACCTCGTCGGCGTCGCCATCGGCTACCGCGCCAAGACCGGCTGGGTGACCGAGGGCTGGTGGCATATCGACGGCTCGACCTGCAAGACGCTGATCGAAGGCCCGCTGACCTCGCGGTTCTATTATCTCTACGCCGAGGACGCCCAGGGCGGCGGGCGCTGGGAGGGCAAGGCGAACATGTGCGTGGCGGAAAAGGAATTCCGCATCACGGGCGTGCAGGATTGCTTCGCGCGCGGCTTCCAGCGCGCCGGCTTCCAGGAATACGACACCGGGGAACAATCGAGCTGGATGGTGCAGCTCACCGACGATACGATCCCAGAAACCCCCACAGTGACAGGAACGAACAACCAATGAAGCGCAACCGCAAGGTCAAGATTCTCGCGACGCTGGGACCGGCGTCCGGCGAGGAGGCCGTCATTCGGAAACTTTTCGAGGCCGGCGCCGACGTCTTCCGCATCAATATGAGCCACGCCAGCCACGACCTGATGCGCGAGCTGGTGCGCCGCATCCGCAATGTGGAGAAGGAGCTGGGCCGCCCGATCGGCATCCTCGCCGACCTGCAGGGGCCGAAGCTGCGCGTCGGCAAGTTCGCCGCCGGCAAGGTGGAGCTGAAGCCGGGCCAGACCTTCACGCTCGACGACAACGAGGCTCCCGGCGACGCGAACCGCGTGTTCCTGCCGCATCCGGAGATCCTCGCCGCCGTCGAGCCGGGCCATCGCCTCCTGATCGACGACGGCAAGCTGCATCTGGTGGCCGAGGCCTGCGACGGCCGCTCGATCCGCTGCAAGGTGGTGTCGGGCACCAACATCTCCGACCGCAAGGGCGTCAGCCTGCCGGACACGACGCTGGGCGTCGGCGCGCTGACCGAGAAGGACCGCGCCGACCTCGACGCGGTGCTGAAGGAGGAGATCGACTGGGTGGCGCTGTCCTTCATCCAGCGTCCCGAGGACCTGGTCGAAGTGCGCAAGATCTCGGGCGGCCGGGTCGGCCTGATGTCGAAGATCGAGAAGCCGCAGGCCGTGGCGCGGCTCGACGAGATCATCGAGGTGTCGGACGCGCTGATGGTGGCGCGCGGCGACCTCGGCGTCGAGATGCCGCTGGAGAGCGTGCCGGGCATCCAGAAGCAGATCACCCGCAAGGGCCGCCGCGCCGGCAAGCCGGTGGTGGTCGCCACCCAGATGCTGGAATCGATGATCACCGCCCCGGTGCCGACCCGCGCCGAGGTGTCGGACGTCGCCACCGCCGTGTTCGAGGGCGCCGACGCCATCATGCTGTCGGCGGAATCGGCCTCGGGCCAGTATCCGGTCGAGGCGGTCGCCACCATGAACCGCATCGCCGAGCAGGTCGAGCGCGAGCAGACTTATGTCAGCATCATCGAGGCGCAGCGCGCCGAGCCGGAGGCCACCGGCGCGGACGCGATTTCGCTCGCCGCGCGCCAGATCGCCGAGACGCTGAAGCTGTCGGCCATCGTCACCTACACCGCCTCGGGCGGCACGGGCCTGCGCGCCGCGCGCGAGCGTCCGCGCACGCGCATCATCTCGCTGTCGCCGGTGGTGGAGACGGCCCGCCGCCTGTCGCTGGTCTGGGGCCTGCATTGCGTGGTGACGCATGATTCGGACGACCAGGAGGACATGGTGAACCACGCCTGCCGCATCGCCTATCACGAGGAGTTCGGCGCGGCGGGCGACCGCATCATCATCACCGCCGGCGTGCCCTTCGGCACCCCCGGCTCGACCAACATGCTGCGCATCGCCTATATCGGGCCCGACGGGCAGTCGGGCATCTGACCGGCTTCGGTCTAGGCTGAAACGAAAACGCGCCCCTCGGGGCGCGTTTTTTATTGCCGGATAGGAAGGGATCAGGTGCGGGTGTCGGAGAGTTCTTCCGTCAGCTCGTCGAGGCCCTTCTGCGCCTCGCGCATCATGGGATAGACGGCGAGCGCCTGCTCATAGGCCTTCAGCGCCTGCTGCTTGAGGCCGCGGGCGCGCAGGACGCCGGCCATGGCGGTCATGGCGTCGAAATGGCGCGGCTCCAGCGCCAGCGCGCGCTCGATGTCGCTCATGGCGTGGGCGTATTCGTGGCGCTCGATATAGACCGCCGCGCGGCGGTTCCACGCCTCGGCGTAGTCGGGATTGAGGGCGATGGCCTCGTTGAGGAAATCGAGCGCGGCGGGATAGCGCCGCTCCTGCGCGGCTTTGTCGGCCCATTGCAGCAGCAGGTCGATGGTGGCGCTGCCCGATTGCGCCCACAGGGCTTCGATCTGCGCGGCGATGCGCTTGGCGCGGCCTTCGTCCGAGGCGCGGCGCAGGTCGGCGAAGAGCTTGTCGAGCCGTTCTTCCGGCGAAGGCGCGGAGGCCTCGGCCTGCGGCGGCTTCTTGCCCTCGGCCTGGGCCGCGGCGAGGGCGTCCTCCAGCGGCGTCCCGGCATAGGCCGGAAAGGCTGTGAGGAAAAGCAGGCATGCAAAAACGTTCCGCATGCGCATAAAATCTCTCATGCGCAGCGAAACGTCAAATGCCGAAGGGCGGATGATGTCAGCCCTGACGCGCCTTGTAGCGCGGGGCGGTCTTGTTGATGATGTAAACGCGGCCCTTGCGGCGGACGAGCTGGCAGTCGCGATGACGGGCCTTGAGCGCCTTGAGCGAATTCTTGATCTTCATGTCAATCACCGGTCTGGTTGGCCCATCGACAGGACATGCCGCCGGGCTTGCATAAAAACAGGCGCCGAAGCGCCAATTGGTTCACAGGCATGTCGCATGCCCGAAGGGTTGGCCGAAATACACAAGATCGGGGCCGAATGTCAACTCCCGCGCGGCGGATTCAAAAGCTTCGCCCCGAAAAATCCGCCGGCGGGGGCGGATTCAGGCCTTGCGCGGCGCGATGCGCGTCACATGGCCCATCTTGCGGCCGGGCCGGGCTTCGCTTTTGCCGTAGAGATGCAGCACCGCGTCCGGCTCGGCGAGAATCGCCGGGACCTTCCTGACGTCGTCGCCGATCAGATTCTCCATCACGCAGTCCGAATGGCGGCGCGGATCGCCGAGCGGCAGGCCGGCCACGGCGCGGATATGCTGCTCGAATTGCGAGACGGCGCAGGCGGCTTCCGTCCAGTGGCCGGAATTGTGCACGCGCGGCGCGAATTCGTTGGCGAGCAGCGTCCCGTCCGGCAGCACGAAGAATTCGAGCCCCAGCACGCCGACATAGTCGAGCGCGTGCAGGAGCTTTTCCGCCGCCTGGCGCGCGGCCTCGGCGGTGGCGGCGGAGAGGGCGGCGGGCACGGTCGAGGTCGACAGGATGCCGTCCTTGTGCACGTTTTCGGCGATGTCGTAGAGCGCCACGCGGCCGCCGGCGTCGCGCGCGGCGATCACAGACACCTCGCGCTCGAAGGCGACGAAGCCTTCGAGGATGGCCGGGGCGTGATTGATGGCGGCGAGCGCCTCGGCGGCCTCGCCGGGGGCGGAGAGCCGCACCTGGCCCTTGCCGTCATAGCCGAAGCGGCGCGTCTTCAAGACGCCGCGTCCGCCGAGCGCGGAAAGCGCTGCGACGAGCGATTCCACGTCGTCGACCAGCCGCCAGGGCGCCGTGGCGACGCCGCTGTCGTTGAGGAACTGCTTTTCGGCGAAACGGTCCTGCGAGATCTCCAGCGCCGCGGGCGGCGGCGAGACGGTGACCGTCTCGGCCAGCCGGTCGGCGGCGGAAACCGGCACGTTCTCGAATTCGTAGGTGACGACGGCGCAGGCGGAAGCAAGTTCCGCCAGCGCGGCCGGGTCGTCATAGGCGGCGACGATCTGCCGGTTGGCGACCTGCGCCGCCGGGCAGTCGGCCTGCGGCTCCAGGACGATCGTGCGGTAGCCGAGGCGGGCCGCGGCAATGGCCAGCATGCGGCCGAGCTGGCCGCCGCCGATGATGCCGATGACGGAGCCGGCGGGAAGGGCGTCTTTCATGTCAAACCTCGCTGGTGGGGCGCTCGGCCACGCTTTCGGTCTGGGCGGCGCGCCATTCGTCGAGCCGGGCGGCCAGCGCGTCGTCGTGCAGGGCGAGGACGGCGGCGGCGAGAAGCGCGGCGTTGACCGCGCCGGCGCGGCCGATGGCCAGCGTTCCGACCGGCACGCCCGCCGGCATCTGCACGATGGAGAGCAGCGAATCCTGCCCCGACAGGGTCTTGGACTGCACCGGCACGCCGAAGACCGGCAGCGGCGTCATCGCCGCCGTCATGCCCGGCAGGTGCGCCGCGCCGCCGGCGCCGGCGATGACCACCTCGAAGCCTTCCGCCTTGGCGCCCTTGGCGAAGGCCACCAGCCGGTCCGGCGTGCGGTGGGCCGAGACGATGCGCGCGTCGAAGCCGATTTCGAGCGCGTCCAGCGTGTCGGCGGCGTGGCGCATGGTCTCCCAATCGGACTGGCTACCCATGATGATGGCGACTTTGACGCTCATTGGCTCCGCTCTATGAAGGATCGTTGGAAAAACAAAGCCGGGCGAATCCCGGCTGAAAAGTCGTCCCGCGCTCAGGCGATGATGTCGGGGATGATCTGGTCTTCGATTTCCTGAAGCTTGTCCTTGATCTGCAGCTTCTTCTTCTTCATCCGCTGGATGCGAAGCTGGTCGCAGCCCACGGCGATCATGGCGTTGATGGCCGCGTCGAAATCCGCATGTTCCTGTTTCAGCCGCGCGATGGCCAATCTGATTTCGGCCTGATCCTGGTCGGACATGCGGTGTCGCCCCGTTTCGTTTTCCGTTTCGGGCGAAGCCCTTATCACATTTTTCCCGACGGGAAAATGCTACCACGACAAATTCGACTTTGGGCCAAAGTCGTGCCAAACTGTCATGGTTCCGTCATGAACGCCGGTCCCCTCAGGTCGGCGGCTCACGACCGTCGGCCTGACCGGCCCGGAACGAAGGTTCAGGAAACCACTCAAAGGAGATCTGACGATGGCTATCGAGTCGCATCTTGCCTCGCTTGAACAGAAGCATGGCGCTCTGGAACAGGAAATTTCAGAAGCCTTGGCGTCACCGGCGACGGACGACCTTCTCATAGCATCTTTGAAGCGCAGAAAGCTGGTCCTCAAGGAGCAGATCGAAAAGCTGAGATCGACCGCAACCCGCCATTGAGGGCGGACCATCATCCAGGAAACATCGGCGGTCGCTTTGCGGCCGCCTTTTATTTTAACCCGCTCTTTTACGTCTCTGGCTCGGCGCGCGGGTCGAGCTTCATCACCTCGGGCGTGGCGCCCTTGACGGAGGGCATGCTCTTGAACTGCTCCTTCTCGCCTTTCGGCCGCGAGGCGCGGCGGCGCGAGCGCAGGATGGCGTAGGCGGCGATGGCCATATGCGCCAGCGCCGTGACCGCGAACAGCGCCGACGGCCACATGAGGCCCATGGCGCCGGCGGCCAGAAGCGGCCCCAGCATGGTGCCGAAGCCGTAGAGCAGCAGCAGCCCGCTCGACACCTTCACGAAATTCTCCGCCGTGGCGTAGTCGTTGGCGTGGGCCACCGCCACCGGATAGAGCGCATAGGCGAGCGCGCCGTAGCAGCCGGTCAGCACGATGATCGCGGTCCCGCTGGTCGGGCCGATGGCGAAGATGACGAGGCCGACGAGCGCCGCCAGCGAAGCCGCGCCGGCCAGCACGTAGCGGCGGTCGATGAGGTCGGAGACGCGGCCGACCGGGATCTGCGCCAGCGCGCCGGCGGCGATGGTGACGCTGACCATCAGCGCGATCTCGGTGTTGGAGACGCCCGATTGCGCGCCGAACACCGCGCCCAGCGTGCCCCAGGCGCCGTTGGCGACGCCGATCAGGATGCAGCCGATGAAGGCGGCGGGCGAGTTGCGGTAGAGGCCCTTGAGGTCGAGCTGCACCTCGGTCAGCGGGCGCGGGCTGACGGCGGTGGAGATGGCGGTGGGGATCAGCGCCAGGCAGAACAGGATGCCGGTGATCATGAACAGGTGGTCGGAGCGCACGTCGCCGGCGGCGACCAGCATCTGGCCGGCCATGGTGCCCCCGTAATTGACCATCATGTAGAGGCCGAAGACCTTGCCGCGCGCCTCGTTGCCGGCGCGCTCGTTGAGCCAGGTCTCGATGATCATGTAGGCGCCGGCCATGGAGAAGCCGGTGAAGGCGCGCAGGACCACCCAGGCGGTCGCGTCGACGAAGACGCCCGACAGAAGCGCGATGATGGCGGCCGAGGCGGCGAAGCAGCCGAAGGCGCGCACATGGCCGACGCGGCGCACCAGGCGCGGCGCGAACAGGCAGCCGGCGATGAAGCCGCCGGCCCAGGTGGCGCCGAGCAGGCCGAGGGAGGCGACGGAAAAGCCTTCCGCGCCGCCGCGCAGCGGCAGGAGCAGGCCGTGCAGGCCCGAGGCCATCAGCAGAAAGGCGGCGCCGCAGAGAAGGGCGAGAATCTGGATATAAATGCGCAAGTTCGCGGTTCCGGGTCTGGGGGAAAGGTCTGGGAGGCCGGCCGGGCCTCCCGTTGCGTGTCGGCGCGCGCCTAGCGGAACAGGGCCTCGGCGCTGGCGCGGCTGTCGCCCTTGCGCCGCCTTTCGGCCTCCAGGCGCTCGATCTCGGCCCGCAGCAGCGCGATGCGCTGATCGATCTCGGCCACGGACAGGCGCGACAGCTCCGTCTCGTCCAGCGCGACGCCCTTGCGCGCCGGGCCGCTCTCTTCGTCGAACACGCTCATGGCCTTCCTCCTCGGTCGATGGCGCCTGCCTGGCGGAAAAGATTTAACACCTTGAATCGTCGCCTATATATTTGGGGAATTCGGCCGCCTTGTCCATGCCGCCGATCCGATTCGACAGGAGCAGACCATGACCGCCGAGACGCCGTCCCGCATGACCGCCATCGAAATCGCCGCGCCCGGCGGCGCGGCGATGCTGCGCCCCGTGCAGCGCTCGACGCCCGAGCCGAAGCCGGGCGAGGTGCTGATCCGGGTGCGCGCCGCCGGCGTCAACCGGCCGGACGTGCTGCAGCGCATGGGCCAATATGCGCCGCCGCCCGGCGCCTCCGACATTCCGGGACTGGAGGTGGCCGGCGAGGTGGCGGCGCTGGGCGAGGGCGCGACGCGCTTCAGGGTCGGCGATCCGGTGGCGGCGCTGCTGCCCGGCGGCGGCTACGCCGAATACGCCGTGGCGCATGAGGGCGCGACGCTGCCGCTGCCCTCGGGCTACGGCTATATCGAGGCGGCGGCGATCCCCGAGACCTTCTTCACCGTCTGGCACAACGTGTTCGAGCGCGGCGGGCTGAAGCCGGGCGAGACGCTGCTGGTGCATGGCGGCTCGTCCGGCATCGGCACGACGGCGATCCAGCTGGCCAAGGCCTTCGGCGCGACGGTTATCGCCACCGCCGGCTCGGCGGAGAAATGCGCCGCCTGCGAGAGGCTGGGCGCCGCGCGGGCGATCAACTATCGCGAGGAGGATTTCGTCGCCGCCGTGCGGGAGGCGACCGGCGGCAAGGGGGCCGACGTCATCCTCGACATGGTCGGCGGCGACTATGTCGACCGCAACTACCGCGCCGCGGCCGAGGACGGGCGCATCGTGCAGATCGCCGTGCTCGAAGGGGCGAAGGCCACGGCCAATGTGGCGCTTTTGATGGTCAAGCGGCTCACCCATACCGGCTCGACGCTGCGCCCGCGCCCGGCCGCCTTCAAGGCGGAGATCGCCCGCGCGCTGGAGGCGAAGGTGTGGCCGTTGCTCGCCAGCCGCGCGGTGGCGCCTGTGATGGACATGATCTTTCCGCTCAAGGACGCCTGGCGCGCGCATGAGCGGATGGAGGAAAGCCGCCACATCGGAAAAATCGTGCTCGACGTCGCGTAAAGGCGGCGCGCGGCCGCGACGGCTTTCTTGCCTCGCGATAAAAAAACCTGTATAGAGGCCGTGATTTCCCGGAAATTGTGGTTTTTTTCCACGTCCCGCGCCACCGGAGCGGACGAACAAGAGGATTGCATCTATGGCCACCCAGCTTCTCATGCCGAAGGCGACGGCCGTCTGGCTCGTCGACAACACGGCTCTTTCGTTTGACCAGATCGCCGCCTTCTGCAAGCTGCATCCGCTGGAAGTGAAGGCGATCGCCGACGGTGAAGCTTCGCAAGGGATCAAGGGCCTCGATCCGGTCATTACCGGCCAGCTTTCGCGCGAGGAGATCGCGCGGGCCGAGAAGGACCCCTATTACCGCCTCAAGCTGGCCGAGCCCAAGGTGCGCGTGCCGGAAGCCAAGCGCAAGGGCCCGCGCTACACGCCGCTGTCCAAGCGCCAGGACCGCCCGAACGCGATCCTGTGGCTGGTGCGCAACCATCCGGAACTCAAGGACGCGCAGATCGCCCGCCTGATCGGCACCACCAAGGCGACCATCGAGCAGATCCGCAACCGCACCCACTGGAACTCCGCCAGCCTGACCGCGATGGACCCCGTGACGCTCGGCCTGTGCTCGCAGATCGACCTCGACATCGAGGTCGAGCGCGCCGCGCGCAACCGCCCGGCATCGGAAGCCGACAGCTCGCTGCTGCCCGCCTCGGCGACCGAGAATTTCGACTATCGCGAGGAGGAAGAGGAAGAGCTGGACGCGAGCAAGGTCTTCGCCAAGCTGTCCTCGCTCAAGGGCCCGGCGACGGACGAGGACGAGGAATAAGCGGTTCTTCACCGTCGCAACGAAAAGCCCGGCTTTGGCCGGGCTTTTTTATTCCTTGAAGGCGTTGTATTCGCTCATCTCCATCAGCCGGTAGAAATCGGCCAGCGTCTTGCCGCGCTCGGCGCGGAAGCGGCGGCCGGTGCGGTCGGCCTCGACGATGCGGTCGGTGCGGAAGGTGCGGAAGGCGTTGCGCAATTCACACCAGCCGATCACCGTCCACACCTTGCCCCAGAACCACAGGCCGAGCGGGCGGATGTCGCGCTCGCTCTCGCGCTGCTCGAGGTCGCGGTAGCGGATGGAGAGCACGTCGTTCTCGTCGACGGCGCGCTCGACGGCGTCGATGATGCGCCGCTCCTTGACCGACAGGCTGGCGGCGGGCGCATGGATCTGCGTGCCGGCGATGCGGGCGCGCTCCTCCTGCGGCAGCACGGCCTCGATCTTGACCAGCGCCTCCTCGGCCCCGCGCGCCATCGACACGCCGCCCCAGGCGCGGATGAGGCGCGCGCCGGCCACCAGCGCCACGATCTCGTCGCGGGTGAACATCAGCGGCGGCAGCTCGAAGCCCTGGCGCAGGATGTAGCCGACGCCGGCCTCGCCGTCGATCGGCACGCCGGTCGATTGCAGGTCGGCGATGTCGCGATAGATGGTGCGCTCCGAAACCTCCAGCCGCTCGGCCAGCCGGCGCGCGGTGACCAGCCGGCCGCCGCGCAAATGCTGGACGATCTGGAACAGGCGGTCGGCGCGGCGCATGGGCGTCACTTCTCCCGGCAGGCGCGGGCCTGGCGCTGCTCGCGGTAGCTGTCCGGCCAGCCCAGGTCCTTGCGCAGGTAATGCGGCAGGGCGTCGATCGTGCGCTGGGTGCGGACGAAGCGGCGGCGCGCGTCGACCCGGCGCCGATATTCCTTCAGCAATGCGAGCAGCGGTGCGATGGCGATGATCATGGGAACCTCCCTCAGCTTGGAACGGCATCATCGCATATCCCTGCTGACAGCCCTCTGTCAGGAGCGCCCGGCCATTGTGTCCGCTTCGCGCGCCGCCCGCAAGCGGCGGCTTGCGGGCGGGGCGGGCTTGCGGCACAAGGCGGCATGACCAAGATCCTGCCCGCGCTTCTGATTCTGCTGATGGGGCTGCATGCGCTCAAGCCCCTCGGCTGGCCGGGGCTGAAGCGGCGCGCCGATTTCTGGAAGATCGCCGTCGCCGCGCTCGTGCTGATGGCGCTGGCGGCCGGGCTGCACGTCAGCGGGATATGAAAAAGCCCGGCGCGAGCCGGGCTTATGAGGCGTCGGAGGAAAAGGCTCAGGCGGCCTTCTCCAGCTCCTTCTTCCAGCCGCCGGTGGCGGCGAGGCCGTTCATGCGGGCGCGGTGGGCGAAGGCGCGCTGGCCGGCGGCGACGTTCTCGTCCTTGCCGCCCCAGGCCTCCAGCGCCGAGGCCTGCAGGGCGCGGCCATAGGAGAAGGTCAGCTTCCACGGCAGGTCGTGGGCGGCGTTCATGGCCGACAGATGCGCGGTGGCCTCCTCGCCGGTCTGGCCGCCCGACAGGAAGGCGATGCCCGGAACCGCCACGGGCACGGTGTTGCGGAAGCAGCGCACGGTCTTCTCCGCCACTTCCTCGACCGAGGCCTTGCGGGCGTTCTTGCCGTCGATGACCATGTTGGGCTTGAGGATCATGCCCTCCAGCCTGACGCGGGCGTCGTAAAGCTCGGCGAAGACGGTCTTCAGCACCCATTCGGTGACGTCGTAGCAGCGGTCGATGGAGTGGTCGCCCGGCTTGCCGTCCATCAGCACTTCCGGCTCGACCATCGGCACGATGCCGGCTTCCTGGCACAGCGCCGCGTAGCGGGCCAGCGCCTGCGCGTTCTGCTTGACCGCGCCCCATGTCGGCAGGGCGTCGGAGATAGAGATGACGGCGCGCCATTTGGCGAAGCGCGCGCCGAGCGCGTAATAGTCCTTGAGGCGCTCGCGCAGGCCGTCGAGGCCCTCGGTGATGGTCTCGCCCGGATGGGCGGCCAGCGGCTTGGCGCCGGCGTCGACCTTTATGCCCGGGAACGCGCCGGCCTTGCGGATGAGGTCGACCAGCGGCGCGCCGTCGCGCGCCTTCTGGCGGATGGTCTCGTCATAGAGGATGACGCCCGAAATATGGTTCTTCATCGCCTCGTCGGCGCGGAACAGCATCTCGCGGTAATCGCGGCGCGAATCGGCGGTGGAGGCGAGGCCGATGGCGCGGAAGCGCTTCTCGATCGTGCCGGAGCTTTCGTCGGCGGCCAGAATGCCCTTGCCGGTCGCCACCATGGCGAGCGCGATGTCTTCGAGACGTTCGGTCATATGCGGAAGCTCCTCGTTCGTTTGCGATGAAAAGCGCGATAGCATTGGCTTCCGATAAAACAAATACCCCCGCAAGCGGTTGAAACGATTGAAATTTTTTCAAACGATTTAGTCTGGACAAATTTTCTTACGGCCTGTCGGACAAGCCCGCGACGGCATGAAAAAAGCCCGGCGCGAAGGCCGGGCTCGGGATTTTTCGGGAAGGCGCCGTTACTTCTTCAGCACGTCGACGCCGGGCAGGGGCTTGCCCTCCATCCATTCCAGGAAGGCGCCGCCGGCGGTGGAGATATAGGTGAAGTCGTCGGCCACGCCGGCATGGTTGAGGGCCGCGACCGTGTCGCCGCCGCCGCCGACCGAAACGAGCTTATGCTCCCTGGTGCGCTTGGCGACGTGCTTGGCGATCTTCACCGTGGCGGCGTCGAAGGGGCGCAGCTCGAAGGCGCCGAGCGGGCCGTTCCACACCACGGTGGCGGCCTCGTCGATGGCGTCGGCGATGCGGTCGGTCGACAGCGCGCCGACGTCGAGGATCATGCCGTCGCTGGGGATCGCGTCCACGCCATAGGTCTGGTTCGGCGTGTCGGCGGCGAAATGCCAGCCCACCACCGCGTCGAGCGGCAGCAGGATGGCGCATTTGGTCTTCTCGGCCTTGGCCATGATGTCGCGCGCCGTCTGGGCCAGCTCGTGCTCGCAGAGCGACTTGCCGACGTCGTTTCCGAGCGCGGCGAGGAAGGTGTTGGCCATGCCGCCGCCGATCACCAGCGCGTCGACCTTCTCGATGAGGTTGGAGAGGAGGTCGAGCTTGGTCGAGACCTTGGCCCCGCCGACGATGGCGACCACCGGGCGCGCCGGCGCGCCGAGACCCTTCTCCAGCGCCTCCAGCTCCGCCTGCATGGCGCGGCCGGCGAAGGCGGGCAGCACATGGGCGAGGCCTTCGGTCGAGGCGTGGGCGCGGTGGGCGGCGGAAAACGCGTCGTTGACGTAGAGATCGCCATTGGCGGCCAGCGCGTGCACGAAATCGGGGTCGTTCTTCTCCTCGCCCTTGTGGAAGCGGGTGTTTTCGAGCAGCAGCACGTCGCCGTCATTCAGCGCGTCCACGGCGGCCTTGGCCCTGTCGCCGACGCAGTCCTCGGCGAAGCGCACGTCGCGGCCCAAGACCTTCTCCAGCGGCTTCACCACCTGCCTGAGCGAGAACTCGTCGGAAGGCGCGCCCTTGGGCCGGCCGAAATGGGCGAGCAGGATCACCTTCGCGCCCCTCTTCGACAGTTCCGAAACGGTCGGGGCGATGCGCTCGATGCGGGTGAGGTCGGTCACTTCGCCGTTCGCCACCGGCACGTTGAGATCGACGCGCACCAGAACGCGCTTCGACTTGACGTCGGCATCATCGAGAGTGCGGAAACCCATGATTTTCTCTCCTTGGGGCTCGGCGGCGCGGACGGAGCTTGCGGCTCAGACGGGCATGCGCCGGAAGGCGGTTGGATAGTCGACGACGAGCCCGTCCTCGTCGACGGGCAGATCGGCGGTGAAGGGACGCTCCGCCGCGGCGTAGCGGTAAAGCTGGTCCTGCACGAGGCAGGCGTAGGACTGGCCGTCGCGCAGCGGGCGGAAGCTGTCGAACGGCACGTAGAGCATGTCGAGCCGGACGGCGCCGCTTTCCGGCGTCAGGCCGAGGCGGCGGATCGGCAGCGTGTTGGTGAAGGGCGTTCCGGCGAGGTCGATGTCGAGGCAGCCGTCGAATTGCGGCAGGGCCTCGCCGGCCGTCGTGCGCCAATGGCCCTCGCCGTCGGAGACGAGCTCCAGCTTCTGGCCGGCGGTCGTCTCGACCAGGAAATGCAGGACGCGCCACGTGTCGTCGCAGTCGATGCGATAGCGCGCGGCGTAGGAAGCGCCGCCATAGGCGCCGATGACCATGCTTTCGGCGCGGACGCGCCCCGCCGAAGGCGTCAATGTCAGATGTTCGAGCCCTTCTCCCTCCAGCGGGCGCCAGCGCGCGGCGGTGGGGAGAAGGGGACGGAACATCGGCGGGCCGCCTAGATCAGCTTGCCCATGGCGACCGCGGTGTCGGCCATGCGGTTGGAGAAGCCCCATTCGTTGTCGTACCACGACAGGATGCGGACCATCGTGCCGTCCATGACCTTGGTCTGGTCGGTGTGGAAGACCGAGGAATGGGAATCGTGGTTGAAGTCGTGCGAGACCAGCTTCTCGTCCGTATAGCCGAGGATGCCCTTGAGGCGGCCGTTGGCGGCTTCGCGGATGGCGTTGTTGATCTCGTCGACCGTGGTCGGGCGCTTGGCGATGAAGGTGAGGTCCACCACCGAGACGTTCGGGGTCGGCACGCGGATGGCGACGCCGTCGAGCTTGCCCTTGAGCTCCGGCAGCACGAGGCCGACGGCCTTGGCGGCGCCGGTCGAGGTCGGGATCATGGACAGGGCCGCCGCGCGGGCGCGGTAGAGGTCCTTGTGCATGGTGTCCAGCGTCGGCTGGTCGCCCGTATAGGAGTGGATCGTCGTCATGAAGCCCTTTTCGATGCCGATGACGTCGTTGAGCACCTGCGCCACCGGCGACAGGCAATTGGTCGTGCAGGAGGCGTTGGAGACGACGGTGTGCTCCTTGGTGAGCTTGTCGTGGTTGACGCCGAAGACGACCGTCAGGTCCGCGCCGTCGGCCGGGGCCGAGACGATGACGCGCTTGGCGCCGGCTTCCAGATGCATCGCCGCCTTGTCGCGGGCGGTGAAGATGCCGGTGCATTCGAGCGCGATGTCGACGCCTTCCGCCGCCCAGGGCAGCTCGACCGGGTTGCGCACGGCGTGGACCTTGATCGGGCCGTAGCCGACATCGATCGTGTCGCCGGCGACCTTCACTTCCTTGGGGAAGCGGCCATGGACGCTGTCGTAGCGCAGCAGATGCGCGTTGGTCTCCACCGGGCCGAGGTCGTTGATGGCGACGACCTGGATGTCGGTGCGGCCCGACTCGACGATGGCGCGAAGAACATTGCGGCCGATGCGGCCAAAACCGTTGATTGCGACGCGAACTGGCATTTTTTCTCTCAATCTCGCGAATGGTTCTGCATCTTGCGATGCGTCGGAAGCCCCGCTGGGGCGGCAAGGAGAGACGCCGGCGTGATGGAACGCCGGCGTCTTGAAATCAGGCGGCCTTGAGCTTCTTCTCGGCGGCTTCGGCGGCGTGCTCCGCCGTGATGCCGAAATGCTGGTAGAGGGCGTTGATCTCGCCCGAGGCGCCGAAGCCCTTCATGCCGATGAAGACGCCGTCGTCGCCGATGAAGCGGTCCCAGCCCAGCGCGATGCCGGCCTCGATCGCCACGCGCACCGGCGCGTCGCCGATGGTGGCGCGCCGGTAGCTGTCGCTCTGCTGCGCGAACAGCTCGAAGCAGGGCACGGAGACGACGCGGGCGGCGACGCCCTTGGCTTCCAGCAGGTCGCGCGCCTTGAGCGCGATCTCGACTTCCGAGCCGGTGGCGAAGATCGACACTTTGGCGTCGGGGCTGGCGGCCAGCTCATAGGCGCCGTAGGCGCACATGTTCTCGTCGCGATGCTCGGTGCGCACCACCGGCAGGTTCTGGCGGGTGAGGGCCAGCGTCGACGGGGTCTTGGTCGACTTCAGCGCGTATTGCCAGCATTCCGCCGCCTCCACCGCGTCGGCCGGGCGGAAGACGTTGTGGTTGGGGATGGCGCGCAGCGCGGCCAGGTGCTCGACCGGCTGGTGGGTCGGGCCGTCCTCGCCGAGGCCGATGGAGTCATGCGTCATGACGTAGACGACGCGGATGCCCATCAGCGACGACAGGCGCATGGCCGGGCGGCAATAGTCCGAGAAGGTCAGGAAGGTGCCCGAATAGGGGATCAGGCCGCCATGCAGCGCGATGCCGTTCATCGCCGCGCCCATGCCGTGCTCGCGGATGCCGTAATGGATGTAGCGCTGGCCGTAATCCTCGGGCGTGATCGCCTTGGTCTGGCTGGTCTTGGTGTTGTTGGAGCCGGTCAGGTCGGCCGAGCCGCCGATGGTCTCCGGCACCACGCCGTTGATGACTTCCAGCGCCATTTCCGACGACTTGCGGGTGGCGACCTTCGGCTTGTCGGCGGAGAGCTTCTTCTTGTACTCGACGATGGCCTCGTCGAAATTGGCCGGCAGCTCGCCGCGCATGCGGCGCTCGAACTCGGCGCGCGTGTCGGGGTGAGCGGCGGCGAAGCGCTTCTCCCATTCCTGGCGCTTCTTGGCGGCGTTGAGGCCGGCCACGCGCCAGGCGTCGAGCACGTCGGAGGGCACCACGAAGGGTTCGGCCGACCAGCCGAGCGCCTTGCGGGTGGCGGCGATCTCTTCCGCGCCGAGCGGCGAGCCGTGCACCTTGTTGGTGCCGGCCTTGTTGGGCGCGCCGAAGCCGATGGTGGTCTTGCAGGCGATCAGCGTCGGCTTGGGCGACTGGCGGGCGTGCTCGATGGCCTTGGCGATGGCTTCCTGGTCATGGCCGTCGACGGCGAGCGTGTTCCAGCCGGAGGCGGCGAAACGGGCTTGCTGGTCGGTGTTGTCGGAGAGCGTCACCGGGCCGTCGATGCAGATGTTGTTGTCGTCCCAGAAGACGATCAGCTTGTTGAGCTTGAGGTGGCCGGCGAGCGCGATGGCCTCCTGGCTGATGCCTTCCATCAGGCAGCCGTCGCCGACCAGCGCATAGGTGTAGTGGTCGACCAGGCTGTCGCCGAACTTGGCGTTGAGGATGCGCTCGGAAAGCGCCATGCCGACCGCGTTGGCTATGCCCTGGCCGAGCGGGCCCGTGGTCGTCTCGATGCCGGCGGCGTGGCCGTATTCCGGGTGGCCGGCGGTGCGGCTGCCGAGCTGGCGGAAATTCTTGATCTCGTCGATGGTGATGTCTTCGTAGCCCGAGAGATAGAGCAGCGAATAGAGCAGCATCGAGCCGTGGCCGGCCGACAGCACGAAGCGGTCGCGATCGGGCCAGTGCGGGTGCTTGGGATCGTGCGAGAGGAAGCGGGTGTAGAGCGTCGTCGCGATGTCGGCCGCGCCCATGGGCAGGCCGGGATGGCCGGAATTGGCTTTTTCCACCGCGTCCATCGACAGGAAGCGGATTGCGTTGGCCATCTGGTTTTGCTTGTCGGAATTGGTCATGATCTCGGCCGTCTTTCCATGGGAAGGTTTAACAGGGTTGCGGCGACGCCTCCCGCCCGTTCCTCCGGGGAACCCGGCATCAGGCTTTCAAGGCATTCGGACACATAGCACCTGCGCATGAGGAGTCAATAAATCGATGCTTTCGCGCGCGTCAACTGTCCGCTATCCGGCCCCTTTCGGGCCTTGCGAGGCCGTTTTTCGACGCCGGGCGGCCATGAAAAACGTCTTTTTGCGCCGATAACGGTGCATGAACGCATGCGCGCCTTGCTCATTTGTTGCTTATCGGACGGGCGGTTACTACAGTTCGTTCACGGAAGCCCGTCCCGCAGGCGCGATTCGACGCCCGCGGCGTGGCGTCGGAAAGGATATGGATGGCGACCGAAGCGACCCTCAGGCAGGTTCTGGAACGGCTGGAGAAGGCTCTCAACGCGCTCGAGGCCGCCGTCGACCTGCGGCTGGACAAGGAAGGCGATTTCGTCGAGGCCGAGGAGGAGGTGCAGCGCATGAACGCCGACCGAAGCCGGCTGGCGCAGGAGCTGGACCAGTCGGAAGCCCGCGCCGAGCGGCTCGAAGCGGCGAATCGCGAGGTTTCGCGCCGCCTCGTCACGGCGATGGAGACCATCCGCGCCGTTCTGGACCGATAGGAGGGGACCATGGCGACCGTAACCGTCAACATCGACGGCAAGGCCTATCGTATGGCCTGCGACGAAGGGCAGGAGGGCCATCTCACCGGCCTCGCCGAGCGCTTCGACCAATATGTCAGCCATCTCAAGGCCTCCTTCGGCGAGATCGGCGACCTGCGCCTCACCGTCATGGCCGGCATCATGGTGATGGACGAGATGAACGAGGTGCAGAAGCGCCTGCGCGGGCTCGAGAACGAGGCCGAGGCGATGCGCCGCTCGCTCGACGAGGTCCGCTCGCGCGCCGACGACAACGACGCGGCGCTGACCGGCGTGCTGTCCAACGTCGCCGCGCGGCTGGAGCAGCTGGCGGGGAGGATCGCGCCGCGGACGTGAGGGTTGAGGGGAATAAGGGAGTAGGGGAAATAGGGGCTTATGTGAGGCTGCGGCGTGGGGGCGTCGATGAACCTTGTCCATAACGAGCGCGTCAAGCTGCTCGCCGCCAATCTGGATCGGCTGTCGACGGCCTGCCTGGTGGTCGGCGTGCTGGGGAAGACCTTCGATTTCGCGCCGGGGATGGGGCTGTTTCTCTCCTTTCTCGGCGCCGTCGCTTGGATTTTGCTGGCGATTGGACTACATTTGGCTGCAAGACGCGTCCTGGGGAGACTGGAACCATGACCTCCGCCGAATTCTTCTGGTATGTCTTTCCGCTGATCATGGCCGCCGCCGTCTTCGGCTGGCTCTGGTACGACAAGCATTTCAACGGCCATATCGACTGACCGCCATCCCCCGAAAAGAATTTGGCTTTTGCGTCCCGCGCCTCTGGCGCGGCCTGCGATCAGGGACTATATTCGCTCCCGGCGAACTGCGCTTCGCGACAGGAGTAAACGCATCCCCGGGGCCTTATTGATCTCTAAGGGAGCTGTCCCTGTGAAGGCTCGAGGGCTTTCGCATATGGCGCCCACCTACTTTGTAGGTTCCCGGGATCAATCTCTTCCATCGGCTGTCGTGGTCGCCACCTCTTTCTTTTCCGTGCCGGGTTGATCCGGCGGGCGTCTTGTTCGTAAACAGGCGCATCCGCAATCGTTTTCGCCTCGCCATGTCCCCGCCGCCATCCGCTCATCCTCGCTCGTTCGAAAGACTGGCCGTCGCCGCGCCGGTGGCGATCGTCTATGGGCTGCTGCTCTATGTCGTGATCTGGGCGCAGCGCTACGAGGAGACCATCCCCTTCTTCGCCGGGCTGATGCTGATGCCGATGGCGGTGGCGAGCCTCGTCTCCGCGCTGGCCGATCCGCGCGCGCAGGCGAAGCCGATGCGGCATGTGCTCCTGGGCTGGGCCGCGATCGGCGTGCTGATCGTGCTCAGCATCGTGTTCTTCCGCGAGGCGGGCATCTGCGTGGCGATGGCGGCGCCGGTCTTCATGGTGTTTTCGGCGCTGGGGTCGGCGCTGACGCTGGCGAGCATCCGCTTGCTGCGCTCGCGCCGCGCTACGACGCTGGTGATCGCCCTGCCGCTGCTGGTGCTGCCGGCCGAGCTGCGCATGGCCTACGCCCCGCATGACGGGTCGGTCACCACGGTGATCGACATCGCCGCGCCGCCGGAGGTGGTCTGGGGCCAGACCGCCGAAATCCGCGACGTGCGCCCGGAGGAGCTGTCCTGGACCTTCAGCCACGGCGTGCTGGGCGTGCCGCAGCCGGTCGACGCGCGGCTAAACGGCGAGGGCGTCGGCGCGGTGCGCCAGTTGCGCTGGACGCGCGGCGTGCATTTCCAGGAGATCGTGACGGCCTGGGAGAAGAACCGGCTTCTGGCGTGGAATTTCCGCTTCGCGCCGGATTCGGTCCCCGCCGCCGTCGAGGCGCATATAAGCGTCGACAGTCGCTACCTGACCATCGCCAATGGCGAGTACCGGCTCGATCCGCTGCCGGGCGGCCATACGCGGCTGACGCTGACGACGCGCTACCGCATCGCCACGCCGATCGACGCCTATTGCGACCTGTGGGGAAGGGTTTTCCTCAACGATTTCCATGGGGTGGTGCTGCGGGTGATCCGCGCCCGCGCCGAGCGCGCCGCCTCCGCCGCTTGACGGATCGACTTGACGGAAGGCCGGCGCCTCCCAATATTGCTATGAGACGGAGGACGAAGCATGACCATGATGGACGATCCCCGGAGCGAGGCGAAACTGGCGGTGCGGCGCGCGGCGCTGGCCCGGCGCGACGCGCTCGATCCGCGCTATCGTTACGAGGCCGCGGTGCGCGCGGCGGAGATCGGGGCCGAGGCGCTGCCGGTCGAAAAGGGCATGATGGTCGCCGGCTACTGGCCGATCCGCTCCGAGATCGATCCGCGTCCGCTCTTGTCGGCGCTGCGCGCCAAGGGCGCGCGGCTGTGCCTGCCGGTGGTGCTCGACCGGATCACCATCGCCTTCCGCGAATGCCTGCCGGGGGCCGAGATGGTGCAGACCGGCTTCGGCACCATGGGGCCGGACGCGCGCGCGCCGCTGGCCGATCCGGCGATCATGCTGATGCCGCTGGCGGGCTTCGACGGGCGCGGCCATCGGCTGGGCTACGGCGCCGGCCATTACGACCGCGCATTGGCGCGCTTCGCCGAGCGCGACCTGGAGCCGCTGCTGGTCGGCATGGCCTTCGACTGCCAGGAAGTCGACCACGTGCCCGACGAGCCGCACGACATCGCCCTGCACCGGATTCTCACCGAGAGCGGCTTGCGTTCGCTGAACCCCGCCTGATAAGACCGTCGCATGAGATTGCTTTTTCTGGGTGACATGGTGGGCCGGTCGGGGCGCATGGCGGTCTATGACCGGCTGCCGGGGCTGATTTCCGATCTGAAGCTGGATTTCGTCGTCGTCAACGGCGAGAACGCCGCCGGCGGCTTCGGCATCACCGAGGAGATTTTCCACGAGACGATCCGCGCCGGCGCCGACGTGGTGACGACGGGCAACCATGTCTGGGACCAGCGCGAGGCGCTGGATTTCTCTCGCCGCGAGGACCGTTTCCTGCGGCCGGCCAATTTTCCCAAGGGCACGGCCGGCAAGGGCGAGGGGCTCTATCTCGCCCGTAACGGCGCGCGGGTGCTGGTGGCCAATGTGATGGGCCGGGTGTTCATGCATCCCGACCTCGACGACCCCTTCATCGCCGGCGAAAAGATCCTCGAAGCCTGCCCGCTCGGCGAGCAGGCCGACGCCATCTTCTTCGATTTCCATGCCGAGGCGACCAGCGAGAAGCAGTGCTTCGGCCATTTCGTCGACGGCCGCGCCAGCGCCGTGGTGGGCACCCACACCCATGTGCCGACCGCCGATTGCCAGATATTGCGCGGCGGCACCGCCTATATGTCGGACGCCGGCATGTGCGGCGATTACGATTCCTCGCTCGGCATGGACAAGGAGGAGCCGCTCAACCGCTTCCTGTCGAAAGTGCCGAAGGGACGCTTCGAGGCCGCCAACGGCCCGGCGACATTGTGCGGCGTCGGCATCGAGATCTCCGACCGCACGGGGCTGGCGGAAAAGGCCGCCCCCTTGCGCCTCGGCGCGCGGCTCGAAGAGACCGTTCCCGCCTTCTGGCGCTGACCGTCAGCGCGTTATCCTGACCCCGTCATAGCCGCCGTCGGCGATGCGGCTGCAAAGGCTCGACCATTCGCAGGCGGGGCGGTGGCCCACGGCGGCGCAGGCCGAGCGAATCCGCCCCGCGGCGAAGGCCGCGCGCATGCGGCGCAGCCGGGCGGCGTCGAGGCGCAGGGTCGCGCCGGTTTCGAGCGGGATTTCGAGAAGCGCCGAAAGGGCTGCGAGCGCACGGCGATCGCGCTCCTGCACGCTCGCCTCATGGCAATGGCAGTCGGCGTCGCGGAGCAGCGGCGCGCAGACGTCGTCCGGCCCGTCGACGACGAGGATTTTCTCCCCCGCCGACAGGCGCCCGGCGATCGCGTCGTAATTCTCCACGAAAGCCGGGCTGTAGCCCTTGCCGACATAGGTCAGCATGCAGAGGAGGTGATGGCCGCGCAGGCGGATCATCCGCTCAGCGCGCGGCGGCCTTGAGGATGGCCGCGCCCAGCGCCGACTTGATGACGCCGCCGAGCAGGAAGGGCGTCGCGCCAAGCGCGATGGCCTTCTCCATGCCGGTCATGCCTGCCAGCCACAGGACGCCCAGCACGAGGCAGAAAAGATTGGCGAGCAGGAAGGAGGCGAAGGCGAGCGCGACGTTGCGGCCGTTCCAGCCGCGTTCGGCGAGGAAGCCGGTCAGCGCGGCGATGAGCGGGAAGGAGGCGAGATAGCCGGCGGTCGGGCCGGCGAAATGGACGAGGCCGCCCGCGCCGCCGGCCAAGACCGGCAGGCCGATCATGGCTTCGCCGAGCCAGGCCAGCACCGTGGCGAGGCCGAGCCGCCAGCCATAGAGCGCGCCGATCAGCGGCACGACCAAGGTTTGCAGCGTGATCGGCACCGGGATCATCGGCACTTCGATCTGCGAGCTGACGGCGAGCGCCAGCGTGCCGAAGGCGACGGCGGCGAGTTTTACGGCCGGGGAACGGTCCTGCAGGGCGAGCGGGCTGAAGGCGGGACGGGCGAGAGCGGTCATCGGAGACTCCAAATTATAGATAAAATTGGGATGCGATATTCCGATTGTTCCGTCAAAATGCATCCTAGGCAAGCGTTTTATAGCTAATCTCTGAATGGAAGCACATATTTATCGCTAAAAAGGCCAGTAGCCGAATAAATTATCTATAATTTATCAACCCATGATGGCGAAGGCGTCGCCGGGCTTCCCGGAAACGGGGCGGCGGCCGATCCAGCCGACATGGCGGGCGAGGATGGCGACGGCGCCGTCGACGTCGCCGCTGCGCAGCGCGGCCAGGATGGCGCGGTGGTCGTGGTCGGTGCGGGCTTCCCATTCCGAGCGCCATGTGGCGAAGAGGTAGCGGGCGCTGGCGGCGTGCAGGTCGTCGATAGCGGCCAGCAGGCGCGGCATGCGGCAGGGCTCCAGGATCAGCCGGTGGAAGCGGCGGTTGGCTTCCTCCCAGCCGCGCAGGTCGGGCGAGCGGTCGCCTTCGAGCGCGGCCTGCTCGGCCGCCGCCAGCACGGCCGGGGTGATGTTGGGGGCGGCGTGGCGCAGCGCCAGCGCCTCGAGCGCCGCGCGCATCTCCGCCACCTCGCGGATGTCGACGGGGTCGAAGGCGGCCACGCGCACGCCGCGGCGCGGCTCGGACACCGCCAGGCCCTGCGCCTCCAGCCGCCGGAACGCTTCGCGCACCGGCACGTGGCTGGTCTCGAACTCGGCGGCGATGTGGTCCTGGCGCAGCTTGGCGCCGGGCGCGATCTCGCCGGCGACGATGCGGTCGGCGAGGATGCGGCTGATGCGGGCGGCGATGGTCTCGGGTACGGTGCGCGACATAATCCGTCAATAATCGCCTCGCGCGGCTCCGTCGAGGGCTTCGGCGTGTTTGACTGGACGAATGGGCCTCAATTCCTTATAAGGCCGCCATTCCGCACGGAAAGCGCTGCGGCCCGCATGCGGCCGTCTCCGTCGCCATGGGCGACGCCTTTTTCGTGCTTCGCGATACAAACCGGAACAGGGACGCCATGGCTGGCCATTCACAGTTCAAGAACATCATGCACCGCAAGGGGCGTCAGGACGCCGTGCGGTCGAAAATGTTTTCCAAGCTCGCGCGCGAAATCACCGTCGCCGCCAAGCAGGGTCTGCCCGACCCGACGATGAATCCGCGCCTGCGCTTGGCGATCCAGAACGCCAAGGCGCAGTCCATGCCCAAGGACAATATCGAGCGCGCCATCAAGAAGGCCGCCGGCAACGACGGTGAGAACTACGACGAAGTGCGCTACGAGGGCCGCGGCCCCGGTGGCGTGTCGGTGATCGTCGAGGCGCTGACCGACAACCGCAACCGCACCGCCTCCAACGTGCGCGCCGCCTTCACCAAGGCCGGCGGGGCGCTGGGCGAGACCGGCTCGGTGTCGTTCATGTTCGACCGCGTCGGCGAGATCGTCTACAAGCTCTCCGCCGGCGACGCCGACAAAGTGATGGAAGCCGCCATCGAGGCCGGCGCCGACGACGTGCAGACCGGCGAGGAGGACCACGTCATCCTCTGCGCCTTCGAGAATATCGGCGAAGTGTCCAAGGCGCTGGAAGCAGCCCTCGGCGAAGCGGAATCGATCAAGACCATCTGGAAGCCGCAGACCAACACCGAGCTCGACGAGGACAAGGCGCGCTCGGTGCTGAAGCTGCTCAACGTGCTCGAGGACGACGACGACGTGCAGAACGTCTACACCAATTTCGAGGTCAGCGACGAGGTTATGGAAAAGCTCAGCGCCTGACCGTTTCCAACGTCCACATATAAAGAACTCCCGGACCGCGAGGCCGGGAGTTTTTTGTCGCCCGCGCATCAAAAAGACCGAATCGCGCCGTCACCTGCCGGTCCCGGCGGCGATTGCGAGGACCGATATGAAAGCCATTTTTCTTCCCCTTCTGGGCGCGGCGGCGCTGCTTGCGCCTGAGGCGCAGGCGCGGACCATCTGCACGGTGGTGGCGGACGCCGCGAGCGACCGCGTTCTCAGGCAGGAGGGCGATTGCGCCACCCGCGTCACGCCCGCCTCGACCTTCAAGATCGCCCTCGCGCTGATGGGGTTCGATTCCGGCTTCCTCAAGGACGAGCATGCGCCGACGCTGCCCTATCGAAAGGGCGATCCCGCCTGGGGCGGCGCGGAATGGAAGAAGCCGACCGACGCGACGCGCTGGATCCGCTATTCGGTGGTGTGGTTCTCGCAGAAGGTGGCCCATGCGCTGGGGCAGGAGCGGTTCCGGAACTACGCAAAAGCCTTCGACTACGGCAACGCCGACGTGTCGGGCAAGCCGGCCTATCCCGACGGCATGACCGGGGCGTGGATC
This sequence comes from Hyphomicrobiales bacterium, assembly GCA_900465915.1. Lineage (GTDB taxonomy): Bacteria > Pseudomonadota > Alphaproteobacteria > Rhizobiales > Rhizobiaceae > Brucella. Next base: position 60,001 of record UBKJ01000008.1, read on the forward strand.
AACTCCACCCTGCGGATCTCGCCGCTGGAGCAGGTCGCCTTTTTGAAAAAGCTCGTCAACCGGCGGCTGCCGGTCTCGGCGCACGCCTTCGACATGACCGAGCGCGTCACGACGATGGAGCCCACCGTCGAGGGCTGGCCGGCGGGGTGGGAGCTGCACGGCAAGACGGGATCGGGCTCGCCGGGCTCGACCGGCAAATACGACGCCGCGCACGCCTATGGCTGGTTCGTCGGCTGGGCGCGGCATGGCGACGACAAGGTCGTCTTCGCCCGCCTCATTCAGGACGACCGCAAGGAGACGCCGTCGGCCGGCTACCGGGCGCGCGATTCGCTCTTGCGCGACCTGCCGGGTATCCTGGCGGCGCGATGAAGGGCGCAATAAAAAACCCCGCCGAGGCGGGGTTTTTTATGATCGGTTCGATCCGGCTTAGATGCCGAGATTGCCGAAGCGGTTCTTGAACTTGGACACGCGGCCGCCGCGGTCGACCAGCGTCTGCGAGCCGCCGGTCCAGGCCGGATGGGTGGTCGGGTCGATATCGAGGTTCATCGTATCGCCTTCCTTGCCCCAGGTCGAACGGGTCGTGTATTCGCTGCCGTCGGTCATCACGACCTTGATGGTGTGGTAGTCGGGATGGATATTGGCTTTCATCGTCTCAATCCTGAATATCGGGGGGCAGAAACAGGGCCTTCGCGCTTTCGGCGCTGCGGCACTTCCGCCCAATGGCAGATATGAAACTCCATTACCCGCAGGCAACGGCTTCCAAAAGGGTTGGCGAGCCTATACATCAGGCGAAAGCCAATAACAAGGGCGCATTCCGCAGAATGGCCGACAGAGACACGCAAATCCGCATGAATCCCGAAACCGATCTTCGATCCAGCCGCAAACGCCGTTCCCTCAAGCCGCTCAGGCGCATGGCGCCCTTCCTGACCCGCTACAAGGGGCTGGTCGTGGGGGCGCTGTTCTCGCTGGTTCTGGCGGCGATCACCACGCTCGCCGTGCCGCTGGCGGTGCGCCGCGTCATCGACAAGGGGTTCACCGGCGACAACGCCGCCTTCGTCAACGACTATTTCAGCATGCTGGTGCTGCTGGCGCTGCTCCTGGCCGTGGCGTCGGGCCTGCGCTATTTCTTCGTCATCTCGCTCGGCGAGCGGGTGGTGGCGGACCTGCGCAACGCGGTGTTCTCGCATGTGACGGCGCTGTCGCCGGAATTCTTCGACCGCTCGCAATCGGGCGAGATCGTCTCGCGGCTTTCGGTCGACACCACGCAGATCAAGTCCGTGGTCGGCGCCACCGCCTCGGTGGCGCTGCGGAACCTCATCCTCGGCGTCGGCGCGCTGGCCATGATGGTGGTGACCAGCCCGAAGCTGTCGGCGCTGGTGATCGCCGCCATCCCGGTGATCGTGCTGCCGCTGATCGCCTTCGGCCGTTCGGTGCGGCGGCGCTCGCGCGCCACGCAGGACATGCTGGCCAGGGCCAACGCCTACGCCAGCGAGCAGATCGGCGCCATGCGCATCCTGCAGGCCTTCACCAACGAGGCCATGGTGACGGGCCGCTTCGCCCGCGCCGTCGAAGGCGCCTATCAGGCGGCGCGCGCCTCGATCCGCGCCCGCGCGCTGCTGACCGCCTTCGCCATCTTCCTCATCTTCTCCAGCATCGTCGCCGTGTTGTGGTTCGGCTCGCACGCCGTCCTGTCGGGGACCATGTCGCCGGGCACGCTCGGCCAGTTCGTGCTCTACGCCGTCTTCGCCGCCAGCTCCTTCGGCGCGCTGTCGGAAGTGGGCGGCGAGCTGGCGCAGGCCGCCGGCGCCACCGAGCGGCTGGCCGAAATCCTCGACGAAGCGCCCGGCATCGTCGCGCCCGCCCGTCCGGTCGCCCTGCCGGAGCCGGCGCGCGGCGAGATCACTTTCGACAATGTGCGCTTCTCCTATCCGACGCGGCCCGACGCGCCGTCGCTCAACGGCGTCAGCTTCACAGTGCGGCCGGGCGAGACGGTGGCCATCGTCGGCCCGTCCGGCGCGGGCAAGAGCACGGTGTTCTCGCTCGCCATGCGCTATTACGACCCGCAATCGGGCCGGGTGCTGATCGACGGCGTGGCGCTGCCCGAAGCCGATCCGCTGGCCGTGCGCGCCCGCATCGCCGTGGTGCCGCAGGACGTGACCGTCTTCGCCGCCATCATCCGCGAGAATATCGGCTTCGGCCGGCCGGGGGCGAGCGACGCCGAGATCGAGCGCGCCGCCCGCGCCGCGCTGGCGCATGATTTCATCATGGCGCTGGACGAGGGCTACGACACCGAGGTCGGCGAGCGCGGCGTGACGCTGTCGGGCGGCCAGCGCCAGCGCATCGCCATCGCGCGCGCCATCCTGCGCGACGCGCCGATCCTGCTCCTGGACGAAGCCACCTCGGCGCTCGACGCCGAAAGCGAGATGCTGGTGCAGAAGGCGCTCGACAGCCTGATGCGCGACCGCACCACGCTGGTGGTGGCGCACAGGCTCGCCACCGTGCTCAAGGCCGACCGCATCCTGGTGCTGGACAAGGGTCGCGTGGTCGAGGAAGGCACGCATCGCAGCCTGGTCGAGCAGGGCGGCGTCTACGCCCGCCTCGCCAAGCTGCAATTCGAGGCCGGCGCGGACGCCTTCGCCAGCCTGTGAGGCGGAAACAGGAGAGCGCCGATCCGATGCAATCGGATCGGCGCTCTTTCCATTCATGCGACGCCAAACGTTTCCATCACGCCCTAGCGCTCGGTCAGCTTCAGCTCGATGCGGCGGTTGCGGGCGCGGGCTTCCGGCGTGTCGGCGGCGTCGAGGGGCTGGTATTCGCCGAAGCCCGCCGCCACCAGCCGGTTGGCCGGGACGCCGTTGGCGACCAGGAACTTGACCACCGCCACGGCGCGGGCCGAGGACAGCTCCCAATTGTCGCGGAAGCGGCCATTGCCCGCCAGCGGCACGTTGTCGGTGTGGCCGTCGACGCGCAGCACCCAGTTGATGTCGTCGGGGATTTCCTTGTTCAGTTCGACCACGGCGTCGGCGAGCTTCTTCATCTCGTCCTGGCCCGCCGGGTTGATGTCGGACGAGCCGGTCGGGAACAGCACCTCCGACTGGAAGACGAAGCGGTCGCCGACGATGCGGATGTTCTCCTTGTCGGAAAGGATCTCGCGCAGGCGGCCGAAGAAGTCGGAGCGGTAGCGGTTCAGTTCCTGCACGCGCTGGGCCAGCGCCACGTTGAGGCGCTTGCCGAGATCGGCGATCTTGGCGTTGGATTCGCGGTCGCGCGTCTCGGAGGCGTTGAGCGCGTCCTCGAGCGCCGCGATCTGGCGGCGCAGGGCGGAGATCTGCTGGTTGAGCAGCTCCACCTGCGACAGCGCCCGGGCGCTGACCTGCTTTTCGGTGTCGAGGCTGGCGGCGAGGTCGCCGGCGCGCTTCTCCGCCGCAGCGCCGGCGCCGGAGCCCTGGTTGAGCAGGTCCTGCAGGCGCGAGCGCTCGCCCTCGGCCGCCGACAGCGAGGCCTGGAGATTGGCGATGGTGTCCTGCATGTCCTGGCTGTTGCTGCGCTCCAGCGACAGGAGCTGGGTCAGCTCGTTGATCTGGCTGTTGAGGCGGTTGAGCACCGTGTCCTTGTTGTTGACCTCGCGGCTGAGCAGGAACTGCGCCAGCACGAAGACGGTCAGCAGGAACATGATGGCGAGAAGCAGCGTCGAAAGCGCGTCGACGAAGCCCGGCCAGTAATCGATATGCCGCTGCTGGCGGCGGCCGCGGGCGAGCGCCATGGGCCTACTCCGGCCGGCTTTGGTTCTTGGGCGCGTCGAGCAGGCCGGTGAGCCGCTCCAGCGTCTCGCGGATGGCGCGCTGCTCGTCGGCCTGCCGCTCGACCCAGTCGCGCATCATCTGCTGCTCGCTGCGCATGCTGCGCACCAGGCCCTGCACGCCCTCGGCCAGGTTGGCCAGCGCCGCCGTGGTGCGCTGGCTGGCGTCGCCGCCCTGGGCGGCCGCGCGACCGTCGTCCTCGCCGATCAGGTCGGGGCCGAGATCGGTGACCGAGGACAGCCAGTTCTCGAGCTCGGTGTAGAAGCGGTTCTGGGCGCGGCCGGCCTGCAGGTCGAGGAAGCCCAAAACCAGCGAGGAGGAAAGGCCGAACAGCGAGGACGAGAAGGCGGTGCCCATGCCGCTCAGCGGCGATTGCAGCCCGGCCTTGAGCGCGTCCAGCACGTCGCTGGTGCTGCCGGAATTGGGGTCGAGCGACTGGATGGTGCGGCCGATGGAGCCGACGGTCTCAAGCAAGCCCCAGAAGGTGCCGAGCAGGCCGAGAAAGACCAGGAGGCCGATGAAATAGCGCGAGATGTCGCGGCTTTCGTCGAGCCGGGTGGCGATGGAATCGAGGATCGAGCGCATGGAGCCGGTCGACAGCGCCATGGACTGCCGGCGGCCGAGCAGCGCCCGCATGGGCGCGAGCATGACCGGCGGGCGCGACGGGCCGTCGGCGTGGCCGCCGCGGAAGGAGTTGACCCAGCGGATTTCCGGCAGAAGCCGCAGCACCTGGTTGAAGGCGAGGATGACGCCGACCAGGAGCACGCCGAGGATGAGGCCGTTGAGGCCCGGATTGGTGACGAAGAAGGTGTGGATCTGCCGCATCAGCACCGCGGCGAGGAAGCCGACGATGATGAGGAAGATCAGCATGGAGAGGATGACGATGCGCGGGCTTGTCAGGCGATAGGGATCGAAATCGCTCCCGTCGTCCGCTCGTTCCCGTGAAGGCCTGTATTCGCTCATCCGTTCTGCTCCTGCTCGGCTTCGTGCGCGGGGAGCCTACTGCATTCTGCGGCGAAGCGGAATCGCCTGCGCGCAAATTTTGCGCGAAAGCAAACGCCCCGGCGAAGGGCCGGGGCGCGGAGAAGGGGAGGGATGGGTCAGATCGGCTTTTTCAGCGTCTTCAGCAGCGCGCCGTGGATGGCCTCGTTGCCGGCGACGATCCCCTTGGTGGAGAAGATCTCCTGGCCGCCGCTCTTGTCGGAGACGAAGCCGCCGGCCTCGCGGATCATCAGCATGCCGGCGCCGAGGTCCCAGGGGTTCATGCCGTCCTCCCAGAAGCCGTCGAGGCGGCCGGCGGCGACATAGGCGAGGTCGAGCGCCACGGCGCCCAGGCGGCGCACGCCGGCGGTCTCAGCCATGACGTTGCGCAATTCGACCAGATACTGGCCGTGATGGCCGCGGCCCAGATGCGGAATGCCGGTGCCGATCACCGAATCGACCAGCTTGTTGCGCGAGGCGACGCGCAGGCGGCGATCGTTGAGGAAGGCGCCGCCGCCGCGCTCGGCGGTGTAGAGCTCGTCCATGGCCGGGTTGTAGATGACGCCGGCGACGATCTGGCCCTGGCGCTCCAGCGCGATGGAGACGGCGAAGATCGGCAGGCCGTGCAGGAAATTGGTGGTGCCGTCGAGCGGGTCGACCAGCCAGCGATGCTGGCCGTCCTTGCTTTCGATCTCGCCCGATTCCTCCATCAGGAAGCCGAAATCGGGGCGGGCGCGGGAGAGTTCTGCGTGGATGACCTGCTCGGCGCGGCGGTCGGCCTGGCTGACATAGTCGCCGGGGCCCTTGAGCGACACCTGCAGGTTCTGGACTTCGCCGAAATCGCGCGCGAGGCCGCGTCCGGCCTTCATGGCGGCCTGGACCATAACGTTGAGAAGGGCTGAACGAGCCATGGGAACGATCCTCGATGGAGGCGGCGCGCGGCCAGTGCGGCGCGGCGACGCGGGAAAGAAAGCTGGGAAACTGACAAAGAACGGTCGCGGCCGGGGCCGGACGGCGGCGCCCCGGGGCGGGGCGCCGGGAAGCGCGGTCAGGCGCGGCTGATATAGGTCAGTTCGTTGGTGTCGACGATCACGCGCTCGCCCGATTCGATGAAGGGCGGCACGAGGATGCGGATGCCGTTCTCGAGCACGGCCGGCTTGTAGGACGAGGCGGCGGTCTGGCCCTTGACGACCGGATCGGCCTCGGTGATGGCCAGCGTCACCTGGTCGGGCAGGCGGATGCCGATCGGCTTTTCTTCATAGAGCTCCACCGTCACCATCATGCCGTCCTGCAGGAAGGCGGCGCGGTCGCCGACGAAATCCTTCTGCAGCTCGAGCTGCTCGTAGGATTCGGTGTCCATGAAGATCAGCGCCTCGCCCTGCTCGTAGAGGAAGGAGAAGTCCTTCTGCTCCAGGCGCACGCGCTCGACCGTCTCGGCGGCGCGGAAACGCTCGTTGAGCTTGGTGCCGTTGATGAGGTTCTTGAGCTCGACCTGGTTGTAGGCGCCGCCCTTGCCGGGCTTGACGGCGTTGGTCTTGACCGCGACCCACAGGCCGCCGTCATGCTCGATGACGTTGCCGGGACGGATTTCGTTGCCATTGATCTTCATGTGTTCGATCCGGGAATGAATTGAGGCCGATGCGGCCCGGCGCGGAACGATTCGAGGGCGCACGACCGGCATGGGCCGGGCGATTGCGCGCGGGTTCCGGGCAGGGAGCGCGATAATCGGCGTCTCCAAGACCATAAAAAGCCGGCTTGCGCAAGCCTGCGCGCGAAAAGAGCGCCGGCGGGGCGTCAAAAAAACGTTTCGCGGCTCAGCGCACGCGCAATTCGTTGGCGGCGGCGATGGCCTTCTTGATCTGGGAGTCGGCGAGGCCGTCCATCATGTCGTCGAGGTCGGGGGCGCGGAAGCCGGCGCGCTGGGCGACGACGTACCAGGCGGCGGCCTTGACCAGGTCGCCCTCCGTGCCGATGCCGTCGCGATAGAGCCGCGCCAGCCAGGCTTGCGCCGCCACCGTGCCGCGTCGCGCCGCCGCCGACATCCAGCCGAAGCCGTCCTCGTAATTGCGCGGGCCGCCGCGGCCCTCGACCAGCCAGCGGCCGAGATCGTATTGCGCGGTGTCGTAGCCCTGGCGCGCGGCGAGCAGCAGGTAGCGCCGCGCCTTGGCGTCGTCGCGCGGAACGGCGCCGGCGCCGTTGGCGTAGATCTGGCTGACGGCGTACTGGCCGTCGGCCAGCTTGGCGTCGGCCGCCTTCTGGAACCAGGGATAGGCCTTCTCCAGCCCGGCCTCGCCGGGGGCCTTCTGCATCAGCATCTGGCCGTAATTGAACTGGGCCATGGCGTTGCCGCCTTCCGCCGCCTTTTTCATCAGCGCCTCGGCGCGGGCGGGGTCCTTGGGCACGTAGACGCCCTGCAACAACAGCGCCGCATAGCGGAACTGCGCCTCGGTCACGCCTTGGGCCGCGGCCTTGCCGTACCATTCGGCGGCCTTCTTCTGGTCGGCCGGCACGCCGAGCCCGCGCGACAGGATTTCGGCGGCGAGCGTCTGCGCCGCCGGGTCGCCCTGTTCGGCGCGCGGCAGAGCGAGGTTGAAGGCGGTGAGGTAGAGGCCGCGCTGATAGGCGCCGAAGGCCTCGTCGGCCGGCTTGTCGCCGAAGCGGCTCGGATCGATGGCCGGCATCGGCTCGGTCGTCGCCGGCTGGCGCAGCATGACCGGCTTGTCGCCCTTGCCTGACTCGTGAAGGGAATCGTGGCCGGGCTTGTGATGCGGATCGGTCGCCTCGGCCCGCGCGCCGGCGCTGCAGGCGAGGAGAAGGGCGGCGATGAGCGTGGTCTTCATGAGCGTCGGCGCGTGCGTCAAGCGTTGTCGTCCTCGAAACGGGGCGCTTGGGCGTCGAGCAGCCGGTTGGCCTCGCGCACGGCCTCGGCCGGGTCGGCGGCCTCGAAGACGGCGCGGCCGAGCGCGACGAAATCCGCCCCCGTGGCCGCGGCGGCCGCGACATTGTCGAGCGCGTTGCCGGCCTGGGCGATGCAGGGGATCTCCACCATCTGCGCCCACCAGCCGGCCAGCGCCAGGTTGCGCGGATGCGCGTCGGGCTTGTTGTCGGCGCCGACCTTGCCGAAGAACAGATAGTCGGGCTGCAATTCGCCGATCTCCATCGCGCCGTGGCGGTCGCGCAGGTTGCCCGCGCCGACGATCATCTTCGGCGCGTGCTTCTCGATCGCCTCGGCGAGGTCGGCGGCCTTGCCTTCGATATGGACGCCGTCGGCGCCGACGCGGCCGGCGATGCGGGTGTCGTTGAGGATCAGCGCCGCCGCGTCGTGGCGCTGGATCACCGGCACGGCCTTCTCGGCCACGGACTGGAAGGTGGCCTCGTCGAGCTCGCCGCCGTCGAGAATCACGCTCGCCACGTCGCCGCCCGACAGCGCCGCCTCCAGAAGCGCCGCCAGCCGCGCGCCGTCGGCCAGCGGCGGCGTGGTCAGCACGAGGCGGCAGCGTTCGACGTCTTGCGGAGCGGAGGATGCGGGCGTGTTCATGGACCGAGCCTAACGGGAAAAAAATGATGGAATTCGGGCATAATGGAAGTAGGAAGCGTTGAACAGCCTTTTCCGCGCTTTTGGCGCCCGGCGAGAGCAAAGGCGGGAACCGGAGCGCCGCGCTGGCATTTTGTTATATCCTGGAATGAAAGTTGATCGGAACCGGCCCCCTTTCGGCCCATTGAAAGAGTATAGAAACGGAAACGATCACCCTTCAGGTGGAACAGACACAGGCAGGCGAGATGACGGACCTTACGGTGAAACCGGCCAGCGGACGCGACACGCGCATCGACGTGTTCCGCGCGCTCGCCTTGCTGACGATTTTCATCAACCATGTGCCCGGCACGATCTACGAGAACTTCACCCATCGCAACCTGGGCTTCTCGGATTCGGCCGAGGCCTTCGTGCTGATCTCCGGCATGGCGGTGGCGCTGGCTTACGGGACCAAGTTCGCCGCCGGCCAGCGGCTGCTCTTGTCGCTCAAGATGTGGCGGCGGGCGGGCGTGCTCTACGCCGCCCATATCTGCACCACCATGGCCACCATCGCCATCTTCACCAGCGCCGCCATCTTCCTCAAGCGCCCCGAGCTTCTGCACCAGATCAACATCATGCCGCTGGTCAAGCAGCCGGTGGAGGCGATGTTCGGCCTCGCCACGCTTGGCCACCAGCTCGGCTACAACAACATCCTGCCGACCTACGCCGCGATGCTGCTGGGCGCGCCGCTGCTGCTGCTTCTGGCGCGGATCAGCCTGCGCCTGATGCTCGCCGTGTCGGGCACGATGTGGCTCCTGGCCGGGCTCTACCAGGTCGCGCCGAAGAATTTCCCCACCGAGGGCGTGTGGTTCCTCAACCCGCTGTCGTGGCAGTTTCTGTTCGCCATCGGCGTCGCGGGCGTGCTGCATGTGCGCCGGGGCGGCAAGCTGCCCGACCATCCGGCGCTGATCGGGCTCGCGGTCGGCTATCTGGTGCTGGCGCTGGCCTGGGTGCGGATTCCGCTGTGGAGCATCGACGTCTCCTTCGGCCTGCCGCCGGTGCTGACCGGCTTCGACAAGACTTTCCTGTCGGCGCCGCGCCTCTTGCACGTGTTGGCGCTCGCTTATCTGATCGTGGTGGTGCCGACGCTGTCGAACATCGCCCGCACCGCCCCCGACAATCCGCTCGCCATCCTCGGCAAGCATTCGCTGCCGGTCTTCATCGCCGGCACGATCCTCGCCATGGCGGCGCAGGTGATGAAGATCGTCAATCCCGGCGGCCTTCCCTACGACACGCTTCTGATCGCCACCGGCGTGGTGATGCAGTTCGCGCTCGCCTATTACCTCGAATGGCTGCCCACCATCGGCTGGAGCGCCAAGGGCGCGGCCAAACCGGCGCAGCCGGTCAAGGCCGGCCCGCAGCCCGTCGCCCAGCCGGCGCGGAAGTCCGCGCTGCATCACGCCTGACTTCGAGTTTTTCGCCGGCCCGCCGATATTTTCATCGGCGGGCCGGCGGCCTTAACCCTTCATTAATGTTAAGAGCCTATAACCGTTCACATCCAGTTCGGCTGGATTCTTACCGAGTGGTTCAGCCACTCTGTTTGACGCCTCCCTGTTAAACTCCTGAGAGCCGCCTTCGCGGCTCTTTTTTTATGCCCGCGCGCCCGCCGCGCCGCCGCTGAAAACTCCCCGAAATGTTAACCCAAAATTAAACATGATCTTGCGCGACGGTGCATGAAGGTGCACTTTGTCGTGGACCCGACCGGCGCGGCTGTTCCATCGCGCCGCGGCCCATGGTGAAAGGGCGGTCCAGTGATCTTTCCGCATGCGCTAAAGCGCAGGGCGGGCAACGGCATGGCCGCTCCGGCGGCCCTTGAGGCAGCGAAGCAATGATGAGCGAACCGGGTCGGACCCCGAGCAACATGATCAGTCTCGCCGAGCGCATGGTCTTCTCGGATTCCTTCAAGCCGATCTACGGCGAGGGCATGGACATGGTCGAGGAGGCCGCCGCCTATCTCGACGGCGAGGGGCGCGAATCGGCGCGCGGCCTGTCGCGCGTCGCCGCCACGCTCTACGCGGCCGAATCGATGCGGCTGACCACGCGGCTGATGCAGATCGCCTCCTGGCTCCTGCTGCAGCGCGCCGCCCGCAACGGCGAGATGACGCGCCAGCAGGTCTCGGCCGAAAAGGCCAAGGTGCGGCTCGACACGCCGTCCGCCGGCGACGCCGCGCCGGGCTGGAGCGAGCTCCCCCCCGCCTTCGTGGAGCTGATCGCACGCTCGATGCGGCTCCAGGCGCGGGTGCGCCGCATGGACCGCGAGGTCTATGGCGAGGTGGTGTCGCTGCAGGCCGCGCCGCGCGGCAATCCCGTCTCCGAGCAGATCGTGCTTCTGAAAACGGCTTTCGCCGCCTCCTGAACCCGCTTCTGTTTCTCTTTTGTTCACTTTTCTTCTGTCAACTGACGGCGACAGAGGATAGGGTTCGCATATGAGAGAAACGATTCGCATCATCGGCGTCGATCCGGGCCTGCGCCGCACCGGCTGGGGCGTGATCGACACGCTCGGCAATTCGCTCTCCTTCGTGGCGTCGGGCACGGTGACCTCGGACGGCGAGATGGACCTCGCCTCGCGGCTCTGCCAGCTCCATGAGGGGCTGAGCCGGGTGCTGCACGACTTCATGCCGCACGAGGCCGCCGTCGAGCATACTTTCGTCAACAAGGACGCGACCGCCACGCTCAAGCTCGGCCAGGCGCGCGGCATCGCGCTGCTGGCGCCGGCGCAGGCCGGCCTGCCGGTGGCCGAATACGCCCCCAACGCGGTCAAGAAGGCGGTGATCGGCGTCGGCCATGGCGAGAAGCAGCAGATCCACATGATGGTCAAGGTGCTGATGCCGCGCGCCACCTTCGACACCAGCGACGCCGCCGACGCGCTGGCCGTGGCCATCTGCCACGCCCATCACAGGCAAAGCATTGTCAGCGCCCGCCGCATGCAGGCGCTTCTGGCGGGGTAGGCGGGATGATCGGAAAACTCAAGGGCGTCATCGACGAGATCGCCGAGGACCATGTGGTGGTGGACGTGCACGGCGTGGGCTACGTCGCCTTCTGCTCGGCGCGCACGCTGGCGTCGCTCGGTGGGGTAGGGGTTGCGGCGGTCCTGTTCATCGAGACCTATGTGCGCGAGGACATGATCCGGCTCTACGGCTTCGCCAGCGGGCTCGAGCGCGAATGGTTCCGCCTGTTGCAGGGCGTGCAGGGGGTGGGGGCCAAAGTGGCGCTGGCGGTGCTTGGCACGCTGACGCCGGCCGAGCTCGCCAACGCCATCGCGTTGCGCGACCTCGCCATGGTGGCGCGCGCCCCCGGCGTCGGGCGCAAGGTGGCCGAGCGCATCGTCACCGAGCTCAAGAACAAGGCTCCCGCCTTCGCCGGCGAGGCGGCCGCCGCCATCGGGCTGAAGCAGGATATCGGCGCGGGCGCGGCGCCCGCGCCGGTGGCCGACGCGGTGTCGGCGCTCTGCAATCTCGGCTATTCGCGCGACCAGGCGGCCAACGCCGTGGCGGCGGCGCTGAAGCAGGCGGGCGAGGACGCGGACTCGGCCAAGCTCATCCGCCTCGGCCTGCGGGAGCTGTCGCAGTGATCCGCTTGCATGACGGCGCGGGCCGTGTCAGGACAGCGGCATGAGCGCCCGCAATCCCCTCATTTCCGCCGACCGCCCCGCCGACGAGGACAACACGCTGCGCCCGCAGACGCTCAGCGATTTCGTCGGCCAGGCGGCGGCGCGCGCCAATCTCAAGGTCTTCATCGAGGCGGCCAAGGCGCGCGGCGAGGCGCTGGACCACGTGCTGTTCGTCGGCCCGCCCGGCCTCGGCAAGACCACGCTGGCGCAGATCATGGCCAAGGAGCTGGGCGTCAATTTCCGCTCCACGTCCGGCCCGGTCATCGCCAAGGCGGGCGACCTCGCGGCGCTGCTGACCAATCTCGAAGAGCGCGACGTGCTGTTCATCGACGAGATCCACCGGCTCAGCCCCGCCGTGGAGGAGATCCTCTATCCGGCGATGGAGGATTTCCAGCTCGACCTCATCATCGGCGAGGGGCCGGCGGCGCGCTCGGTCAAGATCGACCTGTCGAAATTCACGCTGGTCGCCGCCACCACGCGGCTCGGCCTCTTGACCACGCCGCTGCGCGACCGCTTCGGCATTCCGGTGCGGCTCAATTTCTACACGGTCGACGAGCTCGAATATATCGTGCGGCGCGGCGCGCGCATCATGCAGATGGGGATTTCGCCCGACGGCGCGCTGGAAGTGGCGCGGCGCTCGCGCGGCACGCCGCGCATCGCCGGCCGGCTTCTGCGCCGCGTGCGTGACTTCGCGCTGGTGGCCGGCGCCGACGTCATCGACCGCCGCATCGCCGACGAGGCGCTGTCGCGGCTCGAAGTGGACGATCGCGGCCTCGACCAGCTCGACCGGCGCTATCTCGACATGATCGCGCGCAATTTCAACGGCGGCCCGGTCGGCATCGAGACCATCGCCGCCGGCCTGTCGGAGCCGCGCGACGCCATCGAGGACATCATCGAGCCCTATCTGATCCAGCAGGGTTTTTTGCAGCGCACGCCGCGCGGCCGGGTGCTGACGGCGGTCGCCTGGCGGCATCTCGGCCTGCCGGCGCCGGCGGAAGCCGGGCAGGCGCAGTTCGGCCTGCCCATGGAGGACGAGTGATGGCTCCAGCGACGGACACTGTCTCCGGCGAGTTGAAGGACGGCGTCCACCGCCTCCACGCCCGCATCTATTACGCCGACACGGATTTCTCCGGCTTCGTCTATCACGGGCGCTACCTGGAGTTCTTCGAGCGCGGGCGCACCGATTTCCTGCGCTTGCAGGACGTGCACCATATCGAGCTGGCCGAGGGCGCGCTCGGCGAGGAGATGGTCTGGGTGGTGCGGCGCATGGAGATCGACTATCGCGCCCCGGCGCGCATGGACGATCTGATCCTGATCGAAACCCGCGTCGCCGAGATCCGCGGCGCGCGCGTCATGATGGCGCAGCAGATTAGCCGCGACGGCAAGATCCTGTGCGAGGCCAGGGTCGAGGCGGTGATGATCACGAAACAGGGCCATCCGCGCCGCATTCCCGACGAGTGGCGGCAGGCGTTTTTGACGCAGGCGTGAGAAGCGTTTTTCTTTCGCTGCGGCCGCCGCGGCGGCGGTTGCTAACTTATCTTTAACCATAATATACGATGAATCAGGCTGACGGAATCGGTTGAGAGGCCGGCTCATGCAGCAACGCCTTCCTTTCACCAAATTTAGCCGCAACAAGCCGTCGGGGATTTAAAGTTGAAATCCGGGCGGCGGCGGTTGAGCGCGAGGACGGGGTCCGAACATCGCGCCGGACGGAAAAAGCTGCGGCAGGTCGGGGCGTCCGCGCCGGGCCCCCGCGTGAAGGATTGCGACCCGCCCGGTCATGTGGCCGGGCGTTTGGATTCGAGGACGATGGATCGATGGAAAATGTTGCGTTAGCGGCGCCCGCCGCCGATGTCACCCTCTGGGGCCTGTTCATGCAGGCGAACTGGGTGGTCAAGCTGGTCATGCTCGGTCTTCTCGGCGCTTCGATCTGGACATGGGCGATCGTGGTCGACAAGACCATCGCCTATGGCCGCGCGCGCCGCGCCATCGACCGCTTCGAGCAGGCCTTCTGGTCGGGCCAGTCGCTGGAGGAACTGTACCGCAACCTCAGCGAAAGGCGCACCTCCGGCATGGCCTCCATCTTCATGGCCGCCATGCGTGAATGGAAGAAGAGCTTCGAGAAGGGCGCGCGCTCGCCCATCGGCCTGCAGATGCGCATCGACAAGGCCATGGACGTGGCGCTGGCGCGCGAGAGCGACAAGCTGGAATCGCGGCTGAGCTTCCTCGCCACCATCGGCTCGTCGGCGCCCTTCATCGGCCTGTTCGGCACCGTGGTCGGCATCATGACCTCGTTCCAGGCCATCGCGGCCTCCAAGAACACCAGCCTCGCGGTGGTGGCGCCCGGCATCGCGGAGGCGCTGCTCGCCACCGCCATCGGCCTTCTGGCCGCCATTCCCGCCGTCATCGCCTACAACAAGCTGTCCAGCGACGCCGGCAAGGTCGGCGCCAAGCTCGAGGGCTTCGCGGACGAGTTCTCCGCCATACTGTCGCGGCAAATCGATGAGAAGCTGACCCCGCGCGGCTGACGCGCGGGCCATTGCGGAACAGCCGGGGATATTGAAATGGGCATGTCGGTCGGAAATCAGGGAATGCAATCGGGCGGACGCCGCAGGCGCGGACGCAAGAAGGCCTTGATGAGCGAAATCAACGTGACGCCTTTCGTCGACGTGATGCTGGTGCTTCTGATCATCTTCATGGTCTCGGCGCCGCTGCTGACGGTCGGCGTGCCGGTGGACCTGCCGGACACGCAGGCCAAGGCGATGAACGCCGACACCCAGCCCATCACCATTTCGGTCAACAACAAGGGGCAGATCTACCTCCAGGAAACCGAGGTCGGCATCGACGAGGTCGTGCCGAAACTGCAGGCCATCGCCAAGACCGGCTATGAGGAGCGCATCTTCGTGCGCGGCGACAAGTCGGCCGATTACGGCGCGGTGATGAAGGTCATGGCGCGCGTCTCGTCGGCCGGCTTCAAGCATATCGGCCTGGTGAGCCTGCCGGAGCAGGGTAGCTGACGCCATCATGAAGATCGGTCTGTCATCCTCGATCGCGCTTCACGTCGTCGCCCTGGCGCTGGCCCTGTTCTCCTTTTCCGCGCCGAAGCCCTTCGACGTGTCGGACATGGAGTCGCTGCCGGTCGACATCGTGCCGATCGAGTCGATGACGCAGATCCAGCAGGGCGACAAGACCGCGCCCATGAAGGAGAAGCCGGCGACCAAGCCCACCACCAAGCCCAAGACGGTGGACAACGCCCAGAACGCCGGCGACCAGGAGCTGGACGTCAAGAACCCGCCCATCCCCGACGCGCGGCCCAAGCCGGTCGAGACGGCGGAGGAGGCCAAGCCGCAGCCCGAGCCGGTCAAGAAGCCCGAGCCGAAACCCGATCCCAAGCCGGAGCCGAAGCCCGAGCCCAAGCCGACGCCGGCCACCGAGGTGCAGACCAAGCCCGAGCCCAAGCAGGACGTGAAGCCCGACCCGGTCAAGGAAGCGATCCAGCAGCAGGCGGAATCGCCCGACGGCCAGGCGCCGAAGCTGCCGGACAAGGTGCCGGCCCCGCAGTCGCGGCCGCAGCCGCCGCAGGCCCAGACCGCCAAGACGCCGGACCGCAAGCCGATCGAGGAGCAGAAGAAGTCGACCTCGGCCTCGGAGACGAGCCAGGCCAAGAAGGACGCCATCGCCGACGAGGTGACGGCGCTGCTCAACAAGGAGAAGGCCTCGGGCGGCGGCGCGAAACGCTCGACCGACGAGGCGTCGCTGGGCGGCAAGAAGAACACCGGCGGCGCCAAGCTCAGCCAGAGCGAGATGGACGCGCTGCGCGGCGCCATCGCCAAGTGCTGGAACGTGCCGGCGGGCGTCGCCGACGCGCCGGGCCTGGTGGTGACGGTCAAGATGCACCTGACGGAAGCCGGCGAGGTGCAGGGCATGCCGCAGGTGACGTCGGGCGGCGGCGGCGACGCGGGCGTCGGCCGCGCGGCGGCCGAGAGCGCGCTGCGCGCCGTGCAGCGCTGCGCCCCCTACACGCTGCCGCGCGACAAATACGACACCTGGGCCGACGTGATCGTCACGTTCGACCCGCGCGACATGTTCTAACATTCTGGCCGGAAATTTCGGCCGCCAACCTACCTGCCAAGGACAAAAGAGGTCCCAGAAGACATGAAAATCGGCATCATGAAAACAAAGATCCGGGCGGTGTTTTCGGCTTTCGCATGTGTGCTCGCCGCAAGCCTGGTCGGCGTCATGCCCGCGCGCGCCGTGGTGGAGATCAACATCAACAAGGGCGTGGTCGAGCCGTTGCCGATCGCGATCACCGATTTCCTCTCCGGCGACCAGCTCGGCCCCAACATCACCTCGGTGATCGCCGCGGACCTCGAACGCTCCGGCCTGTTCGCGCCCATCAACAAGCAGGCCTTCATCGAGAAGATCTCCAATCCCGACGCCGCGCCGCGCTTCGAGGACTGGAAGGTCATCAACGCCCAGGCGCTGGTCACCGGCCGCATCACCAAGCAGGCCGACGGACGGCTCAAGGCCGAGTTCCGCCTCTGGGACACCTATGCCGGCCAGCAGCTCATCGGCCAGCAGTTCTTCACCACGCCCGACAACTGGCGGCGCGTGGCCCATATCATCGCCGACGCCATCTATGAGCGGCTGACGGGCGAGAAGGGCTATTTCGACACCCGCGTCGTCTTCGTCGACGAATCCGGCCCGGCGCAGAAGCGCGTCAAGCGCCTCGCCATCATGGACCAGGACGGCGCCAATGTGCGCTATCTCTCGGACGGCCGCGACATGTCGCTGACGCCGCGCTTCTCGCCCAACCGGCAGGAAGTGACCTACATGTCCTTCGCCGGCGGCCAGCCGCGCGTCTATCTGCTGCAGCTCGAGACCGGCCAGCGCGAGCTCGTCGGCAACTTCCCCGGCATGACCATCGCGCCGCGCTTCTCGCCCGACGGCCAGAAGGTGGTGATGAGCCTGCTGCAGGACGACGGCAGCGCCAACATCTACACCATGGACCTGCGCTCGCGCACCACGACGCGCCTCACCAACAGCCAGGCCATCGACACCGGCGCCTCCTATTCGCCCGACGGCTCGCAGATCGTCTTCACCTCGGACCGCGGCGGCCGGCCGCAGCTCTACGTGATGGGCGCCGACGGCTCCAACCCGCATCGCGTCTCCTTCGGCGACGGCAGCTATTCGACGCCGGTCTGGTCGCCGCGCGGCGACCTGATCGCCTTCACCAAGCAGTCGCAGGGCCAGTTCTCGATCGGCGTGATGAAGACCGACGGCTCGGGCGAGCGCCTGCTCACCTCCGGCTTCCACAACGAAGGCCCGACCTGGGCCCCGAACGGCCGCGTGCTGATGTTCTTCCGCAAGGCCTCGGGCGCCGCGGGACCGAAGCTCTTCACCATCGACCTCACCGGCCGCAACGAGCGCCAGATCCAGACCCCGAACTTCGCCTCGGACCCGGCCTGGTCGCCGCTGCTGGAGTAGGATCGGCCTTCATATGAACTCAAGGAAAGCGCGCGGCCGGCCGGCCGCGCGCTTTTTTACGTTTCCGCGCCATAATTGCGGCGCGGGGCCGTGTTTCCGCCGCATTTTGCCGCCAAGCCCGAAAAACTCACGAAACGCCGGAAAGACATGCCGGGGCTGACAAGTCGGAACACCGGGGCGGCGTGCCGCAAGGAAACGTTAACCATACTTCTTGAGCCTGTCTTAACCTCGATATGATTATTAGGCGGTTACGCAGGAACATCAAATCTTAAGGAGCTTCGGCCCATGCGCCGCATCCAGTCGATTGCACGTAGCCCGATCGCTATCGCCCTCTTCATGTCGCTCGCCGTGGCCGGCTGCGCATCGAAGAAGAACCTCCCGAACAACGCCGGCGACCTGGGCCTCGGCGGCGCCGGCGCCGCGACCCCCGGCTCGTCGCAGGACTTCACCGTCAATGTCGGCGACCGCATCCTGTTCGACCTCGATTCGTCGCTGATCCGCGCCGACGCCCAGCAGACCCTGACCAAGCAGGCCCAGTGGCTGCAGCGCTATCCGCAGTACCGGATCACCATCGAGGGCCATGCCGACGAACGCGGCACGCGCGAATACAACCTCGCGCTCGGCCAGCGCCGCGCCGCCGCCACCCGCGACTTCCTCGCCTCGCGCGGCATCCCGACCAGCCGCATGCGCACCATCTCCTACGGCAACGAACGTCCGGTCGCCGTCTGCGACAACGATTCGTGCTGGTCGCAGAACCGCCGCGCCGTCACCGTGCTCAACGGCGCCGGCAACTGAGCGGATTGCGCTTGCGCAACAGCGTCACGGGAAAAGCGGCCTCAGGGCCGCTTTTTTCGTTCGGAGGCCGAAGCATAAGGGTTTCGACAAATTTTGGCCGAAGTCGGGGGCGTCTGATAGGGGGCGTCGGCGGCGCAAAGCATCTTTGCTTTTGGCGGAATTGTTTTAAAAGCTTGGAGGCCGCCGTGCGTTCCGGCGCGGCGCTTCATCATCCTGATTCGTTGGACTTCATTCGGGCACGAGGCAAAGGGAATGAGAACACCATTGAGAAAAGTGACGCTGGCGCTGGCCATGCTGCCGCTTCTGGCGGGGGCGGCCTTCGCCGCGGGCGGTCACGGCGCGGCGCATGCCGGCGTCGGCGCGGCCGGTCCGCGGGCGGAGCAGACGGCCTTCGCCGACGGGCTCCTGTCGGACCTCGGCGTCCGGCGCGCGCCGGCCCAGACGGGCGTGCAGATGGCGCAGGCCATGGACCCGCGCGTCGGCCAGGTGCAGGAGCAGATGCGCCAGCTCCAGGGCAAGATCGAGGATCTCAACTTCCAGATCCTGCAATTGCAGGACCAGCTGCGCAAGACGCAGGAAGACAACGAATTCCGCTTCCAGCAGCTCGAGAAGAACAAGCGTTCCGACGCCGGCGGCAAGGGCGACCATCCGGTCGCCAGCGCCGCGCCGGCCGGTGGAGAGGCGTCGCAAGACGCCTCCGCCGCGCCGCGGGGCCGGGGCGGACAAGCTGGCGGGCAGATGGCCGCGCCGCAGCCGAACGACACGCAGTCCGCCGACATGCAGCCCGCCGAACCCGCCGCGCCGGCCGGGACGGGCGCCGATTCCATGGCCATTGGCTCCGCCGCCGGAGACCCCTCGCGCGGCGCGCCGCCGCAGGCGCTGGGCTCGATCCGCTTCGACGCCAATGGCAATGTAATCGGCGAGACCATGTCCGCCGCCCCGCGCCCCGTCGAGCAGGCCCCGATGGCCGGCGCCGGGCAGGCGCCCGGACAAGGGCAGGTGGCGTCGCTGCCCACCGGCGACAATCCCAATTCGCTCTACCAGGCCTCCTACCAGTTCCTGATGTCGGGCGACTACAAGGCGGCCGAGACCGGCTTCCGCCAGCACGTCAAGCGCTACCCGGCCGATCCGATGACGGCGGAGGCGCGCTACTGGCTGGGCGAATCGCTCTATGCGCAGGGCCGCTATCCCGAGGCCGCCACCGTCTTCATCGACACGCAGCGCGACTATCCCGATTCGCGCCGCGGGGCCGAGAACATGTTCAAGCTCGGCATGACGCTGGAGAAGCTCGACAATCGCGACGTGGCCTGCGCCACCTTCGCGCAGATTCCGCAGCGCTATCCCAAGGCCGCCGCCGCCGTGCTGAAGCGCGTGGCCGAAGAACGCAGCCGGGTGAAGTGCTGAGCCCGGAGACGCTGTTCCGGCCTTTCGGTTTTGAGCGCGCGAGCGGTGTCGTCGCGGCGGTGTCGGGCGGCGGCGATTCGCTGGCGCTGATGCTTTTGCTGCGGGATTTCCTGGCCACGTTGCCGGACGCGCCGCCCTTCCTCGCCGTCACCGTCGATCATCGCCTGCGGCCCGAATCCGCCGCCGAGGCGGAGGCCGTGGCGGCGCTCTGCTGCGAGGCGGGCGTGGCGCATCGCATCCTCGTCTGGGACGAGGCCAAGCCGGTAAGCGGCTTCGCCGCCGCCGCGCGCTCGGCGCGCTATCGGCTTTTGGGCGAGGCCGCGCGCGAGGCGGGCGCGGACGTGATCGCCACCGGGCATACGCAAGACGACCAGATCGAGACTTTTTTGATGCGGAAAGCCCGCAGCGGCCATGACGAGGCGCGCGGGCTCGCGGCCATGGCGGCGCGGTCGCGGCTGGAGGGGCGGCTGATGCTGGTCCGCCCGCTTCTCGACGTGTCGCGGGCGGCGCTGCGGGCGGAGCTGACGCGGCGCGGCGTCGGCTGGATCGACGATCCGAGCAACGAGAACCCCGCTTTCGAGCGGCCGCGCCTGCGCATGGGCGCGGCGGCCGAGGTCGACCGCGCGCAGGCCTTGGCGCAGATCGCGCTGGCGGCGGCGGCGCGACGGCGCGACAACGCGGCGCTGGCCGCGGCGCTGGCCGATCCCGCCAGCCTGCGCATGGACGCGGCCGGGCGGCTGGTGGTCGACGCGCGCATCTACGCCGCCTTGCCGCAAAGCGTGCGGCGGCTTTTCGCCGGGCTGCTGGCGGCGCTGGCCGGCGGGCGGCGCTTCCTGCCCGGCGAGGCGGAGCGCAGCCGCGTCGACCGCATGCTTTGCGGCGAGGACGGCGACCGGCTCACCGTGTTCGGCGCGCTGATCGAGCGCGGCGCGGAGGCGCATGTCTTCCGGCGCGAGCGGCGCAATTTGCCGCGCCTCACGCTGGCGCCGGGGGCGGCGGGCGTGTGGGACGGGCGCTTCCGCTTTGAGAACGGGACGGCCGAGACGCTGGAGATCGCGGCGCCCGGGCGGGCCGATCTCGCCGGGATCGAAGCCGACGGGCGCATGCGCGAGGCGCTGCTGACCGCGCCGGCGCTCTATCGCGCGGAGGGATTCGCCGGGATCGCCTGCATGGGCGCGCCGGCGGGTCTTCGGGTCGAACGGCACTTCGCCTTGTTCGACCATGTGCTGCCGGGCTACGATTTCGCGCTCGCCGGGGCGGTGGAGCGGCGGCTCGGGCGGGCCTGTCCGAATTTTCATAAACCAGAGTGAGAAGAATCGCAGCCGCGGCGGCCTGTTCGCCTTGGCAAGGCCGCGCTTCGATCCTATGTTAGGGCGCAAGGATCGTCCCGCGCTCGCGGAACGATCGAGGTATCGATTGGACCCGTTATGAATCCGAACTATCGCAACTTCGCCCTCTGGGCGATCATTGCTCTGCTTTTGATCGCGTTGTTCAACCTGTTCCAGAGCCCGGGACAGCGCAGCGCCTCGCGTGAAGTCTCCTATTCCCAGTTCATCGAGGACGTCACCAACGGCCGCGTCAAGTCCGTGACCATCACGGGGCAGAAGATCACCGGGTCCTACGGCGACAACGGCTCCACCTTCCAGACCTATTCGCCGGGCGATTCCGGGCTGGTGTCGCGGCTCGAAGGCAAGGGCGTGACCATCTCCGCCCGGCCCGAGACGGACGGCTCGTCCTCGCTGATCGGCATATTGCTGTCCTGGCTGCCGATGATCCTGATCCTCGGCGTGTGGATCTTCTTCATGCGCCAGATGCAGGGCGGTTCGCGCGGGGCGATGGGCTTCGGCAAGTCCAAGGCGAAGCTTTTGACCGAGGCGCATGGACGCGTCACCTTCCAGGACGTGGCGGGCGTGGACGAGGCCAAGCAGGACCTTGAGGAAATCGTCGAGTTCCTGCGCGATCCGCAGAAATTCCAGCGGCTGGGCGGCAAGATCCCGCGCGGCGTGCTGCTCGTCGGCCCTCCCGGCACGGGTAAGACGCTTCTGGCGCGCTCGGTGGCGGGCGAGGCCAACGTGCCCTTCTTCACCATTTCGGGCTCCGACTTCGTGGAGATGTTCGTCGGCGTCGGCGCCAGCCGCGTGCGCGACATGTTCGAGCAGGCCAAGAAGAACGCGCCCTGCATCATCTTCATCGACGAGATCGACGCCGTCGGCCGCCATCGCGGCGCGGGCCTCGGCGGCGGCAACGACGAGCGCGAGCAGACGCTGAACCAGCTTCTGGTCGAGATGGACGGCTTCGAGGCCAACGAATCGATCATCCTGATCGCCGCCACCAACCGTCCCGACGTGCTCGACCCGGCGCTGCTGCGCCCCGGCCGCTTCGACCGCCAGGTCGTGGTGCCGAACCCCGACATCGTCGGCCGCGAGCAGATCCTCAAGGTCCATGTGCGCAACGTGCCGCTGGCCCCGAACGTCGACCTCAAGGTGATCGCGCGCGGCACGCCGGGCTTCTCCGGCGCCGACCTCGCCAACCTCGTCAACGAGGCGGCGCTGATGGCGGCGCGGCGCAACAAGCGCCTCGTCACCATGCAGGAATTCGAGGACGCCAAGGACAAGATCATGATGGGCGCGGAGCGCCGCTCCGCCATGACGCAGGAAGAGAAGGCCAACACCGCCTATCACGAGGCCGGTCACGCCATCGTGGCGCTGAACGTGCCCAAGGCCGATCCGGTGCACAAGGCCACCATCATCCCGCGCGGCCGCGCGCTGGGCATGGTGATGCAGCTGCCGGAAGGCGACCGCTATTCGGCCACCTATACCTGGATGGTGTCGCGCCTCGCCATCATGATGGGCGGCCGCGTGGCGGAGGAGCTGAAATTCGGCAAGGAGAACATCACCTCCGGCGCCTCCTCCGACATCCAGCAGGCGACCAAGCTCGCCCGCGCCATGGTCACGCAATGGGGCTATTCCGACAAGCTCGGCCGCGTCGCCTATGGCGAGAACCAGGAAGAGGTTTTCCTCGGCCATTCCGTCGCCCGCACGCAGAACGTCTCGGAAGAGACTGCGCAGATCATCGACGCTGAGGTGCGCCGCCTGATCGACGAGGCCTATGCCGAGGCCACCCGCATCCTGACCCGCAAGAAGAAGGACTGGATCGCGCTGGCCGAGGGGCTTCTGGAATACGAGACGCTGTCGGGCGAGGAGATCAAGGAGCTGATCGCCGGCAACAGGCCGTCGCGCGACCAAGGCGGCGACACCCCGTCGCGCGGCTCGGGCGTGCCCAAGGCCGGCAGCCCGCGCCGCCGCAAGGGCGGCGAGCCCGGAAGCGAGCCGGGCATGGAGCCCAATCCGCAGCCGCAGTAAAGGCTGTGACAGGACGAGTAGAAGAAGCCGGGTTTCGACCCGGCTTTTTCCTGTAAAAGGCTCGCTTAACCATTTTCATGCATATTTCCCAAGGATCGCGAAATTGCATTGGCGCCGCGATTAGTTTAGGACCCGGTAATATTCCCGTCGCATTTCGGCCGGATAAATCCGGTCCAACATTTTCAGGACGCCGCAAGGCTCGAACGCAAGGCTTGAAATCCATGGCGCGCAAATATTTCGGCACTGACGGCATTCGTGGTCAGGCGAACAGTTTTCCGATGACGCCCGACGTGGCCATGAAGGTGGGCATGGCCGTGGGGCATATTTTCCGCAAGCAGGGGCAGGGGTCGCGGGTGGTGATCGGCAAGGACACGCGCCGCTCGGGCTACATGCTCGAAAACGCGCTGGTGGCCGGCTTCACCGCCGCCGGCATGGACGTGTTCCTGCTCGGCCCGATCCCGACGCCCGCCGTCGCCATGCTGTGCCGGTCGCTGCGCGCCGATATCGGCGTCATGATCTCGGCTTCGCACAATCCCTATTACGACAACGGCATCAAGCTGTTCGGCCCCGACGGCTTCAAGCTGTCGGACGAGATCGAGCGCGAGATCGAGGGCCTGATCGAGGGCGACCTGAGCGCCTGCCTCGCCAGCCACGGCGCGGTCGGCAAGGCCAAGCGCGTCGACGGCGACATCTATCGCTATATCGAATTCGCCAAGCGCACCCTGCCGCGCAACATCTCGCTGGAAGGCCTGCGCGTCGTGGTCGATTGCGCCAACGGCGCCGGCTACAAGGTCGCCCCTGCCGCCCTGTGGGAGCTGGGCGCCGAGGTCATCACCATCAACAACGAGCCCAACGGCGTCAACATCAACGAGGATTGCGGCTCGACCCATCCGATCGGCCTGATGAAGAAGGTGCACGAGGTGCGCGCCGACGTCGGCATCGCGCTCGACGGCGACGCCGACCGCGTGCTGCTAGTCGACGAGACCGGCTCGGTCATCGACGGCGACCAGCTCATGGCCGTCATCGCCGAATCCTGGGCGGCGACCGACCGGTTGCACGGCGGCGGCATCGTCGCCACCATCATGTCCAATCTCGGGCTGGAGCGCTTCCTCTCCGACCGCAACCTGACGCTGGCGCGCACCAAGGTGGGCGACCGCTACGTGGTCGAGCATATGCGCGAGCACGGCTTCAACGTCGGCGGCGAGCAGTCGGGCCATATCGTGCTGTCGGATTTCGCCACCACCGGCGACGGGCTGATCTCGGCTCTGCAGATCCTCGCCGTGGCGCAGGAGCAGGGCCGGCCGCTGAGCGAGGTGTGCCGCAAGTTCGAGCCGGTGCCGCAATTGCTCAAGAACGTGCGCACCGCCGGCGGCAAGCCGCTGGAGAGCAAGCGCGTCAAAAGCGCCATCGACGAGGCGCGCGTGCGGCTCGGCGTGCAGGGCCGGCTGGTCATCCGCCCCTCCGGCACCGAGCCGCTGATCCGCGTCATGGCCGAGGGCGACGACCGCGGCCTGGTCGAGACCGTGGTCAACGACATCGTCAACGTGATCTCCTCGGAAGGCCGCGCGGCCTGATTCCCGGACAAAAAAGCCGGAAACGCGCGTCTTAACTTTCGTGCGTTTCCGGTTAAAAAATGCGCCGCGCGCCGGCGCTTGAATCATGCGTAAAGCATGAGACGCCGCATTCCCTGCGCAAACGTGCCGCGATTCTCCTTCTGAAAATCTTGCAAAAACAATGGGATAGATGATTCCCGTCTATTTTTAAGCAATGCCTTATTTTCAAAATGATTAATAAACGAGGTAAAAAAACAAGGTTAAGTTGTATTTAACCATTCCTGGCTAGTCTGCCTGATGAAGGGGTCGCGCATCATCGGCCCTATATATCGATGGGGCAGTAGAATGAACGGTTTTGTCAAAATTCTCTTTGCCGGGTTGGCGACCTCCGCCGCCCTCTTGGCCGCAACGCCGGTGACGCTCGCTGCGGATCTGGTCGAACCGCCGGCGCCCGAAGTGGCGATCCCGCCTTCCGTGGCCGGCGGCTGGTATCTGCGCGGCGATATCGGCGGTTCGTGGGGCCATTCCCGCGGCGCGGATTACGAAGTGCCGAGCCTCGAGACGAGCTGCGGCGGCACCTGCCCGATCATGGGCGGCAAGAACCACACCGGCGGCGGCGACCTCAAGGGCTCGTTCCTGATCGGCGGCGGCGTCGGTTACCAGGTCACCGACTACTTCCGCACCGACCTCACGCTCGACTACATGACCCGCGCCCGCTTCGACGGCAACGGCGTCGACGGCACCTGCAACAGCGACCCGGAAAACGAATATGTCGCCTGCTCGTCCAGCTACGGCGCCAAGATGTCGGCGCTGTCGCTGCTGGCCAACGCCTATGTCGATCTCGGCAATTTCAGCGGCTTCACGCCTTACGTCGGCGCCGGCATCGGCGGCACCCGCGTCAAGTGGAGCAACGTCGTGCAGAACACCGATCCGTCCGCCACCTTCCAGGACGGCACCACCTATGACGGCGCGTCCAACTGGCGCTTCACCTACGCCCTCATGGCCGGCGTCTCGGTCGACCTGGCGCAGAACCTCAAGCTCGACGCGGGCTATCGCTACCGCCACGTCAACGGCGGCAAGATGTTCTCCGGCAACCAGTATATCGGCGACGGCTACGACAAGGGCCTCAACATCCACGACGTCCGCGTCGGCCTGCGCTACACCTTCGGCGGCGGCTCGGGCGGCTACGGCGGCGCCCAGCAGGCCTCGACCATCGTCGACAGCCCGGTCTACAAATAAGCCGGCCCATCCGCACGATATTGAAAAGGCCCGGTTTTCCGGGCCTTTTTCATTGCGCCTCGGCCTCCCGCTTCACCGCTTCTTAACCATAGTCGTTCATATTTGAGCCAAGTTTGAAAAGCGGGGGTTTTCCGATCATGTCCAACGGTTCGCGGCTTTTGTTCCTGTCCTCGGCGGCGTTCGCCTTCTGCGCATCGGCGGCGGCCGCGGCCGATCTCGACGCCATCGGCTACCAGCCGGAATCGGGCCAGCCGGTCGAGGTCGGCTCGGGCTGGTACCTGCGCGGCGACGTCGGCTACAACGTCTCCTCGCGGGTGAAGCTCTACGCCGAAACGCCCGACGGCTCGTTCAGCGAGACCGACGACATGCAGCGGCGCTTCTCGCCCTCCGTCGGCGTCGGCTACCAGTTCACCGACAATCTGCGCGGCGACGTCACCGCGAGCTACCTGCGCCAGAGCCTGGAAGACGCGCCCATCGAGGCGCGCTCCTGGGACGTGATGGCCAACGGCTATGTCGACCTCGGCAATTACAGCGGCTTCACGCCCTATGTCGGCGCCGGCCTCGGCGTCGCCAATGTGCGCTACACGGTCGACACCGATCTCGGCCAGTACAAGTCCGAGAGCGACTATCGTTTCGCCTGGGCGCTGATGGCCGGCGTCAGCATCGACGTCGCCTCCAACGTCAAGCTCGACCTCGGCTATCGCTACGGCGTCATCGACGGCGGCGAGATCGTCAGCGGCAATGGGGTGACGGTCGGCGATCGCAACCTGCGCAGCCATCAGCTGCGCGCCGGCGTGCGCCTGACCACCTGGTGAGTCTTCGCGAATAAAATCGTCCGGCCGAAACCGTGTTGTGAAAAGACGCGGTTTCGGCTATTCCTTTCGGCGGGCCACGCCTCCCCAACGAGGCGCGCGCTATCTGAGAGGATAGGACATCATGACGACGATCACCAAGCCGGCGCTCCGCCCGGCCAATCCCAATTTTTCATCCGGCCCCTGCGCCAAACGTCCCGGCTGGTCGCTCGACGCGCTGGCCGACGCCCCGCTCGGCCGCTCGCATCGCGCCAAGATCGGCAAGACCAAGCTGAAGCAGGCCATCGACCTCACCCGCGAAGTGCTGGAGGTCCCGGCCGACTACCGCATCGGCATCGTGCCGGCCTCGGACACCGGCGCGGTGGAGATGGCGCTGTGGTCCATGCTCGGCGCGCGCGGCGTCGACATGGTCGCCTGGGAGAGCTTCGGCTCCGGCTGGGTCACCGACGTGGTCAAGCAATTGCGGCTCGAGGACGCGCGCATATTCGAGGCGCCCTATGGCGAGATCGTCGATTTCGCGCAGGTCGATTTCGATCGCGACGTGGTCTTCACCTGGAACGGCACCACCTCGGGCGTGCGCGTTCCCAACGCCGATTTCATCCCCGCCGACCGCAGGGGCCTGACCTTCTGCGACGCCACCTCGGCGGCCTTCGCGCAGGCGCTCGATTTCTCCAAGCTCGACGTCGTCACCTTCTCCTGGCAGAAGGTGCTGGGCGGCGAGGGCGCGCATGGCGTGCTGATCCTCAGCCCCCGCGCCGTCGAGCGGCTGGAGAGCTACAAGCCGGCCTGGCCGCTGCCGAAGATCTTCCGCATGACCAAGGGCGGCAAGCTGATCGAGGGGATCTTCACCGGCGAGACCATCAACACCCCGTCCATGCTCTGCGTGGAGGATTACATCGACGCGCTGGAATGGGCGCAGTCGGTCGGCGGGCTCGACGGGCTCAAGGCGCGCGCGGACAGGAATTTCGCGGCGCTCGACGCCTATGTCGAGCGGACGCCGTGGATCGCCAACCTGGCGGCCCGGCCCGAGACGCGTTCCAACACCTCCGTCTGCCTCGTCATCACCGACGCGGAAGTCGCCGCGCTTCCGGCCGACCAACAGGCCGGCTTCGCCAAGGCCATGGTCTCGGCGCTGGACAAGGAAGGCGTCGCCTTCGACATCGGCTCCTATCGCGACGCGCCCGCGGGCCTGCGCATCTGGGCCGGCGCGACGGTGGAGACGGCCGACCTGGAGGCGCTGACCCACTGGCTCGACTGGGCCTTCGCCACGCAGAAGGCGGCGCTGAAGGCCGCCGCCTGACCGCGCATGCATGACGCCGCGGCCGCGTTGGGGCGGCCAAGGCGCATCCGATCCCGGGGCGGCTCCGGTTCTCACGCAGTCGCTCCCTCTTCTCGTTTCACGCGTTTCCCTGCGCTTGCGCCGGAAACGCCCTTTTGGCTATCGCATTTCCGAACGCGAGCCGATCGCCATCCGCTCGCCGGAAACGCCCAATCGATGGAGGCCCTTATGGCGCCGCGCGTTCTCGTATCCGACAAATTGTCGCCCACCGCCGTGCAGATATTCAAGGATCGCGGCGTGGAGGTGGACTACCAGCCCGATCTCGGCAAGGACAAGGAAAAGCTGCTCGAAATCATCGGGCAGTATGACGGCCTGGCGATCCGCTCGGCCACCAAGGTCACCGAAAAGCTCATCGCCGCGGCGAAGAATCTCAAGGTCATCGGCCGCGCCGGCATCGGCGTCGACAATGTCGACATCCCGGCCGCCTCGCGGCGCGGCGTCATCGTCATGAACACGCCCTTCGGCAACTCCATTACCACGGCCGAGCACGCCATCGCGCTGATGTTCGCCGTGGCGCGGCAATTGCCCGAGGCCGACGCCTCCACCCGCGCCGGCAAGTGGGAGAAGAACCGCTTCATGGGCGTGGAGATCACCGGCAAGACGCTGGGCGTGATCGGCTGCGGCAATATCGGCGCCATCGTGGCGGCGCGCGGCGTCGGGCTGAAGATGCATGTCGTGGCCTTCGACCCGTTCCTGTCGGAGGCGCGCGCGCAGGAGCTGGGCGTGGAGAAGGTGGAGCTGGACGAGCTTTTCGCCCGCGCCGACTTCATCACCCTGCACACGCCGCTGACCGACAAGACGCGCCGCATCATCGACGCGGCCGCCATCGCCAAGATGAAGGACGGCGTGCGCATCGTCAATTGCGCGCGCGGCGGTCTGATCGTCGAGAAGGATCTGGTCGAGGGCCTGAAATCGGGCAAGGTGGCCGGGGCGGGCATAGACGTGTTCGAGGTCGAACCGGCGGTGGAGAACGAATTGTTCCACCTGCCCAACGTCGTCTGCACGCCGCATCTGGGCGCGTCGACCTCGGAGGCGCAGGAGAACGTCGCCATCCAGGTGGCCGAGCAGATGTCGGACTACCTGGTCAAGGGCGCGGTCTCCAACGCCATCAACATGCCCTCGATCACCGCCGAGGAAGCGCCGCGCCTGCGCCCCTTCGTCAAGCTGGCCGAGGTGATGGGCGCCTTCGTCGGCCAGGTGACCGACGAGCCGATCCAGGAGGTGGAGATATTGTTCGACGGCTCCACCGCCGCCATGAACACCCGCGCGCTCATGAGCGCGGCGCTGGCCGGGCTGATCCGCCCGCAGGTGGCCGACGTCAACATGGTGTCGGCCCCGATCATGGTGAAGGAGCGCGGCATCATCGTCTCCGAGGTCAAGCGCGACAAGTCGGGCATCTTCGACGGCTATATCAAGCTGACGGTCAAGACGACGCTGCGCGAGCGCGCGGTGGCGGGCACCTGCTTCTCCGACGGCAAGCCGCGTTTCATCCAGATCAAGGGAATCAATCTGGACGCCGAGGTCGGCCCGAACATGCTTTACGTCACCAACAAGGACATTCCCGGCATGATCGGCCTGCTCGGCACCATCTGCGGCAAGCATGCGATAAACATCGCCAATTTCGCCCTCGGGCGCGACCGGGCGGGCGGCGACGCCATCGCCATGCTCTATGTGGACGGCAAGATTCCGCAAGCGGCACTTGACGAACTGACCGCTCAGGAGGCAATCAAGGCGGCGAGACCGCTTGAATTCAACGTTGGGGACAGCTGATCTTATGAGCATTGAGATGGAACAGCCGGAATGGCGGCGCATGCACGCCCACGATATTGCGCGCGTGACCGCCGTGGCCAACAAAATCCATCTCGATTTCTTCGAGGACGAGGCGGTCTTCCGGGACCGCTTCGCGCTTTATCCCGCCGGCTGCTTCGTGCTGGCGCGCGACCAGGAGATCCTCGGCTACGGCGTCAGCCATCCGTGGAAGCTCGACAAGGTCCCGGCGCTCAACGCCGTGCTGGGCGCGCTGCCGGAAGACCCCAGCACCTATTACATCCACGACATCGCCATCCTGCCCGAGGCGCGCTCCATCGGCGCCGCCAGCCGCGTGGTCGAGCTGATGGCCGCCCAGGCCGAGCGCGACGGCTACGTCACCATGGCGCTGGTGGCCGTCAACGGCTCGCAAGGCTTCTGGGAGAAGAAGGGCTTCGTCGTCCGCGACCTGCCGGAGCTGACCGAGAAGCTGAAAACCTATTCCGACAACGCGCTCTACATGGTGCGCCTCGGATAAAGCGCGCCGCGCGGCCCGGAAAAGGTGAAATCCGCGCATTTTTCCGCATGAAAGAGTCGCGCGCGGCGGATTCAATCGGTATAGAGACGAAGGATCAGCGCCCCGTCGCCGCTTTTTCGCGCGCGGGGCGTTTCGATCCTTGGGTTTACAAAAGAAGCCAAGGAGCAGCTTCAAATGGCAAATGTGGTTGTCGTCGGGTCGCAATGGGGCGACGAAGGCAAGGGTAAGATCGTCGACTGGCTGTCCGAGCGCGCCGATGTCATCGTGCGCTATCAGGGCGGCCACAACGCCGGTCATACGCTGGTCATCGACGGCGTCAGCTACAAGCTCTCGCTGCTGCCCTCCGGCCTGGTGCGCGGCAAGCTCAGCGTCATCGGCAACGGCGTCGTGGTCGATCCGCATCATTTCGTGGCCGAGGCCGAGAAGCTGCGCGGGCAGGGGGTGGCGATTACGCCCGACGTGCTGCGCATCGCCGAGAACGCGCCGCTGATCCTCTCCATCCACCGCGAGCTCGACGCCATGCGCGAGGGCGCGACGTCGGGCCTCAAGATCGGCACCACCAAGCGCGGCATCGGCCCCGCCTACGAGGACAAGGTCGGCCGCCGCGCCATCCGCGCCATCGACCTCACCGAGCCGGCGACGCTGGAGGCCAAGGTCGAGCGCCTGCTCACCCACCACAACGCGCTGCGCCGCGGCATGGGGCTGGAGGAGATCGCGGTCAAGACCATCCTCGACGAGCTGACCTCGGTCGCCGACCATCTGCTGCCCTATATCGACCAGGTCTGGCGCGTGCTCGACGAGCGCCGCAAGGCCGGCGACCGCATCCTGTTCGAGGGCGCGCAGGGCGCGCTGCTCGACAACGACCACGGCACCTATCCCTTCGTCACCTCGTCCAACACGGTGGCGGGGCAGGCGGCGGCGGGCTCCGGCCTCGGCCCGACGGCCATCGGCTATGTGCTGGGCATCACCAAGGCCTACACCACCCGCGTCGGCGAGGGCCCGTTCCCGACCGAGCTGCATGACGAGGTCGGCGAGTTTTTGGGCACCAAGGGCCATGAATTCGGCGTGGTGACGGGGCGTAAGCGCCGCTGCGGCTGGTTCGATTCGGTGATCGTGCGCCAGACCGTGCGCACCTCCGGCATCACCGGCATCGCGCTGACCAAGCTCGACGTGCTCGACGGTCTCGAAGAGATCAAGATCTGCGTCGCCTACGAGCTCGACGGCGAGCGCATCGACTACCTGCCGGCCTCGATGGACGCGCAGGCGCGCGTCAAGCCGATCTACGAGACCCTGCCGGGCTGGTCGGAGACGACCGCCGGCGCGCGCTCGTGGAACGACCTGCCGGCGCAGGCGGTCAAATATGTGCGCCATATCGAGGAGCTGATCGGCGCGCCGGTGGCGATGCTGTCCACCAGCCCCGAGCGCGAGGACACGATCCTCGTCACCGATCCCTTCCTGGATTAAGGGTTTCGAGCCCGGCCCGAGGCGTCTCGGGCCGGGTTTTTCTTCGCCGGCGCGCCGTCAATATGCCTCGGTCTTTCGCAATGCTTGGCCCAAGACGGGCGACAGGCTTTGCTTTCCCTTGATTATTGTGGTTATTGAAGCCTTTATTGCATCCTGAACGGTCGGAAACCGGGTAAAACGGCATGGCGGATTTTGTAGCGGTACTCAAGAAAACCATCGACGCGCAGGCGGACAAGTCGCCCGAGCTGCGCCAGCGCGTCTACGCCAAGGCGCGCGCCACCATCGAGCAGAAGCTCGTCACGGCCAACGCCTCGCAGGCCGTCGCCTCCCGCCAGCGGCAATTGCTCGAGGACGCCATTTCCGAGGTCGAGCGCTTCTACGCGCCGGGCGTGGCCTTCGAGCCGGAGCCGAACGACGCGCTGGAGGAGTTCCTGCGGCATGCGGACCAGTCCATGCCCGCGCCCGCGCATGACGAGGAAGAGCCGGAGCCGGTGCGTCCGACGCGCCCCACCGGCCGTCCCGTGGACGACGAGCGCCGAGCGCCCGCCGCGCCGAGCGCGGACGACGAGGAGTCCGGCTTTTCCGCCGACGCCGCCGACCGCGACTCCTGGCGGCAGGACAGCGAGGCGGCCGCCGCCGCCTTCGCCCGCCGCGCCGAATATGCGCGCGAGGGCGCGCGCCGCGACAGGCGCTCGAAGAAGGGCCTGATCGTCGCCGCCATCGCCGTGCTGGTGCTGGCCGGCGCGGGCTACGGCGTCTGGGCCAATAAGGACAAATTGCAGGAGCTGGCCTCGAGCTTCGGCCGCAACTCGGCCCCGGCGACCGACGCGGGCAAGGATACGGGCCAGAATGCGGGCAAGCAGCCGCAGCAGGCCTCGACGCCGCCCGAATCCGGCCAGCCGG
This sequence comes from Hyphomicrobiales bacterium, assembly GCA_900465915.1. Classification (GTDB taxonomy): domain Bacteria; phylum Pseudomonadota; class Alphaproteobacteria; order Rhizobiales; family Rhizobiaceae; genus Brucella. The sequence goes on from UBKJ01000008.1 coordinate 92,605, forward strand.
GCGAGGGCGCGCAGCAGCCGCCGGCCGAGCAGAAACTGACGCAGCGCCTGATGCCGGACGGCACCGAGGTCGACGCCGGCCCCGCCGGCGGCGCGCCGGGCGTGGGCGAGGGCAAGTCGACCGCGGCCTCGACGCCCGCCACCACCCCGCCGGCCTCGGCGCCGGCGACCGCCCCGGCCTCGCCCGACAACAGCCAGCAGACGCAGACGCCCGCGCCCGAACAGGCCGTGGCCGTTGGCCAGCAGGCGCTGCTCTACGAGGAGCGCGGCGGTTCCGAGCAGGGCTCGGTGGAGCGCGGCAACGTGGTGTGGTCGGTGATCCAGGACAGCCCCGGCGACGGCCAGCCGCCCGAGCCCGCCATTCGCGGCTCGGTGACGCTGCCCGGCAGCAAGCTGGAATTGAAGCTGACCATCCGCAAGAACACCGACCAGTCGATCCCGGCCAGCCATCTGGTCGAGATGATCTTCACCGTGCCGGACGGCTTCGCCGGCGGCGCCATCGACAACGTGCAGCGCATCACCTTCAAGGACACCGAGCAGGCGGCGGGCAACCCGCTCATCGCCGTGCCGTCGAAGATCGCCGACAATTTCTTCATCATCTGGCTCAACGACGCCCGCACGGCGGTGGACACCAACCTGTCGCTGATGCGCAAGCTGCAATGGATCGACATTCCGGTCGCCTATCGCAACGGCCGCCGGGCGCTGATCAGCCTCGAAAAGGGCGTGCCGGGCGACAAGGCCTTCAAGGACGTGCTGGGCGCGAACTGACGGGACCGGACCCGTCCAGCCATGCAGACAGAGGCCGCCTTCCGGGCGGCCTTTTTCATGGGCGCGAAGGCCTGGCGATTACGAAATTGTGATGGGCGGGGGCGGGGGTCCGCGCCGCAATAAAGCCACGATTCGGGCAGCCGATACGGGTGTGAATGAACCAAGCTGAGCGTCGGCTCCGCACAAGGCGTTCCCGGAGGAACCAAGATGAAGATACGTGCTTTCGCCGCGGGCCAGGCTGTCGCCCTGGCTCTTTCCCTTTGCGCCGGCGCGGCCTTCGCGCAGACCACGGCGCCGGCGACCGGCGCGCAGCAGCCGGCGGCCACGTCCGCCGCGCCCGCCGCCAAGAAACCCGCCATGGCGATGTCGGCCGACCAGAAGCAGGCCGTGTCCAAGGCCTGCTCCGCCGCCGCCGACAAGCAGGGCCTGAAGGGCAAGCCGCGCAAGAAGTTCCGCGAGAATTGCAAGCACAAGGGCGGCCCGGCCAACTGACCGGCGCCTGATAAAAAACGGTCCGGCGCGAGCCGGACCGTTTTTCGTTTCAGAACCTTGTGGCGTCAGGCGTGCGCCGGCTCGACATGGCGCAGCGCGGTCTGCTGCTTGAGGGCCGCGGCCTTCACCGCCGCCTGCACCTTCTCGAAGGCGCGCACCTCGATCTGGCGCACGCGCTCGCGGCTGATGCCGAACTCCTCCGACAGGCCTTCCAGCGTCATCGGGTCCTCGGACAGGCGGCGGGCCTCGAAAATGCGGCGCTCGCGCTCGTTGAGCCCGTCCATGGCGTGCTCCAGCAGCGAGCGGCGGCTCTCCAGCTCGTCCTGCTCGATCAGCGTCTGCTCCTGGCTGCTGCTGTCGTCGACCAGCCAGTCCTGCCATTCGCCCGAATCGCCCTCCGAGGCGCGCAGCGGCGCGTTGAGCGAGGCGTCGCCCGACAGGCGGCGGTTCATCGACACGACCTCGTCCTCGCTGACGTTCAGCTTGGTGGCGATCTGCTTGACCTGGTCCGGGTTGAGGTCGCCGTCGTCCAGCGCCTGGATCTTGCTCTTCATCCGGCGCAGGTTGAAGAACAGCCGCTTCTGGTTGGCGGTGGTGCCCATCTTGACCAGGCTCCACGAGCGCAGGATATATTCCTGGATCGAGGCCTTGATCCACCACATGGCGTAGGTGGCGAGGCGGAAGCCGCGCTCGGGCTCGAAACGCTTCACCGCCTGCATCAGGCCGACATTGCCCTCGGAGATCACCTCGCCGATCGGCAGGCCGTAGCCGCGATAGCCCATGGCGATCTTGGCCACCAGCCGCAGATGGCTGGTGACGAGCTTGTGGGCGGCCTTGGGGTCGCCATGTTCGTGATAGCGCTTGGCCAGCATGTATTCTTCCTGCGGCTCAAGCATGGGAAAGCGGCGGATTTCCTCGAGATAGCGGGTCAGGCCGCCATCGCCGGACGTGATGCTGGGGAGATTCATCTGGGCCATAGAGCACCCTCCTTGTGAGTTCAGGCTCCCATGTGGCGAACCTGACGCGCCGGCCGCATCCCGCACGCCGGCGCGAACGTCCATATATAAGCATCATTCTGGCGAAAACACGATGCTTTAACCAATGAAACAATCCGTCACCGCAAAGTGAACGACGACGAGACGACGCCGACGACAACAGCCGGGGCGGGGATTTTGTTCCCCGCCCCGGCCGGCGCTGTCCTCTATATGGTGTGCCGGCGGAAATTTTCCAGTAGCGCCGCCATGTCTTCGGGGATCGGCGCCTCGAAGCGCATCAGCTCGCCGGTGGCGGGGTGGGTGAAGGCGAGGAGCCAGGCGTGCAGGGCCTGCCTGCGGAAGCCCTCGACGGCCTCCTTCAGCGGCTCGGGCAGCTTGTTGACCTTGGTCTTGAAGGCGCTGCCGTAATCCATGTCGCCGACCAGCGGATGGCCGATATGGGCCATGTGGACGCGGATCTGGTGGGTGCGGCCGGTCTCCAGCCGGCATTCGACCAGCGAGGCGAGCGCGGTGGCGTCGGCGCGGGCGCCGAATTTCTCCACCGTGGCGTAATGGGTGACGGCGTGGCGGGCGTCCTCGCGCTCCTCGCGCACGACGGCCTGCCGCGTGCGGTCGCGGTGCGAGCGGCCGAGCGCGGCGTCGATGACGCCTTGCGGCCGCTCGGTCATGCCCCAGACCAGCGCCAGATAGGCGCGCTCGAGGTCGCCGGTGCGGCCGTGGTCGGCGAACTGCTCGGAGAGGCTGCGATGGGCGCGGTCGTTCTTGGCCACCACCATGACGCCGCTTGTGTCCTTGTCGAGGCGGTGGACGATGCCTGGCCGGCGGATTCCGCCGATGCCGGACAAGCTATCGCCACAATGATATAGAAGGGCGTTGACAAGCGTTCCTGTCCAGTTGCCGGCGCCGGGATGGACGACGAGCCCCGCGGGCTTGTCGATCACCGCGACGTCGGCGTCCTCGTACAGAATATCGAGCGGGATGTTCTCGGGCTGCGGCTCGGCGGGCTCCGGTTCGGGCGTCGCGACGGCGATCCTCATGCCTTCGCGCAGCTTCAGCCGGCTTTCGCGGACGGGCGCGCCGTCGACGGTCACATGGCCGTCGACGATGAGGGACTGCACGCGACTACGCGAGAGTTCCGGTCCCAGCGCCGCGGCCAGCCACTGGTCCATTCGCTTGCCTGCGGCGTCGGTGTCGGCAATTAGCTCTTTCAATCGTGTTTTTCCTTCGTTATCACGCCGTCGCGGATGCATAACCGGAGTTGTCGAATGCAGGATCCAAACTATCCCAGATACCGGAATCAGCAGAGTTCAGGCTATCAGGACCATCAGGGCTATTATGCGGACGAACAAGCCGCGCCTCCGCTCGACCCGGCCATGGAGCGGGTGCGCCGCAAGATGATCCGGCTGCTCGCCGTCTCCATCGGCGTCATGCTGATCGGTGTTATGGCGGTGCTGGTCGCCGTTGTCTACAAGGTTAATCGCGCTCCCGACGCGCAGGCGCAGGCCGCAGCCCCCCACGGCGACATTCCCGGCCAGCCGGCCGCGGCCCCCGCCCAGCCCGAGCCGCCGAAGCTGATCGAATCGACCATCGGCCTCTCCCCCGGCACGCGGCTTTTGTCGCAGAGCCTTTCGGGCGACAAGCTGTCGCTGGAGACGCTGCAGCCCGACGGCGGCACCGAGATCATCGTCTACGACTACCGGGAATCGCGCATCATCGGCCGGGTCAAGCTCGGCAGCGCGGAATAAGTCGAAAAGCTTTTCGCGTTTTCCGTTTTCCGCCATTGCGCTTTTGTGAAATGGCGGCTATATGCACCACCGAAGCGTTTCGGCGAACGCAACGCTTCCGGTACGCGCCCATCGTCTAGCGGTCAGGACGGCGCCCTCTCACGGCGCAAACAGGGGTTCGATTCCCCTTGGGCGTACCATTCTTCCACTAAAGAAAGAACGGCGGACGGGGTTTTCCCACGACCTTACGATATGGCCTTCGCCAGGATTCGACCCGCTGATCCTGATCTCCTCGTCCGTTACGTTCACCTCCCGCATATAGGCCTGACGGAACTCAAGTGCGCCGTTGCGCAGCAAGTGGGCGAATCGCTCAATCTTCTGAAGGCCGCTGCGATCGTAGACGACCGCGTCCGTCCGTCGCGTGTATATCCCGGCGACGCCCTGACTATGCGCTGCTTCATCCATGCGTTTCGTCCCAAATCATTCCATAGCGCTAATTATAGACTATTTTAGTCAGGATTTATGGACATTTGCGTCCGGGTTGGGGATAAGGAAGGTTGACGTCTCGAATTCTGAGGATGGTTGCTGATGATGAACGACACCGGTTTGCTTGCGACTATGATGCTTGGGTCTTTTTTGGCCGTCAGCTCCGTCCCCGCGCTCGCGCAACAAACGGAAGCCACGCCGTCGCCCGCGCCGCAGGCGGCGCCGGCGTCGACGCCAGCGCCCGCGGCTCCTAAAAACCCGCCCGTCACGAATTCGGAAGAATGGAAGCGCGCTGTCTCCGCATTGTTGAGGCGCAAAGCCTATGGTTTAATGGCCCAGTTGCCGAAGGAGAAATTCGACGGCCAATTCCAGACGATGCTCATGCTGAAGATCGCCCCGGACGGCAAGGTCATCGACGTCAAGGTGGCCAAGGGCTCGGGCGACGCAGCCATCGACGCGGCGGCTTCCAGGGTCTTGTCGGCGGGGGAGCAGCTGCCGCCGTTCACGCCCGATATGCACGCTGATGGCCCAATACGTGTTTCAGTACCGCTCCGGTTCGATCTGAAAAAACCGGAGCCGGCGCCCGCTCCGCCCAAGCCCGCAAAGGCCCGGTGAACCGAAGCGTTGCGTCGAAACGGGTGGAACGATGCAGGTGTGGCGGAGCCGTCACGGCATATCCAGAAAAATATGACTGCAATGGTATACTATTGCGTTCGGCGACCGGCGGGAATAAATCTCCGGAAGAGAACAGGACGCAATCCGCTTTGGCGGGCGACAGGGTGCAACGCAGTTGAGTTGGGATATACAGAATCTCTTCCGACGCCACGCCACGGGAATCGCCGGCTCCCTGCGGCGCAAAGGGATGGATTCGGAAACCGCCGCCGACATCACGCAGGACACGTTCCTGCGCGTCATCGCCTCGCCGCCGGCCAGCGGCGCGCAAAATCACAATCCGAAAGCTTATCTCTATCAGGCGGCGCGGAATCTCGGCATCGACCATAAGCGCCGCGAGGGGCTGCTGGTCCGGGTCGAACTGTCGGACGCGGATTTCGCAGCGATCGCCGATCCGGCGCCATCCGCCGAGACCATCGTTTATGATCGGCAGAGGCTCCGTCTGGTGGAGGCGGCGTTGGCGGAACTGCCCCGGCGCGTCCGCGAAGCGTTCGAGTTGCATCGCATGGGCGAACTGACGATCGCCGAGGTCGCCAAGCGGCTCGAAATGTCGACCACCCGGACATGGGTGCTGATCCGTGACGCCTATGAGCATATAGAAGACCGCCTGAACGGTCTCTGAAATCGGGCGTTTTCGTGCATTCCGCCCAAAACCGGAAATTCCGGCCCTCCCGTTCGTATTGATTGATATAGGCGCATTTTAGCGGCCATTATGCGAACGCGACTCGCGACAGGAAGGTGACGGATGAACGAGGTTTCGGAAGAGCGCCGACTTTTCCGCGAAGCTGCGGATCTCGCCATTCGTCTACAGAACGACTCCGATAATCCGGTCTCGATAGAAATGGCGCGCGCCTGGATGAGCCGAAGCCCCGCGCATGAAGCGGCATGGGCTAAAGTCGCTGTGATACACGGCATGACCGGCAAGATTCTTTCCGACCGCAAGAAAGCGGCTCGCAGGGATAATTTGGGTTTGACTCGCCGCAACCTCATGATCGCGGGTGTGGCCGGTATCGGCGCCGCCGCGACGGGTTGGTGGGGTGTTCCGGCCCTGATGCTCGCCGCGCGCGCCGATTACACGACATCGACCGCGGAGATGAAGCGGATTCCCCTGGAGGATGGCAGCGTCGTCACGCTGGGGCCGGACAGCGCGATCGGCCTCGACTACGCCGCCGACCGGCGTCGTATTTTTCTTCTGGCTGGAATGGCTTATTTCGACGTCGCGCGCGATGTCGGCCGGCCGTTCATGGTGGAAACCGGAACGTTGATCGCGACGGCGCTGGGAACGGCCTTCGATGTGGCGAACGACGCCGGAACGGTCTCCGTTTCGGTCGATCACGGCCTTGTCGAGACCCGTGCGCCCGGCCTTTCCATCAGCGGCGCGGAGAGGCTCGGCGGCGGCGAATGGCTTACCTTCGACCTCGCTTCGCACAGGTTCAGTCGCGGCAGCCGTGAAGCGTCCCAGATCGCCGCATGGCGCACGGGCATGATCGTGGCGGAAAACGAGCCGGTATCGGCGCTGATCGCGCGGATATCGCGCTGGCAGCCCGGCAAGGTGGTCATGGCGGATCCCGCTCTGGGCTCCCGGCTGGTGAGCGGCGTTTTCGACCTCAACGATCCGCTGCGCGCGCTCGATGCGGTCGTGCGGCCGTTCGGCGCGAAAATCCGCAGCCTGGGGCCTTACATGACGGTCGTATCCCCCATCTGAAAAAAGAGGATAAAAATCGGAAAATTTCGCAAGCCCGTTCGTAACAGATAAGAGGGCTGCGACATGCTGAGAACCGCAAGCCCTCGGATATTTGAAAACGGAGAGGCTTGGAGATGGGGTTCAGGACGGCAGGTTTCGACGATATCGGACGCAGGGCGCTGGCGGCGATGCTTCTCGCGACGACCGCCGCGGGCATGGGCATGGCCGTTGCGCAGGCGCAGGCCGCTTCCTCCAGATCGGTGTGGTCGGCGCCGGCCGGACCGCTGAACCGCGCTCTGGCGGTTTTCGGCAGCCAGTCGGGAACCCAGCTTTCCTATGACGCCTCCATCGTCCGGGGCAAGACGACGGGCGGCGTCAAAGGCGCGACGACGCGCCAGCAGGCTATCGCGCAGCTTCTGCGGGGCACCGGCCTCTCCTATAGTTTCACCGACGCCACGTCGGTGGTGATTTCCGCGCCGGCGGCGGCGAGCGGCGGCGCGGCGACCGAAGCTGGCGCGATCACGCTCGATACGATCAATGTGCAAGGGGCGGGCGACGGCGCCAACGGCTACGTCGCCACACGCAGCGTCGGCGGCACGAAGACCGATACGCCGCTGATCGAGACGCCGGCCTCGGTCTCCGTCGTGACGAACCAGCAAATCCGCGACCAGAACGCCAAGAGCATTGCGCAGGCCCTGCGCTATACGCCCGGTATCGTGGCCGAGCAGCGCGGCGTCAACGAGACGTCGCTGGAATATCTTTACAGCCGCGGCTTCCAGGCCAACACCTATCTGGATGGCCTGCTGGTTCCCTTCACCGGCTTCAACATCTCGACGCGGGATGCGTTCCTTATCGACCATATCGAAAGCATCAAGGGTCCGGCCTCCGTTCTCTACGGTCAGACGCCGCCCGGCGGCGTCATCGACGTGGTCAGCAAACAGCCGCTCGAAACGCCGTATCACGAAGTCTTCGTCGAGACGGGCAATCACAAGCGCGCCGAGGCCGGCTTCGACTTCAGCGGACCGGTCGGCGGCCGCGACGATCTGTTCTACCGCTTGACGGCCGTCGGCCTGACGACCGAAACGCAGACGGACTTCGTCGATCAGAAGCGCATCGCCATCGCGCCTTCCTTCACCTACAAGCCGGACGAAGACACGAAGCTGACGGTGACGGCCAACTACCAGCGCGATCCCGACGCCGGCGCGTTCAACTATGTTCCGGCCGTCGGAACCGTCCTGCCGGGCGTCGTCGACATTCCTCGTTCGTTCAACACCGGCGATCCGGGCTTCGACACCTACAAAAAAACCGAAGCGTCGGTCGGCTATGCCTTCGAGCATCGCTTCAACGACGTCTGGCAGGTGAAGCAGAACTTTCGCTATCTCTACAACGATCAGCAGATCAAGCACGTCGGCGACGGCTCCGCCCTGGATGCGTCCGGCACTGCGCTCAATCGCATAGCCTATAACAATTTCGGCACGGTCAACGCCGCGACCCTCGACAACCAGGCGATCGCGACCTTCGACACGGGTCCGCTCGAGCACAAGGCGCTGTTCGGCTTCGACTACCAGAACATACAATACAACCATCGTCTCTATTATGGCGGCATCACCGATCCGGCGTCGCCGCCGCTCAGCATCCTCGACCCGATCTATTACCAGACGATCCCGACGCCGACCTTCCTGCTCGGCACGTCGAACAAGACCCGCACGAGTCAGGAAGGCGTCTATGCGCAGGACCAGATCAAGTTCGGCCAGGCGACCTTTGTCGCCAGCCTGCGCCAGGATTGGGCGCAGACTCACGTCGTATCCTACAAGAACGGAGCCGTGACCGATGAGGACGCGAACGCCCTGACCGGCCGCGTCGGCCTGATCTACAACTTCGACAATGGGCTTGCGCCTTACGTCAGCTACTCGACGTCTTTCCAGCCCCAATCCGGCGCCACCGACACCGGCGCGCCGCTGGCCCCGACCAAAGGCAAGCAGATCGAGGTGGGCCTGAAATACCAGCCGGTCGGCATGGACAGCTATCTGACCGCATCGCTCTTCGATCTGCGCCAGACCAACGTCACCGTCTCGAACACCCTCTATCCGGGATCGATCACGCAGACCGGCGAAGTGCGCTCCCGCGGCTTCGAATTCGAGGCGCACGCCTTCCTGACGGACGATCTTCAGGCGATCGCGAGCTATACCTACAACGATGTGGTCAACACGCGCGCGACCGCATCCATCCAGGACAAGTCGCCGGCCGGGATTCCTTCCAACATGGCGTCGCTGTGGCTCTCCTACGACTTGCCCGACCATGTCGCGCCGGGGCTGACGATCATGGGCGGCGCACGCTTCGTCGGCGATAGCTATGGCGACGCGATCAACAGCTTCAAGGCGCCGTCCTTCACCCTGTTCGACGCAGGTCTCCGATACGATTTCTCCAAATCCTTCCCGAACGCCAAGGGGCTGAGCGCGAACCTGAATGTGAGCAACCTGTTCGACAAGACCTATGTCACCTGCACGGGCTTGACCTATTGCACCTATGGCGAGGGACGCTCTGTCTTCGCCAACATGAATTACAAATGGTGACGGCGGCGGAGGAAAGGGCTTGAGCGTCTATCCTCGCCGCTTGCGCAATGTGGCGACCGGCGGGCCGTGTCTGCGTGAAGCGGTTTCGCGCCCGGAAACGCGTGGAAACGGAAATACCCTGACCCGCCGGTCGCTGCTCCTTGCCTTGTCGGCGACGCCCTTGCTTCCTTTGGACACGGCACGCGCCGAGGACGCCATCGGCAAGGCGCGACGGCGAATCGTCTCGCTGAACTGGGCGGCCAGCCAGACCCTCTACGCACTCGGCGTCACACCCGTGGGCGCGGCTGAAATACCCGGATATGACCGCATGGTCGGTTATCCCCCTACGCCGCCCGGCGTCGTCGATGTCGGCTTCCAGGGGGATCCCAATCTCGAACTCCTGGCGTCGTTGCGGCCGGACCTGCTGCTGATCCAGTCGTGGCAGGCGGCCGCGCGACCGTTGCTGGAACGCTTTGCGCCGGTCGAGTCCTTCACCGTCTACGACAGAGGGGCCGGCGACCCGGTCGCAGCGGCCTCCGACATGGCGTTACGCATAGCCGATCTCGCCGGACATTCCACGGCCGGTCCCGATCTCGTCGCCCGCGTCGAGCATGTTTTCAGCGATTGCGCAACGCGCTTGCGAGCGGTTGAAGCGCAGGCCGTACTGCTCGTTCAGGCCCTCTCACCCACGAACCTGGTGGTCTTCACGCATGGCAGCCTGTTCGGCAGCGTCATGAAACGCATCGGATTGACCAATGCGTGGTCCAAACCGCCGACCCTGCTCTGGGGCAGCACACAGATCGGCGTCGATGCGCTCGCCGATTACCCGCAAGCGCGGATCGTCTGGATGGCGTCGCCCGACGGCGCGGCGTCGCAAGCCCTGTATGCCAGCGCGCTGTGGCGACAGTTGCCGCAGGTCGCGAGAGGGGCGGTCTGCGATCTGCCGCTGGTCTGGGGCTTCGACGGCCTGCCGACCGCCGAACGATTTGCGCGGCTTCTCACCGCTCGTTTGACGGCGGCGGTCTGATGGCGCTCGCTCGATCCATGCCGGCCGATACGCATCGACGCAGCGGCGCGGCGTTGTTTCTGTGTGTCTTGCTCGTCATCTGCATCGGCCTGTCCGCGGCGCATCTTTTTTATGGCGCGCCTGCGACCGCATGGCGTCGTCTGCTGTCCAGTGGGCCGGCAGGCGATATGCAGACGGCCATCCTCTATTATTCCACCTTGCCCAGGCTCGTCGTGGCGTTGCTCGCAGGCGCATGCCTCGCGATCGCCAGCAGCGTTCTGCAAGTGGTGCTGCGCAATCCGATCGCGGAGCCAGCGACGCTCGGCGTATCCGGCGGCGCCTCGCTGGCGATGGCCGCAACGTCACTCTGGGCGCCGGGTCTTCTCGCGCTGATGCGCGAGGAACTCGGCATTCTCGGCGCCGGCGCGGCGATGCTCGCGGTCGTCGGGCTTGCCGGAGGACGGAACCTTTCCCCCATCAGGCTCATCATGGGAGGATTGATCGTCAGCCTGCTCTGCGGCGCGCTCAACGCATTGCTCGTGCTCTTTCATCACGACAATCTTCTGGCGATCTTCATCTGGAATGCCGGCTCGCTGGTTCAGAACGACTGGCAAACGGTCAGGCTCTTGGCTTTGCAGGCGATTCCGATCTGCATCGCCTTCGCCCTGATGGCCCGGCCGCTGACGGTGATGCGGCTGGATGACGCGAGCGCCAGAAGCCTCGGCCTGTCCCTTTCCGGAATGAGGCTGCTGGCGATCGTCGGCGCCGTGTTGCTGAGCGCCGCCGTGACGAGTGCTGTCGGTGTCATCGGTTTCGTCGGGCTTGCCGGCGCGACGGTGTCACGCTCTCTCCACCTTCGCAGCTTCACGGCCCGCTTGGCGGTCTCCGCCCTGGTCGGAAGCATGCTGCTCGCCGGAGTCGATCAGGGCTTGCAATTGCTCTCGGGCCGCTTCGGCGAAATTCCTGCCGGTGGCCTGACCGCCCTACTCGGCGCTCCGATGCTGCTTTGGCTGCTGCCCCGCCTCGCATCGACCGTCACCGCTTCCGTCACAGAGCGCGACGGCATACGCCTCGCCCGCCACGCCGGCTGGATTTTGATCGTCCTGCTTCTACTCGCGGCCATGATGGCGTGGCCGGCGCTTTCGCTGACCGACAACGGACATGGCCTGCATTTCGCCTTCGGAACAGAATTCTGGAACGGTCTTCCCTGGCGCTGGCCGAGAACCGTCGCCGCCCTTTCGGCCGGCATGATGCTTGGCATCGCCGGCGTGTTCACGCAGCGCCTCACCGGAAATCCCCTTGCCTCTCCCGAAGTGCTGGGCGTTTCCTCCGGCGCATCGCTCGCGGGCCTGGTGACAATTCTTGCGGTCTCCCAGCCGGATCGAATACAGCAGATGGCGTCGGGAGCCGTCGGCGCCGCATTGACCACGGCGCTCATCTTCGCCTTCGCGCGGCGGGCGTCCTTTTCCCCGGAGCGAATGCTGCTCGCGGGCGTGGCGGTCAGCACGCTCTTCAGCAGCCTGCTCACCTTCCTGATGGCGACGGGCGACCCGCGCCTGCGCATTTTCATCGGCTGGATGGCGGGTTCGGTATCGCGCGTTTCAACCGGCGATGCGACGGTCGCCGCCATATTCGCCTTGCTCGCCGCAGTCTCGGTCATGCTGCTGCGACGCTGGCTGACGATCCTGCCGCTGGGGGCCGCGACGTCGACAGCGGTCGGGATGAACGGCGCTGTTTCACGATCGCTCCTCTTCATAACGATCGGCATTCTGACGGCGATTCCGACGATGCTCGTCGGGCCGCTCAGCTTCGTCGGCCTGATGGCTCCGCATATCGTGCGAATGACGGGCGTTCAAAAACCCGTCAGCCAGAGTTTTGCAGCCGGTCTCGTCGGTGGGGCGATCCTTCTGACGGCGGATATGCTCGGCCGAACGATCCTGTTTCCCTACGAGGTTCCAGCCGGGCTTCTCGCGGCGCTGGTCGGCGCCCCATATTTCCTGTGGCGGATGCGGAGGACGGCCGCATGAGCGAAACCATCGACAAGATCGGCGCGCGCGGCCTTCTGCGGGAGGTGTTCCGTCTTCTGCTGCCGTTCTGGCCGTTGGCGGCGCTATCGACGGCGCTGGGCGCTTTGGGCGGCCTTGCGACGGCGTGGTTACTGGCGACGATCAATGAGGGGCTTCATGCGGGTGGAGTGAGCTGGGGATTGCTGGCGCGCTTCGCCGGG